>CAYMXO010000023.1:0-27012 GCA_964394445.1 uncultured Thiopseudomonas sp.
CATCGGCACCCACGCCAAACTCGTCGCGCAGGATCTTCGCGGCTTCCAGCACTTCAAGCAGGATGGTGCCGCTACCCAGCAGCTGGACATGCTTGCCGCTCTGGCGCTTGTCTTCCTCAAACAGGTACATGCCGTTGATGATGTCGCGCTCGATATGCTCGCGCTGCGGCATCGCCGGCTGCCTGTAGGCCTCGTTCATCATGGTGATGTAGTAGAAGCGGTCCTGCTGCTCCTCCATCATCTGGCGGATGCCTTCACGCATGATGACGGCCATTTCGTAACCAAAAGCCGGATCGTAGGTGTGGCAGTTGGGGATGGTGCCGGCCAGAATATGGCTGTGCCCGTCTTCATGTTGCAGGCCTTCGCCGTTCAGCGTGGTACGTCCGGCGGTACCGCCCATCAGGAAGCCACGGGCGCGCATGTCGCCGGAAGCCCAGGCCAGATCGCCAATGCGCTGGAAGCCGAACATCGAGTAGAACGAGTAGAACGGCAACATCGGCTGGTTGTAGTGACTGTAGGAGGTGGCCGCCGCCATCCAGGACGACATGGCACCGGCCTCGGTGATGCCTTCTTCCAGCAGCTGACCCTTGACGTCCTCCTTGTAGTACATCACCTGGCCCTTGTCGACCGGCTGATACAGTTGTCCCACGGAGGAATAGATGCCCAGCTGGCGGAACAAACCTTCCATACCAAAGGTACGCGCCTCGTCGGGCACAATCGGTACGATACGGCTGCCCAGGTCTTTGTCCTTGAGCAACTGCGCCAGAATACGCACGTACACCATGGTGGTGGACACTTCGCGGTCGCCGCTGCCATCAAGAATGCTTTTCAGGGTATCCAGCGAAGGCGTCGGAATGCTCATGCTGCGCTGACGACGCTGCGGTACCGGCCCACCCAGCTTGTCGCGGGTCTTGCGCAGGTACTGCAGCTCGGCACTGTCTTCGGCCGGACGATAAAACGGCAAGCCTTCCAGCTGATCGTCATCGACGGGAATGGCAAAGGTGTCACGGAAGCTGCGCAGGCTGTCCAGGTCGACCTTCTTCACGTTGTGCGCGATATTCTGCGCCTCGCCGCTGCC
The DNA here is from genome assembly GCA_964394445.1 of uncultured Thiopseudomonas sp. Taxonomy (GTDB): domain Bacteria; phylum Pseudomonadota; class Gammaproteobacteria; order Pseudomonadales; family Pseudomonadaceae; genus Thiopseudomonas. Next base: position 1,079 of record CAYMXO010000023.1, read on the forward strand.
GGTTCCATAACCCTTGATGGTCTTGGCCAGAATCACACTGGGCTGGCCTTCGTGGTTGACCGCCGCGTGGTAGGCCGCGTACACCTTGAACGGGTCGTGGCCACCGCGGTTGAGCTTCCAGATCTCGTCGTCGGTCATGTCGCTGACCATGTCGAGCAGGCGCGGATCGGTGCCGAAGAAGTCCTTGCGGACAAAGGCGCCGTCGTTGGCCTTGTAGTTCTGGTAGTCGCCGTCGAGGGCTTCTTCCATGCGCTGCTGCATGACGCCTTCGGTGTCCTTGGCAAACAGCGGATCCCACAGGCGGCCCCAGATGACCTTGATCACGTTCCAGTCGGCACCGCGGAAGTTGCCCTCCAGCTCCTGGATGATCTTGCCGTTACCGCGCACCGGACCGTCCAGGCGCTGCAGGTTACAGTTGATGACAAAGATCAGGTTATCCAGTTTTTCGCGACCGGCCAGCGAGATGGCGCCGAGCGCTTCCGGCTCGTCGGTTTCACCGTCGCCCAGGAAACACCAGACTTTCTGTTTGCCCGCAGGTATCAGGCCGCGGTGCTCCAGGTACTTCATGAAACGGGCCTGGTAAATCGCCTGGATCGGGCCCAGTCCCATGGAAACGGTCGGGAACTGCCAGAAGTCCGGCATCAGCCAGGGGTGCGGGTAAGAAGACAGGCCGCCACCGTCCACTTCACGGCGGAAGTTTTCCAGCTGGTCTTCGCTCAGGCGTCCTTCCAGGAAGGCGCGGGCATAAATGCCGGGGGAGGCGTGGCCCTGGAAGTAGATCAGGTCGCCGCCATGCTCTTCGGTCGGAGCCTGAAAGAAATAGTTGAAGCCAATGTCATACAGGGTCGCGCTGGAAGCAAAGGTGGCAATGTGGCCACCCAGATCCGGGTCGGCCTGGTTGGCGCGCATGACCATCGCCAGCGCGTTCCAGCGCACCAGCGAACGGATGCGCCGCTCCATGAAGAGGTCACCGGGCATGCGTGCCTCGTGGGTGACCGGAATGGTGTTGCGGTACGGCGTGGTGATGGCATGGGGCAGGCGGATACCGCTGCGGCTGGCCTGTTCGCCGAGGCGGGACAACAGATAGTGAACGCGCTCTTCGCCTTCACGCTCTTCAACGGAACTCAGGGAATCGAGCCATTCCTGGGTTTCGACGGGATCTAGATCGTGCATGATTGACTCCTGAACATGTGTGTCTGGAAACATGGTCCGACAGTACGGTAACTGCCTGCCATGTTGGCTGCGGTACTTTTGGGGCCGGGATTGCCGGCCTTTCCCGGGCACGTCGCAACTGGTCATGCGAGCCGCTCGGTGCCTTCAAAGTCCTGGATCCGACTTTCTTGTAGTTTTACTACAAAAATCTTGGTTCGTCATCTTTTCAGGTCAAACCGGTGGCTTAGACCTTTGGGTCATACTACGACAAAACGGTCGTGCCGTCTTGTGGTTCCCGCCTTGCGCCAAAACGATAGTCGGGCGCCGGGTTGCCGGCTTGCACTGCCGTGCCACTTTAATTTTTATCGCGAACCTTTTTGTACGACGAAACTTGCCCCTGAGAAACCGTTACCCTGCAAGTTGACACACTCCACCGTAGCAGCGACCTGCGGTCGCCATGGAGAGCACAGCTCTCCGCTACAAGACATCAGCGTCCACACCAGCCACAGCGCGTGGCATCCGTTCCTGTCGTTACTCGAAACCATCAGGCGTTACAGAACCTTGCAAAAAGTGCATACACCACCGTAGCGGCGACCTATGGTCGCCATGGAGAGCGCAGCTCTCCGTTACAAAACAATCTGCCATTTCTGGTTACAGGCGGATCTGCACAGCGGCCTGCTTTGGGTGCAAAGGACGGCAGCTTGTGCGAAACCCTGCATTGATTAGAATACCGCGGTAGAGATATCGACAACGCCCCGACCGCCTGCCTGGACAATCACACCATGATTCCGCACTTGCTCGACACCTTGCCGGACACCCTTGCCCCGCTGCAGCAGCAGGCCATGCAGAGCTGGCACAACGCCTTGCGGGAGGCGAATCTGGACGATGACCGGCTGACGCAAGAAGCCCGGACCGGCATCCGGCATGTATTTACGCTGAGCGAATTTGTCCTGACCCAGGCCTGTCGTGATCCCCGGGCTCTTCTGCAACAACTGGCCGATGGCAGTCTTGAACAGCCTCTGGCTGCCACCGACATGCGCCATGCATTGCAGCAGCAGATCAAGGCCTGCACCAGCGAAGACGAGCTGCAAACCGTGCTGCGTCGTTTTCGCAACCAGCAGCAAGTGCGCATCATCTGGCGTGACCTGACCCGCCTGGTCGAGCTGAGCGAAACCACCCGCGAGCTGTCTGCCCTGGCCGACGTCTGCATCAGCCTGGCTTACCAGTGGCTGTACGAGCAACAATGCCGCCAGTCGGGCACACCGACCGGACGCACCAGTGGCCAGCCGCAACAGATGGTGGTGCTGGCCATGGGCAAGCTGGGCGCCGGCGAGCTCAACCTGTCATCGGATGTCGACCTGATCTTCACCTATCCGGAAACCGGCGAAACCAGCGGTGCCAAACGCAGCCTGGACAACCAGGAGTTCTTTACCCGGCTGGGCCAAAAACTGATCAAGGTGCTCGACTCGCTGACGGTGGACGGTTTTGTTTTCCGCGTTGACATGCGCCTGCGGCCCTACGGTGCCGGCGGACCGCTGGTGCACAGTTTCAGCGCCATCGAGCAGTATTACCAGAACCAGGGACGTGACTGGGAACGCTACGCCATGATCAAGTCCCGGGTGGTGGCCGGCGACCAGCAGGCCGGCAGCCGGCTGCTGCGCATCCTGCGTCCCTTTGTGTACAGGCGCTACCTGGATTTTTCCGCCATTGAAGCACTGCGCTCGATGAAGCAGCTGATTCGCCAGGAAGTCATGCGCAAGGACATGGACGACAACATCAAGCTGGGCGCCGGCGGCATTCGCGAAGTGGAATTCATCGCCCAGGCTTACCAGCTGATCCACGGCGGTCGCGACCTGAGCCTGCAACAACGCCCGCTGCTGGATGTGCTGGATACCCTGGCCCGGCAAAACTACAAGGATGCTGATGAAATCGCCGCGCTGAAGGATGCCTACCGTTTTCTCCGCTACACCGAACACGCCTTGCAGGCTGTGGCCGACCGCCAGACCCAGCGCCTGCCCTCCCAGCCACTCCAGCGCGCACGAATTGCCGCGATCATGGGCTATACCGGCTGGGAAGGGTTTCATGAGCGCCTGAACCAGTGTCGCCAGCTGGTCGAGGAGCAGTTCCGCGCAGTGATTGCCGACCCTGACCACGACGACGAGGAATACATTGGCGGCGAGTGGCTGCCGGTGTGGGAAGCGTCGATTCGCGAAAGCAGCATCCTGCAGCAACTGGAAGAAGCCGGTTTCAATGATGCCCAGGCAGCCTGGCAGGATCTTTGCCAGCTGCGCAACGGCAGCCAGGTACGCGCCATGCAGCGGCTCGGCCGCGAGCGGCTGGACGCTTTTATGCCGCGCTTTCTGTCCCATGTGGTGGAGCAGGAACAGCCGGACCTGGTGCTGGAACGTGTCTTGCCGCTGATTGAGGCGGTAGCTCGGCGTTCGGCCTATCTGGTGCTGCTGACGGAAAACCCGGGCGCACTGTCGCGCCTGCTGGAGCTCTGCGCGGCCAGTCCGTGGATTGCCACCCAGCTGGCCCGCTTTCCCGCCCTGCTGGACGAACTGCTGAATGCCGGCCGCCTGTATCGCCCACCCCAGGCTCCGGAACTGGCGGCCGAGCTGCGCGAGCGCCTGTTGCGCATTCCCGAAGACGATCTGGAACAGCAGATGGATGTGCTGCGTCATTTCAAGCTGGCCCACCGCCTGCGCGTGGCGGCCTCGGAAATTGCCGGTACCCTGCCCCTGATGAAAGTCAGCGACTACCTGACCTGGCTGGCCGAGGCCATTCTGGAACAGGTATTGCTGCTGGTCTGGCAGGAAATGGTGCGCAAGCATGGCACGCCGAAGCGGCTGGACGGCAGCGATTGCGAGCTCGATTTCATCATTGTCGGCTACGGCAAACTGGGCGGTATCGAGCTGGGCCACGGCTCCGATCTGGATCTGGTTTTCCTCTACGACTGCGATCCGCTGGCCGAAACCGATGGTGCCCGGCCGATTGACGGCGCCCAGTTTTATACCCGGCTCGGCCAGCGGCTGATCTCCATGCTGACCACCCGCACCACATCCGGCGGACTGTATGATGTCGACATGCGCCTGCGTCCGGGCGGCGATTCCGGACTGCTGGTCAGCTCGCTCAGCGCTTTTGCCCGCTATCAGGAACAGGAAGCCTGGACCTGGGAGCATCAGGCGCTGGTGCGCGCGCGGGTCCTGACCGGCAGCGAACGCCTGACGGCGGAATTTGAACGGGTGCGGCTGGATATTCTCGGTCGCCAGCGCGAACCGCAACACCTGCGCGAAGAAGTCAGCCAAATGCGCGCCAAAATGAGGCATAATCACGGCACCCGCAACACACAGGGTGGCCTGACCGAAGATGCATTCACCGCCGCCTGCGAGTTTGATCTCAAGCAGGATGCCGGCGGTATTGTTGACATCGAATTTATGGTGCAATATGCCGCATTGGCGTGGTCGTGGCGCTATCCGCAACTGGTCACCTATACCGACAATATCCGTATCCTGGATGCACTCGGCGAAGCCAGCCTGATCAGCATGGACGACATGCATCTGCTGCAAGAAGCCTACAAGGCCTACCGCTCGGCTGCCCACCGCTTTGCCCTGCAAAAACAGCGGGCCGTGGTCAGCGGCGAACAATTTCACAGCGAACGCCGTTATGTCATGCACATGTGGCGCTCGCTGAATCTCAGTTACACCCCGGACAGGGACGACACTCCCGGTCCGGGCATGAATCAAGATCCCTTTATTTCAGGAGCTACACAAAATGTCGATGGCTGATCGTGACGGTCTAATCTGGTATGACGGTGAAATGGTTGAGTGGCGCAACGCGACCACCCACGTGCTGACCCACTCCCTGCACTATGGCATGGGCGTTTTTGAAGGTGTGCGCGCCTATGAAACCCCGCAGGGCACCGCAATTTTCCGCCTGAAAGAACACACGGACCGCCTGTTCGAGTCAGCCCACATCATGGGCATGAAAATCCCCTACAGCCGTGACGAGATCAACGCCGCCACCATCGCTGCCGTGCGTGACAACAACCTGAAAAGTGCCTATATCCGTCCGCTGGCATTCTACGGCTCCGAAGGCATGGGTATCCGCGCCGACAACCTGAACGTGCACGTGATCATTGCCGCCTGGCACTGGGGCGCCTACATGGGCGAAGAGGCGCTGAAAACCGGTATCCGCATCCGCACCAGCTCCTTCACCCGCCACCACGTCAACATCACCATGACCCGCGCCAAGTCCAGCGGTGCCTACGTCAACTCGATGCTGGCCCTGCAGGAAGCCGTATCCGCCGGCGCCGACGAAGCGCTGCTGCTGGATCCGGAAGGCTACGTGGCTGAAGGCTCCGGCGAAAACATCTTCATCGTCAAGAACGGCGTGATTTATACACCGGAAGTCACCGCCTGCCTGAACGGCATTACCCGCAACACCATCCTCACCCTGGCTGGAGAGATGAACATCCCGGTGGTGGAAAAACGCATCACCCGTGACGAGGTGTACATTGCCGACGAGGCCTTCTTCACCGGCACCGCCGCAGAAGTGACCCCGATCCGCGAAGTGGATGGCCGCCAGATCGGTTGCGGCAGCCGCGGCCCGGTTACCGGCAAACTGCAAAGCGCCTACTTCGACCTGGTTACCGGCAAGACCGATGCCCACAGCGAATGGCGCACGCTGGTCAAATAACAGGCTGGCCTTGCATGCAAACCCGCGTAAATCGCGGGTTTTTGCTTTTGGCCGCCGCGACAAGCCCCGGCCTGCGAATACGCTCCCTGCAGCAGCGGCTTCAACCGCGACCCGCGGTGGCTGGCTCAGGCAATTGGTCGCCACTGAAGTGGCTCCTACAAGAGAGACGGCCGACGAGGCCGTGGAGGCCCTCAGGTAATTGGCCGCCACTGAAGTGGCTCCTGCAGGGGCTCCGGCTATGGCACCTGCTGGGCTATTTCATTGGTGCCTGCAGTCATTCCAGCCGACGCACCCAGAACAATTCGTGCCGGCGTACCGCTTTGCGCAGAAACTCGTTGTCATCAATCCGCGGCCAGCGGCGACCGGTCAATAAATGCTGGATCATGCGGCGCACCAGCTGTTTGGCCGCCAGCGGTGGCTGCAGATCATGCTGCATGCGTAGCGACATGGCCTTGTCCAGCTGTTGCCCGGGGCTCAGCACATGGCTGAATAACGGCAACGCCGGCAACGGCTCCATTGCCGGTGGCAAAGCGACCCCCGTACCTGCCTCACCCATGGGCCAGCGGTCGTTGTCATGCAGGTGGTTGGCATACAGCAAAAGAAGTTCCGGCTTGTCTTCCACTTGCTCGAGCGCCTGATCAAACGCCTGACCGGTAGCAATATGATCGCTATGCGGGTCCAGCTGTGGATGGGGCATCACCACGACCTGGGGCCTGAAATGCTGCAAACAGGCAACAAGGTCTGCCACCAGATTGTCCCAGCTCGGCACGCCATCAGCATCCGATGGCAGCCCGAACGGATTCTGTCCACGGACCGTACGCACATCCGACTCACCGGACTCCCGCGAACCAAATGCCTGTTCCGGATGCTCACGCATCAAAGGCAGTTGCAAACAGTAATAACCAAGCTGCACACAGCTGTCCTGACGTACACCGCCCCAAAGTGGAATGGCCTGGCTATCCCAGCTGCGCAAACGCCCTTTAAGCCGGGCAGCCTGCTTCCGCTCCAGCCCCATATCCTGATAGAACCCGGCCTCAATTTCCCCCTGGGTCAGGGTGACGATGCTGGTCTGCTCCGGCATCTGGCTATACAGGCCAAACGCTGCCAGCTCGGCATCATCAGCATGGGGTGCCAGAATCATCATGCGTTTACCGGACAGATCCGGCGCAGCAAATGCCGACAGCCGAACTTGCGCAGCCACCCGGCAAAACTTGCCGGCAATGGGCAAGCCGTTTTTCAGTTGCGCATGCTGGCCCGTAAGGTTCAGATAGCGGATCCCCCTGGCACCACGCTCAAAGGTTTGCACGTCGTTACCGAGCTGCACCGCCGGATCAAACAGCCGGCCCAGCCAGCTGCTGCGAATGTGAATTTGCGCAACCAGTGTGTCGTCCGGGCCAGCTGTTTCAGCATCAGGCCAGTGCAAAAACCCGTCACGGATCTGCAAAGCATGCAACGGAGCATCTGCTGGAAAGCTGTAATGATAGTCGTCACTGGCAGCATAAAAAATGTGATCGGCAAACCAGGCCTCATGCATCAGCCAGGCCAGCAACAAGCCCGCTGGAAGGCACCACAGGGACAGCAGCGCACTGCACAACCCGATGAATACAACCAGCACAAGCAACGCAACCCGCTTGTTTTGGCGGTGGCGTTTGAGCAACTTTTGTTTACGTTGGGACATGGATAGCTCGTCTTAAAACAGGACACTAATTGAATTACGCTTACCTGGCACCCCTGCAAACCCTGTCAATATTTCAAACACTCACCCTTTAACAGTGCTTCAATTTTCTGAACCGTTCTTTGATGAATTTCCTGTCGAACCCTGGCCACACATGACTCAACAATTGACTGATTTGCAGTAAAAATCTTGCCCGGCCTGATAAAGCTCAAATGGGGATCAACCGTCCTTCACAAAAATCTTCGTGACGGACTTCGACAGCATCAGGGTCTGCATACGATCGACTGGTAATTTGGCATAAAATAAAGTCATCTTTTGCCAATCGCGCCAAAACCAAGGCCGGGCGTTTCTTTGCACCGCTTAAATCAGAAAAGGGAAAGCGCACAAACACAACGCTCCCTACTGAAACTCCATCCATGCTTCATCCTCTTCCTTGTTAAGCCAGTCCTTCGCCAAAGCTTGCTCGCTCAGCAACATTGTTTCGTTCAGCTTGGCCTTGCCCTGTTTACCAACAGCATACCTTTCCCTTATAAGCAGATAAAAATCCCTCACCTCTCTCTGGGCGCTGGCGGGCAGCTCCTGCCACTCTTGTAATGAAATTGCTTTAGGCATTTAACTCTCCTTGATGCTGCTTCTGTGCGCCAGTACAACATCATAAGTACTGTACGCACAAGACACAAGAAACCAGCTGCTATCTGGCTTCCCGCACATACCGGTACACGATGAGGCCAGCGGCCACTCAACTTGAATCACACCCCTGGCTGCCAATGATACGCACCTGCCAATAGCTTAAATACACTGCGTCCAAGTCACACGAAGCCCTGCTGGTCTCTCGATCAGTTATTTCGCATATATACTTGCCCGCGTCAGCAAACGCTCTCCCACGGGTTGACGGTGCTCACGCCGGTAGGCTGAAAGTCAGCCACGTTACGCGTTACCACAGTCATTCCATGGACAAGGGCAGTTGCCGCAATAAGCGCATCCCGCTCACTTCGTTTGTCTGGCACATGCAAGCGAGCACAACACAGTGCCACCGCAGTATCAATTGACAATGTTCGACGGGAGAACTCAGGCAAAACCCTCTGCTCAAGCCAGGACCGTAACACAGCTCCTTGCGCGGCATCTTTTCGCTCAATTGCCAGCACGCCCAGTTCCAGCTCCATGATGGTGATAGCCGATACAAAAAGCTTGGCGGCATCAACACGCTCGGCCCAGTCCGCCACGTTTTTATCCGCTTTCCCGTGGCGAATTTTACGTAGCTCTGAAATCACGTTGGTATCAAGAAGATACATCATGACAGGTCGGCCACCTGGGGATCAATTTGCACAGAAGCCGGCTCAAATTCGATATCTGCATCAGACTGCATGGCAAGTGCATCAGCAATATTTCGCCGCTGGCCGGTCAGCCGCTGATACTCTGCAAAGCTGATCAGAACATGGGCTGGACGGCCCCGATCGGTAATGAACACTGGACCGGTATTTGCAGCCCGCTTGGCCTCGCTTGTTCCTTGATTGAACTCACGACTGGACAGGGTGGTAATGGTCATGGCAGTACCTCTCTGGGCTCCCGATCAATGTAGTTATGTTGCTACACAATTAAAACTGAAGCAATTGTTTTTAGAAAAATTTAAATCATCTTCAGCCGATACGGCACCATTCAAGGAACTGAACGGCGCAAATCATCGCCCATTATGCCGATGTGAAAGCTGGCTTACCTGACCTCGAACACCGGCACCCGGTGGCACCAGCGGTCCTTGTATTCCCGATCCGCACGACCAAAAGAATAGCGCAACGCCTTGCCTTGCGCGCGGGCATGGTCCCATTCAGCTTGCGTATTCACCCAGGTCAGCACGCTGCCCGGGCTCAGATCGTTGAATTGCGGATCAACCCCGCCATTGATGTACTCGACACTGATCCAGTCCGGCGACTCCACCCGATACAGGATTTGCGCCGCCGCAGGCTGACCCTTGATGCGTATATAGTTACCGATCACATAGGGCCTGAGCAGCTCCAGCACCTCGGCCAGCCGTTCCTTGCCGGGCGTGGCAAACCCCCAGCGTTTTTCAAACAGGTCGCTATAGATGCCGGCCTGCTCAGCACTGGACAGCTCTGTAAAAGGCAGCAGCTCGCCACCCTGCTCTTCCAGCAATCGCAGCTCCCGGCGCTGGTTATAGCGGAATTTCTTGCTGTATTCCTCCGGCTCACGGGCAAGGGTCAGCTCATGCTTTTGCTTGCGCAGCGTGCTGATACGGCCTTCATGCAAGGAAGAAACAAACTGGCCGCCATGACGCAAAACTATCTGTGAATCAGCCGCTTGCGGGATGATTACCTCGGCATTGCCAAGGTCAAACAGTCGGCGCTTGCCGTGTCTTTTCAGGCCGGTCTTGGACAAGGCAAGCTCGCGCCCCCACACCGCCAGTGCTGCCTGCAAGTCACCGTTTTTCTGCCAGCCCAGATAGCGCACAGGGATACCGGCCAGACCAGACAGCTGATCGACAAAATCCGGATGGGTAATCACGCTGCCGCCAAACCGCTGCCATACGGACCGGTAATCGTCCGCAGAGATCGGCGACCAGCCTTGTTCACGCCAGTGGCGAAAAAAACTCAACATTAATACCAGGCCTTAAGCATTCAAGATAATGCGGCACAGTATAACAGCCGCCCCTTGCCCTGTAAGAGCGGCTTCAGCCGCGAACCGTGCCAGCTCTAGCCAATTCAGGTAAACTGCACGGCCTGACAACACGGGGTAAACATGCAAATACTTCAGCACGACGACTATCTGGCCCTGCGCAAGGACGGCAAGGTAATTGAGCAAGACGGCCACGGTGACAAAGTCATCATTCTGGCCGACGGGACTTTTCTTAAGCTGTTCCGTCGCAAACGCCTGATCACCTCTGCCGCCATCTGGCCCTATGCCCAACGTTTTGCCGACAATGCCGCCAAGCTCAAACAGCTCGGCATTCCCTGCCCAGAAATCATTGCCGTGTACCGCATTCCCAGCATTGAACGTGATGCCGTGCATTACCATCCCCTGCCCGGCCTCACCCTGCGCCAGCTGCGTGACGGAGAAGGCGATTGTCCGGAAGATATCCGGGAGCGCTTTTGGGAGTTTGTCGACAAGGTGCAGGATCTGGGGATTTATTTCCGCTCCATGCACCTGGGGAATGTGGTGCTCACTCCAGAAGGCGAGCTGGGGCTGATTGATATTTCGGATATGAAATTATTAGGCACCCGCCTCAGCAACACCCTTAAAAAACGCAACTTCAAGCATATCAAAAAAAACCAACAGGACCAGTGGGTCTTTTAATGGAAAGCATCTCGCCTTCACTGATTCAAAGCATGAAAAACTTCGTGTTAAAGTACGGCCCACGCACATGGCTATTGCTTGGAATATATATTTTGTTGTGTGGATTTATCCTTGTGGAAGACACTTCGATATACCACCGGCTTTTCTATACACTATTCATACCGCCCACCATCATTCTTTTAACACAACGCAACCACTTCAGAATCGTCTCAAACCCTATTGTTTTTTTATATCTCGCTTTTATTTTAGTCAGCTTTATCTCAACGTTAGTCAGCACGCCTGCTGCGCTGGGCAATATGAGCACCCGGGCCGGGTATATATTTGCACTATTCGCAACGGCCAGCTTGGCTTTTACGCAATCAACGCGATACAGCTCATACGCAGCACTCATGGCAGGTTTTACCGTTCTATTTGCCTGTCTATATAGCTTTGGGCCATGGCTGGCCGACCTGATCAAAGCAGGACACTTTGACAGCCGGTTCATTGGACCCGGCAATCTGGACAACCCACTACTTAGCTCACATATATTTGGCTTTTACACTGTTACTTTTGCACTCACTGCCACCTATGCCAACAAAAGAAGTCTCACTTTTGCTTCCTACCTGGCAGCCATCTGCTTCTTGATTATGACCTTATCGACAGGCTCGAGAACACCCGTGCTTGCATTGGCAATCACCGTGCTATGGCTGCCACTCATCAATCCAAACTCAAAAACCATAGCGGCCCTATTAGGCTTGTGCACAGCCTTTGCCATAACATACGCATTCATTCCAGAACTACTATTAAACCGTGGACTCTCCTACCGTCCTGAGCTATGGAGTATGGCGCTGGAGAAAATAAAAGAAGCTCCCTTACTAGGTTACGGATTTGATGCGGAGCCCAGTTTGTATGTAGCTAAGCTAGGAACAGCTTTCCGTGAGCCTCACAACATGCATCTATCCATCCTGTACTTTACCGGATTCTCAGGTTTTGCGTTTTGGACAGGCATGCATGTAGCAGCTCTTGTTGCATGCATCAAAAACAAAGAAAAACCCATCTTTGTTTTAGCAAGCTGCCTGCTCGTCTATGGAGTGGTTGCAGGAATGACGGAAGGCGGCGGCCTGCTTCCCAGACCGAAAGAACACTGGTTCATCACATGGATTCCTCTTGCCTTGATTGCCGCCCTTTCTTATAGCCAGCAGCAACGCGTCGTAAAAAAATCATCCACGGAAGACAACAGTCTACTTTAGGGTTATTTTTCGAGCATACTCGTAAAACTTCTGAAGCTCACTGGAGCACAATAAAGGAACCGCATCCTCAATGGCGTTATTTTCCCAGTTCCACCAGGCAATTTGCTCCAGTTGCGCACGATCTTCTGCTGAAAATCTATATCGTACAGTTTTAGCCGGATTGCCCGCCACAACCGCATAGGGCTCTACATCGCGCGAAACAACTGCGTAGGCGCCAATTACGGCTCCATTACCTATGGTTACTCCCGATAGGATTTTGGCGCCTGTACACAGCCACACATCGTTGCCAATAACAACATCGCCACGGCTCACTGCATACTCTTCAATAGCGCCATGTTGCACGCTAAATGCAGGAAACGGAAATGTACTGACCCAGTCAGGGCGGTGGTTGCCGCCCAAAAATATATTGACATCTTCGGCAATCGAGCAAAATTTGCCAATTTTCAAACCCGCCCCTTCAGACCAGTCATGAACAATGGGCAAGCCATAGCTGCCATATCCATACTGATACTCACGATCAGGATAAGCCTGCTCAAAACGCGCTTTTCCCCGCTCAATTCTCGGCAATTTACGTATATTTTTCTTGGCTTGCCGGTTTCGCCAACTCTTGAAAAAACTCAAGCGGCACCTACCCTGTTTCGAGAGGAGAAAAGAATAGACGCACCAGTCCGCGCCATGTTTTTTTATTCCAGTGTTTAAAGGGTATCATTTTCAACAAAGAAAACGCATAGGACTTATCACGATTGGCCATCTTTAAAAACATCGAACTTAAGAAGCGGTATTTTACAAACAAATAATCCGGATGATCTGAAAAAACCTTGTATGTGTCCAAGATACTATCCGTCATGAAGCGGATATTTTTCGATGAATTACTTTTATGCTTCCTATGCTGCCCAAGCGGTATGGCCAGACAATCAATAAAATAACCCGCACGGGTTATTTTCAACTCAATCATTAAATCTTCAAGATTATTGTCTTCATCAAAGCCGCCGACTTCGAGCAGTGCCGTTTTGCGGATCATCAGGGTGGTGGCTGGCACATAGGGCTTGCGCTCCAGAAACACATCTTCAAAATCCATGCGCCTGAACGGTATATAACGATTCTGCCGGCTTTCCGGATACAGCTTACCCGCTTCATCAATCAGCTCAATATTGCCACCACATATCCCAACTTCCGGCTTGCCCAACATATGGCTGACCTGAGCACTAATTCGTCCCGGCAGCATTACATCATCCGAGCCCAGCGGGATAACAAACTCGCCATTGCTCTTGGCAACCAGCTCGTTCAGGCTTTTGGTCAATCCTTTGTTTTCCCGCGCATTGAAATAAAATCCGTGCACGGCCTGAAGCCTGGAAATAACGGACACACTATCATCTTTGGAGCCATCATCGACTACCAGCAGCTCAACCTGCGGGTAATCCTGTTCCAGAATACTCAACAAGCACTGTTCAATATAAGCCGCGTGGTTATAGCAAGACACCACCACCGAGACCAGTGGCTGCACAGTATTAGTCATTTTAACAACCTAGAATGTTGACGAAATCAGGCGATAGTACTTGGCCCTGAACTCATCAACTCCATGATGATCCAGAACATAACCAAGAACTGTAGCGCCCGCCTGGTGGCGCTCCTCCTCTGTCTTGGCCAAATACTCCCGCAGCGCCGCTGATAACTCTTCAACGCTGCCCGGCGCAACGGCAATGCCTTTAGCTCCTTGTACAAGGGGCAGCATGGCAGGTACCGACGAGGCGATTACTGGCAAACCCGCACACATGCCTTCAAGCAAAGCCAATCCCAGACCCTCGCGCAAGGAAGGCATTGTCCAGATATCGAATGCTTTGAGGTATTGCAAGGCATCTTCCTTGAAGCCAAGTAGATGAATCCTGTTGGCAAGATTAAGCTGTGCGGCCAGCTGCTCAAGTGCCACACGCTCACGCCCCTCACCCAGAATGACCAGCTGGGCAGCCGGAAACTCGTGGGCCACCTTGGCAAACGCTCGGATCAAGCAGTCATGCGCCTTAAGAGGTACCAGCCTGCCCATGGCCCCAATCAACACTGCGTCTGCAGGTAGACCCAGCGCATCTCTTGCCTCTGCCTTGCCAAGCATCAACGCACGGGCCGCATCCAGATCGATAGCATTGGTAATATATGCCGTATTATCCGCAGTCAATCCGCTATTTAATGAAATTAAGTAACTTCTAACCGCCTCAGACACGCCCACGAACGTCCAGCGCTTACTAATATTTCTGGCAAGATGTTTCTTTCTATACAGCCGGTCATAATCGCCAAATCCGTGCACAATCGCGATACATTTGGGAATTTTCACAAAACGGGACAATGTCAATATCATATTGACCGGCTTGTACCTATTACAAATCACTACGTCAAAACGTTCCTTCTTCAGGAATCTGTACACGCGCCACATGGCACGAATTCGTAGCCCCTTAAGTTGAGAAGAAGAAAACTCAAAATACACCGACCGATTGGCAATGCTTTCAGGCTGTCTCTCATTCGGTCGGCCACTAAAAAACGCAGTAACCGTTTCAAATCGGTCAGCTGGAAGAGATTTAAAAATTTGCTCACCAAGATCTGAAATGTCAGTTTTCCTGATATTGTAATCAGGATGCAGCTGCAAAACTTTTATTTTTTTCATATCTGGGTTTCAACCGTATCGATCCCACGGGAGGAAAACCTATACACTTTACCTGGCTCATACGGGACGTTATCAAGAGGCGCGCTTGGCCATGCGCTCTTCTTCCATACTGCAAAATGAAAATAAGGCATATCTGGCTCAGGTTGCAGGCTGTTGGAAATTCCTGCGCCGCTCCAAAACCACTCTTCTGGAAAAGTAAAACTTCCATCCCGCCAGGCAACACACCCATTGGGTGTTGTGTAACGTTCTACAAAAGAGCATTTTCTGGTCAATGGATATAGCAACCAAACCAGCGGCTTTCGCAGCCATGCAGGGAAATTTTTGTGTTTTACGAAGAGTTTGCTGAACGCCCGCTCATCAAGAGCCTGATGTGTCTGATCTGCGAAACGTTGCTGCCACCGGGGGATTTTTCGAAAGAGCGTATTCATGTATTCAGTATTTCTGATCAGGCAGAGATGCCCTGACACCCGCGTTGCATGATTGGAAATCAGGTTATATTGGCTGATGTACGCATCGCTATAAACACGTCTTAAGTCACCATAAACCAAGTCCAAATCGCCAAAGGCCCAAAAGTCATACCCTTGCACCAATTCAGCGTGTAAAAAACCAAACGCCGGACGTATATCGCAAACTTTATATGCGCTTTCTGGTTCAAACTGTATGGACAGCTTCTCAGATACCAGTTTTTTATAATCCGAAAAACTCATTTCCTGATAAAAAACATTGTCAGGGCAATGGGGAGGCTTGCCACAATCACTGATAAAATACCAATCAATTGTTGGATTTCGTCGACACCCCTCAATAAACAACTCCATCCAGAAGGGCCATTTACCAAAATACGGCATCAAGATTATTATTTTGGACACCTTGCCTCCAGGATCAAAAACCAAAAGCTACAGCTTGATTCAAAACACACATAATTTACCAGCCTAACTGCTACGCACTGCGCTCTACTTGCAGCAGGCGCCTAGTTTTATATCCAGGCAAAAAACGTTTCACGTGCTTTCTCATCACTAAACAACAGCAAGGAAGGCTGATCTGCCTGTTGCCGTGAATAATTCAGCATCAGTGTTTCTGCCAGCGCGGCGCTAGCCGCCAGCGGAAACAGGCACTCAGGAGCACTCACCACTTCCCTAGCCCCCCCACAATCCGTAGCAATCACCGGCACACCGGCAGCCATGGCTTCCAGCAACACCATGCCAAAAGGCTCGTGATCAGAGGTCAAGGCAAACAAATCAAACGCTTTAAAATAGCGCCGCCCATGAGGAATCTGCCCTAAAAAACGCACACTATCGGCCACCTTTAGTTCAACAGCCAACTCCTTGAGCTGTTGCTCAAGACGGCCACTGCCCATAATGGCCAACAGGCTGCCCTGGGGCAACTTGGGCAAAGCCAAGGCAAAGCCTTTGATCAGGGTTGCCTGATCCTTGTCCGGATGCAGTCGGCCGACATTACCAACAACCCAAGCTTCTTGTGGCAGGCCAAGGAAGTCACGTGCATCACTGCGGCTGACCTGCTCCGCTTGGACGGCTGTGACATCAATGCGGTTATACAGGGTTTCAATATTTTCCGGTTTGAATCCGGGCAAGCATGCACGCATATCATCGCGCACTGCATTGGACACACCCAACAGACGCAATCGCTGCTTGAAAAAATTGGCAAACAAACGGCGACTCAAACGTTTGTAGTCACCAAAGGCGTGATGCACACCAATCACTGGCAGTCTGCTGCCCAGCAAGGCGATGTAGATGGGCTTGAAGCGGTGGGCAATGCAGAAGGCAAAGTCGCGGCTGGCAACCAGTTTTTTAAAGTCGCGGATGGCAGCCAACTTGAGTCCACGGATGTCTTTACTGCGGTAATTAAAAAACAGCACCTCATCCGAGGCGCTGCCTTGTATCACTTCTTCACTGGGCGCACCGGTCAGGTAAGCGGTGCAGACTTTGTATTCGGTATCCTTGAACAACACCGCATATTGACGGGCGCAATCCAGGAAGGGTCCATCATAACCGTGACAAAACTGTAAGACCCACTTTTGTCCGCTCATTCATCACCGGCCTCGCCGCTTCCGGCTGGTTCCTGTTGCTCCTTCACCACCAGCACATCCTCCATAATCAAATACTGCAGATCCGAGCCATAGAACATGTTCAGCGCATCGGTCGGCGAGCACACCATGGGTTCGCCACGGCGGTTGAGCGAAGTATTCAGCGACACGCCATTGCCGGTCAGTTTTTCCAGCTCCAGCATCAGGTCGTACCAGCGGGGGTTGTGTTGGCGCTCCAGCACCTGGGCGCGGGAGGTGCCGTCCTCGTGCACCACTTCTGGCACGCGCTGCTCCCAGCCTTCCTGCACTTCAAATGTGAACGTCATAAAGGGGGACGGATGGTCCACCTTGAGCATTTGCGGGGCAACAGTATCCAGCATCGACGGGCAGAACGGACGCCAGCGTTCGCGGAACTTGATCTGCTCGTTGATGCGGTCGGCTACGCCCGGCACGCTCGGGCAGCCAATAATGGAGCGGCCACCCAACGCACGCGGGCCAAACTCCATGCGCCCCTGAAACCAGGCGACGGGGTTGCCATCAACCATGATTTTGGCGATCTGCTCCGGCACGTTGTCGATCTTCTGCCACCCGGGCTGGTTTGGGTGCCTGGCACAGGCAGCGATGATGTCTTCGTTGCTGTAGGACGGGCCAAGGTAGACATGCTCCATCTTCTCGACCGGCACACCACGTTTTTGCGACACATAGGCAGCCGCACCCACTGCGGTACCTGCATCACCGGCGGCAGGCTGGACAAACAGTTCTTTAACCTCGTCGCGGGCGATGATTTTCTGGTTCAGCTTGACGTTGAGGGCACTGCCGCCGGCAAAGGCGATGCGGCCGGTTTCCTTGATGATGTCACCCAGATAGTAGTCCATCATTTCCAGCGACAGCTTTTCAAACAGGGCCTGCACACTGGCGGCGTAGTGAATGTAGGGCTCGTCGGCAATGTCACCTTCACGCTTGGGCCCCAGCCACTCGATCAGCTTGGGCGAGAAGTAATAGCCCTTGCCGCGCTCTTTGTAACGACGCACGCCGACCACGTTGATGTAATCGGTATTGACCACCAGTTCGCCGTTTTCAAATTTGGCCAGACGGGACAGATCATATTTGGTCGGATCGCCATATGGGGCCATGCCCATGACTTTGAATTCGCCATCCAGCATTTCAAAGCCAAGAAACTCGGTCATGGCACCGTACAGACCACCGAGTGAGTCAGGATCGAAGAATTCTTTGATTTTGTGAATTTTGCCATTTTCACCGTAGCCAAAGAAGGTGGTGGCGTACTCACCCTTGCCATCAATACCGAGAATCGCGGTTTTTTCTTTGATTCCGGAACACAAATAAGCACTGGCGGCGTGGGCCAGGTGGTGTTCGACCGGTTCGATCTTGACCTTTTTCAGGTCAAAACCCAGTTGCTGCAAACACCATTGAATTTTCTTGTAGTAACGCTGGTAGCGGCGATTACCCATCAGGATGGCATCCAGCGCCCGCTCGGGCGCATACCAGTAACGCTTGGCATAGTGCCAGCGGGCTTTTTCCTTGATGCTGATCGGGGCAAAAGGTATCGCAACGATATCGACATCTTTCGGCTCGATGCCGGCCTGTTCCAGACAAAACTTGGCAGACTCGTAGGGCATGCGGTTTTTTGCATGCTTGTCGCGCACCAGGCGCTCTTCTTCTACGGCAGCAATCAGTTTGCCATCAATATACAGGGCGGCGGATGGGTCGTGGCTGAGTGCACCGGACAGACCCAAAATAGTCAAAGCCATGAATTTGCCTCTCAATAAGCGGCAGATTTAGTCAATCTGCGGTAATTTTTTATCCAGCAAGCGATACAACGGGCTGTCTTGCGGCCAGTTGCGTAACAGGCGTGCGCGATCACGATTAAACGCGCGTACAAAGCTGCCGTGACTGGTGTGTTGATGCACGGCATCTAGGTCAATTAATAAACAGCGGCCATTATGCCAGAGAATGTTGTGGCCTTTTAGATCTCCGTGGCTGATTTTCGCGCGGATCATGCTCGCCAACAGTTGCTGTAATTGCTGCAGGTCAGCAGCAGGAACAGCAGCGTTCTCAATATAGGGGGCAAAGCGGTCAACCAGATCCTGCTCGCCGGCATACTCGCTGACCAGCCAGGCTGTTTGCCGCAGGCCCAGCAGTCGCTGTTCACGCACCGCGACATTCTGCACCACAGGAATGCCTTCCAGCTCCAGCAAAAAGCCGGCCTGCCAGCTATGCCAGGCACGACTGGGCCGCCAGCACCGTTTGAGCCAATGCATCAGGTTCTTGATGTTATAACGTTTGACGATCCACTGCCTGCCCTGATGCTCAACTCGCGCTACCGTAGCGGCACCACCAGTTTTATAAATATGGCCACGGTCGATAAAGCTGTCTGGACTGCCAATGAGTTCGGTAACCGCTTCCAGCTGTTCCCGCTGCACGGCAATCACGCCCGAGCCACTGCGCTGCACACTAAACAGAGTGCAATCACGAGCGGATTTTTTCAGGTAGTCACGAATACGCCAACGGCGAACGGCCTCAACGCCATCTTGCAGTTGCTGCAAGTCCAGCTGATGGACTGGATTTTGCTGCAAATAAAACTGTAACAAGCCAGCATGATGCGGATCGACACTGTGCGGCAGCTGGGCAAAAAATACTGCAAGATTGTCCAGTGCCTGTTGTGCATCAAGCGGCTGGCCTAGCGTTTGTTGCTGCACGCCGCCGCCATCAATCACATACAACTGCTGGTCGTGTTGTAAATAATTATCCAGGTGCAAATCGCTTTGCCACAGGCCTTTTTCGTGCATGCAAGCGATTGATACCAGCGCCTGTCTGATTACGGCTTCCTGCTGCGGCCACCCTTCGTTCAGCGACTGCTGCCAGCGCTGATCCAGGCTCACTGCGTCTGACAAAAACTCAAATAAAATCCAGCACAGCTGACTGCTTGTCCCGTTCGCCAATTGCTGTGGCGTGAGAATCTTTTGCTCGCTCAACGCCTGGACACCTGCCAATTCACGAGCATGATGACGCTGCGCCTTGCTGCCAACATAAAGCTTGGCCAACACATTGCGGCCCTGCCAAAGCGCCCTGGCGACATAACGCTGCTCGGGCAACACGCGCAGCCATTGTTGCAATTCTAGGATCTCACCGTTAGGCAGCAGCAAGTTGTGCGGCAGCTCTGGGGAACGGCCTTGCAAATAAAACTTGCTCATGGCCGGCTGTCCTTGTCTGCACGTCGACGCAACAAGAGTTGGTACCACTGCTCAACACGTGCTTCATCCTGCAAATAACTGAGTAGCAATGTTTTATGCTCAGCAGCCGTCCAGACGTGACTGGTACGACGCAGCAATGGCTCCAGGTCCTTGATGCGGTCACGCCGGCCAAGCCACAGTGGCCGTGTTTTTTCCAGATCAATCAGCTGTGCATCAAAACCTGCGTTGCTGCGCTGCAAAAAAATATGCTTGGGGTAAAAGCAGCCATGCATTTGCCCAGCCTGATGCAGCGTTCTGGCCAAGTGCCCACAGGCCTGCAAAATACCCTGCTGCACGGCAACATCCAGCTCTGGCCACTGTTTCATCCAGCTGTCCAGATCCTGCCAGCCAGTCAGTGCGTGAGTTACCAAAACGGCCTGATGTTGCCTGCCAACTTTACGCTGACCAAACCACGCTGCTGTTAAAGCAGGGATTGCCAGCTTGCGGTATTGCTCAATGGTGCGAAACTCACGGGCAAATGTTGGCTCACCCAACGGTTTGCACAGGCTGCGGGTCAGGTGATTGATCTGGCGTTTCAGATAAAAGCCCTGCCCATCCAGCTCCAGATAGGACACACTGCTCCAGCCACCACGTTCGATGTTGGGCCGGTCTACCGCTTCCAGCTCCAGCGCCCACAGTGCAGCAAAGCTGTCCAGCTGATGTTTGGCAAACAGGGATTGAATCGCCGGGTCAATGAAGTCTTGCAAAAGGTTTCCTCGCCATACTGTTACTCGCGACCCGCAAAAAAACGAATAATTTTGCCAATGCGCTTTTTATCTACCACCGCCAGCCGCTGTCGCTGCACATAGTGCAAATAGAAACGCAAACGCTGACTGCGCGACAACTGATACTTGGCTACTTTGTCCAGACAGGCCAGATCTTTGATAATCCGGTACTGTAATAATGGCCCCCACCAGAAGCCTCCGGTCGGGCAATCAATCAGGAAGGCTTTGGGCTGCTGGTCAATCAGGATATTGCGCCATTTCAAGTCATTATGTACAAACCGGTGCTGATGCATGACGCGAGTAAAGTCAGCCACCTGAAAGCTGACTTGTCGCACCCATTCCGCATCTTGCAAACAGGCATCTTTTTCCCAGGCCAAATCGGACAGATCACGGGTTCCGGGTATTTCGCGGGTAATCATCGCACCGCGGACAAATGCGCCCATTGTGCGCTCCATCCCCCTAGCAACGACCTTGGCTGTCGGAATACCCCAGTCAGCAAAATGCTGCAAATTTTGCCACTCCGCCTTGACCCTTGGTTTCGGGTGCCAGGCACGCAAACCGGTGCCATTGCTGCGGTAACGTTTAACATAATAGCTGATGCCTTCGCGCTCTATGCGAATCAGCTCCGATTCGGAGTCATGGGTAATCCGCTCACCTTCCAGCGCAAACACCAGTTCCAGGCTGCCAAAATCCTTCGCCAAGTGTTGATAGTCGGCATGCAAACGCCATTTGCTCATTACAGGGCATCCCCGTAACGCTGTTTGCGTGCGTAAAGTTTTGTAGCTTTCTTTTCCAGCCAGCGCAGCAAATCGGCCTCATCGCGCAAAACCTGACGCAACGGCTGCTCAAAATACACACGCAGAAACCTGAGTTTGTCTCGTCGGGTCAAACCAATATCCAGCGCGGAAAAATACAGCGCAGCCAGATCCTTGTTACGCCAGCGTGTTGGCGTCTGTTCACGGCTTTGCGCCCGGTGCAGGTCGATTAGCGACAGCCGGAAACATTCAGGCTGAATCGGCTGATCATTGTGCAACAAGAAATGGCAGATATAGCAATCACGATGGTTAACTCCGGCACGGTGCATGCGCCCGGTCATGTCAGCCACCCGTTCCAGCAGTGCCCGTTTGATGGCAAATGCCGGTGGCTGTTGTGGCCAGCCCATGCAATAGTCTTCAAGACTGATGGTGGGCGCCAGCTCTTCGGTGATGATGAATGAATGCTGGCGAGCCGGATTACTTCCGCGTTCAGCAAAGGCAACGGTAGTCATGGTGGCAACGCCAGCCTGCTGTAAGCGCTGAATGGCGACGTATTCATTGCGTGCCCCCAGTACCGGAAGCCTGGCACTGAGCAGGTTTTTGATGATCTCGCCCCAGCCGATACCGCGATGGATTTTGACAAAATACCCACGTCCGTCCACCTCGGTGCGCAGGGTGCGACGGCCTTCCAGCTCACGATATACCTCACCCTGAAGGGCTTCGGCAGCGGCAAAAACATCCTGCTGCGCCCAGAGTGTGGCAAAGGGTTCGGCTAAAAACGGCTTGATCAAATCGGTTTCCTGCCGGGCCAACCAAGTGCAGCCCATTCATAAAATGCCGAATATTCTATCATTAATGCCTGATGGCCGGTTTTATTTGTAAGGGATTGCGTCCTTATGCAAGAGTTGCATGCTGCGCGTTACCCTGTAGCAGAGTGTTACGCTCTCCATGGCGACCACAGGTCGCCGCTACAAATGCCCGCGCCCGCGCATCGTACGTGCGTATTGCACAATGGTCGCATGTTGCACGTCATTCTTGTAGAAGCGAACATGTTCGCGACCGGAATCACGGCCAGGTTTTGCTGCTGCCGCTGGTTGTCTGCGCCCGGATACTGCCCTGTTCGCGGCTGAAGCTGCACCTGCAAACACAAAAGACAATCAATGCAACCCTAGCCGGGCAATAATGCCGCCACCCGCCGTCGAAGCTCGGGGATGACCTCTGCTTCAAACCAGGGATTGCGCTGAAACCAGGCAATGTTGCGTGGTGAAGGGTGTGGCAGCGCCAACATGTTGCCGGGCTGTTCACGCCAATGGCGCACCCGCCCGGTCAGGCTGGCATGGCGGTCTTTCAGATAATAATTTTGCGCATACTGGCCGATCAGCAGCGTCAGGCCGATATCCGGCAATTGCTCCAGCAATCGCGCATGCCATTGTGGAGCGCACTCCTTGCGTGGCGGCAGGTCACCGCTTTTGCCCTTGCCCGGATAGCAAAAACCCATGGGCACAATGGCAAACAGGTGCGGATCATAAAACTGCTCCCGACTCACCTGCAGCCAGTCGCGCAAGCGCTCACCGCTCGGATCATTCCAGGGCGTTGCGCTTTCGTGGGCACGCAAACCGGGGGCCTGTCCGATGATCAGGATGCGGGCACCCTCGCCCGCCTGCAGCACCGGACGCGGCGGCAAGGGCAAAAACTCCGCACACAGGGTGCAGGCATGAATGTCTTCCAGCAGGGGAATCAGCTCGCTCATGTCATTCCATCCTGAGGGTTTTTTTCGGGTAAATATCGAAACGGCTCGATTTGCCCTGCAAACTGTAACCCGGCTTCATTCCCTCCAGCGCAGGGGCGATACGCGGTCGCTTCACCACCACGCGGTGACTGGCCAGTTCCAGCGCAGCAGCCAGCAAGGCCGGGGCGTCGTCATCACCACCGACCAGTGGCTGAAACAGGCGCATTTCCTTTTTAACCTGGGCGCTCTTGCTGCGCTGCGGAAACATCGGGTCAAGATAAATGACCTGGGGGATTTCGTCTTGCCAGTCTTGCAGCAGTTCGATGGCGTTGCCCTGCCGTAGCTGCATGTTGGCAACCACAGGAGCGGTATCAATGTCCTGCCGTGCCCGCTCCAGCCCGTCAGCAAGCAGGGCCGCAACCACCGGATGACGCTCAATCATGTCCACCCGGCAACCCAGACAGGCAAGTACGAAGGCATCGCGGCCAAGACCAGCCGTTGCGTCCAGCACATGCGGGCGCACGGCACCCTGGATGCCCACCGCCCTGGCAATCATTTGTCCGGCACCGCCGCCAAACTGGCGTCGGTGCGCCATGGCTCCGCCAACAAAATCCACTCGCACGGGGCCCGCTTTGCTGTTGATTTCCTGCAGTTGCAGGCCATCCAGCGCAAGCTGCAGCTCAAACTGAACCGGCTCCGTTGTGTCTGGCGCCAGCTGCCCTGCCAGCAGGGCGGCCTGCCTTTCCAGCGCCGGATCAGCGGCAACAATGCGCACACTCATCAGGCGTACAGATCGAGGCCAAGCACCTGACTGGAGCCGGCAGCATCTTCAGTATGGCTGGAAGTAGCGGCGTAGCTGGCGATGGCCTGCTGGTTTTGCCAGGGCAGATGCTGGCGGGAAAATTCGGGCTGGCGTTCCTGATAGCGCTGGTATTCTTCCTGCGCCTGCAATTGCGAGATGGCTTGCAAGGTTTGCGGGCGGACGCTTTGGGACAGCGCATCCAGAGGATGATGACGGTTTTCTGCCTGGCGCGCGGCTGCATCAGATGCTGCTACAGCATCCGGCCGGGTTGTGCGGTTTGGCACATAAGCAGGAGAAAAACCATCAATGCGCATGGAGAAAACCTCATTTACAACGCGCCCACTTTAGCATGAAAACCCAAGAGCAGCGTTCTGTATCTGCTCTTCGGGCAATGCGCATTTGCGGAGTGTGGGAGTGGCATGCTTCACGCCACTCCTGTCGGAGCGAATTTATTCGTGACAGGTATCACGGCTAACCACAAATTTTGCGGGTGTCTGCCGGGGTCAGAATCACCTACGTTCGCGGCTAAGCTGCTCCTGCACGAACTGTGCCCATGCAAGGGATTGCGCCCTTGCGCGGAAGTTGCATGCTGCCGGTGCCCCGTAGCGGAGAGCCGCGCTCTCCACAATGGCGACCACTGATCGCCGCTACAGGCCCCAGATGCCCACGATAGCGCAGCATCTATTGCTCAGGCTTTTGGTGTTGCCACCTGGTCGCGCAGGTATACCGGCAAGGCCTGCTCGGCAGGTAGCGAGCGGCCCTGTTGCCACTCATACAGTGCCAGCTGCAGAATATCCTCGGCGTGTGGCAAGGATTCAGCCGCTTGCCCGATAACTGCTACCGGGATGCGACCTGCATACGCCTGCCAACCGGTACCGGCAGCCAGCCAGTCACCTTCTGCCATGCGTGGCAGCACGGCCTGCTCGGGCGCACACACCTGCTCAATCCCCTGCAACTGCATGCGGCCGTCGTCGAGCGCATAACAACCCCAGTACACTTCATCCATGCGCGCATCAATCGCAACCGCAACCTGCTGTGCTCTCTGCTCGCGCCAGGCACGCTGGGCAATTGCAGCCAGTGTTGAGACCGGCAATACCGGCTTGCCGAGCGCAAAAGCCAACCCCTGCACCACGCCTACGGCAATACGCAAACCGGTAAAAGCACCAGGACCCTGCCCGAAAGCGATGGCCTCGACATCCGCCAACACAATGCCGGCTTCGTCCAGCACCTCCCGCACCATCGGCAACACCTGCTGCGCATGCAGCCGTGGAATCACCGCATAGCGGCTGACAACCTTGCCCCCATGTAACAGGGCAACCGAACAGGCCTCAGTGGCGGTATCTATGGCTAACAGGGTCGGCATGGCATGAACTCACAAAAAGAATCGAATACGAGGGCAAGCATTCTACCCGTATCGGGCAACAACAGGCACGACAAACCCGGCTATCGTGCCGGAGCGCCGTTTGTGTAGATGCAGCTTCTACCGCAGTCGGTGTGGCCTGCACACACCGTACGGCTACCCGGATCTTGTTGTTTGAAACCGGTGCTGTATTCAGGCTTTGGTGTCCGGATCCGGCCCTGTTCTCGGCTAAAGCCGCACTTACAAAAGCAGCCAGCCGCCGCGACAGCATCCCGCCACAGGCGGGACACACACCTTCCTACGCTCAAGGCAAATTCGGGCCGGGCGGGACCGAAGTCAGGCATCAGCGAAGCGCAGCCTGACGGAGTGTCACACCCGGCCCAAGCGCCGCAGTAAAAACCCCTCCCACAGGCATAAATTGAAAAAGCCGCCCAAAAGGCGGCTTTCAACAGTCACGCTGCATAAAAAAGCTGAATCAGCTCAGTGCAGCGAGTACCTTGGCGGTGATTTCGTCCACGCTGCCGACACCGGCAATGGCACTGTATTTCGGTGTGCCGT
>CAYMXO010000024.1:0-26129 GCA_964394445.1 uncultured Thiopseudomonas sp.
TGAGTGGCTGGCCCTGGATGCTTGTTTGGGGTGACCGCAACCGCTGGTTGCGGGGCAGGCACGTTAATTTTCGGGCGGGAACCGCCTGTATCTCATTTCCCAGGGTTTTTTATGACGCGCTATATATTCGTCACCGGCGGTGTGGTTTCCTCATTGGGCAAAGGCATCGCAGCTGCATCCCTTGCCGCAATCCTTGAAGCGCGCGGTCTCAAAATTACCATGATGAAGCTGGATCCCTACATTAACGTGGATCCGGGCAACATGAGTCCTTTCCAGCATGGTGAAGTTTTTGTCACGCACGACGGGGCTGAAACCGACCTTGACCTGGGCCACTACGAGCGTTTTGTGCGTACCCGCATGACCCGCGACAACAGCTTTACCACCGGCAAGGTTTACGAAGAAGTGTTGCGCCGCGAGCGCCGCGGTGACTACCTGGGCGCGACCATCCAGGTCATTCCGCACATCACCAACGAAATCAAACGCCGCATCATCAAGGGTGCCGGCGACGCCGACATTGCCCTGATCGAGATCGGCGGCACCGTAGGTGACATCGAATCCCAGCCGTTTCTGGAAGCCATCCGTCAATTGCGGGTGGAAGTGGGGGCCAAGCGTGCCATGCTGATGCATCTGACCCTGGTGCCCTATATTGCCACTGCCGGTGAAACCAAAACCAAACCCACCCAGCACTCGGTCAAGGAGCTGCGCTCCATCGGCCTGCAGCCGGACATTCTGGTTTGCCGCTCCGAAGTCAACATTGATCTGGGCTCGCGCCGCAAGATTGCCCTGTTTACCAACGTCGAAGAACGGGCGGTCATCAGCCTGCAGGACGTGGATACCATCTACAAGATTCCCGGTGTGCTGCATGCCCAGGGTGTCGATGACATCGTGCTGGAACGCTTCGGCATGGAAGCGGACACCGCTGACCTGAGCGAGTGGGACCGGGTCATCGACGCCAAGCTGAATCCAAAAAAAGAAGTCACCATTGCCATGGTCGGCAAATACATGGAGCTGCTGGACGCCTACAAGTCACTGATCGAGGCGATGAGCCATGCCGGTATCCATACCGATACCCGGGTCAAGCTGCGTTATATCGACTCCGAAGACATCGAAACCCAGGGCACCGGTGTGCTGGAAGATGTCGATGCCATCCTGGTTCCGGGCGGTTTTGGCCTGCGCGGCGTCGAGGGCAAGATCAAGACCGTGCAGTATGCCCGTGAAAACAGGATCCCCTATCTGGGTATCTGCCTTGGCATGCAGGTGGTGGTTATCGAATATGCCCGCAATGTGTTGGGCTGGACGGGTGCCAACTCCACCGAATTTGACAAGGAAACCGGGTTTCCGGTGGTGGGGCTGATTTCCGAGTGGCAGGAAGGCCAGGGCATCCCGCATCCCGCGCGTCAGGCTGAAACCGAAGACCGCGCGGCGTCCATGCGTCTTGGCGCCCAGCTGTGCCGCCTGGAAGAAGGCAGCCTGCTGGCCAGAAGCTACGGCACGAACGAAATTGAAGAGCGTCACCGCCACCGGTATGAAGTCAATACCAGCCTGCTGGAGCCGCTGCAAAAGGCCGGACTGGAAGTATCTTCATGGTCGGAAGACGGCCACCTGGTTGAAGCTGTTGAAATCAGCGAACATCCATGGTTTGTTGCTTGCCAGTTCCATCCGGAGTTCACCTCGACTCCGCGCGACGGCCATCCGCTGTTCAGCAGTTTTGTCAACGCAGCATTGAAATTTCAGGGAGACAAGCAAGCATGAGCCAGAAGACCATCAAGGTAGGCCAGATTGAAATCAGCAATGACAAGTCGATGGTGCTGTTTGGCGGCATCAACGTGCTGGAGTCCCGCGATCTGGCCATGCAGGCCTGCGAGGAATATGTCCGGGTGACAGAAAAGCTTGGCATGCCCTATGTATTCAAGGCGAGCTTCGACAAGGCCAACCGTTCTTCCGTCAATTCCTTTCGTGGCCCCGGACTGGACGAAGGCCTGAAAATCTTCCAGGAAATCAAAAGCACGTTCAATGTGCCGGTGATTACCGACGTGCACGAGCCGTATCAGGCACAACCGGTGGCCGAAGTGTGCGACATCATCCAGCTGCCGGCCTTCCTGTCACGTCAGACTGATCTGGTGGTGGCCATGGCCAAAACCGGAGCCGTCATCAACATCAAGAAGGCCCAGTTTCTCGCCCCGCAGGAGATGCGCCATATTCTGGCCAAGTGTGAAGAAGCCGGTAACGACCAGCTGATCCTGTGCGAGCGTGGCAGCTCCTTTGGTTACAACAACCTGGTGGTGGACATGCTCGGCTTTGGCATCATGAAGCAGTTCAACTACCCGGTTTTCTTTGATGTCACCCATTCCCTGCAAATGCCCGGTGGCCGTGCCGACTCTGCCGGCGGCCGCCGTGCCCAGGTGACCGATCTGGCCAAGGCCGGCATGAGCCAGGGGCTGGCCGGCCTGTTCCTTGAGGCGCATCCCGACCCGGACAAGGCGCTGTGCGATGGTCCCTGCGCCCTGCGTCTGGACCGGCTCGAACCCTTTTTAACCCAGCTCAGGCAGCTGGATGATTTGATCAAAAGCTTCCCAGCAATAGAAACCGCTTAATTACTGATGGAGTAATCCGACTCATGGCAAAGATTATTGATATCAAGGGACGTGAAGTCCTGGATTCGCGTGGTAACCCGACCGTCGAAGCAGACGTGATTCTTGAGGGCGGCATTGTTGGCAGCGCCTGTGCGCCATCCGGAGCCTCGACAGGCTCGCGTGAAGCACTGGAGCTGCGTGACGGTGACAAATCACGCTATCTGGGCAAGGGCGTACTGAAGGCCGTGGCCAACGTCAATGGCCCGATCCGTGACGCACTGCTGGGCAAAGACGCCATTGACCAGCAGGGCCTGGACCGCATCATGATCGAGCTGGATGGCACCGACAACAAGGCCAAGCTGGGCGCCAACGCCATCCTGGCCGTGTCCCTGGCGGCAGCCAAGGCGGCGGCACAAGCCAAGGGCGTACCGCTGTATGCGCACATTGCCGACCTGAACGGTACCCCGGGTGTTTACTCCATGCCGGTACCCATGATGAACATCATCAACGGTGGCGAACATGCCGACAACAACGTTGATATTCAGGAATTCATGGTACAGCCCGTCGGTGCCAGGACCTTTGCCGACGCCCTGCGCATGGGCGCGGAGATTTTTCACCATCTGAAAAGCGTACTGCAGACCCGTGGCCTGAACACCGCAGTCGGTGACGAGGGTGGTTTTGCCCCCAACCTCGAGTCCAACGAAGCCGCCCTGGCTGCCATTGCCGAAGCTGTGGCCAACGCCGGCTACACCCTGGGTGATGATGTGACCCTGGCGCTGGATTGTGCTTCCACCGAGTTCCACAAGGACGGCAAGTACGACCTGGCCGGTGAAGGCAAGCAGTTTGATGCAGCCGGTTTTGCCGACTATCTGGCCGGCCTGACCGAGCGTTACCCGATCATTTCCATTGAAGACGGCATGGACGAGTCCGACTGGGCTGGCTGGAAGGTGCTGACCGACAAGATTGGCGAGAAGGTGCAGCTGGTCGGTGATGACCTGTTTGTCACCAACACCAAAATCCTCAAGCGCGGCATTGACGAGCAGATCGGCAACTCGATCCTGATCAAGTTCAACCAGATTGGCTCACTGACCGAAACCCTGGAAGCCATCCAGATGGCCAAGGCCGCCGGCTTTACTGCAGTGATTTCCCACCGCAGCGGCGAGACCGAAGACGCCACCATTGCCGACCTGGCCGTGGGTACCGCGGCCGGCCAGATCAAGACCGGTTCGCTGTGCCGTTCTGACCGTGTCGCCAAGTACAACCAGCTGCTGCGCATTGAAGAGCAGCTGGGTGGCAAGGCTCCCTACAAGGGCCGTGCCGAGTTTCGCGGCTGATCACCGGTTGCAGCCGGAATACTGTGAGGGCAGCCCTGCGCTGCCCTTTTCTGTCACGGACCGGAATTCATGAAGAAGTCTCACCTGGTCATTCTTGTCGTGTTCGCCCTGTTGCTGGTGGGGGTGCAGTATCGCCTGTGGTTTGGCGAGGGTGGCATCAACCAGTATCGACACCTGCAAGAACAGATCGCCGAGCAGCGCGGCGAGAACGAGCGCCTGCAGGAGCGTAACCGGGTGATGGAAGCCGAAGTCATGGAGCTAAAGCAGGGTATGGAAACCGTCGAAGAGCGGGCCCGGCATGAACTTGGCATGGTCAGGGAAGGTGAAACCCTGTACTTGCTGATGGAGTAGGCGGTGAAGTTCTGGCTGATCATTCCGGCTGCCGGCATAGGCTCGCGCATGCAGGCAGACCGGCCCAAACAGTACTTGCAGGTGGCCGGCAAGACGGTTCTTGAGCATACCCTGGAAATATTTCTTGGACATCCGCAGTTGCAGCGCATTGTGCTGCCGCTGGCGGAGCATGATTGCTGGTGGCCGGCTTCGGTGTTGTCCGGACATCCCGACATCGTCACAGTGAGTGGCGGGCAGGAACGGGCAGATTCGGTGCTGTCGGGTTTGCAGGCATTGCCGTCCCTGGGCGCCGTTCCACAAGACTGGGTGCTGGTGCATGACGCCGCCAGACCCTTGTTGCAGCAAAGCGATTTGCAGTTGCTGCTGGACAGTTTGCGTGATGATCCGGTTGGTGGCCTGCTGGCTTGTCCGGCCCGCGATACCCTGAAGCTTGCCGACGGGCAGGGCAGGGTTGTTGAAACCTTGCCGCGTGAGCGAATCTGGCATGCATTGACGCCGCAGATGTTTCGCCTGGGCATGTTGACCGATGCCTTGTTCGCAGCGCTGGCCAAAGGCATTGCCATTACCGATGAGGCTTCGGCCATGGAATGGTCCGGACAGGCGCCGCGGCTGGTGGCTGGCCGCAGTGACAACATCAAGGTAACCCGCCCGGAAGACATGCAGTTTCTGACTGGTCTGGCCGCAGCCGATACGGGTGCTGGCGATGTCTGAACCGCAGGTACGGCAGCTGAACTGGCGGCTGATCCGCGGGCTGGCGCTAAAGCACAAGCGCAAGATCATTCTGGCCAACCTGCTGGCCGTACTGGCAACCCTGTCCAGTGTCCCCATTCCTCTGTTGTTGCCTTTGCTGGTGGATGAAGTGCTGCTGCAGCAGCCCGGCAAGGCCGTTCCGTTTTTGCAGGATGTCCTGCCGGCGGGCTGGGCAACACCGGTCGGCTACATCTTCAGCCTGTTGCTGGTCATGTTGTTGCTGCGGGTTGGTTCGCTGGTGTTCAACGTGCTGCAGGGGCGGTTGTTTACCCGGCTGGCCAAAGGCATCGTGTTCCGTTTGCGCCAATTGCTGCTGGGACGCCTGGAACGCATTGCCATGGCCGAATATGAAAGCCTGGGCAGCGGCTCGGTGGCCGCCCACCTGGTGACCGATCTGGATACCCTGGATGGTTTCATTGGTGAAACCCTGAGCCGTTTTTTGGTGGCCCTGCTGACGCTCTGCGGCACTGCGGGAATTTTGCTCTGGATGCACTGGCAACTGGCGTTGCTGATCTTGCTGCTGAATCCGCTGGTGGTATTCGCCACGGTCAAGCTGGGCAAACAGGTCAAGCATCTGAAGAAGCAGGAAAACGACAGCACGGCACGTTTTACCCAGGCACTGACCGAAACCCTCGACGCGATTCATGAAGTGCGTGCCGGCGGGCATCAGGGCTATTTCTTTGGCCGCTTGCGCCAGCGTGCTGCCGATGCGCGCGACTTTGCCATTGCCAGCAAGTGGAAGACCGAAGCGGCGATGCGGGCCAGCGGCCTGATGTTCCAGTTCGGTATTGATGTGTTCCGCGCCGTGGCGATGTTGACGGTGCTGTTTTCCGACCTGTCAATTGGCCAGATGCTGGCGGTGTTCAGCTACCTGTGGTTCATGATCGGCCCGGTCGAGCAGCTGCTCAACCTGCAGTACGCCCTGTATGGAGCCAATGGGGCCATGCAGCGCCTCAATCAGCTGCTGGCCTGCAAGGATGAAACTGACTGGCCGGCACGGAGCAATCCTTTCGGCAGTCGCGAGGGGGTGACACTGGAAGTGCGCAACCTGCAGTTTGCCTACCGTGATGAGCCTGTGCTGCGGGGCATGACTTTCCGCATTGCTGCCGGCGAGAAGGTGGCTCTGGTCGGAGTCAGCGGCGGCGGCAAGAGTACCCTGGTACAGCTGCTGCTGGGGTTGTACCGGCCAGCTGCCGGCGAGATTCTCTATAACGGGGTGCCCATCGAGCAGATAGGTCTGGAAACCGTACGTGCCAACCTGGCCGTGGTGCTGCAGACGCCGGCCCTGTTCAATGCCAGTATCCGTGAAAACATCCTGCTGGGCCGCAGCGAGAATGACGGGCTGTGCTGGCAGGCGCTGGAGGTGGCCCAGCTGGCCGAGTATGTGCGGCACTTGCCACAAGGCCTGGATACGGTGGTGGGGCGGGCTGGTGTGCGTCTGTCTGGCGGGCAGCGCCAGCGGCTGGCCATTGCCCGCATGGTGCTGGCAGATCCGGCTGTGGTGATTCTGGACGAGGCCACTTCGGCGCTGGATAGCCGCACCGAGCAGGCCGTGCATGAGGCTTTGCAGGCCTTTCTGGCCGGGCGTACCACGCTGGTGATTGCACACCGGCTCAGTGCAGTGAGGCAGGCTGACCGGGTGCTGGTATTGGCCGATGGCAAGGTGGTGGAGCAGGGTGACCACCAGACTCTGTTGGCGGAAGACGGGGTTTATGCGCGGTTATATGGACATTAGTTTTATATTGTGATGTCTGGCGCGGGTTTTGTACTGCGGCGTCTGGGCCGGGCAGGGCACTCCGTCAGGCTGCGCTACGCTGATGCCTGACTCCGGCCCCGCCCGGCCCGAATCGGCCTTGTGCGGGTGGAAAGTTTGTATCCCGTCGTTGGCGGGATGCTGTCGCCATGGCTTGTTCTGCTTTTTTGTGGGCGCGACTTCAGTCGCGACCGGTGTTGCGTTGGGACACGGGAGTTGCTGCGTTGCGCCTCGCCGGGTTTGCCGTTTGACTTGTGCTCCGGTGCCCTGGTTTGTGGCGGGTTTTGCACTGCGGCGTCTGGGCGGGGCAGGGCGCTCCGTCAGGCTGCGCTACGCTGATGCCTGACTCCGGCCCCGCCCGGCCCGAATCGGCCTTGTGCGGGTGGAAAGTTTGTATCCCGTCGTTGGCGGGATGCTGTCGCCATGGCTTGTTCTGCTTTTTTGTGGGCGCGACTTCAGTCGCGACCGGTGTTGCGTTGGGACACTGGAGCTGATGCCTGGCCTCGTGTTGGCTTGAGAGCCTGCCTTCTGTAGCGGCGGGCTGTGCTTCCACGGCGGCCACAGGTCGCCGCTACAAAGATCCACATTCTATGCAGGGACGTTGCGCATTGGCGAGACACTCCGTAGCGCAGGGCTGTGCTCTCCATGCAGCGATCGCAGACCGTTGTTACAGGGGGTAGGCGTTTATTTGCATGGTGCTGTTGACATTCATCCGGCAGATGCTTAATATGCGCTCCGTCCAAACGAGTTGGGGCTATAGCTCAGCTGGGAGAGCGCTTGCATGGCATGCAAGAGGTCCGCGGTTCGATCCCGCGTAGCTCCACCAACTCGCACTGCAACCTCAGGGTTGTGAAGGGTCTGCGTCCCCTTCGTCTAGTGGCCTAGGACACCGCCCTTTCACGGCGGTAACAGGGGTTCGAGTCCCCTAGGGGACGCCACTTTTTCAGTTTGGGGCTATAGCTCAGCTGGGAGAGCGCTTGCATGGCATGCAAGAGGTCCGCGGTTCGATCCCGCGTAGCTCCACCAAACGTAAAAAACCGCAAGAGATGATCTTGCGGTTTTTTTATGCCTGCTGTTTGTGCGCCGGCCCGGAGGGCCGGCTGCTTGAAGCTAGAAAATGTCACCTTCCTGGCGGCGTCGTGCTTCTCTTTGCAGGTGGTTTACATAACGTTCGATGTTGCGCTGTGCCATGCCGTCCGGAGACAGGAATTTGAGGCCAAGGGTGGTGGAGTTTTTGTTTTCGTCCGGCCTGACATGCCTGACCTCGATGGCAAGGGCTACCTGTCCGCCAGGAAATGTCAGTTGACAGTTGGTCAGTGCCTGGCCCGGCTGTAAGCCGGTTTCCGCCAGTGCCAGGCGTGCCTTGCACCCGGTTGCCGACAAGTCTGCCACCTCGCAGTGCAGGCTTCCTTCCTGGTCGGCGCCGGCCAGGGTAAGCCGCACTGGCTCGTCGAGCAGGGTGCGGGCACGGAATGCGCCACGTTTCTGGTGATAGGTGATTTCCTGCGGGAAACCGAACCAGGCTGCCGGGTAGCCCTCATGCTGGCCCATGGTCGGCATCTGGGATGATTTCCAGTGGATGTGGACGCCTTCAAGATAGACATCAATCCGGTAGGCATCTCCGCGCACCAGCATGCGCTGGCCTTCTTCAGGTACGAGTTCATCAAGAGCCAGCCTGTTGCCCTGTTTGTCGATGGCGGCAAGATAGGTCAGAAAGCGCTGGTTGCGCTCCTGGAATATCAGGGTCAGGGGCTTGCTCTGTTCCCGAAGCTGGTTGAGTACACTGGCTTGCTCAATGGGTGAGCGAAGAATTTTCGGGGCTGTGGGCCGCTTCCTTCACCAAAAAATCCAGACATTTGATAATGGCATCCATACAGGCTGACAAAGGGGAACAGTCAGGTTCAGGCGCGAGTAAAGCTGCGCTGCATGCCCTTGTAGGCGGTGCTGCCGGAACTGTCGTACAGTGAAGGCCCGTCATTGCCTCGAATGATGTTCAGTGCGTTGCCGACACTGATCTGGTTGGTGCGTATAAGTCTGCCGTTGCGCAGGTTTGCAGTCTGGCACCGCTCCATCAGCGTATGCAGCCTGGCGTGACTGTCTTGCAGGCGCTCGGCGGCAGCGGACTGGCTGGCAAGCGCGGCAAAGCCGGCGGCATCAGCTGTCTGTCCGTGTTGCTGCAAAATCTGGCTACGCTGGCTGGCATGCCGGCCCAGTGTTTCCAGCAGTGGCTGCTTCTCTGCCAGCAACTGCTGCAGGTCTGCCAGTCGGCGCTCGTTCAGGGCAGCAAACTCCTGTTCAAGCAGCTCGGCAAGGCGGGTGCAGATCTCAATATCCGCATCAAGAAGGGCAAGCAGTTGTGTGTCCGGCATATTGCTAAATCAATCAAAACGGGCTTCAAAGTCCAACATCTTATCGGCAACCTCGCGGCTGTCAATACTGTAGGTGCCGGCCTCGATAGCCTGCCGGATCTGCTCGACCTTTTCCACGTTGATGACGTCTGGAGTGCTGGCAAGCTGTTCTGCCAGGTTTTGCATTTGCAGGGCGCTACTGCTCAGCTGCACGCTATCGGCGCGGGAGGGGTTTGGGCTCTGGGCAGGTGCTTCTTCGGCAGAAGACGCTTTCTTGCCGGTATCAGCCATTTTGCTGAGCTGGGCGCTGGACAACTGTGTGTCTGCAGGGCGGTTAAAATTAATGGCCATGATCACTCTCCACTGGCTGTTTTGCTGGTTCACCGGCAAGTTGTAGGCTGGATTTGTAGCCTTGTAGGGGACTTGTCGGGCACAGGCCTGTTAAACCTTACAGCCATTATCGGCGTGGACTAATAAAACTTTAGCGTAAAAAAATAATAATTGGCGCTGCTTGTTGCAGGGTGTCATTTATCCGTCATTTTGCCAGAAACCGGTTCACATGGGTACTTCTACCTGCCCCGGGGCAACAACACGCGCATGCACTACGCGCTGTGACCTGCTGTTGCGCACCCTGATCTGTTGGCCAAGACTGCCGTCACTCAGGGCTTCGCCTGGCATGCGCACGCTGATGGCGCCACTGCGGGCGCTGATGACAACCTGATCGCCGCGTTTGACCATTGGCGGGGTGCGAATCTGATTGGGCTGTACTGCTTGTCCGGTATTCAGGGCTCGCGTTGCCAGGGCACCGGTAACCTGTTGCGGGTCCAGAAAGTAACCCTGACCCAGAGTGCTGATGTCACGTTCCGCCAGCATCAGATCGCCGGCCTGCAGCAGGCTGTTGCGCTTGACCGGGTGCTTTGCAATGACAACATCCAGGTGAAGGCTGACATGTGCAGGTACAAATATGCTCCAGGGTGTGTCCCCGTCACAGCGCACGCGCACAGTCAGGCGGCCTAGCGGTGGGCTGTTGTTGTCCAGGCCGGCCTGTAGCGGCTGGCTGCACTTGTGCAGGCGCAGGCGGGCGTCAAGGCGGCTGATTTTTATTTGTTGGCGCCCCGCGATCTGTCCCGTACGCAAGTAGTCTTTTACATGCTGTTCAAGAAAAGCCTCGGTTGTGCCGATAATATCGCCAATGCTTGTATGGCCTGCAGCCACGGCATGCCCGCTGATCATGACCGTGCATGCAAGGAGTATGGCCGGCAACCAGCGGTATTGGCGGCTTGGCTGCTTTTGGGGCATTCGGGTGGTCATTTGGGTCTTTGTGCTCGTATGGTGGGCTTTGTGCGCTGGTCGTTCAGACGCCTTTAGGTTAGCACACGGGGGCTGGAGGGTCAGTTCTGCTGCTGTACCCCGTGCTGCAAAATAAACCATGGTTATTGAGAGTTGCCGCAGCCTCCTCGGCGAAGATGAAGTGCGGCAGCCGGAGAATGTATATGGCCAGTCTTTTGGATGCGGTGAACCAGAGAACACAGTTGGTTGGCCAGAACCGCCTGGAGCTTCTATTGTTTCGCCTGGTCGGTGCACAGCTTTATGGGATCAACGTATTCAAGGTGCGCGAGGTGTTGCCGTGCCCGCCATTGACTGCATTGCCGCACGCCAATGCAGTGGTGCGGGGCGTGGCGCCGATACGCGGGGCCACGGTAGCCATCATTGACCTGGCCCTGGCTATTGGTCGGCGTGAAAAAACCGATCTGGATAACAGTTTTGTCATCATTACCGAGTACAACAACGGGGTTCAGGGTTTTCTGGTTGCCGGTGTCGAGCGTATCGTCAATCTTAACTGGGCCGAAGTTCTACCGCCTCCACCCGGCAGCGGTCAGGACCACTATCTGACCGCAGTTACCCGGGTGGGCGAGGAGCTGATTGAAATCATTGATGTGGAAAAAGTTTTTGCCCAGGTGATGCCCAGTCCTGAAAGAGTGGCGGAGGGAACGATTGACGAACAGGTCCGCAGTGCCGCTGCCGGTCGCAAGGTTATGGTCGTCGATGATTCTTCGGTGGCACGCAAGCAGCTGGGCCGGGTGCTTGGGGACATTGGTGTCGAGCTGGTTGTGCTGAATGACGGGCGGGCGGCCCATGACTACCTGCAGGAACTGCTTCAGCAGGGAATCAATCCGGCTGACGAGTTTGCCATGCTGATCTCGGATATCGAGATGCCGGAGATGGACGGCTATACGCTGACTGCAGAAATCCGCAGCAATCCGGGGCTAAAGGATTTGTATGTAATGCTGCACACCTCGCTGTCCGGTGTCTTTAATCAGGCCATGGTGCAGAAGGTCGGGGCTGACGAGTTCCAGGCCAAGTTCAGGCCCGATGAGCTGGCCGGCAAGGTGATTACCCGGCTGCGTTCACTGGACGGGCAGGATAATCCTGTAGCGGGGTGACCGGTTGGTCACGAAGTTTGAGAATAGTCGGGATTGCCTGCAATAAATGATCTATAATCGTGCGGCTTCATTCATTTTTAAAGGCGCGTGCTGTGTCAGTAACGAATCTGGATTTTGAGTTGTTTCGCGATTACCTGGAAAAGCAGTCGGGTATTTTGCTGGGCGACAACAAGCAGTACCTGGTTACCAGCCGGCTTAGAAAAATCATGGAAAAGGAGCGCCTGCAATCACTGACCGAATTGCTCCGGAGCATGCAGTCGCAACCGCGCAGTGGCCTGCAGCAACAGGTTATCGACGCGATGACCACCAATGAGACCCTGTGGTTTCGCGATGCTTATCCTTTCGAGGTCATGCGGAAAAAAGTACTGCCGGAACTGGCGCAGAAGTACCCGAACCAGCGCTTGCGCATCTGGTCGGCAGCCAGCTCTTCGGGGCAGGAACCCTACTCGCTGTCAATGTTGCTCGACGAGTTTGAGCGCAGCAATCCGGGGCAGTTGCGTGCCGGTGTGCAAATTATCGCCACCGACCTTTCTGCCAGCATGGTGGAAGTTTGCAAAAGGGGAGAGTATGACGCCTTGTCGATGGGGCGCGGGCTTTCCACGGAACGCCAGCAGCGTTACTTTGAGCAGCTTGAGGCGAGTCGTTGGCGCATCAAGCTGCCGGTGCGTCAGCGTGTCGAGTTTCGCCAGCTGAACCTGCTCGACAGCTATGCCTTGCTGGGCAAGTTTGATGTGGTGTTCTGTCGCAACGTATTGATCTACTTTTCTGCAGAAGTGAAGAAGGATATCCTGCGCCGTATCCATGCCACCCTCAAGCCGGGTGGCTACCTGTTCCTTGGGGCGTCCGAGGCCCTGAACGGGTTGCCGGAGCTTTACACCATGGTACAGTGCAGTCCGGGCATCATTTATCAGGCCAGGTAAGTGACTTTGGCCTGCGAGTTTACAGGAGGCTGCGTGTTGCCAGGCAAGACGCAGCCTTTTTCTTTCCAGGATCCGGATCAGGACGGGCAAGGCAATGCGAATCGTAATTGATGAGAATATCCCCGAAGCACAGGTCTTTGCCCGGCACGGGGAGTTGGTGGTGTTGCCCGGCCGTAATCTGGCGGCCGCGGACTTGCAGGATGCCGATGCCCTTATTGTACGCTCGGTGACACGGGTCAATGCCGACCTGTTGCGGTCCGGCAGGGTCGGTTTTGTTGGTACCTGCACCATAGGTACCGACCATCTGGACACAGCCTGGCTGGATGCTGCCGGCATTGGCTGGAGCAATGCGCCAGGCTGCAATGCGCGCTCGGTTGTCGAGTATGTGCTGGCGGCGCTGCAGTTGCTGTCGGTTCGCCGTCAGCAGGATTTGGCTCAGCGCAGCTTCGGCATTGTTGGTGTGGGCGAAGTCGGACAGCGGCTGGCCAACGTTTTCAGTGGACTGGGCTGGCAGGTGCTGCTGTGCGATCCACCCCGTCAGGCTACTGGCCGCATGCCCGGTGTAGCGGCCTTGCCGGGCCAGCAGTTTGTCAGCCTTGACGAGTTGCTGGAGCGTTGTGACGTAATCTGCCTGCACACGCCGTTGACTGACTCCGGCAGCTGGCCGACGCGGCACATGTTGTCAGCTCCGCAGCTCGAGAGGCTTAAACAGGGTAGCTGGCTGCTCAATGCCGGGCGTGGCCCGGTGATTGACAATGCCGCGCTGCTGCAGGTTTTACAGCAGCGTCCGGATCTGGCCGTAGTGCTGGATGTCTGGGAGCATGAGCCGGCGGTTGATCCGCAACTGGCCGCATTGTGCGAGCTGGCTACCCCGCATATTGCCGGTTATAGCCTGGACGGAAAAATTCGCGGTACTGAAATGATTTACCAGGCGTTTTGCCGCCATTTCAGGCTTGATGCAGGTACCGGTATCGATTATCCGGCTGCAGAAATTGCTGCCCTGAGCATTGGCGACTCCATGCCGGCGTCCCGGTTGCGGCAGCAGTTGTCAGCAATGTTCTATGACCCGCTGGTGGATGATGTGGACCTGCGAGCCACGCTTTTGGCAGAACCAGCGCAGCGGGCCGAAGCATTTGACCGGCTGCGCAAGCAGTACCGGGTGCGACGGGAAATGCAGGCCACCCGTTTCACCCTGCCGAAAGGCAACCGCCAGCTGCAGCAGGTTGTCCGGGCGCTGGAGCTGGACTGGCAGGAGCTGTAAGGCCGCAGGCCGGAGACCGGCTCAGGGGTGCCCGGCAACCTGGTTAAGGCTGGTCCAGTCCAGCAGGATGTGGGCTGTTTCTTTCAGATAGGCGTCTTTCTGGGGGTCTTTGTCCGACTCGTCATGGGGGCTGACGCCGTCATCCTCGTCTTCGTCTTTCAGGGCCTTTAGCAACTCTTCACCCTTGGCGCTGCGGCGCTGGTTTTCCAGCTGTAGCTGCAGGTTCTCGATCCGCTGCTGCTCTGCCTGCCGCATGTCTTGTTTGAGGCTGACCACGGTTTCCTGCATCAGTTGACGGGCCAGGCTCAGGCGCTCACGACTATAAATGAAGTCCGGGTCCTGCTCGGTACGGTCGTCATGGCGTGCCTGCAGTATTTCCAGATAGGGTTTGAACGGGTCTTTGCGTGCTGCAATGGCCGGCTTGATGCTGTCCCAGGGCATGGCTTCGGGCAGGGCGCTTTCGCCAATCTGTTCGACATCAACCAGGGCCGGATAAAGAATATCCGGAATCACCCCCTGGTGCTGGGTGCTCTGACCGGATACACGGTAGAACTTGGCCAGGGTCAGCTTTAATTCGCCATGGTTGAGTGGCTGGATGCTCTGTACCGTGCCCTTGCCAAAAGTCTGGCCGCCGACAATCAGCGCGCGATGGTAGTCCTGCATGGCGCCGGCAAAAATTTCCGAGGCCGAGGCTGACAACCGGTTGACCAGCACCGCCATGGGGCCGCGATAAAAGGGCCCGTTGGCCTCTTCGTCAGCGAGTACATCAACCCGGCCGTTGCTGTTGCGCACCAGCACGGTCGGGCCGCGCTCAATAAACAGGCTGGTCAGCTCGGTGGCCTCCTGCAGGGAACCGCCACCATTGTTGCGCAGGTCAATGACGATGCCTTCGACTCCTTCTTTTTGCAGTTCGCTGATCAGCCGCCTGACGTCACGGGTGGTGCTTTTGTAATCCGGCTCGCCGGCACGGTAGGCCTTGAAGTCAATGTAAAAAGTCGGGATTTCAATGACCCCGATTTTGGCACTGCGGCCATCCTGCTCCAGCTCGAGTACGGATTTCTTTGCAGCCTGCTCTTCCAGCTTGACCGCTTCGCGGACCAGGCTGACGATCTTGCTGCTCTGGTCGTTCGGGGCATTGCTGGCCGGAATGATTTCCAGCCGGACTTTGGTGCCCTTGGGGCCGCGGATCAGCTTGACCACTTCGTCCAGGCGCCAGCCGATCACGTCTACCAGCTCTTTGTCAGCCTGACCGACGGCAATGATGCGGTCGGCCGGTGCCAACAGCTTGCTTTTGTCGGCCGGGCCGGCAGGCACCAGACGAACAATCTTGACGTGCTCGTTGTCGTTTTGCAGTACTGCGCCAATGCCTTCCAGCGACAGGCTCATGTTGATGTCGAAGTTCTCCGCGTTTTCCGGTGACAGGTAGCTGGTGTGCGGGTCGTAGGTCTGGGTAAAGGCATTGATATAGGCCTGGAATACATCTTCGCTGCGAATCTGGCGCATGCGTTTGCGCTGGTTGCGATAACGGCGGGTGAGCAGTTCGCCTATGGCCTGGTCATCCTTGCCGGCCAGCTTCAGGCGCAATACTTCATCTTTCAGGCGCTTGCGCCAGAGATCCTGCAATTCGTCCATGTCGGCCGGCCATGGCGCTTTTTCCCGGTCGGTTTCCAGGCTTTCGTCACGGTCAAAATCAAGGCTGGCGATGCCGTTTTCCAGTGTGGCCAGAGACTGTTCGAGGTACAGCGACTGACGGTGCAGATACAGGCGGTACAACTCAAAGCCCGGCTCAAGCTCGCCTTTGCGCAAGAAATCGTCATAGCGGTTTTCCCAGCTGCTGTAGTGCTCGATGTCCTGGCGGGTGAAGAACAGGCGGGCAGGATCCAGGCTTTTCAGGTAGTTGGCGTGAATTTTCGCTGAGCGGTTGTCGTCCAGTGGCGGTTTGTCGTAGTGATGGCGCCTGAGCAGCTCAACGATGTTGAGACTGGCAATAACCTGCTCGCGCTCGGGCTGCAGATGTGCCCAGTCAGCAGGCGTGCTGGCGGCCTGGACCCCCAGGGAAAGCAGCAGGGCGAGCAGGCCTGCCGTCAGGATGCTTGGGATGGGCATTTTCATAAGCTTCATTCTTTGGTTGGGTGGCCGCTTGGCGATCCGGATGAAAAACTACGGACTCTGTCTGATGGCGAAAAGGTGCGTGCCAGCTTTGGCAGTTTTCGTCCCTGAACAGCTGGTTAGGTAGTATATTGGTTTTGAAGTTCAGTCGAGGGTTAAATCCTGGCATCAAATTGATAGTGTCTTGCACACTACTATGGAGGCAGAATGAAGGCATTACAAGCAGTTGAAAAAAAGCCGGTTGTGGTGGACGCACCACGTCCACAGTGCACGGCAGGCCAGGTGCGGATCCGCGTAGTGGCGACCGGCGTCAACCGTGCCGACCTGTTGCAGGTTGCGGGGCTTTATCCGCCGCCGCCTGGTGTATCCGATGTACTGGGCCTTGAGTGTGCGGGTGAAGTCATTGAGGTCGGCGAAGGCGCGGGTTGGCAGGTCGGCGATCAGGTCTGTGCACTGCTGGCCGGTGGCGGCATGGCCGAGGAAGTCTGTGTCGATGGACGCCATGTGCTGCCGCTGCCACAGGGTTTGAGCCTGCTCGAGGCGGCGGCAGTACCCGAGGTATATGCCACCGCTTGGTTAAATGTCTTTATGCTGGGCGAGGCGAAAAAAGGTGACCGGGTTCTGGTCCATGCCGGTGCCAGCGGCGTGGGTTCGGCAGCAATCCAGCTGTGCAAGGCGCTGGAAATTGATTGCTGGGTCAGTGTCGGTTCGCAAGAGCGCCTGGATTATTGTGTCGGTCTTGGTGCCAAAGGTGGCGTGATCCGCGGTGACGGTATCGAAGGATTGCAGGAGCATGGCCCCTTTGACGTGATTCTGGATCCGGTCGGAGCCAGCTATGCGGTACAAAACCTGAAAATGCTGGCGGTTGACGGCCGCTGGGTGAATATTGGCCTCATGGGCGGACGCCGTGTCGAGCTGGATCTGGCCCAGCTGCTTGGCAAACGCATCCGTTTTATTGGCTCCACGTTGAGAACCCGCGATGACGATTTCAAAGCGCAGCTGATTACATCCCTGCGTGACAACGTATGGCCGTTGTTTGCAGCCGGCAAGCTTAACCCGCAGGCAGAGGAGCTTTTTGACTTTGCCGATGCGGAGCAGGCGTTTGCCCGCCTGGCCAGTAACCAGGTCAATGGCAAGCTGGTGCTGCAGCTGTAAAACCAGACAACGGCACACTTGCCCGTTGCCCGTAGCCGGCAGGTGTGTCCTGGTGTTCAGCGAAGACCGAATGATTGTTCCAGATAGCGGTTGCTGGCATTGAGTGCTTTCAGGCTTGCAGCGTGCAACGGATGCCCCCAGTCATCAGCAATCACCAGCAATACCGGTTTGTCGTTGCGCCAGATACTGGCCATGACAAGATTCTTGCTGTCGAGCTCCCGAACAAAGTCCGGGTCCAGGTGGCCGGTGAGCCTGGCGTGGTTTTCCGCATGAATCAGTAATGGCTCCCTGTGCTGCAGGAGGTGGCGAAACACCGGGTTGGTGGTGTAACTGGCCAGTGGCTTTTGCAGGGTAAAGCGATAATTGAGCTGACATACTGGCACCAGGCTTTCATTGGTGCTTTGTATGCCCAGTATCAGCACCCGGGAAAAAGCGCCGTACTGCAACATGCTGGCGTAATGACTCAACAGTTGCAGGGTGTTGCGAAAAGGGCTTGGGCGCAGCAACAACTGCTCTGCTTCTTCCCGCCATTGTGGCAGGTTGAAGCGGTTTTCAGCCTGCGCCTGGCTTGTGGCCTGTGCTGGCAGGGCTTTGGGCAGAATGCGCCTGGTTTGCCATGGCCAGATCAGGGCCCGGGCCGGATGCCACAGATTGGTAGTCCCCAGGTAGCGGGCATGCTCGACACTGGTCCGGTGGTTTTCCTGCTGGATGACAGCCAGTGGCTGGCGCAGATACAGGCTGATCAGGCGTTGCCAGCGCAGGCAATGATTGTCGCCCCATGAGTTATGGCTGGCCAGTGCCAGGCCACTGGCGAGTACGATACTGTTGGCCGGCTGATTGAGCCAGATATTCAGGTCTTTTTGTTCATCCAGTCGCCGCTGTTGTTCCAGTGGCATGTGGTGCATGCGGGCGAGATACAGGGCGCGAGCCATCATCCGCCGGTTGCTGGCCAGGGTGGCGTAGCCGCTGATGATCCACTCCGGCAGGGACCAGTGTACGGCCAGGGCATGACACAGTTTGATCAGGGATACGCCAAGCAGCTCCCGTTCAACCTTGTGGGCGGCCTCGCCATTGCCCAGTACGCGTTGCTCCCATGTGTCAAGAAATTCGGGGTGACGGGTCAACAGCGGCCACAGGGGCGAAAAAAACAGCAGGCTGCTCCAGTGGATTTCCTGCCACAGGCGCGCCATCTTGTGGGCAAACAGGGTGTTGGCTTGCCGGTTGGCATGCTGTCCCATCAACCAGACCTGGCGCAGGCTCACCGGGATCGGCAACTTGCTTTCATCCATCAGCGAGGCCAGCAGACTGCTGCAGCGGGCCATGCCGAGGCGCTTGAGCACTACGTCGAGATTGTGTGCGGGCTCGCTCAGGCTGCTGGTTGAGCGGTTGGCTTCGCGAAACAGGATCAGTGCAATGCTGGGCGCTTCCGTAATTGCACGCGAAATTTCCTTCAGGCTGCTGTTAGGGTTGGCCATGACCCGCTGAACGCGCTCTTTTTGGCCGGTATGAACAGGTAGCGCGGTGCGGTCCAGCAGTTTTAACCATTCATTTAGTGGTTTTGGTTGGAGTATACTGTGTTCCATTTAAAGCTATTCCTTTAACGGTCGGCCGGATCGGTCCCGCAATGTTCCGATTTTAGCAAAAATAGATGCTTTGTTGGCTGGAACCAGAACTCTAGAGTGTACGTGGATAAGAATGATTAAAATTGTAGGCATGCTGGTGGTGCTGGGCAGTGTATTGGGCGGGTACATTCTGTCGGGTGGCCACATCATGGCCATTGTGCAACCTTTCGAAGTATTGATTATCGGTGGTGCGGCGCTGGGAGCGTTTCTGCAGTCCAACCCCGGCTCCACAATCAAGATCGTATTGAAAAAATCCCTGCAAATGTTTGGCACGCGCTTTAATAAAGCGCTGTACCTTGATGTTCTGAAAATGCTGTATGACGTGCTGAACAAGAGCCGGCGCGAAGGCATGATGGCGATTGAGGCCGATATCGAGGATCCGGCTGCCAGCGCCATCTT
Source organism: uncultured Thiopseudomonas sp. (assembly GCA_964394445.1). Taxonomy (GTDB): domain Bacteria; phylum Pseudomonadota; class Gammaproteobacteria; order Pseudomonadales; family Pseudomonadaceae; genus Thiopseudomonas. The sequence continues at coordinate 19,020 of CAYMXO010000024.1, forward strand.
CAGCAAGTATCCAGCGATACTCAAAGATGAACAGATGACAGCTTTTGTCTGTGACTATTTGCGCATTCTGTCATCCGGCAACATGGCACCGCACGAGTTTGAGGGGCTGTTTGACATGGAGCTGGAGTCGTTGAAGGCAGACCTTCAGCATCCGGCTCACGCCGTTAACCAGGTGGCTGATGGCTTGCCGGGTTTCGGTATTGTTGCTGCGGTGCTGGGTATCGTGGTTACCATGGCCATGCTGGGCGAGGCAGAACAGAGCGCCATCGGCCAGCACGTGGGCGCTGCCCTGGTCGGAACCTTCCTCGGGATTCTGGCTGCCTACGGTTTCATGGGCCCTCTGGCTTCCTCCCTGACCCATGATGCAGCCGAAGAAATCAACCTGTATGAAGCCATCAAGGCCACTCTGGTCGCGTCCGCGTCCGGCATGCCGCCGAGCCTGGCTGTCGAGTTTGGCCGCAAGGTGCTGTACCCCGGCAACCGTCCGAGCTTCAGCGAACTGGAGCAGGCCGTTCGCGGCGGTTAGGTCAGCGCATGAGTACCAATCAGCCCATCATCATCAAACGGGTCAAAAAATACGAGGCCGGGCACCACGGTGGTGCCTGGAAGATTGCCTTTGCCGACTTTGCCGTTGCCATGATGGCGTTTTTTTTGGTGATGTGGCTGTTGTCGGCAGCCACACCGGAGCAGAAAAAAGCGATTTCCGGCTACTTTCAGGATCCCATCGGGTTCAGCTCCTCGGCCAGCCCTTATGTTATTGATCTGGGCGGTACGCCAACACCAGCTCCGGACCAGACGCTCAACCCGGAGATTCCGGATGAAAATGCGCTGCGCCAGATGAACCTTGATCCGGATCTTGACAGCCTGATGGAGCAGCTTGACGAAGAGCGCCTGCAGATGCTGCTGCAGGAGCTGGAAGTCAAGATTGATGAGAATGACCTGCTGCGACCCTATCGTGAGCAGATTCTCCTGTCCATTACCCAGGAAGGGTTGCGCATCCAGATCGTCGATGCCGAAAACCGGCCGATGTTTGCCCTGGGCAGTGCGCGGCTGCAGGAATATTTCGAAGACATTCTTTACATGATGGCCGGCTCGATCAGCGGCGTACCCAATAAAATCAGCATTGGCGGGCACACGGATGCCAAGCCTTTTGCCGGTAGCAACGGTTTTGGCAACTGGGAGCTTTCAAGTAACCGGGCTAACGCGGCCCGTCGGGCATTGCAGGCAGGCGGGCTGAAAGAAGAGCAGGTTGCCCGGGTGACCGGCTATGCATCTTCGGTGCTGTTTGACCGCGAACAACCGTTTAGCCCGGTCAACCGTCGTATCGACATTATCGTGCTGACAAAAAAGGCGCAGCAGGATCTGGAAGGTTACGAAGATGAGCCGCCTGCCACGCAAGAGCCTGCGCCAGAGGCACCTGCCGGCAGGCCTGCCCGCCAGCGCATGAATCTGTTTGAGGACGGTGTGCTGGAATTTGATGACGGGCGCGGCTGACCGCCTGTTATGCGGTTGCCGCCATGGCATCTCCGGCTTTTGCTCTGGCGTTGCTTGATGTCACTGGCCGGTTCAGCGGTCTGTATCCAGATTTTTCAATAACAACAAAAAGCTCTCCAGCCGTAGCGGGCTGATGTGCCCGGCGTCTACGGCCTGAAGCAGGGCGCAGCCGGGTTCATGCTCATGGGTACAGTCACGGAAACGGCAGCGGCCCAGATAATCGGCAAACTCGATAAAGCCGGCTTCCACATCAGCAATTTCCACATGGGCCAGACCAAATTCGCGTATGCCGGGCGAGTCGATCAGGCTGCCGCCGCAAGAAAAATGAAACAGGCGTGCTGTGGTGGTGGTATGGGTGCCCTTGTGGGTCAGCTCAGAAAGTGCACCAACTGCCATTTGTGCCTGCGGCAACAGACGGTTGACCAGGGACGACTTGCCGACACCGGATTGCCCGACAAACACACTGGTTTTACCCTTGAGCAGTTCCTGTAGCTGTTCCAGGCCGTCTCCCTGTTCTGCGGAGGCATCCAGAATCGGGTAGCCGAGCTCGCGGTAAACCCTCAGCAGCTCGCGCGCCTTGGCACCGTGCTCGCCGGCCAGCAGATCGGCCTTGTTCAGCAGCAGCAGCGGCTTGATTCCGGCATGGCTGGCGGCGACCAGATAGCGGTCGATCAGGTTGGCGTGGGGCTCGGGCAGCGGCGCGAAGACCACCACAATCTGGTCCACGTTGGCGGCTACCGGCTTGAGCTGTCCGCGCATGTCGGGGCGGCGCAACTCGGAATGACGGGGCAGCTGGGCCACGATGACACCGGCACCCTGTTTCGCCGGCCGCCAGATGACGCGGTCACCGGTGACCAGCGCCGGCAGGTTGGCGCGGATATAGCAGCGATAGTGCTGGCCCTGCAGATCTTCTTCGAGTGCTTCGACTTCTACCTGCACGCCGAAGTGGGCAATCACCCGTCCCTCCTGTTCTTGGCCCAGTTCGCCACCCTGTAATTCTTCCAGCATGCGTGCTTCGCGTTTTTCGGCGCGGGCGACACGCTCCTGCTGGATTTTGTCAATCCGCCAGCTCTGGCGTCGGGTCAGGGTGCGTTTGGCCATATGAAGGAAGGCATCCTCTGCAGGTGAATGAATGGGCAGCAGCATAGCACGGGCGGTGGACATTTGAGGCAAATTCCGCAGCCCTCCATGCGACCGGGCCCGCTGTTACGTCATCCAGCCCAGTGCCCGTGCTGCTGCATACAGGGCCAGCAACAAAAAGCAGAGGGCGGCTACGCTGCGGATCAGCTTGAGTGGCAGCCGGGCTGCGGCAAAATTGCTGATCAGGACCACGGGCACGTTGGCCAGCAGCATACCCAGGGTGGTGCCGGCAACCACGGCCAGGTACCAGTCGTACTGTGCGGCCAGCATCACGGTGGCAACCTGGGTCTTGTCACCCATTTCGGCAACAAAGAATGCCACCAGGCTGGCAACAAAGGGACCGTACTGGCTGAGCAGGCCGCCTTCGTCATCCATTTTGTCGGGAATCAGGGTCCAGGCAGCCACGGCAAAAAAGCTGCCGGCCAGGATCCATAACAGGGTGGTTTCGGAAAAGTACCCGGCAACATGATTGCCGACAGCCGCGGCCAGGGCATGGTTAAGCACGGTGGCAACCAGAATGCCGAAGATGATGGGCAGGGGCTTGCGAAAGCGGGCGGCAAGAATAAAAGCCAGCAGTTGCGTCTTGTCACCGATTTCGGCCAGAGTCACGATGCCGGTTGAGACAAACAGGGCTTCAAGCATTGCGGGTTCCAGAGGGTGGATCAGGTTTTCGAGCACCATGACACACGCAACGATCCACCCGGTGGCTGCGCGTGTCATGAGTCTCGTCGAACCATTCAGTGTGACAGTGCATCACAGGCTGTAGTGGTCGCCGGCGCCATGATCGGTTGATCAAGTATGTTGACGCAGGCACCGTGCGGACACGGCAGACTACTCCCTCAAGACGCAGCGGATGGTACGGATTGCCGCAGGCAAATGCAAGCGTACCGGATAACAGGCGCAATTGTTGCCAGTGCCCGAGGGGCTTTTGTTACACTTGCCGCCGGTAAGGATCAGGAGTTGGTCTATGATTGAAGCATCCGGATTGTGCAAATCGTTTGCCGGCAAGGTAGCGGTGCACCGGTTGTCATTTGACGTGCAGCCAGGCGAAGTGGTCGGCTTTCTCGGGCCCAATGGTGCCGGCAAATCCACTACCATGAAAATGCTGGCGGGCTTTTTGCGGCCAGATGCCGGCAGTGCCAGACTTTGTGGCATTGATGTCTTGCGTGAGCCGGTGCGGGCGCAACAGCAGCTGGGCTATCTGCCCGAGGGAGCCCCCTGTTATGGCGAAATGCAGGTGCGCGACTTCCTGGTCTTTATCGGCAAGGTTCGTGGTTACCGTGGCAAAGTGCTGGGCGAGCGGGTTGAGCGGGTGCTGGAGTTGCTCGAATTGCACGAGGTGCAGAACCAGCCGGTTGAAACCCTGTCCAAGGGATTTAATCGCCGGGTGGGCCTGGCCCAGGCAGTCCTGCATGATCCGCAAGTATTGATCCTGGACGAGCCCACCGATGGCCTGGACCCGAATCAAAAGCACCAGGTGCGCGAGTTGATCTGTCGCCTGTCACCGGGACGTACCATTATCGTCTCCACACACATCCTGGAAGAGGTCAGTGCCATCTGTAGTCGTGTCTTGTTGATTTCCGCCGGCGAATTGTTGGCGGACGCGACCCCGCACCAGTTGCAGCAACGTTCCCGCTACTGGCAGGCTGTGACCTTGCGCAGTAGCGTCTGTGTGCCGGACGTGGAGCTGCTGGCCGCCCTGTCTGGTGTGCAAACAGTGGAAATTGCGCCGGACGGCGCCCTGACCCTGGTTCCCGAGCCGGGGCAGGTACTGTTTCCTGCGGTCAGTGCGCTGGTACAACGACAGGGCTGGATACTGGACGAGATGACGGTCGAGCCGGGTCGACTGGATGAAGTTTTCCGCCGCCTGACCCGGGGAGACTATTAATGAGCCAGCTGCGTGTTCTGACAGGTCGCGAGTTCAGGGCTTACTTCGCCACACCGCTGGCCTATGTGTATTTGCTGGTGTTTCTGGTGGTGCTGGTGGCCCTGACGTTTTATGTTGGCGGGTTTTATGAAAACGAGCAGGCCGATCTGCAGGCGTTTTTTGCCTTTCATCCGTGGCTGTACCTGTTCCTGTTGCCGGCGCTGGGCATGCGGTTGTGGTCCGAGGAACGCCGCAGTGGCAGCATCGAGTTGCTGCTGACCTTGCCGTTACGTTTGCGCGATCTGGTTCTGGGTAAATTCCTCGCCGCCTGGCTGTTTGCCGGACTGGCGTTGCTGCTGACCTTCCCCATGGTGCTGACAGTCAACTTTCTCGGCACACCGGATAACGGTGCCATCCTCACCGGCTACCTGGGCAGCTGGTTGCTGGCTGGCGCTTTTCTGGCGATCAGTGCCTGTGTCTCGGTGCTGAGCAAAAGCCCGGTCGTGGCTTTCATCGCAGCGGTGGTGGTGTGTTTCCTGTTTTTGCTGCCCGGGCATGCGCTGGTGCTGGATGCTTTCCGCGGCTGGGCACCACAGTGGTGGCTGGACCTGCTGGCTTCGATGAGCTTTCTCACCCGCTTTCAGGCCATCAGCCGTGGCGTGCTGGATGCCCGGGACCTGTTGTTCTTTGCCAGCTTTATCCTGGCCTGGCTGCTGGCCAACAGCATCCTGCTTGAACTGAAAAAGGCGGACTAGCATGCACAAGATCATGCGCTCAACGCTGGGGCTGTTGCTGGTGGCCGCTGCTTTCCTGTTGCTCAACCTGATGGCCGCACCGCTATTGAAAAACAGCCAGCTGGATCTGACGCAGGGACGCCTGTACAGCCTTTCGGACGGTACCCACAGCCTGCTGCAGGGGCTGGACCAGCAGGTGGAGCTGGAGCTGTTTTTCTCCAGTCGCGCCGCGCGGGACCTGCCACAGGTGCGCCAGTATGCGCGCCGGGTACAGGAGCTGCTGGAGCTTTATGTCCGGCTGGCCGATGGACGGCTGAAATTGCACGTGGTTGATCCGGAGCCGTTCTCCGGCGAAGAGGACCGCGCGGCCGAGCTCGGTCTGCAGCCGGTACCGCTGCCCCTGGGCGATGTGCTTTATCTGGGCTTGTCCGGCCGCAACGAAAACGGCAGACAGGCTGCGATCCCGCTGTTTGCGCTGGATCAGGAAAGGTTTCTGGAATATGAGCTGAGCCGCCTGCTGCATGACCTGGCCCGCGAGAGGCGGCCAGTGGTCGGGCTGATGTCAGGGTTGCCGCTGGAGGGCGGGTTTGCCGATGGAAAAATGCGTCAGCCCTGGCAGACGCTGGAGCAGGTACGCCAACAGTTTGAGCTGGAGTTTCTCGATACTGCCGTTGACCAGATTCCGCCGCAGGTCGACGTGCTCTGGCTGGTGCATCCGAAACAGTTGCCCGAGCCTACCCTGTATGCAATCGACCAGTTTGTGCTGCGGGGCGGCCGTTTGCTGGTGTTTGTCGATCCGCTGAGCGAGCACGATCAGCAGGTGGACCTGCAGCTGGCGCTGGGTGAGGGGCGTGACTCGGATCTGGAGCCCCTGTTCAGGGCCTGGGGATTGCAGCTGCTGCCAGGGCGGGTAGTGGGGGATGCCTCCTATGCCATGACAGTGGCAACGGGTGAACAGCAAAGGCCGGTACGTCACCTGGCCTGGCTGACCGTGCCGGAGCAGGGCATGAGCAGCGATGATGTAGTAACGGCCCGCCTGGAGCGGCTGGTGCTGGCTTCGCCGGGCGTGCTGCAACCGCTGGAAGGAGCCAGTACCCGGTTTGACACCCTGGTACAAAGTTCCACGGCTGCCATGCCCTTTGCTGCCAGCCGGCTGGCGCTGTTGACCAATCCGGGCGAGCTCTATGCCGACATGGAGCCAACCGGCGAACGCTACACCCTGGCCGCACGCATTAGCGGGCCGGCCCGCAGCGCCTTTCCGGACGGACTGGAGGGACAGGAGTCCGGGCTGACCCGGGCGGATGATATCCAGGTGGTGGTCGTGGCTGACACCGACCTGCTGGGCGACCAGCTATGGGTGCAGATGCAGGAATTTGCCGGCCAGCTGTTGCCGCGACCCTGGGCGGATAACGGTAATCTCGTTTTGAATGCGCTGGAAAGCCTGAGTGGTTCTGCAGCGCTGATCAATATCCGCTCCCGTGATGATTTCAGCCGGCCTTTTGATCTGGTCGAGCGGATCCGCAGCAGTGCCGAGGAGCGCTTTCGCGACAAGGAACAGGAGTTGCAGACGCGCCTGGCACGGCTGGAAGAGCAAATCACGGATCTACAGGTGGTGCCGGAGCGGGGGCTGGACAGCAGCCAGGAAGAGCAACAGCTGCTGCGGCAGTATCGTGACGAGCAGCTGGCGGTACGCAAGCAGCTGCGCGAGGTACGCTACCAGCAAAATGCAGACATTGAAGCGCTGGGGCGGACTGTCAAGCTGTTTAACCTGCTGGTGATGCCGGTACTGCTGGTGATTGTGCTGGTGCTGGCGGGTTTGCACCGGCGCAGCCGGTAGCTGGCGTTTCACTCTGTGCTATCTGGACGGCAATGTTT
>CAYMXO010000025.1:0-25281 GCA_964394445.1 uncultured Thiopseudomonas sp.
CGGTACAGGCCGAAGTGTGCACCCGGCCCTGGGATTCGGTTTCCGGCACGCGCTGGACACGGTGGGCACCGGACTCGAACTTGAGCCGGCCATAAACGTTGTCGCCCTCGACCCGGGCGATCACTTCCTTGAAGCCGCCGTGTTCACCCTCGTTGCCGGAAAGCACTTCCACACGCCAGCCCAGACGCTCGGCATAACGCGAATACATGCGGAACAGGTCGCCGGAGAAAATCGCCGCCTCGTCGCCGCCGGTGCCGGCACGGATTTCCAGAAACACGTTGCGGCCGTCGTTTGGATCCCTGGGCAGCAGCAATACCTGCAGCCTGTCTTCCAGTTCGGCAATAGCTTCCTGGCAGTCGGCCACTTCTTCCTGGGCCATCTCCCGCACATCAGGATCGCTGTCCTTGAGCAAAGCCTGCGCTTCGGCCAGGTCATTCCTGTGCTTCTCCCAGCTCTGGTAAGCCTGCACGACAGGCTCGACCTCGGCATACTCCTTGGAGTAGTCACGAAACTGGTTCTGGTCGCTAATCACCTGGGCATCACCCAGCAGCGCGGTCAGTTCTTCAAAACGGTCTTTCAGCGCATCTAGACGGGTCAGTAGCGAAGGCTTCATGGGTGGGATTTACCTGGGTTCAAGCCAAAAAGTTCCTGCGCCACAGCCAGCGCTTCATGGCGGCCATCGGCAGACAGGCGTTTCAACTGCACGCTGGGCGTGTGCAACAGTTTGTTGGTCAGGCCGCGGGCCAGCTGACTCAGCACATCTTCCGCGGCAGTGCCATTCGCCAGCGCACGCAGCGCTTTTTGCAATTCTTCGTCACGGCAGGCTTCGCCCTGCTGGCGGTAGGCACGCAATACATCCACGGCGGCCAGCTCGCGCATGCGCGCCATGAAGTCGGCCGTACCGCGCAACACCAGCTCTTCGGCAGCCTGCGCCGCACCCTGGCGGCTCTTCAGGTTCTCTGCGACAACCTCGTGCAGGTCGTCCACGGTATACAGGTAGACATCATCCAGCTCGCCCACCTGCGGCTCGATATCCCGCGGTACGGCAATGTCCACCATGAAAATCGGCTTGTGCTTGCGCAGTTTCAGTGCCCGTTCCACCGCGCCCTTGCCCAGCACCGGCAACTGGCTGGCGGTCGAACTGATGACAATATCGCTGTTGACCAGCGCATCGGGAATATCCGACAGCACCACCGCCTCGGCACCAAACTCCTCCGACAGCAGCCGGGCGCGCTCCAGCGTGCGGTTGGCCACCACGATGCGGCGCACACCCTGCTCGTACAGGTGGCGGGCAACCAGGGTAATGGTTTCACCGGCACCGATCAGCAGCGCCTGGCTCTCGCCCAGGTCAGTAAAAATCTGCCTGGCCAGGCTGACTGCGGCAAACGCCACGGAGACCGGGTTTTCACCAATGGCAGTGTCGGTACGCACGGTCTTGGCAGTGCTGAATGTGGCCTGGAACAGACGCCCCAGCAACGGGCCGATGGTGCCGGCCTCGCGCGCCACGTCGTAAGAATCCTTGATCTGGCCGAGAATCTGCGGCTCGCCGAGCACCAGCGAGTCTAGCCCGCAGGCAACCCGCATCATGTGCCGGACCGCTTCATCATCTTCGTGGGCATAGGCGCAGCTTTGCAGGTCAGCCAGCGGTAAACCATGGTAGCCGGCCAGCCAGCCCAGCACCTTGTCCTGCCGGGCCGTTTCCATTTCCAGATAAAGCTCGCTGCGGTTACAGGTCGACAGGATTGCCGCCTCGCGGGCGCCGCCCTCGTGACACAACTGCCGCAAGGCATCGGCCAGCTGATCCGGACCAAATGCCACGCGCTCGCGCACATCCACGGATGCTGTCTTGTGATTGATTCCCAGAGCAATAAAAGCCATGCCAGTCGCTAAAACCCGAAACGCCTAAAAGCAGGTGATTGTCCTATTTAGTGACCCACAGGACAACTGCCCGCCAGAAAAAAGCAGAAAAACTTGATTTGTCAGGCCATGATTGCTGCAAGCATTGCAACAGCCAGATATATTTTTTCCGGCAAGTCTAACACAGACCCCAACCTGCCGGTTGCGCAGCCCTGCCGGTAGCTGCCTGGATAACGAAGCCGGTTGCAACTCCGGTCGCGACTGAAGCTGCTCCTGTAAACGCTGTACTCCGGCATACCGGGCAGATAGTGCGCAGTCCCTGTAAGCGCGAACTCATTCGCGACCGGTGTTGCGCCCAGCCCCGGATATTGGCTCATTTTGGGTGGCTGGTTTACCCCCTGTTCGCGGCTAAAGCCGTTCCTGCAAAAAGCAGCACCCGGGCACCATAAAGCACCTGGCCCGACCGCTGGAATGTAAAAGCCAACCGCAGCGAACAGTCTGCGTGGTAGTTATTCCGGCATTGGCTGTGTCATCATGCGCACATCTCTCAATGTCTTTTGCTACCAGCCCAAATGAACAAAACCCTGCCTTTTTTACTCAGCCTGCTGGTTCTCGGCGGCTGCCAGTCGCTGACCGGCCAGCCGGCCAATGACACCGCCGATGCTGTCACTGACGCAGCAGGCAGCAGCGCAGCCGTGCCCCTACCCAGCCGCAACTTTGACAGCGAAACCCTGTACGACCTGCTGGTTGCCGAGCTGGCCGGGCAGCGCCAGCAGCCTGCCGTCGCCCTGCAACACTATCACCGCCAGCTACAGCCAGCGCAGAGCCCGCTGGTCGCCGAGCGGACGTTTCGCATTGCCGAATACCTCGAAGCACGCCCGCTGGCCCTGAAAAGCGCGCAAACCTGGGTAGAACTGGATCCTGACAACCCCGACGCCCACCGCGCCATCGCCCTTGAGCTGGCCAAAAACGGCCGCTTCAGCGAAGCCATGGAGCACACCGGCCAGGCCATCACCCTGGATCCCGACAGCGAAAGCCACTTCGACTTCATCGCCTTTACAGCTGCCCACGCCGACCCGTCCATGCGCGCCGCCCTGCAACAACAGTTTGCCCGACTGCTACAACAACACCCCCAGCGTGACGAGCTGCGCCTCGGCCAGGCCATCCTGCTGCAAGAAGACAACCCCGGGCAGGCCCTCAAGCTATTGCAGCAGGTACACGACGAGCACAATATTCCAGCTCTGGTGCTGCAGGCGCGCCTGTACCAGCAGCTTGAGCAGCCGGAACAGAGCCTGGCCATCCAGCAGCGACTACTGGAACAACAACCGGACAACAGCGCCATCCGCCTGAATTACGCCCGCCAGCTGATCAGCCTGAACCGGCTGGAAGAAGCCCGCGACCAGTTTCTGCTGTTGTTGCTGGCAGAGCCGGATAACGATGATTTCCGCCTGGGACTGGCCTACCTGTACATGGACCTTGAAGCCTGGCAGGAAGCACTGATCTACCTGCACGAGCTGCAGGCCCGGGACAGCTATGTCGACACAGCCCTGTATAACATCGGCCGCTGCCTTGAAGCACTGGACCAGCCCCGTGAAGCCATATCCGCCTACCAGGCCATTGATACCGGCGAGTATTTCCTCGCCGCCCGTCAGCAGGAAGGCAATCTCTGGTTACAGCTGGAAAGCGCGGACGACTTCAAACAGTCTTTTGTCCGCGCACGCAAAGCCGTTCCCGAAGAACGGGCCGCCCTGCTGCAAATCGAAATCGAAGTACTGAGCCGCAACCAGCATGTGCAGGCCGCCTGGCAACTGGCCGGACAGGCGCTGCAGCAGTTTCCGGACGACCACAACCTGCTGTACACACGCGCCATGCTGGCAGAAAAGCGGGACGACCTGCAGCAGCTGGAAGCCGACCTGCGCCGCATCCTGGCCGACGAGCCGGAGCACGCCATGGCCATGAATGCCCTGGGTTACACCCTGGCCGACCGTACCGGGCGCCATGACGAAGCCCTGCAACTGATTCAACGCGCCCACGAACTGCAACCGGATGATGCCGCCACCCTGGACAGCCTGGGCTGGGTCCACTACCGGCTGGGCCAGCCGGAAATCGCCCTGGCCTGGCTGCAAAAGGCTTTTGCTGCCTATCCTGATCCGGAAGTCGCCGCCCACCTAGGCGAGGTGTACTGGGCTCTGGGCAACACGCGCAAGGCACGCAAGGTCTGGCGTGAAGCATTGAAAGCAGACCCCACGCATGAAGTCCTGCTGGAGACCATCAAACGCCTGGATCCGCGCAAGAAGTGGAGCAAACCATGATGCAACGCGTTTTTTTGCTCGCCGGCATACTACTGCTCGGCGCCTGCCAGTCGTTCAGCGCCCGCGACAGCATCGATGGCAGCGGCTCACCGGCACTCTGGCAACAGCACCGCCAGCAGGTCAGTCAGCTCGACGGCTGGGATATCAACGGCAAGCTGGCCATGCGCAGCCAGGCCCAGTCCGGCAGTGGCGTGTTGTTCTGGCTGCAGCGCCAGGATTACTTCGACATCCGGGTGACCGGGCCGCTGGGGCAGGGTTCCACCCGCCTGACCGGCCGCCCCGGCCAGATCCGTCTGACCACACCACAACTTGACCTGGAAGCGCCCACGGCAGAACAGCTCATGCAGGAACAGCTGGGCTGGAGCCTGCCGGTCAACAACCTGCTCTGGTGGGTACGCGGCCTGCCCGCACCCGACAGCCAGTACCACCTGCAGCTAAACGGCGACAGTCTGGCCCGGCAACTGCAACAGGACGGCTGGCAACTGGAGTTTGTGCGCTACCAGTCACTGGCCGACGGCACCCAGCTGCCCGAACGCATCCAGCTGCAAGGGCCGCACCTGCAACTGACCCTGCTGATCAAACAATGGCAACTGCGCGCGCCCGGAGGCCGGCCCTGATGACGGCACGCTGCGAGTGGCTGAGCCTGCCAGCGCCGGCCAAGCTGAACCTGATGCTGCACATTATTGGTCGCCGCCCCGACGGCTATCACGAGCTGCAAACCCTGTTCCAGTTTCTCGAACGGCACGACACCCTGCATTTTCGTCTGCGCACTGATGGCGAAATCCGCTTGCAAAGCGACATGCCCGGCGTTGATCACGACACCAACCTGATCGTGCGCGCTGCCCGCCTGCTGCAACAGGCATGCAATAGCAGCACAGGCGCCGACATCCGCATCGACAAACGCCTGCCCATGGGTGGCGGCCTGGGTGGCGGCAGCTCCAATGCCGCGACCACCCTGCTCGGTCTGAATCATCTCTGGCAGTGCGGACAATCACTGGAGCAGTTGGCCGCACTGGGCCTGCAGCTGGGTGCCGATGTACCGGTATTTGTGCATGGCCGCGCAGCTTTTGCCGAAGGTGTCGGTGAAAAGCTGACCTTTGTCGAACCGGACGAGCCCTGGTATCTGGTAGCCCGCCCGGACGTTGCCATCAGTACCGGGAAAATATTTTCCGACCCGGGCTTGACACGCAACACCCTGCCCTGTAAAGTGCGCTCCGTTCTCGGGCAGGACGGTCACAATGACTGCCAGCCAACAGTTGCGCGGAACTACCCCGAAGTAAGACAAGCACTTGACTTGCTCGGGCAATTTACCAGCGCAAAACTGACCGGAACCGGAAGCTGTATTTTTGGGTCCTTCCCAAACCAGGCCGAAGCTGATAAAGTTGCGGCCCAGCTTTCAGGAACACTGGAATGTTTTGTCAGCAAAGGTTGTAACCGTTCAGGTTTACATCAGACGCTGGAAGAACAAACAAGAGAATGATGAGTTACGTTACAGGGGCGTCGCCAAGCGGTAAGGCAGCAGGTTTTGATCCTGCCATGCGTTGGTTCGAATCCAGCCGCCCCTGCCATATTCGGAAACCCTTGTGGGAAGCGAACGCATGACCACAGGGGTTTTTTTCGTCAGGCCCACCCTCAGTCAGCAACAGGTACTGCGCGTGTCCAAGATGATGATCTTTACGGGGAACGCAAACCCCGACCTCGCCCGCCGTGTGGCGCGTCAGCTGCACATTCCTCTCGGTGACCTTTCTGTCGGCAAATTTTCCGACGGCGAAGTCAGCGTCGAAATCAACGAAAACGTGCGCGGCAAGGATGTTTTTCTCGTCCAGCCAACCTGCGCGCCGACCAACGACAACCTAATGGAACTGGTCCTGATGGTCGATGCGTTCCGCCGCTCCTCGGCGTCCCGCATCACCGCCGTGATCCCTTACTTCGGTTACGCCCGCCAGGATCGCCGCCCGCGCTCCGCCCGGGTTGCCATCAGCGCCAAGGTGGTTGCCGACATGCTCTCCGCCGTTGGCGTTGACCGGGTTCTCACCGTAGACCTGCACGCCGACCAGATCCAGGGCTTCTTCGGTATTCCGGTCGACAACATCTACGGCTCACCGGTACTGGTTGACGATATCCTGGCCCAGCGCCTGGACAACCTGCTGGTGGTTTCGCCGGACATTGGCGGTGTAGTCCGTGCCCGTGCCGTAGCGAAAACCCTCGGCGTTGACCTGGCAATCATCGACAAGCGTCGTCCGAAAGCCAACGAATCCGAAGTCATGCACATTATCGGTGACGTTGAAGGCCGCACCTGCGTGCTGGTTGACGACATGGTCGATACCGCCGGCACCCTGTGCAACGCAGCCAAGGCCCTGAAAGAGCGCGGTGCCCTGCGCGTCATGGCCTACTGCACTCACCCGATTTTTTCGGGCCGAGCCATCGAAAACCTGGAAAACTCGCAACTGGACGAAATGGTCATCACCAACACCATTCCCCTGTCGGCAGCAGCCCAGGCCTGTGATAAGATCCGCCAGCTGGATATCGGTCCGATTGTTGCCGAAGCGGTACGCCGCATCAGTAACGAAGAATCCATCAGCGCCATGTTCCGTTAAGGAGCGCTGATTCAAACGGCCGCAAGGCCACCACCACATGCCCGGAGCTGGTCGCAAGTTCCGGGCTGTGTTTTTTCACTGGAGAAACCCATGAGCGAATTTACCCTCAACGCCCAAGCGCGTACCGACCTGGGGAAAGGTGCGAGCCGCCGCCTGCGTCGTAACGCCGACCTGGTCCCTGCCGTCATCTACGGTGCCGACAAGGAAGCCACCTCGATTTCCCTCGAGAACCGCGAAGTTGCCAAGCTGCTGCTCAACGATGCCTGCTACAGCAGCATCCTGACCATCAACCTGGACGGCAAGAAAGAAGACGTGATGATGAAAGACCTGCAGCGTCACCCAGCCAAGGGTTTCGTACTGCACGCCGACTTCATCCGTATCGTTGCCGGCCAGAAGCTGACCGCCCTGGTACCTGTGGTCCTGCTCAACGAAGACGACTGTGTGGGCGTCAAGCGTGACGGCGGTGAAATCTTCCGTCCTGCCCCTGAAGTTGAAATCACCTGTCTGCCAAAAGACCTGCCAGAAGCGATCGAAGTCGACATCGCCAACCTGGAAGTCGGCCAGACCATCCACCTCTCCGACATCCAGGCTCCTGCCGGTGTCGAGTTCACCGTACTGCTGGCTGAAAACGACCAGGCAGTTGTCAGCGTGAACGCCGCCCGCGTCCAGGCTGAAGAAGAGGAAGGTGACGAAGCTGCTGCCGAAGGCGATGCAGAAGCACCAGCCGAAGAGTAATTACTCTTAGCAGCAACAAGGAGCCCCTGTCGTGAGCGCGGTCAAACTTATTGTCGGTCTGGGAAACCCGGGCCCGGAATATGCAAACACCCGCCACAACGCAGGGGCTCTTTTTGTCGAGCAGCTGGCAGACCGAATGCACTGCCCGCTCAGTCCCGACAGAAAATATTTTGGCCTGACCGGCAAATTCAGCCACAAAGGTCAGGATGTCCGCCTGCTGATTCCGACCACGTTCATGAATCGCAGCGGCCAGGCCGTCGGCGCCCTGGCCAACTTTTTCCGCATTCAACCAAACGAGATCCTCGTTGCCCACGACGAGCTGGATATTCCGCCCGGCACCTGCAAACTCAAGCAGGGCGGCGGCCACGGCGGCCACAACGGCCTGCGTGACATCATTGCCAGTCTCGGCAACCAGAACAATTTTTATCGCCTGCGCCTTGGCATCGGCCATCCCGGACACAGCAGCCAGGTTACCGGCTATGTGCTGGGCCGCGCACCGCGCAGCGAGCAAGACCTGATCGACTCCACCATTGATTTCGCCCTTGGCGTGTTGCCTGACATCCTGGAGGGTCAATTCTCCCGCGCAATGCAGCAGCTACACAGCTTCAAGGCCTAACCTGCAAGGTATCCACCATGGGTTTTAACTGCGGTATTGTGGGCCTGCCCAACGTTGGCAAATCCACCCTTTTCAACGCCCTGACCAAATCCGGCATCGCCGCCGAAAACTTCCCCTTCTGCACCATCGAGCCCAACAGCGGCGTGGTTCCCATGCCCGATCCTCGGCTGGACGCACTGGCCGCAATCGTCAAGCCCGAACGCACCCTGCCCACCACCATGGAGTTTGTCGACATTGCCGGGCTGGTGGAAGGCGCCTCCAAGGGCGAAGGCCTGGGCAACCAGTTCCTGGCCAACATCCGCGAAACCGACGCCATTGCTCATGTCGTGCGCTGTTTCGACGACGAAAACATCATTCACGTGGCCAACAGCGTTGACCCGAAGCGCGACATTGAAATCATCGACCTCGAGCTGATTTTTGCCGACCTTGAAAGCGGCGAAAAACAGCTGCAACGCATCGCCCGTACCGCCAAGGGCGGCGACAAGGACGCCATTGCGCAAAAAGAGCTGCTGGAAAAACTGCTGGCCCACTTTGAAGCCGGCAAGCCGGCCCGCTCCCTGATCAAAGGCTGGAGCCCCGAAGAGCTGCGTATCGTCAAGGGCTTCCACTTCCTCACCACCAAGCCGGTGATGTACATCGCCAACGTGGCCGAGGACGGTTTTGAAAACAACCCCTACCTGGACGTGGTGCGCGAGATCGCTACCGCTGAAGGCGCCGCAGTGGTGCCCGTGTGCAACAAGATCGAAGCCGAACTGGCCGAGCTGGAAGACGGCGAAGACAAGGACATGTTCCTGGAAGAGCTGGGCCTGGAAGAGCCCGGCCTGAACCGCGTGATCCGCGCCGGCTACGAGCTGCTCAACCTGCAGACCTACTTCACCGCCGGCGTCAAGGAAGTCCGTGCCTGGACCGTGCGCATCGGAGCCACTGCCCCGCAGGCCGCTGCCGTGATCCACACCGACTTTGAAAAAGGCTTTATCCGTGCCGAAGTGGTGTCCTACGACGACTTCATCCAGTACAACGGCGAAGCCGGAGCCAAGGAAGCCGGAAAATGGCGCCTGGAAGGCAAGGAGTACATCGTCAAGGATGGTGACGTAATGCACTTCCGCTTTAACGTGTAGACGTTATCGTATACCCGCAAAAACCCCGCATAACGCGGGGTTTTTTGTACCTGTCGCCGGCCAGCATCAGGCACGCCCGCACAGTAAAGCCGCACAGACACGCAGACACGCAGACACATCAGATGCCTCCCAGACAGAGGTATTTGATTTCCAGATACTCGTCGATCCCGTATTTGGAACCTTCACGTCCCAGCCCCGACGCCTTGATGCCGCCAAAGGGGGCTACTTCGTTGGAAATCATCCCGGTATTGATGCCCACCATGCCGTACTCCAGCGCTTCGGCAACGCGGAAGGTGCGGGTGATGTCTCTGGTATAAAAATAAGCAGCCAGACCAAACTCCGTATCGTTGGCCTGCCGCACCGCTTCGGCCTCGTCGTCAAAACGGATCAGCGGCGCCAGTGGACCAAAGGTTTCCTCCCGGGCCAGACGCATCTCCGGCGAGACATCAACCAGCACCGTCGGCTCAAAGAAATGCCCGCCAAGCGCATGGAGCCTGCCGCCCTGCAGCACCTTCGCGCCCTTGCTCACGGCATCGTCCAGATGGGACTGCACCTTGGCCACGGCCTTGTCATCAATCAGCGGCCCGGTAGTGACCCCGGCCTCGGTACCGGCACCCACCTTGAGTCCGGCCACCGCAGCCGCCAGCTTTTGCGCAAAGGCATCGTACACCGCACTGTGTACATAAAACCGGTTGGCGCAAACACAGGTCTGCCCGGCGTTGCGGTATTTGGCAGCAATGGCCCCTTCCACCGCCGCATCCAGATCCGCGTCGGCAAACACAATAAAGGGCGCATTGCCGCCCAGCTCCAGCGACAGTTTCTTCAGCGTTGGCGCACACTGCTCCATCAGCTGGATGCCGACCCGGGTGGAGCCGGTAAATGACAGCTTGCGCACAACCGGGTTGGCGCAGAGCTCGGCACCCACTTCACGTGAACGCCCGGCATCGGCCGGCAGCACACTGAACAGTCCGGCCGGAATGCCGGCGCGCTCGGCCAAAACCGCCAGTGCCAGCGCACTGAACGGCGTCTGCGGCGCCGGCTTGAGCACCATGGCACACCCTGCCGCCAGTGCCGGGCCAACCTTGCGGGTAATCATGGCCGAAGGAAAATTCCAGGGCGTAATGGCAGCGGTCACGCCGACCGGCTCCCGGGTGACAATCAACCGCTTGTCGGCCTGATGCCCGGGAATGGTGTCGCCATACACTCGCTTGGCTTCTTCGGCAAACCACTCAATAAACGACGCCCCATACAGCACCTCGCCACGGGCTTCCGCCAGCGGCTTACCCTGCTCCGCGGTCATGATCTGCGCCAGGTCTTCCTGGTTTGCCACAATCAGCTCATACCAGGTACGCAGGCGCCGGGAACGCTCTTTTGCCGTCAGGGCACGCCAGGCCGGCTGCGCGACCCGCGCCGCTTCAATGGCCTGGCGGGTCTGCTCTTGCCCGATGTTGGGAACGCTGCCCAAAGACGCTCCATTGGCCGGATTGAAAATTTCCGTCACATCACCGTTCAGAGCATCGCACCACTGGCCATTGATATAAGCCTGATGGCGTAACAAACCGGTATCGTGCAGTTTCATGCTTCCTCCTGTGGCCGCTCGTATGGCCGGGCTTGTCTGGTCAGGCGAGTCATCAGTAGCGAACAAAGGATTACCGTTGATGACTGCATGATCGCGACCTGATCAACGCAAGAGCGTGCCGTTCGTTAAATTCATACACACTGGCCGGCAGCTGTCGCAACACGTTTTCACCTGTCCGACGCCTGAGCCAAAGTGCTTGTCTGCCCACTACAGTACAAGACCGGCGGCCTCCCGGGAAAGCCTGATTTAGCATCCGGTTGCACGCCTTTACCCCACCCGTTACACAACAAGCCGGCCTTGCAGGCGCCCTGCGCATACCTGCTTCAACTTCACCCATGGCCAGCCATTTGCCTTAATGAAAAGGCATTTTCAATCAAGGAGACATTGTGACCACCTTATTTATCAATGGTGAGTGGAAGGTCGCCACCGATGGTGCCACCCGTGAAATCCACTGCCCAGCGAACGGTCAACATGTCGTCACTGTTGCGGAAGCCACTGCCCAGGATGCCCTGGATGCCATTGCGGCAGCGCGTGCAGCTTTCGACTCCGGCCCCTGGCGACACACCTCAACCGCCGAACGAGTCGACCTGTTGCGTCGGCTGGCAGACAAACTCGAAGCAGAAAAAGACGATGTTGCGCGCCTTGAAGCGCTGGACACCGGAAAACGCTACGTTGAAGCACAGGGTGACATCGGTGACGTCATCTCGGTGATCCGCTACTACGCCGATCTGGCAGGCAAGGACGCCGGCAGAATGATCGATGCCGGCCCCGGGGTGGTCTCGAAGATCGTTTACGAGCCTGTTGGCGTATGCGCCCTGATCACTCCCTGGAATTTCCCGCTCCTGCAGACCTCATGGAAGATCGCCCCGGCACTGGCCGCTGGCTGCACGTTCGTACTCAAGCCTGCCGAGCTGACCCCCTCAACCGCCATCTGGCTGATCCGCGCCCTCGACGAGCTCGGTCTGCCCAAGGGTGTGGCCAACCTGGTGCTGGGTGCCGGTTCCCGCGTGGGTGACGCGCTGACCGAGTCAGCGGATGTGGACCTGGTGTCCTTCACGGGCGGCCTGGTCACGGGCCGGCGCGTCATGGCTGCCGCTGCCGGTACGGTGAAAAAAGTTGCGCTGGAGCTTGGCGGCAAGAACCCCAACATCATCTTTGCCGATGCCAATCTGGATGCTGCACTGGACATGGCCACCACCGCCGTCTTCCTCGACTCCGGCCAGGTGTGCTCTGCCGGTACCCGGCTGATCGTGGAGGAATCCATCCATGATGAATTTGTTGCCAAACTGGTAGAAGCCACCAGGCTCATCAAGGTCGGTGGCCCCTTCGATGAAACCGCCCACACCGGCGCACTGATCTCGGCCGATCATCTGGACAAGGTTGAGCAATATGTGGCCGACGGCATTGCCGAAGGTGCACAGCTGCTGGTTGGCGGCCGCCGGCCGGAAGGCAAGGAATACGAAAACGGCAACTTCTACCTGCCCACCATTTTGGGCAACTGCAACACTTCGATGACCTGCGTGCAGGAGGAATCCTTTGGCCCGGTACTGACCATCGAAACATTCTCCGGCGCTACGGCTGCCGAAGCCGAGGACGCCGCTGTACGCATTGCCAACGACACCATCTACGGTCTGGCCGGCGCCGTCTGGACCGAGAACGCCGGCCGTGCCGAGCGTATTGCCGCCCGCCTGCGTCACGGCACCATCTGGATCAACGACTACCACCCCTATGTACCGCAAGCGGAATGGGGCGGCTTCAAGCAAAGCGGCTTTGGGCGGGAGCTGGGCCCCACCGGTCTGGCTGAATACCAGGAAGCCAAGCACGTATGGCACAACATCAATCCCGCGCCACAGGGATGGTTCCCGGCGGCCGACTGAGCCGCCGCTTCACTTGCCCTACTGAATCCAGACAGATCCGGCGTGCCCGCGGGCACGCCGGCCAGGAGTTAACATGAAACGCTACGACTATGTCATTGTCGGCAGCGGATCCGCGGGCTCCGTGCTCGCCAACCGTCTCTCTGCCGACCCATCCACCACGGTACTGGTCCTGGAAGCGGGACGCAGCGACTTCCGTTTCGACCCCTTCATCCACATGCCGGCGGCACTTTCCTACCCGATTGGCAGCAAATTTTACGACTGGCGCTACGAATCCGAACCCGAGCCCTTCATGGGCGGCCGGCGCATCTACCACGCCCGCGGCAAGGTTCTGGGCGGCAGCTCGTCCATCAACGGCATGATCTTCCAGCGCGGCAACCCCATGGACTACGAGCGCTGGGCCGCCGACGAAGGCATGCAAAACTGGGACTACGCCCACGTCCTGCCCTACTTCAAGCGCATGGAAAACTGCCTGGCCGGTGCCGACCTGTGGCGCGGCGCCTCCGGTCCGCTGACCCTTGAGCGTGGTCCGGCCAACACGCCACTGTTTGGCGCATTCTTTGAAGCCGTACAACAGGCCGGCTACCCGCTGACCGACGACGTCAACGGCTACCGTCAGGAAGGTTTTGCCCCGTTCGACCGCAACGTGCACCGGGGCCGGCGCCTGTCCGCCGCCCGCGCCTACCTGCATCCGGTCATGAACCGCAAAAACCTCACCGTGCATACACTGTCCCATGTGACCGGCCTGCGCTTCGACGGCACCCGCGTCACCGGCGTGGATTATCTGCGCTGCGGGCGCAAGCAGTGCAGCGTTGAAGCCGGCGAGGTCATCCTTAGCGGCGGCGCCTTCAACACCCCGCAGCTGCTGCAGCTGTCAGGTATCGGCAACCCGGAAGACCTGGAAGCCGTCGGTGTGCGCACCCGGGTTGCCCTGCCCGGCGTTGGCGCCAACCTGCAGGACCACCTCGAAGTCTATCTGCAGCATGCGTGCAAGCAGCCGGTCTCGATCGGCCCCTGGCTCAAACACCGCCACAAGCTGCGGGTGGGTGCCGAGTGGCTGTTCCTGCGCAGCGGCGTCGGGGCATCCAACCACTTCGAGGCCGGCGGCTTTATCCGCTCCAACGATGCAGTGGCCTACCCCAACCTGATGTTCCACTTCCTGCCCGTCGCCGTCCGCTACGATGGCTCGCGTCCGGCCGCCGAACACGGTTACCAGCTGCACCTTGGGCCGATGTACTCCGATGTGCGCGGCTGGCTGAAAATCCGCTCCGCCGACCCGTTTGAAAAACCGGCCATCCAGTTCAACTACCTGTCCACCGAAAACGACCGCAAGGAATGGGTCGAGATGGTCCGCGCAGCACGCAAGATTCTCGAACAGCCGGCCTTCGCCGCCTTTACCGATGGAGAAATCTCGCCCGGCCCCGGCGTGCAGACCGACGAGGAAATCCTTGAATGGGTCGCCCGCGATGCCGAAACCGCACTGCACCCGACCTGCACCGCCAAAATGGGCGTGGGCGAAGATGCCGTGCTCAACCCTGAAACCATGGAGGTGTACGGCACCGAGGGGCTGCGCGTGGTTGACGCATCAGCCATGCCCTACGTGACCAACGGCAACACCCACGCCCCAACCGTGATGATGGCCGAACGCGCCGCCGACCTGATCGCTGGCAACCAGATGCTGCCGCCCATCCATGCGCCATACTACAAACATGGCAGCGGCATGCCCCTGTACCCCGAAGGTGACCCGCGCAACGTTGCAGTGCCCGGCACCATTACCCGGAGGTAAAACATGAGTAGCGAACCCTCGACAGATACGGCCAGAGGCGAGCTGCCCCCGGTTAACTGGCCCGTGTTCATCTGGGCCGCAATCGGCTCGCTGGTGATCACCCTGTGGGCGCTGATCAGCCCCGAAAGCGCGCAAAACGTACTGGGTGCCGTGGTCGGCTGGACCTCCAGCTGGTTCGGCTGGTTCTATGTGGCACTGGCCGGCGTGGTGCTGTTCTTTGTCATCTCCCTGGCGTTCTCCCGCTTTGGCAACACCAAGCTGGGCCCGGAAAACTCCCGCCCGGAGTTTTCCACCATGGCGTGGGCTTCCATGCTGTTCGCCGCCGGCATCGGCACCGACCTGATGTTCTTCGCGGTTGCCGAACCCGTCACCCACTACCTGCACCCGCCTTCCGGCGTCGGCGAAACCGTCGAGGCAGCCCGCAATGCCACCGCCTGGACCCTGTTCCACTATGGCGTATCCGGCTGGGGCATGTACGCACTGATGGGCATGGCGCTGGCGTACTTTGCTTACCGCATGAAACTGCCCCTGGCCGTACGCTCGGCGCTTGCGCCCGTGTTCGGCAAACGCATCCACGGCCCGCTGGGCGATACCGTCGATTTTGCCGCCCTGCTCGGTACCATTTTTGGCGTGGCCACCTCGCTGGGCATCGGCGTGGTCATGGTCAACGTGGGTCTGGCGACCCTGTTCGACGTGCCGGTCGGCGTGGCCGCACAGGTTGCCATTGTGGTGGTCGGCGTGGGCGTAGCCACCCTGTCGGCCGTGTCCGGCGTCGACAAGGGCATCAAGTTCCTCTCGCTGCTCAACGTGTTTCTGGCGATCGGCCTGACCCTGTGGATTCTGGTCACCGGCAAGACCCAGTTCCTGCTCGACGGCCTGGTGCTCAACATCGGCGACTTCGTCAACCGCTTCCCCGACATGGTGCTGCAAACCTTCGCCTACGAAGACACCGGCACCTGGATGAGTGACTGGACCCTGTTCTTCTGGGCCTGGTGGGTGGCCTGGGCGTCCTTTGTCGGTCTGTTCCTGGCACGCATTTCCCGCGGCCGCACCATCCGCCAGTTCGTCACCGGCACCCTGACCATTCCGTTCGTGTACATCCTGATGTGGGTGTCCATCTACGGCAACGCCGCACTGGACCTGATCCGCAGCGGCAACATCGAGTTTGGCGCACAGACCGTACTCAGCCCCGAGGGCGGATTTTACGAGCTGCTGGCGCACTACCCGGCGTTTGCCTTCATTGCCGGACTGGCCACCCTGACCGCCCTGCTGTTCTACGTGACCAGCGCCGACTCGGCTGCCCTGGTCATGGCCAACCTGTCCTCACGCCTGCCCACGCCACAACATGACGGCCGCGCCAGCCTGCGGATCTTCTGGGCCTTCAGCACCGGCGCCCTGACCATTGCCATGCTGATCGTCGGCGGCATCGGCGCCCTGCAAAGCGCGACCGTCATCATGGGCCTGCCCTTCTCGTTCGTGATGATTCTGGTGATGATCAGCCTCTACCGGGCGCTGCAGGTGGAAGCCCGCCGCCTCGACAGTGGCGAGCTGAAACAGCCCGGCCTGCAAGGGCACGCCGCCGGCAGCCCGGGAACCGAGATGCGCTGGCAGAAACGGCTGGGCCAGTTGCTGACCTTCCCCAACGCCAGACGTGCCGATGAGTTTGAAGAAAGGATACTGCTGCCAACCCTTGGCGAAGTCATCCGGGAGCTGTCCAACCGCGGCATCTCGGCCACCTGCGAACGCGCAGTGGATGAGGAAGGCACCGAGCATATCGAGCTGGAAATCGATCCCGAGTCCGAACATCCTTTCCATTACCTGATCTACCGCACCGAAATTGCCGTGCCCACCGTGGGCCGCCGCATGCCGCGGGCGAATGAAAAGTTTGTGCGGATGGAAGTGTACCTGGATGTCGCTTCAACCCAGGGCTATGACATCATGGGACGCACCAAGGAACAGATCATCGGCGACGTGCTCGACCAGTATGAGCGCCACCTGGAGTTCCTGCAGATGCAGGAAGCCTTGTTGGGCGGGGCAGAGAGCGTCTGACCAGCCTTCTGCAGCACCCACAAAAACGCCCCGCAACCAAACATTGCGGGGCGTTTGTTATAAGTGGCAAACCAGATGTGTGCAGCTGCTTACTGCATCGTTACAGAACTGTACAAAGCTGGGCTGATTTTTCGGCAATCCTGGCAGAGTCGCAAAGCACTGAAGGCGGCCGCCTTGAAATGGGTTCACCAGTACAATCACCAGCGGTTGCTGAGCTCGATTGGGTATATACCCTTTCAGCTGAGCTTCTATCGACAGCAAACCGATCAGACAACACCGGTCTGACTCAAGCGAAATGGCCTCCACAAAATTCGGCGTGATTCAGCCTGGAGGTGTCTATGAAAGTGGGGGCTATTCAGCTATTCAATCCTTAAACACTCTGTCCCTCACAGCCCATGCCCCAACACCTGCTCAATACTGTGCTTCCAGGCTGACTTGAAAGCGCTATCGCCTTGGTAGAGTCTATAAAGCTCCAACTCTTCACGACGGCGTTTGAGCATGACCTGTTGCAGTATTTTTTCTAAGGCCAGCTCTTTGTTGTACGGATCCGGATTGTCTTCGTATTTCTCGGTGAAATCTGGGTGTGCACGGATGCTATCGATAATGTTGATGAACTTGACCCGCTGCTCTTCGGGCGTGGCGCTCCAGCCTTGAAACCAGCGCTCGTTAAAGCTTGCGATAATCTCATCCAGCGGATCCTTGTCAGGCTCGCCATCACGGTAGCCGCGCGGGTTTGGGTTTTGCGGGTCCAGCTCGCCAGCATCGTTTTCCAGCTCAATCGCCTGATTCAATTTCGTGCGTTCCAGCCCGTAGGTAGACAGGTCAACAGACTCCAGCAGCTCGTCCAGGGCATCCTGATCTGGATCCTTGATATTCAGCTTGGGCACCAGGAATTTGAGAAACCAGAACAGTTTTTCCCAGTCCAGCATTTCATAGGGCATGATGGCTGCCATCTGGCCGTAGATTTTCACAAACTGGCGTGCCTTGATCTTGAAGTCGATTTTTTCTTCGTCTTCCAGCTCCAGCTGCTGGTTAAACCGGTCAGCGGCAGCATCGATCAACGGGCTTAGCTCCTGGGCGTCGACCCCTGAGAAATAACGCGCAACAAAGTTTTCCACTTCCTGCCACTCATAAACGCCCACCTGGTCCAGGCTGTCCTTGAGTTCGTGCAGCACGTTGATATCGGTTTCGCCTGATAGCGTAGTGACCGTGTAAAAGGGGTCAAAGGCTTGCTTGATGTCGTCTGCACTGTTGAAAAAATCCAGTACAAACAAGTCTTCAGTGCGTTTGCCCAGTTTGGGTGCCGAGCGGTTGAGACGTGACAATGCCTGCACGGCCAGCACACCTTGCAATTTTTTGTCCACATACATGGCCGTCAGCTTCGGCTGGTCAAAGCCGGTCAGGTATTTATTGGCTACCACCAGCAAGCGGTATTCGTCTTCATCAAACCGCTCCCGGGTGTCCGTTTCGGCAAAACCGTTGATTTGTGCCTCTGTGTAGGTAATCCCATCCACTTCTTTGTCGCCCGAAAAAGCCACCAGCACCTTGAACGGGTTACCGCGCTCGCTAAGCTGCCGGTTGATGGCCTGATAGTAGCGGATAGCCGTTTCGATGTTTTGTGTAACCACCATGCCCTTGGCTTTGCTGTGCAGCTTTTTGGGCTGCACAACCTGCTGCATAAAGTGATCCAGCATCACCTCGGCTTTGCTGTTGATGGTTTGCTGGCTGCTTTCCACATAGGCCTTGAGCTTTTTTTGTGCCTTGCTGGTGTCAAACAGGGGGTTGTCCTGAATCGACTTCTGGATTTCGTAGTAGCTTTTGTAGGTGGTGTAGTTGGCCAGCACGTTAAGAATAAAGCCTTCTTCGATGGCCTGTTTCATGCTGTACAGATGAAAGGGACGGAAGCTGCCATCGGGCTGTTTTTCGCCGAATTTCTCTAACGTGATGTTTTTTGGCGTGGCGGTAAAGGCAAAGTAAGAGGCATTACCGCGCATCTTGCGTGAGCGCATGGCTTCAAGAATCAGGTCCTGAGCGTCCTGCTCGTCCGGGTCATTGTCACCGGCTCCCATCGCCCGGTTCATGGTGTCATGGGCACTGCCGCTCTGGCTGCTATGGGCTTCGTCAATAATGACCGCAAAACGCTTATCGCTCAGGTCGGCGATGCCATCAATGATGAAGGGGAATTTCTGGATGGTGGTGATGATGATTTTCTTGCCGGTTTCCAGCGCTGCCCTCAAATCCGACGAACGCTCGGCAGCGGCGACAATATTCTTCACCTCGGAAAAATCGCGGATGTTTTCCCGCAGCTGTTTGTCCAGCAGGCGGCGGTCGGTGACAACAATCACACTATCAAATAGCGGAGCATTGGTATTTTTTGCGCCAGGCAGGCCAGTTGCCGCCGGGTAGGTTTCAATCAGCTGAAACGCCGACCAGGTAATCGAGTTGGATTTGCCCGAACCCGCAGAGTGCTGAATCAGATAGCTGTGGCCCACGCCATGGTTGGCGCTGTGTTCCAGCAGCCTGCGCACCACATCCAGTTGGTGATAGCGGGGGAAAATCAGGGTTTTCTTGCTCAGTGCGTCCTTGGGTTTACCCTCCAGCAGCACAAAGTGTTGAATGATGCTGGCCAGGCTTTCCTTGGTGAAAACCTCTTCCCACAGGTAGGCCGTTTTATGGCCGTGGGGATTGGGCGGGTTGCCGGCGCCTTCGTTGTGCCCTTTGTTGAAGGGCAGAAAATACGTCTTTTTACCGGCCAGCCGGGTGGCCATGTACACCTCGTCGGTGTCCAGCGTCATGTGCACCAGCGCACGGCCAAACTGTAGCAGGGGCTGGCTATGGTCACGGCTTTTATACTGGTTTTGCCCGTGGTAGCGGGCGGTTTGGCCCGTCCAGGGGTTTTTCAGCTCGATGGTAATCAGCGGCAGGCCGTTAAGAAAAATCACCATATCAATTTCTTCCGCCGGGTTAAGCTGCGAGTAACGCACCTGACGGGTAATGCTGAAGATATTGGCCGCAAAGTTGTCTTGTACCTGTTGGGCTGAGCTGGCCAGCGGTGCCGGATACATCAAGTGAAAAAATGCATCATCCACTGCCAGGCCTTTTTTAAGCAGATGCAACACACCGTGCATTTTTACCAGCCGGTCGAAGCGCTCCAGAATCTTGCGTTGCCAGTCGTGCGGGTTGCGCTCTTTCAGTTTGGCAAGCTCATCGGCCTGGCTGTCTTCCAGAAACTGCCAGAACAGCCGGGTATCCAGCGCAAATCCGGCATCAAAGTCATTCGGAAAACCGGCCCGGTAAAGCGAGGGATGATACGCGGCAGGAACCTCGGCCACGTCTTCGCTTGCGCGACCGGTCAGGTGGCGTTCAATGGCTTGTTCCAGTGCGATTTCCTTGGTGTTGCTAACCATGCGTGCTCCTTGTTCAGTCGGCTGTACGGCTGCCGCTATGCTGCCGGGCAAGTTTTGCCCGCAGCGCCTGACCTGTGGCGGTCAGACGGTATTTTTGTGTGGGGCTGCGGGGTGAATCCGGTTGAGTCATTTCGATGAGCCCGGCTACAAGTGCCGGATCCAGATAATTGCGCTTAAAATTGACCCTGTCTTTTAAACCAAGGCGCTCCATCAGCTCACCTCTGGTTAGCTCGCCTTCATGTGCCTGTATAAGCTCTGCTACATGATGGCTTACTTGTTTGCTACTTGATGGGTGCTTGTTGGTTACTTGATGGATGCTTGATGGGCCGTCTATTTTTACATGTTCGGCATTCGCCTGCTGATTGAGTTCTGATACTTCTGCAACAGGGTTATGCACCTTCAGCCAGACGGTAAACCGTACCCCTGTGGCCATTTCGGTAATTTGGGGTTCGGGCAAGCCTTCGGCGCTGGCCTTGGCAAAAATGCGCTGCACGCCGCTGCCCCATTGCTCAAACAGTTGCAGTTGACGAAATACCCGGGCGATGACCGGGTTACGAATGCGTGAAACGCCGCTTTTCATGTCCTCAATGGTCATGCCTGGCAGCAAGTAGCCGGGGCTGTCCACTTCAATGCGATCATCAAAAAAAGCCACCCGAATCGGCGTGCCCCGTTGAGAATAGTCAGCGTGCACCAGCGCATTGACCAGCACCTCACGCAGGATTTCCACCGGTATGCTCCAGACATCTTCCCGTTGCAGTGCGCCAAAGCGGGCCGTCTTGAACGCATGCTTTTGCAAAAACAGCTCGGCTTCGGTCAAGGCAGCAGGCAACGGCTTGTGGATTTCCTGCTGGTCAAAAATATGCACCTTTGCTGTGCCGCGAAAACGGCCACATTGCACCCAAGCATCGGGGAAATATTGTTCGCGAGCCTTGCCAAACAACAGCATGCCGCCGTGGGTCGGCACCAGTCGGCCTTGCTCCTGAGCAAGAATTTTCAGGGTCAGCAGCGCCTTGTCGGTCAGCTCGCGACGCCGGCCAAACAATTCTTGAGCCGCGTCCAGATCCAGTGCGCTTTTGTCCAGCTCCGGCATGGGCAACTCATCAAAAACGATGCCCTGGCTGCTGCGGTGCAGCTCGGCAATCAGGTCCGGCCCTGCCTGGCGGTTGCTGGAACCCAAACGGATCATGACACCGTTTTGCGGCCCCATGGCTTTAAGAAAATGCGGGCGCAAACCGCTGGGGAACACCTCGACAATCAACAGGGTTTTGTCTTGCACCGTTACCAGCTCCACGCTGGGCACCAGTCTGGGCTCGATGGAGTCGCTAATCAGGCTGCAAATGCGCTCTTCTTCGGCGAGCGGATCGGCCACGCCAACAATGCGCTTGTCGTCACACACGCCCAGCACCAGCCGGCCACCGGCCGAGTTGGCAAAAGCCACCAGCGTTTTCAGCACGCCCCGAGGCGAGCTCAAGTCTTGCTTGAACTCCAGGGTTTTGCTTTCGTTTTGCTGTAGCAGGGTGTTGATCATGGCTTTGGGTCTGGTCTGGGTTATTCAGCGGTTGTTGGCAGCATATCCGGTGTAATTCTGATCTTACCGGTAACGGCGGCGTTGATCAGGGTGGTTTTGTATTCCTTGAGGGCAGTGATTTGTTTGTCTTTTATTGAAATGGCATTACGGAATTTCTTGGAATGCTCATTGATGAATACAATGATTTCTTCTCGCTCATCGAGTGACGGCACTGGGACAAGCACACTTCCAAGCCGGTCTCGTGTCAGTTTCGGTTGTGCAGAGCCAGAAATGTAAACCGTATAATCAACTGCGCTTAGCGTTTCGGCCCAGTATTCGAACCCTGGGAACAACGGCTCAAGAATATGGGCATGGTTGTTTACCCAGTATTTTCCACGCGCCACAAAAGCGAGCGGCGTTGATTTGCTGAGGAGATTTGCCCCGTCTTCAGCAATAAGGATCAGATCTTCATCAAAGATGTAACTTTCCACATAATCGATGATGCCACTTGCCCCATAATAAGGGTACTCACCCTGCATATGCTCACGTACTGAGCCGCTCAAGGGAACTCGTTGATTGTTTCGAAACCGGAAAGCATACCGAATGGACCGCACTTCCCAATGCGCCGGTATCTGGCCAATCCAGTCGATGCCGGAGTCTTTCATGGGCACATCGGGGTTGAGACCACGGGTGACGGCTTGCTGGATCAGGATCTGACGGCGCTCGTGCAGGAGTTTGATTTGCTCTTCCTTGATGCGGATCGCCTCGTCAATTTTGGCGCATTTTTCATCGAGGAAAGCGGCGATGGCTAGCTGCTCCTTTTGTGAAGGCAGCGCCATAGTGATTATGCTCATTTCATCGTAACGGGTGGTCCATAAGTCTGCGACTATTCCACGGCCAACACGATAGTACTCTTCAACAAAAGCATATGATTTCAGCAAGTGATGGCAAAAATCAGGGCGAATACCTATCGGCTTTAAAATAATATTGATTAGCGAGACTGATCCGTCTAAAGGCGATACCCCGCTTGAGCCTTTTCGGTCCGACCTACTATTGATGACAAAGTCTCCTGAATTAACTAGTTTCCGATTATCTCCATCATTTGTTTTAGCAGCACTATCGAGTCTTGGAAGTATACCTAAACGGGTTACCGATAAGGGTTCGAAATCCTTGTCTGAAACTTTTGTTCGTCTTTCCTGAAATAAACTACCAAGTCGCACTAGAGGCCAAGACTCAGGTACCTGACCCAACCATTGCTCACCACTATCCTTATATGTTTCATATTTGGGATAACCCGTGACAGTCATTTCCCGTCCTCCTGCAGCAAGTCGGCACTGACACCGAGAATATCGGCGATTAGGCCGTCGGCCTGTTGCTCCAGCGCCAGGATATCGGCGGTGACTTCATCCAGGCTGCGCAGCGGTTTGTGCTGGTAGAAGTATTTGTTGAAGCTGATTTCGTAGCCAATTTTTACACTGTCGATATTGATCCAGGCTTCTGCCACATGGGGCTGGACTTCGGCCTGAAAGTAGCGGTGGATGCTGTCTTTGAGCGGGATGCTTTCGCTGTCGCGCAGGTCGGTGCTGGTTTCGTAGGTGAGGTAGCTGCCGTCGCTCTGGCGATACCAGCCAAAGTCGGCCAGTTCGTCCAGGCTGCAGCGGGCGCGGCGGGCCAGTTCTTCCAGTGCGCCAGCCCCCAGCTTGTGTACCTTGTCGATCACCTTTTCTGCATGTTCGTCATACCAGCTGACGGCGTTGAAAATGGCGTTGCGTTCGGTGGCGCCCAGTTTCAGCTTGCGTGCCTTGATGGCGTCCAGCACTTGCTGGCGGAACTGGTTGAAGTCGGCGGTTTCTTCCGTGCCCACATCGGCCATCAACTGCTCGGCGGCCTGCAGCAGGTCACGCAGTTTTTGCCAGTGTTTGTGGTCGGTCAGGTTGGTGCGCTGCCGGGCGTTAAGGCTGATGCCCTGGTCCTCGCACCACTGGGTAATGGTTTTCTGCTGCTGTTTCAAAAAGCCGGCGGTATAAACCTGCTCGCCGTGCTCGGCCCAGAGCCATTCCATCGGCTCGCGCAGGGTGCGGTCAAAGCGCAGTGGCTGTATGCGCTCGTGGCTGAACTGGGCGCGGCGGCGGTCGGGGCGCTCGATATTGACCTTGTAGTAGCCAAAGTCCTGGTTGTCAAATACCTGTGCCGCCAGACCAACAGGGTCATTGTTGGCATCCAGCTGGCGCTTGACGGGTTGAAAGTCGTTATAGGCGGCCAGAATCTGCTCGATATGCTCGGGGGCAAACTCACAGTTTTTATCACCGAGGTTTTTGCGCAGCTTGCGAAACAGCAGGTTGGCATCCAGCAGCAGCACCTTGCCTTTGCGCTCAGCCGGTTTGGCATTGGACAGCAACCAGATGTAGGTGGTGATGCCGGTGTTGTAAAACAGGTTGTTGGGCAGCTGGATGATGCAGTCGAGCAGGTCGTTTTCAATCAGGTAACGGCGGATGTTGGATTCGCCGCTGCCCGCATCACCGGTAAACAGGCTGGAACCATTGTGCACGCTGGCTACGCGCGAGCCGAGCGGGCTGGCCTCCAGTGGTTTCATTTTGCTGACCATTTCCATCAAAAACAGCAGCTGGCCATCGCTGGTGCGCGGGGTGGCTTCCTGGGTTTCCAGTTTGCCCCAGTAGTCGGTCAGCTCTACCAGAAAACGTGCATCGGTGACGGTGTTGCCATCCTTGATGAACTTGACTTCGCTGTTCCAGCTTTTGCCGTAGGGCGGGTTGGAGAGCATGAAGTCGAAACGCTGGCCGGCAAACTCGTCGGTGGACAGGGTGGAACCGACTTTAATGTTTTCCGGGTTGTTACCCTTGATCATCATGTCGGACTTGCAGATGGCGTAGGTCTCGTCGTTGATTTCCTTGCCGTAGAGGTACACATCGGCACGGGCGGCAATGGGGCCGTCCGGGTCCTTGATGTGGTTCTGCGCTTCGGTGAGCATGCCGCCACTGCC
Source organism: uncultured Thiopseudomonas sp. (assembly GCA_964394445.1). GTDB lineage: Bacteria > Pseudomonadota > Gammaproteobacteria > Pseudomonadales > Pseudomonadaceae > Thiopseudomonas. Next base: position 24,439 of record CAYMXO010000025.1, read on the forward strand.
GCACGCGGGGTCGTAAATGGTCATCACCGGCGGCAGCTGGTTTTTGATGGGGTCAAAGATCAGGTGGGTCATCAGCTGGATTACTTCACGCGGGGTGAAGTGCTCGCCCGCCTCTTCGTTGTTTTCTTCGTTGAATTTGCGGATCAGCTCTTCAAACACATAGCCCATGCCCAGGTTGGACAGGCCGGGCAACAGGTTGCCGTCGGGGTCTTCCCGGTCATTGGGGGTCAGGTTGATATAGGGGGAAATAAACTTTTCGATAACATCCAGCAACACCTGCTTGTCGGCCATGTGGCGCATTTGTTCGGCCAGCTTGAAGCAGCTGATGATTTCCTTGACGTTGTCGCTGAAGCCACGCAGGTATTCTTCGATGTTGGCCAGCAGGATTTGCTGGCTGTTGGTGGCTGTGCTGTAAATTTGCCGTAGGGTCCACTTGCTGGTGTTGTAAAACACATAGCCGGATGCAGACTGCAGGGCGTCGTTATCAAGCTCGAAGCTGTCCATTTCTTCACGCTGGAAGCGCAGCTCTTCCAGCACAGCTTCTTTGCTGGGCTCCAGCAAAGTATCGAGCCGGCGCAGCACCACCATCGGCAAAATCACATCGCGGTATTTGCCGCGCACATACACATCGCGCAAACAGTCGTCGGCGATGGACCAGATAAAGGAAACAAGTTTGTTATGGGTGGAGTGATTCATGGTGGTTGTCTAATTCTTTTATGTTGTAGGGCATGAACCCGGTTTGCGGGTTTGCTTGGCCGCAGCGGGTTTTCTTGCTTTTGGGGGCAAAGCTTAGCATTTTGCGCAAGTACGGTAATAAACCCAGGTCACTGAAGCCAGGATGTT
>CAYMXO010000026.1:0-24873 GCA_964394445.1 uncultured Thiopseudomonas sp.
TCGGCATCATGCAGAAGTTCGTTGACCAGGCCATTTCTGCCAACACCAACTACGATCCGCAGCGTTTTGAAGGCGGCCGCGTACCCATGCGCCAGCTGCTGAAAGACCTGCTGACTGCCTACAAATTTGGCCTGAAAACCCTTTACTACCAAAACACCCGCGATGGCGCGGAAGATGACCAGAGCGACCTGGACGACGGCTGTGCCGGCGGCGCCTGCAAAATTTAACTGGAGACCCGGTAATGAAATACAGTACGTTTTGCCAGACCGACAACGATCAGCTGAAAGAGCCGATGTTTTTCGGCCAGCCGGTCAACGTGGCCCGCTATGACCAGCAAAAATTCCCGATTTTCGAAAAGCTGATCGAAAAGCAGCTGTCGTTTTTCTGGCGTCCGGAAGAAGTCGATGTTACCCAGGACCGCATCGACTACCAGAACCTGCCCGAGCATGAAAAGCACATCTTCATCAGCAACCTGAAATACCAGACGCTGCTCGACTCCATTCAGGGCCGCAGCCCCAACGTGGCTTTCCTGCCACTGGTGTCGATCCCCGAGCTGGAAACCTGGATCGAGACATGGTCTTTTTCCGAGACCATCCACTCGCGCTCCTACACCCACATCATCCGCAACATCGTGAATGACCCGTCGGTGGTGTTTGACGACATCGTGCGCAACGAACACATCATCGAGCGGGCCGGCGACATCTCCAAATACTATGATGCGCTGATCCACGACACCCTGATTTACCTGAAACTGGGTGAGGGCAGGCACGAACTGAAAGGCAAAACCTACGAAATCAGCCTGTTCGAGCTCAAGCGCAAACTTTACCTGTGCATGATGAGCGTCAACGTACTGGAGGCGATCCGCTTCTATGTCAGCTTTGCCTGCTCGTTTGCCTTTGCCGAGCGCCGCCTGATGGAAGGCAACGCCAAGATCATCCGCCTGATTGCCCGTGACGAGGCGCTGCACCTGACCGGTACCCAGCACATTCTCAATATCATGCAGAACGGCCAAGATGACCCGGAAATGGCCGAAGTGGCCAAATCCTGCTACGACGAGAGCGTGGAGATTTTCCGTCACGCTGCGCAGCAGGAAAAGGAATGGGCCCGCTACCTGTTCAAGGACGGCTCGATGATCGGCCTGAATTACGACATTCTCAGTCAGTACGTGGAATACATCACCAACCTGCGCATGACTGCCGTGGGCCTTGAGCCGCTGTTCAAAAACGCCAGTCAGAACCCGATCCCCTGGATCAATGCCTGGTTGGTGTCCGACAACGTACAGGTAGCCCCGCAGGAAGTGGAAGTCAGTTCCTATCTGGTTGGCCAGATTGATTCGTCCGTCTCCGTTGACGATCTGGGTGAATTTGAACTGTGACCGCCGGTGTGCAGATCATGACCGAAGACATGGTGTTCGAGCTGGAAGGCAACGAAACCCTGCTTGATGCCCTGGAGCGTACCGGACACCATGTTGAGTATCAGTGCCGCAGCGGCTACTGCGGCGCCTGCCGCATTCAGCTGCGCGCCGGCAGTGTTGCCTATGACAAGCCGCCGCTGGCCCTGCTGCGCCGTGGCGAAATTCTGCCCTGCTGCTGCACCGTCAACGAGCCGCTCAAGCTCAAGGTTCAGCTGCGCAGCAAACTGGCCGGCTAGTACCGGTTAAGCGTGTAGCGACAGCAGCCGGATGAAAACCGGCCAAAACTCTCCTCCTCCGCTCAAGGCAAACCCGGGTCCGACAGGACCGTAGTCCGGCATCAGCAAGTGTGCCATTTCAATGGCACACGCAGCGTCAGCCGAACGCAGCGTCCTGTCGGACCCAGACGCCACAGTGCCAAACTCACATCTGACCCAGCCGCCGCAGTGCCAAGCGCCACCTACAGGGTAATGTGATACCTGTGCTGCAGCGATCTCTTGAAATCTTTCACCACCGCCAGCGAGTCACGCAACAGCTCGCGCTCAAACTTGTTCAGCAATTTGAAATCAATTTCATTGGGCGTTTCATCATGGGTCTGGCCGCTTTCGGTGACCCGCTGAATCTGCTGCTGCAGGCGTAGCTGGATAAAGAAACTCAGCGCCTCGGCCAGGTTAACGGCCATTTCCCGCTCAACAATCTTGCGCTCGGACAGCAGCTCAAGGCGCTTGAAGGTGTTGGTTTCGATGATTTTGTTCTGCAAGGCCATGGTGCGCACGCCATGCACGATCGGAAATACCCCGGCCTTCTTGATATCCAGACCGTGGCTGGTCTTCAGCTGACCAAAAAAGGTCAGGGGTGTTTCAAAGTCCAGCGCAGCCCGGGCAAAGTAGGAGAAGAACACCTGATCGGTGAAGATTTCACGCATGAAGGCGTTACGCGATACCTTGAACAGTGCCGTGTTCCCCGCCACCGGCTTGCCGTCAGCAGCAATCGCCAGGTTCATCATGTCGGTGGTATTGCTGCTGCGGCTCCACTTGCTCAGCTTGCCAGTCCACTCACGGACCGAATTGACCCATTCGGGGTTGGATACCATGATGTTGCCGGGACAGGGCGGAAAGCCAAACGAAATCAGCGTATCGCTAAATTCCTGCATCACCTTCTGCATGTCCGGCCAGTCCAGTCCGTCACGATAAATCAAACCGTTATCCTGGTCGGTTTTCATGATCTGCTCGCCACGTCCTTCCGAACCCATGACAATCAGGCATACATGCGGGTGCACTTCCTTGGGCACGATCAGGTCAAACAGCTTGCCAAGAATACGGCTGTTGACTGCCGCCAGCAGCTCCATGGTGAAACGGATTTTCACCCCGGACGACAGCAGCGCCTTGATCAGGTCAAACAAACCAAACGACGCTTCGCGCAACTCTTCGATGGTCTGTGCCCGCTCCACGCGCAGGCCGATCACATGCGAATGGCTGGAGAAGTAACTCAGCACATCGGTCAGCTCGATGATGCCGCACAACTCTCCCTGTTCGTCACGGACCACCACCCGCTCGATGTGTTGCTGGGTCATGATGATCAACGCGTTGAACAGGTAATCATCGGGCTGGATACTGATCAGGCGGTAACTGGCTATCTCTGCTACCGGCGTCTCCAGCGGCCGCTTTTCCAGAATCACAGCATCCAGCAGGTCGGTTCCCGTCACCATGCCATAGCGGTTGCCCTTGCGTGCCAGCAGGCAGTCCGATTTTTCCGTACGCATCAGCCGGGTGGCTTCTTCGATGGTAACGCCTTCGGAAACAATCAGCGGCTCACGGATGGTGCTGTCCTTGATCCGCGCCAGCATGAACTCGGCCATATCCTGGTTGGGCGCATGCTGGGCAACAATTTCACGCTTGGCACCAAGGTTTTGCTGAAAGTATTCGGCAAACTGCGCATTGCTGTCGATCAGCTCGAACAGGGTTGCGGTGGGTATCAGGAAAGCGCGGGTCTCTTCCACGGCATAGAAACGGTGAATCGCCTTGCCATTGAAAATCGACCAGCCGCCAAAATATTCTTCAGCTTCGTAATACATGAAGACACTGTTGGCCGGTTCCAGCCCGCCGCTGCCATCACTGGCCAGCCGGTGATCGGATTCGGCGACCCTGCCACCGTGAATCACAAAGACGCCGCGCGGCGGCCCACCTGCCTCGATCAAGACATCGCCGGTGGCAAACTCCATGTACTCTGCCGTAGCCAGCAACTTTTGCTGTTCGTCTTCGGTTAGCAGACTGAACGGTATGGTTTGCAGGTTAAAGCTTGCCGACATGCGCTTCTCCTTGTTGTGTTTTTAGCCTGATGTCAGATGAATCGCTGCGTCACCATACTGAACGTGGCACATGACGCCAGATCAACAAGACTATATTGTTTTATTACAAATTAAATCACGCCTTTGGTCACAAACACCATTAGCAGGCACACGTTTCTTCCCCTGCTTGCGCATGCCCAACAGCCTGCAAAAACATCCCCGGGCTTCCAGCCGAATCGAGCACCGGTGCCTCTTCTGGCAGGGCTTCGATCGCTTATAATGCAGCGGCCCGCTCTCCCCGAATCTCGGGAGAGCGGGCCGCCGTTCTGCCTTCCTGCTGTCAGTCCAGCGTGCGCAAACCTGCTGGCAAGTCTGTCTGCGGCATTTTCCGCGCAATATCCTGCAAGGCACTCTGGATCATCTCTTCAACCACCGGATGATAAAAAGGTGTCTGCAACAGCTGGTGCACTGTCATCCCCTGCTCCAGGGCCACAGCCAATAGCTGAGCCACGTGCTCACCGCGAGGGCCGACCATGGCAGCACCGAGCAAGCGGCCTGACTGTTTGTCAGCATAAATACGCAGCAACCCACTGTCGCTGGTCAGAATCCGGCTACGTCCGTTAGCCTCGGTGCTGGCACTGCCAATCAGGATTGCATCGGCGTCCAGGCTATCCAGCCGCTCGCCAACTGCAACGATATCCGGCTGGGTAAAGGCAATGCCCAGCGCCACCTTGCGTTTGAATGCCTGGCTCAGCCCGCGGGCCGCATTGTAACCGGCCATGGCACCTTCATCGGCTGCCTCGTGCATCAAGGTCCGCTCGGCGTTGGCATCACCGGCAATGAATACCGGCAACCCCTCAACCTGCATGGTGTTGCTGTCGTATACAGGCATGCCACGCTCATCCAGCGGAAAGCCCGCCGCAGCCAGATTCAGCCCGTCCACATTGGGGCGCCGACCCAGTGCAACCAGCACCTTGTCCACGGCTATGTCTTCATCGGCAGTTTTCAACAACACACCCTGCTCTGCCGAAGCCAGCTGCGCCGGCGCACCCAGATACATCTGTATCTCGCGGCGGAATATTTCCATCGCACTGCGATTAACTTCCGGGTCAGCAATACCGGCAATACCGGTTGCCATGTCGGCGGCAAACACTTCGACCCCCAACCGGGCCATCGCCAGACCCATTTCCAGTCCGATGGCACCCAACCCCAGAACGCCAAGGCGCTCCGGCAGTGCTTCCTGCTCAAACAGCTCATCGGTAGTCAGGCAGTGTTGCGCAAACGGCTCAAGAAACGCCGGCACCACCGGACGCGAGCCGGTTGCAATCACTACGGCACCGGCACGCACAAGCTGTTCTCCGCCATCCGCATGCACGCGCAGCAGGGTCGGCTCGACAAATTCCGCACGTCCTGCCAGCAGGTGCTCGCCGGCACCGTTGCGGGCGCTGGCCGTACCGCGGCTGGCAAAATCATCCCGCATACGGCGTACCTTTTGCCAGGCACGGTCCCGGTCAATGCTGAGCCGTCCAGTACCACTGATGCCGTAACCGGCATGTTCGGCCCGCATGCGCCACAGTTCGGCAGCGTGCAAAGCCACTTTCGACGGCATACAGCCGACACGGGCACAGGTCGTGCCCAGCGGGCCGGGATCTATTACCACAAAAGATTTTTGTGCACGTTTCACTTCACGCAAAGCATACAACCCGGCGGTACCTGCACCCAATATGGCTACATCAACAGAAATTTCTTTGCTCATGCCTGACTCCTGACAGTATATGTTTTCAAATACTATACACTATCGCGGCAGAGTGATGACACCCGGGCCCGTTTGGCCATGGTGGAAGAAAAGGCTTTCTATGGTATTGGCAGCGCCAAAGAAGCAGCTGCCGATCAGTGTTTTGCCAGCCCCGGCCTCAGCCAAAGCTCTCTGGCCGAAAGCTTAAAGAACCGGACCAATGGTGGCGATGACGTTATTCCAGATGCGCCGGTAAAACGGCCAGGCCAACACTTCCGGCAATTCGATCCGCCGGGACTGTTGCAAGTATTCCTGCTGGCGTTCGTTGATTGCCATGGTCAGGGCTTCATCCTGCAGCAGGATATTGTTTTCATAATTCAGGTCGAAGCTGCGCAGGTCCAGGTTGGACGAACCAATCAGGCTGACCTTGCCGTCCACGGTCAGAATCTTCGAGTGCAACAGTCCTCTGCCATGTTCATAAATCAGGCAGCCGGCATCCAGCAACTGATGGTAATAACTGTGGCTGGCAGCAGCTACGATCCAGCTGTCATTGCGCTCGGGGAAAATCAGGGTTACCCGTACACCGCGCAACGCCGCGGCACACAGAGCCTCCAGCGTAGTGGGGTCCGGGACAAAATAAGGTGTGGTCAGGGTCAGGCTGTGTTCGGCACAGGTAAACAGGCTGACAAACAGCTGTGGAGTAACCCGCGGTCGCTCCGTCGGCCCGGCACCCATGACCTGGGCAGGAAAACCTCTCTCCAGCACCCTGGACCGCAGCGGAATGCAATCACAGGATTGTCCGGTAGCCTGCATCCAGTCACTGGCAAACAGCAGTTGATTCTGGGCCACGACCGGCCCACGAAAACGCAACATGATATCAATCCAGGGCGCATGGGCCGCTTTGGGCAAAAACTCCGGATCAGCGCAGTTGCGACTGCCACAATAGGTAATTTCGCCATCAATTACGGTAATTTTGCGGTGATTGCGCAAATCCAGCCGGCTGGTAAAGATGGTTTTAAACAGCCTGTTGTAAGGCAAGGCGATCGCAAGCTGTACACCGGCCAGTTTCATCCGGTGCCAGAGTACGGAGCCAATCAGGTGCCGCGAGCCCATGCCATCGGCAATTGCCCGGCAAGTCACGCCACGCTGCGCAGCCCGGATCAGTGCCTCGGCAATCGCAGTACCGGTGCGGTCGCCAAGCCAGATGTAATACAAAACATGAATATGGTGGGTGGCGGCATCCATGTCGGCCACCATGCGCCGTATGCTTTCATCGGCATCGCCATCAGGCATCAACTCGGCCTGGTTGCCGCCCACCGGATGAAAACCGTTGATCGAAGCCGTGTAATAAAAAGCCGGCCGATAGATGGGTTTGATCAGCCGTTCCGTATTGCTCCGGTGCCCCATGAAGCGGGCGGATTTTTCGCGTATCTCGGCAAATACCTGCTCATGCAAACGGTGCGCCCGGTTGCCCAGGTCAATTTCGCCAAACAGGAAGTAGGCAGCACTGCCAAAGTAAGGCACTACGTTGAGAACAATGAACCAGGCCAGCCGTGCCGGCGGTGACAGGTCGTCACGCAACAGGATGCGGATACTGAACGAGGCAACCAGAAAGGCATGGAACAGCAAGGCAAGGGTTATGGTCGTGCTCATGGTGTTTTCACATGCAATGCTTGCTGTACCGGTTTGAACGAACGCCGGTGAATGGGCGTGGCGCCCAGTTGTTGCAGCGCCTGTAGATGCTGACGGGTCGGGTAACCCTTGTGTCCGGCAATACCATAACCGGGATACAGAAGATCCAGCTCATGCATCTCGCGGTCGCGGGCCACTTTGGCCAGAATCGACGCTGCGGCAATGGCTGGCACCCGGTCATCCCCCTTCACAATCGCCTGGCTGGGCACAGCCAGCTGCGGACAGCGATTGCCATCGATCAGTGCCAGCTCCGGTTGCACCTTGAGCCCCGCCACCGCCCGCTGCATGGCGAGCATGGTGGCATGCAGGATATTCAGGCGGTCAATTTCTGCCACATCGGCACGGGCAATGCACCAGGCCAGCGCCTGCTCGCGAATAACCGTATCCAGCTCAATACGCTTTTTTTCGGAGAGCTTTTTCGAGTCCTGCAATCCGCATATCGGGCGCTGTGGATCCAGGATCACCGCAGCGGCAACCACAGGTCCGCACAGCGGCCCGCGGCCTACCTCATCAACACCGGCAAGCAGGGCTACTTCGGGAAGTTCGAGTAAATCAAGTTGCATGGTTTGGTCTGGCTTAAAGATAAGTGAACGGATTTATGCACTGGCTTTAGTGACGGAAGGCGTGACATACCGCGCCCTTGCATTATATGCATCGGGGCAGCGCAGATTGCGGCAGCCTCTATTTTTCCAGCAGTTGTAAAACGGCTTTGGCTGCTTCGGCAGAGGCATCCCGCCGCATTAGCTGATGCAACTGCAAGAAACGCTCTGTTTGCCTGCTGCCATCTGCCAGTTGTTGCTCGACGGCGGCGGCAAGGTTGTCTGCGGTGGCTGCGTGCTGGATGAACTCCGGTACCAGCACTTCGCCGGCCAGCAGATTGGGCAAGGCAAAATAACGGCTTTTCACCATCAGCTTTAAAATACGGTAGGTTAGCGCAGCCAGGCGATAAGCCACCACCATGGGACGCTTGAACAGCATGGCTTCCAGGGTTGCCGTGCCCGAAGCAATCAGTACCGCATCACAGGCCTGTAGTGCCAGTTGTGACTGACCATCAAGCAGGGTCAGCGGAATCTCGGGAAAACCTTCCAGCATGGCCTCCAGCTGGGCTTTGCGCATGGCGTTGGCCGCCGGCAAGACAAACTGCAGATCCGGCTGACGCTGGTGCAGCAGGCTGGCCGTTTGTAAAAACAGCTCACCCAGCCGCCCCACTTCACCGCCACGGCTGCCAGGCAGCAGGGCGACTACCCTGCCCTCAGCCGGCAAGTCCAATGCCTGCCGTGCGCTGGCCTGATCATGTTCAAAAGCGATGCTGTCAGCCAAGGGGTGGCCGACAAAGTGCACCGGAACCTGATGCTCGCGGTAAAATTGTGCTTCAAACGGCAGCAGGCACAGCATCAGGTCGCAGGCCTGTTTGATCTTCAGCACCCTTTTCTGTCGCCACGCCCAGACCGACGGGCTGACATAGTGCACGGTTTTGATACCTTGGATGCGCAGCTTCAGTTCAAGATCCAGGTTGAAATCCGGCGCATCAATACCGATGAATACGTCCGGCTGTTCCTGCAGCAAATATTCAACCAGTTGCTTGCGCCTTTTCAGCAACTCGCGCAACCGCCCCAGCACTTCGACCAGGCCCATTACGGCCAGACGTTCCATGGGGAAAAAGGATTGCAGCCCCTGCGCTTCCATCAGCGGGCCGCCGACACCAACAAACTCGATTGCGGGATGCTGCTTGCGCAGGGCCTGCATCAGACCGGCGCCCAGAATATCACCGGAAGCCTCGCCGGCAACCAGAGCCACCTTCAAGGGTTTCACCATCGCTAGCGGGTGATACCGCGGGTGGAGTGACGGATGGAATCGCGGAACAGTGCCACTTCCGGATGTTCTGCTGCGCTGTCGGCCAGCTGCTCAACGGCCTGGTCAACAATCAGACCGCTGCGATACACCAGCTTGTAGGCACGGCGCAATGACTGCACCGTGGCAGGCGCAAAGCCACGCCGGCGCATGCCTTCAAAGTTCATGCTGCGCGCTTCGGCCGGATTGCCGGCAACCGTGACAAAAGCCGGCACGTCTTTGCCAATCGCAGTACCCATGGCGGTAAAGCTGTAGGGGCCAATATGGCAATACTGATGCACCAGGGTATAGCCGGACAGGATGGCAAAATCACCAACATGCACATGGCCTGCAAGCGCCGTGTTGTTAACCAGAATGCAATGGTTGTCAATGATGCTGTCATGGCCGACGTGAACATAGGCCATCAACAGGTTGTCATTGCCAATACGTGTTTCGCCCCTGTCCTGCACAGTGCCCCGGTGAATGGTGACCCCCTCGCGGATCACGTTGCGGTCGCCAACCACCAGACGGGTCGGCTCTCCCTTGTACTTGAGGTCAGGAGTATCTTCGCCAACCGAAGAAAACTGGAAAATCCGGTTGTCACGGCCAATCACTGTTGGCCCCTTGATTACCACGTGAGAAGCAACAACAGTACCCTCGCCGATCTCCACATCCGGACCAATGATGGTCCAGGGGCCAACCGTAACATTGGCGGCCAGCTTTGCGGATGGATCAATAATGGCGCGAGGGTCAATCAAACTCATAACTTGCGTTCCGCACAGATAATTTCTGCCGAACATACCAGAGCGTCACCCACAGACGCCCGACAGTCAAACTTCCAGATGCCGCGCTTGACACTGACAAAGCGGGCTTGCAAGTCCAGACGATCGCCAGGCACCACAGGCTGGCGGAAACGCAATTTGTCGGAGCCGACAAAGTAATACAGGGTTCCGTCTTCCGGAGAGGAATCCATCATCTTGAAACCGAGAATACCGGCAGCCTGGGCCATGGCTTCGGTGATCAGGACACCGGGCATGATCGGATGCTGCGGAAAGTGCCCATTGAAGAATGGCTCGTTGATGCTGACATTCTTGTAGGCCTTGATGCTCTTTTCGTCAAGGTCGAGGGTTTCTACCCGGTCCACCAGCAAAAAAGGGTAACGATGGGGCAACAACTGGCGAATTTCATTGATATCCAACATGGGTAAATAAACCTTAAATTTCAAATAGGCATCGGCGCCACAGGGTTGGCAACACGATCAACCCGAACAAATAAACAGAAGCAGCACCTGCTGTGCAAGTTACTTCCCGTCATTTTTTTCCAGTGCACGAATTCGTCTGGCCATGTCATCCAGCTGACGGAAGCGCACAGCATTTTTTTTCCAGTCACCGGCAGGCTGCATCGCGGTCCCGGACGAGTAGGCTCCGGGCTCGTTAATGCTATGGGTCACCATGGTCATGCCGGTCACAAAAACATTGTCACAGATTTCAATGTGGCCGACCAGACCAACACCGCCGGCAAGCATGCAGTTACGGCCAATTTTGGTACTGCCAGAAATGCCAACACAAGCAGCCATCGCTGTATGGTCGCCCACTTCAACGTTGTGGGCAATCATGATCTGGTTATCAAGTTTCACATCATTGCCGATGCGGGTATCGTCCAGTGCCCCGCGGTCGATGGTGGTATTGGCGCCGATTTCCACATCATTGCCCACGGTCACACCGCCGATCTGGGCTATTTTCAGCCACTGCCCATCCTGCCTGGCAAAGCCGAAGCCCTCCCCACCCAGCACCGCACCAGACTGGATTACCACCCGCTCGCCAATGCTCACGTCGTGATACAGGGTCACCCGCGGTGCCAGCCAGCCATCCTTGCCGATGCGGCTGCGCGCACCAACATAGCAATGGGCACCCAACACGACATTGTCTTCAATGACGGCGTCTTCTTCGATGACCACGCCGGGACCAATGCTGGCTGAAGCTGCAACCCGGGCGCTGGACGCAACCATTGCAGACGGATGAATACCCGACTGCGGTTGCGGTTTACGGTCAAACAAATGTGACAGCCGGGCATAAGCCAGATAGGGGTCCGCTACCATCAGGCAATTGCCGGCATAACCTTCAGCATCGGCGGCTGTCAGCAGCACGGCACCTGCGGCTGTCTCTGCCAGTTGCTTGCGATAGCTTGCATTGGCCAGAAAAGCCAGCTGCTGCGGTCCTGCATGCTGCAGGGTACCCAGCCCTTGAATCAGGCAATCAGGTGCTCCACGCAACTCGGCCTGTAACAGTTCGGCCAGCTCATGCAGGCGGTAGGTTTTCATCAGGCAGCCTCTTAACGCATCTGGTTCATGCGCTCAATGACACGCAGTGTGATATCCAGCTGGGGTTTGACGTCAACCACGGCATTACGGTCAATGACCAGATCGTAGTTGCCGGCCTTCAGCACTTCTTCCACAGCCTTGTCCAGCTTGGGTTTCAGGGTCTGCAGAACTTCATTGTCGGCAGTCGCCTTGGCCTCGTTCAGGTCTTGAGACTGAATCTGGAAATCACGGGCCTTTTGCTTCAGTTCCAGCTCCAGACGCTCGTATTCCGCTTGCTGCATTTTTTCGCCATCCTTCATCAGGCGGTCCTGCAAACGCTTGGCATCAGTTTCCAGCGCTTTCAGCTTGTTCAGCTGCGGAGCAAACTTTTTTTCTGAGTCAACGGCGTATTTTTTTGCCGCGTCGGAATCCAGCAGCGCCATCTGGTAATCAAGAACAGCGATTTTGACGTCGGCCCAGGCCGCACCCGCAATCGCCAGAGTGGAAAGTACTGCAATTTGAACAAGTTTACGCACGATAAGGTTCCTTTTTAGTTGACCGCTAAAACGGGTTAGAAGGTTTGTCCCAGTGTGAACTGGAAGAACTGGGCTTTGGCATTGTCAGGCTTCTTGATCGGCCGGCCCACACTGAAGCTCAACGGCCCCATGGCGGTGACCCAGGTCAGACCGAGGCCGGCGGCGCTACCAAGGTCGCCAGCCTTGATGCTGCAGCCACTTTCGTTACGGGCTTTCTGCTCCTTGCTGCAGTTGGTATCGAAAACGTTACCCACATCCCAGAACGCATAGCTGCGGATGGAGCGTTGATCCTTGACAAAGGGCATCGGAAAAATCCACTCGACGCCACCTTCGATCAGGACGTTACCACCAAAGTGCAAACGGTCCTGGTCCCGGTCATCACGGTGCGGGGTGCTGCGAGGTCCCATCGCGCCGTCACGGAAGCCGCGTACCGAGTCAAAGCCGCCGGCATAATAATGCTCGTAGAATGGCAGGCGGCTGGTGGATCCGTAGCTCTCGGCATAGCCCAGACGGGTATGGAAACGTAATACATGATCGCCCCAGAGGCCCTTGAAGTACTGGCCGTCATAATCCAGGCGATAAAACTTCAGATCACTGCCGGGTACGGTAGTTTCCAGAAACAGACTCTGCGATGCGCCTGCCGTAGGCAGCAAACCACGGTTCAGGGTGGACTTCGACCAGCCGGCAGTGGCCTTGAAGTTGGTGAAACTCTTGCCTTCCTTGTTTATAAAGTCCTGAATTTCCACAGCGGGAAAGGTGCCCGGCTTGATCTTGTCACTTTGCGCACTCAGACCAAAGGTCAGGCGTGACTCCTCACTGATCGGATAGCCCATGGTGATACCGGCACCGGCGCTGTCCACCGCGTAGCTGGAAACGTCATAGTTGAGCTTGTCGTAGTTGGTTTTACGATAGAAAGCGTTATAACCCAGGCTGACGCCATCCACCGTCCAGTAAGGGTCAATGAAACTGAACGTATAGTGGCTCTGGTATTCACTGCGGGTCAGACCAAGCGTAACGTGGTTACCGGTACCCATGAAGTTGTTCTGGCTGATGGAGCCACCCAGGATCATACCTGCATTCTGGGCATAGCCGATGCTGGCGCTGATGGAACCGGACGGTTGCTCCTCAACACTGAAGTTGACATCAATCTGGTCATCGGTGCCGGGCACGGCCGGAGTTTCCACCGTCACTTCCTTGAAGTGGCCCAGCCTTTCCAGGCGCACCTTGGACTGGTCGATCAGGTAGGTGGAGGCCCAACCGCCTTCCATCTGGCGCATTTCACGGCGCAGGACCTCGTCACGGGTCTTGGTGTTGCCACGGAAGTTGATGCGGTTGACATAGGCACGCTTGCCCGGATCCACCACGTAGGTCACGGTAACCGTGTTGTCTTCGTCATGGGCTTGCGGCATGCCGCTGACGTTGGCAAAGGTATAGCCCTCGTTACCCAGGCGGCGGGTAATCAGCTCGGAGGTGGTGGTCATCACCTTGCGCGAAAAGATCTGCCCTTCTTTCGACAGCATCAGGGCTTCAACCTCTGCCTCCGGCACCTTCAGGTCACCGGTCAGCTTGACCTCGCGAATCCGGTACTGCTCGCCTTCATCAATGTTGACCGTGATGTAAACATGCTTCTTGTCAGGCGTGATGGAGACCTGGGTCGAGACAATATCCATGTTGATATAGCCACGGTCCAGGTAATGGGAACGCAGGCGCTCCAGGTCACCCGACAGTTTTTCCCGGGAATATTTATCGTCACCCTTGAAGAACGAAGTGAAGTGCTTTTTCTTCAGCTCGAACAGCCCGGTCAGCTCCTCGTCGCTGAATACACTGTTACCCACAATGTTAACGTTGCGGATCGAGGCAACCGAGCCTTCCTTGATGTCAATCTTCAGTGCAACCCGGTTACGTGGCTGCTCGACAACCCTGGCTTCGATATGGGCCGAATATCGGCCCTGCGATACATACTGGCGTTGCAGTTCGTTGCGCACACCGTCCAGTGTCGCCTGCTGGAAAATCTCGCCTTCGGCGAGGCCGGCCTGCTTCAGTCCCTTGAGCAGATCTTCTTTTTTGATCGCCTTGTTGCCGCTGATATCAATGGCGGAAATCGACGGCCGCTCGACCAGATTGACCACCAGCACTTCGCCATCGCGGGCCAGGCGGATATCCTGGAAAAAGCCGGTACTGAACAGTGAGCGGGTCGCGTCAGCCAGCTGCTGGTCATCCACCTCGTCACCCACATTAAGCGGCAGTGCGGCAAACACACTGCCGGCAGACACACGTTGCAGGCCGTTGAGACGAATATCGCTGACGGTAAATGCCGCCGCGGATGCGTGAGTGCTAATGATTGCGGAAATCGCCGCGGATAATAACAGACGTTTCATGCTGTCCTTTTTCTTCCGACTTGTCAGGGCTGTGTCGCAACCACAGCTGTGTTTTGGTTGACCGCTGCCGCGGTGTGCATGCTTGATTTACAAGCGGGCAATATCGTTGAAGACGGCAAATGCCATCAAACTCAGCACCAGGGCAATTCCGATCTGCATGCCCAACGCCTGGATACGCTCGGACAGGGGCTTGCCACGCACCCACTCCACCGCATAAAACAACAGGTGCCCGCCGTCCAGTACCGGCACCGGCAGCAGGTTGAGCACACCCAGACTGATACTGAGATATGCCATAAAATTCAAAAAACTGCGCAGACCGGACTCGGCCGAAGCGCCCGCTACTTTAGCAATGCTGATGGGTCCGCTCAAGTTTTTTGCAGACATCTCACCCAGCAACATTTTCTTGATGGAAACCAGCGTCATCACGCTCATGCGCCAGGTGTGGCGCACACCCTCGACTGCCCCAGCCAAAAAACCATAGGATTTGTCCACCAGCATGGACTCCGGCCAGGGCTCACCGGTTACACCAGCACCCAGATAACCCCGGGTCACCTGCCCATCGCTGCGTGATGCCAACAGCACCGAAACAACCTGCTCGACACCTCTACGCAGCACCAGCAGCTCGACACGCTGCTCCGGGCGCTCTTGCACCAACGCAACCAGCTGCTGCCAGTCGTCAACTGGTTCACCGTCCAGCGCCAGTATCCGGTCCTGCAGCTGCAGGCCGGCAGCCTGCGCCGGACCCTGCTCATCAAAATGGGTCAGCACGGCCTGCGCTGCCGGACGCCAGGGCTGAATCCCCAACGCCTGCAACGGATTGATTTGTTCAACGCCCTTTTGCCAGGCATCCAGCGCAAGGCTGTACTGGCTGGCCACGCTGTTGCCCTCGCTGCGCGCGTCCAGCTGCAATGTGCCGGTTTCACCCAGACGCCTCATCAATTGAATGTTGACATCACCCCAGCCGGTGACCGGGTTGCCGTCCACCGCAACGATTTCCTGGCCGCTCTGCAAACCGGCAACATCCGCCAGGCTGTCCGGCATGATCTCACCAATTACCGGACGTGCCTGCTGCGTGCCCAGCAGCGCCAGCAGCCAGAAAAACACAAATGCCAGTAAAAAATTGGCTACGGGACCCGCCGCCACGATCGCCATGCGCTGACGTACCGGTTTCAGGTTGAAGGCTTGCGGCGTATCCTGCTCCTGCAGTTTTTCTTCACGGCCATCAAGCATTTTGACGTAACCGCCCAGCGGTAGTGCCGCAATGACAAACTCCGTCCCCTGGCGGTCATGCCAGCGCAGCAGGGGCTTGCCAAAACCAACGGAAAAACGCAAAACACGGACACCACAGCGCCGCGCCACCCAAAAATGGCCATATTCATGGATGGTGACCAGTACCCCCAGTGCCACCAGGGTGCCCAGCAACATGTAAATTCCGCTCACTCACTCAACCCTTGCCAGCCACTGGCCGGCAATTTCACGTGCCTGTCGATCAGCAGAGAGGATCGCTTCAAGGCTGTCCGCACCAACATCCGGAGTCTGCTCCAGGGTGTGCCGGATAATTTCCGCAATCTGCAAAAACCCGGTTCGACCGGCTAAAAACCCGGCCACCGCCACCTCGTTGGCCGCATTCAGGATAGCCGGTGCGGCACCGCCCTGCTCTGCAGCTTCACGGGCCAGTCTCAGGCAGACAAACTTTTCCAGGTCCGGTTCAAAAAAATCCATCCGCGCCAGTTCGCACAAGTCCAGCGGCTGCACACCCGAATCAATGCGTTGCGGCCAGGCCAGCGCATGGGCAATCGGGGTTCGCATATCGGGATTGCCCAGCTGGGCCAGCACCGAGCCGTCCACATAGTCGACCAGGGAGTGGATGACACTTTGCGGATGCACCACCACATCAACCTGTTGCGGACGGGCATCGAACAGCCAACAGGCTTCGATCAGCTCAAGCCCCTTGTTCATCATGGTGGCCGAGTCGACGGAAATCTTTTGCCCCATGGACCAGTTGGGGTGGGCACAGGCCTGGGCCGGAGTGACGCGGGCCAGATCAGCCATGGAGGTCTCGCGGAACGGGCCACCGGAGGCCGTCAACAGCAGGCGGCGCACACCGGTTTGCGGCAAACCTTCGTGATAATTACACGGCAGGCACTGAAAGATCGCGTTATGCTCGCTGTCAATCGGTAGCAACGTAGCGCCGTGCTCCTGTACTGCCTGCATGAACAGGGCGCCGCTCATCACCAGGGCTTCCTTGTTGGCCAATAACACTTTTTTGCCGGCACGAACGGCTGCCAGGGTTGGTGCCAGTCCGGCAGCCCCGACAATGGCCGCCATCACGGCATCAACTTCACCGGCAGCCGCCACCTGACACAGCCCTTGCTCACCGTACAGCACTTCACAATCCTGCCCGGCCAGCTGCGCTTGTAGTTTTGCGGCATCTGTTTTTTTATCAACCACGGCGTAGCGTGGACGAAAGCGCCGGCACAGCTGCTCGAGCTCGCCCAGGCGGCTGTGGGCTGTAAGCGCAAAAACAGCATAGTCATCCGGGTGCCGGGCGATCACATCCAGTGTGCTGCTGCCAATGGAGCCGGTTGCCCCAAGAACGGTTATCTGCTGCATGTCAGGCCAGCCAGCCGGTCAGCGCAAACAACAAGGCAAACAGCGGCAGCGCTGCCGTCAGACTATCGATCCGGTCCAGCACGCCTCCATGACCAGGCAGCAGGTTGCTGCTGTCCTTGATGCCGGCACTGCGCTTGAACATGCTCTCGGTCAGGTCGCCAATCACTGAAAACAGCACAATCACTGCGGCGGCCGGCACAAACAGCAGCAACTGTCCGGCCGTCAGGCCCAGCACCAGTGCGCAAACCAGTGCCACCAGTACGCTGGCCAGCAAACCACCATAGAGGCCGGCCCAGCTTTTGCCAGGGCTGACCGCCGGAGCCAGCTTGCGCTTGCCAAAGGCACGGCCGCTGAAATAAGCGCCAATGTCCGCGCTCCACACCATCAACATCACGGTCAAAATCAGCATGTTGGCCTGTTCGCGCTGCTTCAGCCAGACCAGCGCAATGCCCGCGGGCAACAGGATCAACAAACCGATCAGCAACTTGCCAGGCAAGCCACCCCACCAGGCGGCCGAACGCGGATAGGCAAACACCATCAGGGCTGCCAGCAGCCACCAAAGCAGTGCCAGCAGCAATACCGGTAACGCCGGCACAAATGCGTGCAGCAGGCCAAATACCACCAGTACCAAAATGGCGTAACTGATACGCGCAGACTGCGCAGGCGTACCTGCCAGGCGTGCCCACTCCCAGCCACCGAGCGCCATGACCAGCCCGATAAAAGCGGTAAAGGCATGGCCTTGCAGGCCAAAAAAGCCAATCAGTGCCAATGGCAGCAGCCACATGGCAGTAATGATGCGTTGTTTTAGCATAATGATTGTTTGTCCGCTTCAAGCTGTTCGCTGGTGCGGCCAAAGCGCCGTTCGCGTTGCACAAAGCTGTCCAGTGCGGCCTGCATGGCCTGGCGTCTGAAATCGGGCCAGTACAGGTCGGTAAAGTAGAATTCGGTATAGGCCATCTGCCAGAGCAGGAAGTTGCTGATGCGCTGTTCGCCACCGGTACGCACCAGCAGATCGGGTTCGGGGCCATTGGCAGTATTCAGGTGCCGGCTGATCAGGTCTTCGCTGATTTCGTCCGGTTGCAAGCTGCCGTCGCGCACCTGTCCGGCCAGCTGGCGCACCGCCTGGGTAATATCCCAGCGGCCACCGTAGTTGGCAGCAACCTGCAGGGTGAAACGGCTGTTGCCCGCGGTCTGCTGCTCGGCGGCAGCGATCGCTGCCTGCAGATCGGGGTGGAAACGGCTGCAGTCGCCCAGGATTTTCAGGCGTATGCCGTTCTTGTCGAGTTTGTTCACCTCACGGCGCAGTGCCGCCATGAACAGCTCCATCAGGGCGCTGACTTCATCAGCCGGCCGTTTCCAGTTTTCGCTGGAAAAGGCAAACAGCGTCAGCACCTCGACTCCCGCCTCGGCGCAGGTTTCAATGACCTCGCGCACGGCGCGGACACCCGCCTTATGGCCGGCAATACCGGGCAGAAAACGTTTTTTTGCCCAGCGGTTGTTGCCGTCCATGATAATGGCCACGTGGCGTGGTACTGCAGCGTTTTGACTGGGCATAAAAAGGGTACCGGTTCAGACTTCCATCAGGTCGGTTTCTTTGGCCGCCAACTGCTTGTCAATTTCCTCGATAAACCGGTCAGTAATCTTCTGGATGTCATCAGCGGCACGGCGCTCGTCGTCTTCGCTGAAGCCTTCTTCCTTGACCAGATCCTTCACGGTACCCAGCGCATCGCGACGTACGTTACGCACGGCAACCCGGGCATTTTCCGCTTCCTGCCTCGCCTGGCGGGTGTAGCCCTTGCGGGTTTCCTCGGTCAGCGCCGGCATCGGCACGCGAATGGTGGTACCGGCAGTGGCCGGATTCAGGCCCAGGTCGGACTGCAGGATGGCCTTCTCGACGGCCTGGATGGCACTGCGGTCAAACACCGTCAGGGCCAGGGTACGCGCATCTTCCGCCACCACGTTGGCCAGCTGGCGCAACGGTGTGTCGCTGCCGTAATAAGACACCATGACACCATCCAGAATGCTGGGATGGGCACGACCGGTACGAATTTTGGCAAAGGCATGCTGCAGCGATTCTACAGACTTCTGCATGCGGGTTTCGGCATCAGCCTTGATTTCATTGATCATTCAGCGGTCTCCTCAACCAGTGTGCCTTCGGCACCACCCAGCACCACATTGAGCAGGGCTCCGGGCTTGTTCATGTTAAATACGCGCAGGGGCATTTTGTGGTCACGTACCAGGCAGATGGCCGTCAGGTCCATCACTTCCAGCTTGCGGTCCAGCACCTCGTCATAACTGAGGCGGTCAAACTTTTCAGCGTTGGGATTCTTGAAGGGGTCGTCGGTATAGACGCCATCCACCTTGGTAGCCTTCAGCACCACATCGGCGTTGACTTCGATACCGCGCAGGCAGGCGGCCGAGTCGGTAGTGAAGAACGGGTTGCCGGTACCGGCCGAGAAAATCACCACTTCGCCTTTGCGCAAGTGCCCCATGGCCTTGCGACGGTCATAGTGTTCGGTAACACCCACCATGGAAATCGCAGACATCACCAGGGCGGGAATATTGGAGCGCTCCAGCGCATCGCGCATGGCCAGCGCATTCATTACAGTAGCCAGCATGCCCATGTGGTCGCCGGTAACCCGGTCCATGCCTGCGGCAGACAATGCAGCACCGCGAAACAGGTTGCCACCACCGATCACCAGACCAACCTGTACACCGATACCGATCAGCTGGCCAATTTCCAGCGCCATGCGATCCAGTACCTTTGGATCAATACCGAAATTCTCCGAACCCATCAGGGCTTCGCCACTAAGCTTCAGCAAAATACGCTTATAACGGGGCTGACGGCTGTTGTCTGGTAGGGCCATGGACTCTCTCCTAAAAATTTATCCGGCGAATTATACCCCGAGAAGCAACAAGTAACGAGGGGGCCGTCTCATATTCGAACTTTATCCTGCAAGGCGCACGGCAAACACAAAAAAACCGCCCGGACCCAAAGGGTACGGACGGTTTTGCAGAAACACGCCAGGCTTACTTCTGGGAAGCAGCTACCTGTGCGGCAACTTCAGCGGCAAAGTCTTCTTCTTTGCGCTCAATGCCTTCGCCCACTTCAAAGCGGGTAAAGCCGATAACTTTGGCGCCGGCCTTTTCAGCCAGCTTGCCAACAGTGACCTCAGGATCCTTGACAAAAGCCTGACCGACCAGGCTGATTTCGGACAGGAACTTGTTGATGCGGCCCTTGACCATATTCTCGACAATGTTCTCGGGCTTGCCCTTGATCTTGTCTTCGTTCAGCTGCATGAAGATTTCTTTTTCCTTGGCAACCAGCTCTTCGGAGACATCTTCAGGGTTGATCACCTGCGGGTTGCTGGCAGCAACGTGCATGGCGATGTCACGGGCCAGCTCGCTGTCACCACCCTGCAGGGAAACCACAACACCAATGCGGTTGCCGTGCTGGTATGCACCCAGAACGTCACCCTCGATGCGGGCCAGACGACGGATGTTGACGTTTTCACCGGTCTTGGCAACCAGCTGCTCACGCGCGCCTTCGCGCTCTTCGATCAGCGGGGCAGCATCGGTGTAGCCCTTGTCGGCAGCAATTTCCAGGCTTTCGGCAACAAAGTTCTTGAAGTCATCCTGCAGTGCAAGGAAGTCGGTCTGGGAGTTGACTTCGATAACGGTGGCGGTCTTGGCATCGTCAGACAGCTTGATGGCTACAGAGCCTTCGGCGGCAATGTTGCCGGCCTTCTTGGCCGCCTTGATGGCGCCGGCAGCGCGCATGTCGTCAATGGCTTTTTCAATATCGCCACCGGCAGCTTCCAGGGCTTTTTTGCAGTCCATCATGCCCTGGCCGGTACGCTCACGCAGCTCTTTGACCATTGCAGCAGTAATCTGTGACATTGTAGTTCCTCGTAAAATCAATTTGCATGCGCAGCCGCCTCGGCCACTGCGCTCCAATCCGGACAAAAAAGGGGGCGACGCCCCCTTTCTTCAGGCGCTAAAAGCCGATCAGGCTTCAGCCGCCTCGTCAGCAACCTCTACAAATTCCTCAGGGGACGTTGCAGTGCTCTGACGGGCACGCACGACTGCGTCGGCAGCAGCAGCCAGGTACAGCTGAACGGCGCGGATTGCGTCGTCGTTGCCGGGAATGATGTAGTCAATGCCGGCAGGGCTGCTGTTGGTATCAACCACACCAATCACGGGAATACCCAGCTTGTTGGCTTCGCTGATGGCAATGCGCTCGTGGTCAACGTCCACTACAAACAGCGCATCGGGCAGACCGCCCATGTCCTTGATGCCACCCAGGCTGCGCTCCAGCTTTTCCAGGTCGCGGGTACGCATCAGGGCTTCTTTCTTGGTCAGCTTTTCGAAGGTACCGTCCTGGGCCTGGGCTTCCAGGTCACGCAGGCGCTTGATGGAGGCGCGGATGGTCTTGTAGTTGGTCAGCATGCCGCCCAGCCAGCGGTGGTTGACGTAAGGCATGCCGCAACGCTCGGCCTGCTCGCGAACGATCTTGCCGGCGGAACGCTTGGTACCAACAAACAGAATCTTGTTCTTGCCTGCAGCTTTCTGCTCGATGAAGCTCATGGCTTCATTGAACATTGGCAGGGTTTTTTCCAGGTTGATGATGTGGATCTTGTTGCGCGCACCGAAAATGTACTTGCCCATTTTCGGGTTCCAGTAACGGGTTTGGTGACCAAAGTGGACACCGGCCTGCAGCATGTCGCGCATGGATACTTGTTGAGTCATGATGATTCCTGTAATGATTCGGGTTAAGCCTCCACATACCCCGCCTTTCAACCCCGCAGGGCACCCAGAAAAACGTGTCGGTATGTGTGTGGATTAAATGGCTCGCAGGCTTTCCTGCAAAGCGGCGCGTTTTATAGCACACCTGCCACATAAATACCAATCTTTCTTGCCTGGCCAGCCGTCCGGCGCCAAAACAACACCGCAAACACCAGAGCACCTCCAGCGACAGCAAAGCCAGGTGAAAAGGTACTGCTGGCCAACTGCACGGTGAAGCCGTAACAGCCTCAAAATTTACTGCCGAACCGGCTACAATGTCTGGCATGTGTAGGCATTCCCGCAAGAACAAGCCAGATGAACCAGCAAGAAATCCTGTCCGTTAGCCAGCTCAACCAGCGTGCGCGCCACCTTCTGGAAGACATATTCCCCGCTGTTGTGGTCGAAGGCGAAGTTTCCAACCTCGCCCGGCCCGCCTCGGGCCACCTGTACTTCACCCTCAAGGATGCTTCAGCCCAGGTACGCTGTGCCTTTTTCCGGCAAAACGCCATGCGCTCGCGCCAGCAGGCAGAAAACGGCATCAAGGTACGTCTGACCGGCCGGCTGTCCATTTATGAAGGTCGCGGCGACTACCAGCTGATTGTCAGTCACATGGAAGCTGCTGGCGAAGGGGCGCTACGTGCCGCATTTGAGGCCCTCAAGCAGCAACTGCTGCAGGAAGGCCTGTTTGCCGCCGAGCGCAAGCAGGCCCTGCCCCGCTTTCCGCGCCGCATCGGCCTGGTTACCTCGCCGACCGGCGCGGTGATCCGTGACATCATCAGCGTCTTTGCCCGCCGTGCACCGCACATAGAGCTGGTATTGATACCCTCAGCAGTCCAGGGCAAAGAAGCCACCGCCCAGATCATCCACGCCCTGCAGCTGGCAGACCGCGCCGGCTTCGATGCCATTATCCTGGCCCGCGGCGGCGGCTCGCTGGAAGACCTCTGGTGTTTCAACGAAGAGGCCGTGGCCCACTGCCTGGCCGGCTGCAAGACTCCGGTTGTCAGTGCCATTGGTCATGAAACCGACACATCAATCAGTGACTTCGTGGCCGATGTCCGTGCGCCAACACCCACGGCTGCTGCGGAACTGCTGTCACCGGATCGCCAGCAGCTGTTGCAAGGCCTGCAGGATTTGCGCCTGCGTCTGACCCGGCGTATCAACGGGCTGCTGCAGCACGCCCAGCTACAGCTGGACGGTCAGCGCAAGCGCCTGCGTCATCCCCGTGAACGCATCGAGCAAAGCACGCAGCGGCTGGATGAGCTGCAGTTACGGCTGCAGCGCGCCATCGAGCAGCATCTGCAACAGGCCGGCTGGCAACTGCAACAAAACCGGCGGGCACTGGATGCTGCTCCACTCTCAGCCCGGCTACAACTGCAGCAGCAGCACCTGCTCGGGCTTGAACAGCAACTGCGACAGGGTCTGCAAAACCGGCTGCAACACACTGAATTCCGTTTCCGGCAATTGATCCGCAGTTTGCACCTGGTCAGCCCGCTGGCAACCCTTGACCGTGGCTATGCCATTTTGCTCGACGAGAACCACCGGGTAATCCAGAGTGTGCATCAGGCTGCGGACGGGCAGCCACTGACAGCACGCCTTGCCGATGGCAGCCTGCAGGTTCAGGTCACCGGACTGCAGCCAGCAACACAAGGCTAACAACCATTGATTACAGTTGTCACAAAGCGGATGCGCACTTGCCTGCGCAGGAAGTAGACAGCCCACGGCTACAGCAGCCAAGCACAGGCAACATTACAGGCTGCAGCAGGACCGGCAGAGACACGATTTGATCAGGAGATTTTATGCAAGCAACAACCGAATTCTGGCACCTCTGGGTAGAAAAGTTTCCCCTGCTGGAAACCTTCGTCTATGCCGCCGGGTTGCTGATTTTCGCGCTGGTCATCAATCAGGTGATCAAGAAAATCCTGGTACGCGGCTTTTACCGCCTGCTCCGGCACCTTACCCATGGCGAAACGGAAGACTTTGGCATCATCAAGCGGCTGGCCAATATCGCACCGGCACTGGTCATCAGCTCTGGTCTGCACCTGGTGCCACACCTGCCTGAAACCCTGGTCAGCGTTGTCCTGAACGTGGTCAGCGGCTTCATCATCCTGACCATCGCCATGGGCATCAGTGCTGCCCTGGACGTAGTGAACCACCTCTATAACCGGCGACCTGACGCCCACCGCAAGCCGATCAAGGGCTATTTGCAGGTGATAAAAATCGTCATCTATGCCCTGGCCACGCTGCTGATCATCGCCACCCTGATTGACCGCTCGCCACTGATCCTGTTCTCCGGCCTGGGTGCGATGGCTGCGGTCCTGATGCTGATTTTCCAGGACACCCTGCTGTCGCTGGTCGCCAGCGTGCAAATCTCGACCGGTGACATGATCCGGGTCGGTGACTGGGTGGAAATTCCGGCGCTCGGCGTGGATGGTGACGTAATCGACATTGCCCTGCATACGGTCAAAATCCAGAATTTTGACAAAACCATCACCACAGTACCGATCAAGCGCTTCATCAGTGATGCGGTTAAAAACTGGCGTGGCATGCAGGAAAGCGGTGGCCGCCGCATCAAACGCAGCCTGCTGGTCGATCAGCAAAGCATCGGTTTTTTATCAGCGGAAAAAATGCAGCACCTGAAAAACTTTCGCCTGATGTACGGCTACTTCGACAGCAAGATCGACGAGCTCAACCAGTGGAACGAGCGCCACATCCATGCCAAGGCCGGCGAAGCCGCCGACACCCGCCGGCTGACCAATATCGGTACCTACCGGGTTTATGTGGAGCGTTACCTGCGCAACCACCCGGGCGTAAACCAGAACATGATCCAGATCGTACGGCAGCTACAACCCACGGCTGAAGGCCTGCCGCTGGAGATCTACTGCTTTACCAACACCACAGCCTGGGTGGCCTATGAGGGTATCCAGTCAGATATTTTTGACCACCTGATTGCCATAGCACCGGAATTTGGACTGCGCGTGTATCAGGCGCCCAGCGGCGGCGATTTCAGCGCCCTGCTGACTGCACGGGCTGCGGGCTAATGCCGGTGACGGAGCAGCCCCTGGGCGGGGTTGCTCCGCTTGAACAAAACGCCAGACCAGACCCGGTGGCTGCGGCTGTCCAACGTCCCTGTTCCGCAACCACCAGGCCTGACTGGCGTTCCTCAGTCCGGCCGACTGTGGCATGCACAAGTTTTGCCCGCCTGTTATGCCAACAACCGGCCATTTGAGCCGTCAGAAGCTCAGATCAACCCGTGTCCACCAGGTACGGCCCTGCTCGTTGACCCGGGTCGGATCATCGGGATAACCAA
>CAYMXO010000027.1:0-12068 GCA_964394445.1 uncultured Thiopseudomonas sp.
TGTTTTTGTTGCACCTGCCGTGATTTTCTGAATTTGGAGCTGTTATATGCGTTATCTGCTCGGTGTTGTATTGCTTGGCCTGAGTGTGTCGGTACAGGCCTTTTTCAGCAATCAACAGGACTTTCTGCCGGTCGAGGAAGCCTTCCAGTTGCAACGGGTGGAAAGCGCCGACGGTACTGCACGGCTGCAATGGACCATTACCCCCGGCCATTACCTGTATCGTCACAGCATCAGTGCCAGTGATGCCGATGGTCATGCCATCGAGTTGCCGGTTCCCGATGGCATCGAGAATGAAGACGAGTTTTTCGGGGTCACACAAATTTACCGCAGCAGTTTGCAGGTTCCCCTGTCCCCGGAGCAGCCGCTGCCGCAAGCCGTAACCTGGCAGGGCTGCGCCGATGCGGGCCTGTGCTATCCACCACAAACCACCGAATTTGATACCGGCAAGCCGGCCGTGGAAGAACTGGCCGAAGACCAGAGCATTGCCAGACAGCTGGCCGATGCCGGCTTGCTGATCAATCTGGCGGCCTTTTTTGCCATGGGCCTGCTGCTGGCCTTTACGCCCTGCATGCTGCCCATGCTGCCGATTCTGAGCAGTGTAGTGGCCGGCAGCAAGCCCGGCGGCTGGCAGGGTGCGCGGCTGGGTGCGGTGTTCGTGCTGGCGATGTCGCTGGTGTATGCGCTGCTGGGCGTGATTGCCGCACAGGTTGGCAGCAACCTGGCTGCCGCGCTGCAAAACCCGTGGCTGCTGCTGCCTTTTGCCGGGCTGTTCGTGCTGCTGGCGATGGCCCAGTTTGGTCTGTACAGCCTGCAGCTGCCGGCATTCATTCGCGAACGCCTGCAAAATACCGACCGCAAGGTCAAGGGTGGCAGCATGCTGGGTGCCGGCTTGCTGGGCATCCTTTCCGCATTGCTGGTCGGCCCCTGCATGACTGCACCACTGGCCGGTGCACTGCTGTACATCGGCCAGTCGGGCGATGCGGTCAAAGGCGGGCTGGTGCTGTTTGTCCTGGGCATCGGCAGCGGCCTGCCGCTGCTGTTGGCCATGAGCTTTGGCATGCGCTGGCTGCCCAGACCCGGACAGTGGATGGAAGGCGTCAACCGGATTTTTGGCTATGCCCTGCTGGCCGCCGCGATCTTCGTTGTACGCGCCCTGCTGCCGGATACCCTGGTGCTGGCGCTGTGGGCTGCCTTGCTGCTGGCTGTTGCACTGCACCTGGCTACGCTGAAGCCGGCCGGCTGGACCCGGCTGGTGCGTTTTTGCGCCGTGCTGCTGGGCATCTGGAGCGCCATCATGCTGATGGGTGCGGCCAGTGGTGGCAGCGACCCGTGGCAACCGCTGGGTCACTTGCGCGGCGCAGCCGGCGGTGTGGATAACCGGCTGCAGCCAGAACGGATTGCCGATCCGGCCCTGTTCCGCCAGGAATTGCAGAAGGCCCGGGATGCGGGGCAGTGGGTTGTGGTGGATTTTTACGCAGACTGGTGCGTGTCCTGCAAGGTGATGGAAAAAACCGTATTTGGCCAGCCGCAGGTGCAGGCAGCCATGCAGGGCATGCGTTTCCTGCAACCGGACGTCACCGACAATACCGCCGCGCAACAGGCGCTGCTGAAAGAATACGGCATTATCGGTCCGCCCACGATTCTCTTCATCGACCCGCAAGGCAACGAGATGCGTGCTGCACGCATTACCGGCGAGATTGGCGCAGACGAGTTTCTTGCCCGGCTGCAGCAGGCACAAAACCCTTAGGCCCTGCCGCAGACAGGACAGCCGGCAGCCTGTCTAAATTTGTACGCTGGCGCCGGGGTTCAGAACCTTGCCCAGCCCCATGTCTTCCAGTGCCAGATGCAGGGTGCTGTGCACCAGATAAGGGCTGTCCATGCCCAGCGCCTGCAGCAACAGCTGGCGTGCCCGCGACAGGGGCACCTGCCGCAACAGCCATTTGACCCTGGGCAGGTGGGTTGCATTCATCGACAGGCTGTCAAAGCCCATGGCCATCAGCAGTACAGCGGCAGCCGGATCACCGGCCATTTCACCACAGATGCTGACCGGCCGGCTGCAGCTGCGCGCAGCCTCCACTACTTGCTGCAGTGCCTGCAGTACGGCGGGGTGCAGGTAATCATAGAGGTCGGCGACCCGTGCATTGTTGCGGTCAACCGCCAGCAGGTACTGGGTCAGGTCGTTGGAGCCGACCGAGATGAAATCTGCCATGCAGGCCAGATTGCGGGCCTGATAAACGGCCGAAGGCACTTCCACCATGATGCCGACCGGCGGCATGCTGACCTGCAGGCCTTCCTCGCACAGTTCCTGCCATGCACGGTGGATGTGATACTGGGCGTCTTCCAGCTCGTGAATGCCGGAGATCATCGGCAGCAGGATGCGCAGGTTGTCCAGCCCTGCACTGGCCTTGATCATGGCGCGCACCTGGACGGCAAAAATTTCCGGGTGGTCCAGCGAAATGCGGATGCCGCGCCAGCCCAGGAAGGGATTCTCTTCCTTGATCGGAAAATAACTCAGCGGTTTGTCACCGCCAATATCCAGTGTGCGCATGGTCACCGGCCGCGGGTGAAAGGCCGCCAGCTGCTCACGGTACAGTTGCACCTGTTCGCTTTCGCTGGGAAAACGGGCGTTGCTCATGAATGCCACTTCCGAGCGGTACAGGCCAACGCCTTCGGCGCCGCGCTCCAGTGCGCGGGGCACATCGGCAACCAGACCGGTATTGGCCCAGAGCGTCAGGTGGTGACCGTCCGGCGTTACGCAGGGCAGCTGGCGCAGGCTGTCCAGTTCGCGGCTAATCAGTTGTTCATCTTGCAGAACCCGCTGATATTGCTGGCGCAGCAAGGGCCCCGGGTTGGTGTAGACATCGCCGTGGTAGCCGTCAATGATCAGCTCGATACCGTCCAGGCGGGCATAGGGCAGATCCTGCGCCCCGACCACGGTCGGAATGCCCATGGCGCGGGCCAGGATGGCCGTGTGCGAGTTGCGCGAGCCCTCTACCGACAACAGGGCGATCAGTTTGCCGGGCGGTATTTCGCCGAGCATGGCTGGCGACAGTTCTTCACTGACCAGAATGGTGTTGTCGGGATAGGCCAGTTCCTGCTTTTGGGATTGCTGCATGTGTGACAACAGGCGGCGGCCCAGATCCTTGATATCGGCGGCGCGCTCGCTCAGGTAGTCGTCATCCATGCGCTCAAAGCGTTGCAGGTGCTTGTCGACCACCTGGCGCAGGGCACCCTGCGCCCATTGTCCGGTTTTGATCAGGCGACGTACATCGCCGGCCAAAGCGTTGTCGTCCAGCAACATCAGGTAGACATCAAACAGCGCTTGCTCTTGCGGACGCAGACGTTTGGCCAGCCGCGAAGACAATAGCCTGACTTCTTCGCGCACGGCATTGAGCGCCTTGTCGAGCACAATCAGCTCGGCGGCGATATCGTCAGTCGCTTTGTCAGGCACTACATCCAGGTCGGCAGGCGGCAACACCACCACGGCCGTGCCCATGGCCACTCCGGGTGAGCCGGGTACGCCAACAAAACGGGCTTCCTGGATGCCTTTGCCGCGCTTTTTGCCGAGCCCGCGAATTGAGCCGGTGGCTTCGGCATGGGCAATAACCCCCGAAAGCTGCGCGCTCATGGTAATCAGAAAAGCCTCGTCGCCCTCGTCAAACTGGCGTCGTTCTTTTTGTTGCACCACCAGCACGCCCAATACCTGGCGGTGGTGAATGATGGGCGTACCAAGAAAGGATGCGTAGCGCTCCTCGCCGGTTTCGGCAAAGTAAAGGAAGCGCGGATGGCTCATGGCATCTTCCAGGGTCAGGGTTTCTGCCCGGCTGCCGACCAGCCCCACCAGACCTTCCCCGGAAGACATACTGACCTTGCCCACAGCCCGCTTGTTCAGGCCTTCGGTGGCCATCAACACATAGCGGTCACTGTCAGGGTTATACAGATAAACCGAGCAGACATGGCTGTTCATGGCGACCCGTACCCGACGCACAATGATGGTAAGGGCGGCAGGCAGGTCGCGGGCAGCGTTTACTTCCTGGGAAATGGTACGCAGCATGCCCAGCATGTTGTTGGCGTTGGCCTGGATTTCAGCCATGGGTCAGTCGCTTGCCCGGACCGGCATCTGTGGGGCCAGCTCTTTCAGTGCACGCCGGTAAACCTCGCGCTTGAACGAAATGACCTGGCCCAGCGGATACCAGTAACTGACCCAGCGCCAGCCGTCAAACTCGGGCTTGCCGCTCAGGTCGACGCGCACCTGGTCTTCGTCGGAGATCAGGCGCAACAGGAACCACTTTTGTTTCTGGCCAATACAGACTGGCTGGCTGTTGCGGCGTACCATGCGCTGGGGCAGCCGGTAACGGAGCCAGCCGCGGGTACAGCCAAGAATTTCTACATCCTGCCGGCCCAGGCCGACTTCTTCGTAGAGTTCGCGGTAGAGTGCCTCTTCTGCCGTTTCGCGCGGATGGATGCCGCCTTGTGGAAATTGCCAGGAATTTTGGTGAATGCGCCGGGCCCAGAGCACCTGGCCATGGTCATTGGCCAGAATGATGCCGACATTGGGACGAAAGCCGTCTGCGTCAATCATGGCAGCTGTCCTTGAATAGTCTGATTGAACCCATTGTTCCACAAAGAAAGACAGCCCGGCAACGAACAAGTTGCCGGGCATGGGCAGGAGTGGAAAAAATCGCTATGCTTGCGCATCCACCGGCCATGCAGAAGAAGAGGGGATATCATGGGACTGGCAATTTTTGATCTGGACAACACCCTGCTGGCAGGCGACAGCGACCATGCCTGGGGCGAATTCCTGTGTGACCGCGGCTATGTGGATGCGGCTGCTTACCGCACCCGTAATGACCAGTTCTATGCCGATTATGTGGCCGGCAAACTGGATGTCCTGGCGTACCAGAATTTTTGCCAGGAAATCCTCGGCCGTACCGATATGGCCACCCTGCAGCAATGGCATGCCGGGTTTATGCGTGATTATGTCGAGCCGATGATCCTGCCCAAAGGTGAAGCATTGATCGCCGAGCACCGCAAGGCCGGTGACTACATCATGATGATCACGGCCACCAACAGCTTTATTACCGGTCCCATTGCAGCGCGTCTGGGCATGGATCACCTGATCGCCACCGAGTGCGGCATGGAAGGCGGCCGCTACACCGGGCAGCTGACCGGCGTGCCCAGCTTTCAGGCCGGCAAGATCACCCGCCTCAACAGCTGGCTGGCGGACAACCAGGCCAACCTGCTGGATAGCCACTTTTATAGCGACTCTCATAACGACCTGCCCTTGCTGGAAAAGGTCACCCGGCCGGTGGCGGTGGACCCGGATGAGCGTCTGCGCGCCATTGCCGTCGAGCGTGGCTGGGACGTCATCAGCTTGCGGGATTAGTTGCCAGGGCTGTTTGACAGGCCAGTGCCGGTGCAGAGCAACTTGCCGGCACACAATAAAATATGTTTTCATGCTGCATAAATATATAAATTAATGGAAGGGCAGCACTATGAAACGTTTTTTCCTGGCGGCAACCATGGGTCTGGCTTCACTGGTCGTCCATGCCTCCGAAATGGGTATATCCGCCCAGCAGGCCTATGAGAAAGTCCGGCAGCAAAACGGCAAGGTATTGCTGATCGACGTGCGTGACCCGGTCGAGATCATGTTTGTTGGTTCGGCCGAGGGTGTTGACGTCAATATTCCTTTCCTGCTGGTTGACCGCACCCGGTTCAATGAAGAGCGTGGTGTGTTTGCCCTGGACCGGAACGAGCAGTTTGCCGACATGGTCAAGGCAGAACTGGCCAAACGTGGCCTGGATGAAAATACCGAAGTGATCACCATGTGCCGTTCCGGCAGCGAGCGCGGCGAGCCCAGTGCCAAAGTTTTGCGCGAAGCCGGTTTGCCCAACGCTCTTTTTGTCGTGCACGGTTTCCAGGGTGATCCGCTGAAGGAAGGCCCGCAAGCCGGTATGCGGCTGCAAAACGGCTGGCAAAACTCGGGCCTGCCCTGGTCACGCAGCATCAACCCGGACACCATCTATCGGGTCGATCGCTAAAACTGATTGCGCAGTGGCAGACATTGCGCTAAGTTGTTTCCCATTCACTGGAGAACACCCATGCATCTGCAAACCGTAACCACACACAATCAGCACAGCAGCCCGAAGGTTGCCGCTGGTGTGTGCGCAGGTGCCGGCTATTTTTATGCATATTGGTTTAGCCATGGGCTAGCCTGATGCATGGTGTCGGGCGGCCCTTTTAACACAGGGTAGCCGCCACAGAAATATCAAACCCCGGTCGGCTTCCCGCCCCGGGGTTTTTTTATGTTTTTTATCTGGAGTACGCAAAATGAACAATCACAGCCGCTATGCTTTTTACACCCGTACCTGGCGATTTTATCTGTACCTGCGCAGCCACCTGCCCAATTTGCTTCGACAACACAGATAAAAAAGGATACCTACCATGACCATTTCTTCATCCGCAGCACTTGAGCTTGTAACAGCCAGCCAGCCGACAACCCCAGCTGTCGCCCGCCCGTTGCCGACCCCGGCCGAGCTGCAGCAACGCCTGCCGCTTTCCGCCAGCCTGCGGCAGAACATCCGCAACCAGCGTCAGCAGATTGCCGACATCCTGCAGGGCCGTGATTCGCGCCTGTTAGTCGTGGTGGGGCCCTGCTCGATTCATGATCCGGTTGCGGCCATGGACTATGCCGGGCGTCTGGCAGCCCTGGCTGACGAGGTTTCTGACAGCCTGTTGCTGGCCATGCGTGTCTACACCGAAAAGCCGCGTACCACGGTGGGCTGGAAAGGCTTGCTGTACGACCCGCAGCTTGATGGCAGCGCGCGGATGGATGAAGGCCTGGCGCTGTCGCGTCAGCTGATGTTGCAGGTGGCCGGGCTGGGTCTGCCGGTGGCTACCGAACTGCTGCAGCCACTGACGGTGCCGTATTTTTCCGATCTGCTGGGCTGGGCGGCGATTGGTGCGCGCACCAGTGAATCGCAAACTCACCGCGAGATGGTCAGCGGCCTTGAAGTACCGACCGGTTTCAAGAACGCCACCGATGGCAGTGTGCAGGTCGCGCTGGATGCGATGCGTGCCGCTGCCCATGGCCACGAGTACATGGGGCTGGATACGGACGGACGGGTAGCATTGCTGCAGGCACGGGGCAACAGCAACACCCACCTGGTACTGCGGGGCGGTGCCAACGGCAGCAACTATGATGAAACAAGCGTGGCACTGGCCAGCACCGCATTGCACAAAGACGGACTGGATGGCGGCATCATGGTGGACTGCAGCCACGCCAACAGCGGCAAGGACCCGCAGCGTCAGCCGCAGGTTCTGACCGAGGTATTGCGTCAGCGGCTGGCCGGCAACCAGCGTTTGCGGGCCGTGATGATCGAAAGCCATCTTTGTGACGGGCAGCAAGCCATGGGCGGCCCGCTGCGGTACGGGGTGTCGGTTACCGATGGTTGTCTGGGCTGGGACAGCACTGCAGCCATGCTGCGTGACGCTGCAGCCCGCATGCGGGGCTGATGGCCATGTCCGGCATGGCGGCTGTTTCGCGATATGGAGCAACTGCTTTTGCAAACCTGTTGCAAACATAGATGTTAATCACTATCATTTGCAACAGGCTTTCAATCAGGAACAGCTGCCATGTATGTTTGTTTGTGCAAAGGCGTCACTGACCACAAGATCCGCGATCTGGTCGCCGAGGGTGCCCGCAGCTGGGGCGAAATCCGTCAGCAGACCGGTTGTGGTACCCAATGCGGCAAGTGTGCGTGCGAAGGTAAAAGCATTACCCGCACCGCTGTTGCGGCACAAATAGCGGAAAACGCCAGGGATCTCGCCTACGCGGTTTGAACCTTTCCTTCTTTGCCCGCGCTTCGTTTCTGCTATCCTCTGCTTGTCATTTATACAGCACACATGGCCGCCACGCAGACAGCCTGACGCGCCGTGTGCTGTTCCGGTTTTTATCAGGAGGCAGTCATGCAAGGTAATCCGGTCGTCATTCAGGCACTCAACCGTGTGCTGGGCAACCAGCTGATCGCCATCAACCAATACTTTCTACATGCCCGCATGTGCCGGGACTGGGGCTTTGAGCGCCTGGACAAGCTGGCATACAAGGCTTCCATTGTCGTCATGTGCAATGCCGACGAGCTGATCAAGCGCATCCTGTTTCTTGAAGGCCTGCCCAACCTGCAGGAGCTGGGCAAGCTGCGCATTGGCGAAAATGTGCCGGAGATCCTTGGCTGCGACCAGACGCTGGTGCAGCAGGGGCACAAGGAGTTGCTGCAGGCGGTTGTTGCCTGTGAAGAAGCCCGTGATTACGTCAGCCGTGACTTGTTGCGGGAAATTCTCGACAAGGAAGAAGAGCATCTGGACGTGCTGGAAACCGAGCTCGACTTGCTGAAGAACCTGGGTGTGGAAAACTACCTGCAGCAACAAATCGAAGAAGACTGAGAAAGCCGTTCTTAAGCCGGGCTGCTTGACGTATTCCTGCCCCGTGCCACAGCCCTAAGCAGCCAAGCCTGAATGGTCAGCATTTCCTTTGGCAGGGGGCTCTATTGCAAAGTAGAAAGCTAGCTGGCTCGTTAGCTCAGGTTTGGATGGCCGGGGTTTCGAGGCGGTGCAGCATGGTATTGGAACCTCGGCTGCCGGAGCTGGCTAATGGAGCAACATAAATAGGCTATTAGCTGACAGCCGCCGGTTTGTCCCCCCTTTTTTTGCACCTTTAGTCTAGTTTTTGGCGAGTTGTGATCCGTGCACAGATTTGATGTTGCGGGGCTATTATTTTCCTGACGATATTTTATGTTTTAGGCAATCACCATAACCATAGGGGTCATGTGGTGCCGCTGTTTCAGGGAACTATGCTCTTTTATGCATCAGAAAAAATGCGGTACCTAGGCGTATTGGCGGGACTTTACTTTATATCTGCCTGGCTGCAGGCTGCCCAGCTACCCGGAGACCGAGAGTTTTCCCGTGACCGTCAGCAGCGATTGTTGCAGGAGCAGCAACAACGGCTGGACGAGCTACAAAGCCTGCCGGGCGCGGCACCGGAAGTCATTACTGATCCAGCATCCACTGATGGCCACTGCGGCGTATTGAACTGTCCGGCGTCACATTACTGGTTCGTCGGTGCAAGACAGACTGATTTGGCCCTATCAGGAGCAATGCCTGACAGCGGCGCAGCTGAACCCGATTCTGCAGGACATCACCCATGCTTACCTTGAGCGTGGCTACGTGACGACTCGTGCTTACTTGCCCGCACAAGAACTGGGTGACGGCTTGTTACAAATACAGGTGCTAGAAGGGCGAGTCGAAGCGATAGACGGTGCGGATGTGCTGAGCCCGCGAGAATTGAAGATGTTGCTGCCTTTGCAGCCTGGGAAATCTTTTAACATTCGCCCGTTGGAGCAGGCTGTCGATCAGCTTGGGCAACTGCCCTCGCGGCAGGTCCAGTTTGACTTGCAGCCCGGCGAGGAAGCCGGTGGCAGCCGAGTTGAATAGCCCCCACTTTCATAGACACCTCGGCCACCCTAAACAAAGCCCTTGGCCAAGGCGGTGACTTTGGCGATGCCCTGACCAGCACACTGGCCAACACCTTTGCGGCGGCGGGCTTTAACTGGGTGGGCGATTTTAGCCGAAACAACCAGCTTGATAACGGCAGCCTGGCCAAAATCGGCCTGCACGCCATCATGGGCGGCCTGGCTGCCGAAGCGGCGGGCGGCGACTTCAAAAGCGGTGCACTGGTGGCTGGACCAACGAGGCATACACCCCCCAAACCTGCTCGTGTTGCGGACAATGCTCCGTCAACAGCCCGAAAGGTAGAGCCGGTCCTGGAATAAGAGAATGGGCCTGTGGTTGTAGTGCGACCAACGACCGCGACATTAACGCGACCAGGAACATTCTCGCGCTCGGACATGAGCGTCTCGCTGGAGGAATCTCCGTCCTTTAGGGCGGGGAGGATGTTAAAAATTCGCTTGCTTGAACGGCTTTATTCAGTGGCTCCCTGAGTAACTTCTGAAAACAGTGATGCAAGCTGTTCTACGCACTTGTTGCGTTC
Organism: uncultured Thiopseudomonas sp.; assembly: GCA_964394445.1. Lineage (GTDB taxonomy): Bacteria > Pseudomonadota > Gammaproteobacteria > Pseudomonadales > Pseudomonadaceae > Thiopseudomonas. The sequence goes on from CAYMXO010000027.1 coordinate 10,046, forward strand.
GCCATCCTGAAACTGCTGGCGGCCGCCCAGGCTAGACCATTGTGGTTGGCTGCGTGCCGACTTTAGCGGTTCGGGCAACTTGTCCTGCCGCGCGGCAATATCAGCAATGCAGATGGGATCGCTGGCTGCATGCCCACGCTTGCGCAGGGTATCCAGCAGGTGCAGTTGCCGGGCCTGTAGCAGAAGCAGGATGGTGTCACTGACGGTCAGCTCCTCATAGCCCTGCGCCAGATTGAGCATGCGCTTGCCATAGCGTCTGGACCACTGCGCGGTGCCGCCGATCAGGCCGCCGATCAGGGTGCCCATGCCCAGCGAAAAACCGCCGGTCATGACGTCAATACCGAAGCCGACCGCGGCACCGGCCGCAGCACCTCCGCCCAGTTTCAGCCCGGCATCGGCCAGGGCTTCACTGCTGAACAAATCGGTCGACCAGCGACCCGACTCCAGGGGCACCTCCTGCGCACTGACTTCATCGTGTTCAAAGGCATAGATCGCCAGCAGGCGGGCAACACAGGACTGTTCGCGCTGGCGCACCCAGTGTTGCAGGCTGGCCAGTTCGCTGGTTGCCTGCTCCGGTTTCACTGCCATCCGGGCAGCTGCCACATCAACCAGCAGTCCGGCAATTTCCTGCAATGCCGCCTGTTTCCTTTGCCGGCTTTGCTGCCGGTGCCAGTGTTGCAGGCTTTGCAGGGCCGGACGGTATTCCTGGTGCAACAGTGCCAGGCTGTCATACAGGCCCTGCTCGCCGTCTTCCGGCGGGCTTACGGTGTCAAAGCAGATCACTGCATGCAGGCCGATGCGGGCCAGGGCATCGCGCCAGGCCGGGGTTTGCTGCTGCGGGTTACGGGTAAAGTTGAGCACCGGTAACAGCGGTTTGCCGCACATGTTGAGCAGTGCCAGCTCGTCGCGGTACTTGGCCAGTACCGGTTCGCGGGCATCGACGACATAGAGCGCGGCATCGGACTTGAGCAGCTGGCGCAGTACCTTGGCTTCCTGCTCGAAGCGCTGACTGGCGGCGCTGCTGACCAGAAATTGCCCGATGCGTGCCGGTCCGTCGAGTGTTCTGTCCGCACCGCCCAACTGCTCAATATAGGCCAGCAGGGCCATGGCATCTTCCAGCCCGGGTGTATCGAACAGGTCCAGCACCGGCTGGCTGTCGGTACCCAGGCGGGTCCGCTCGACATGCCGGGTTGTGCTGTGGGCCGAACTGACTTCGCCAAAGCGGCTGTCGCGGGTCAGGGTGCGCAGCAGCGAGGTTTTGCCGACATTGGTGTGGCCAACCACAGCCAGTTGCATCACGGATTGTTCAGTCATGCCGGGCTCCTGCATCCAGCCAGGGGGCGGCGGTGCCATGGCTGACATGCAGTGTATCCAGTGCCTGTTGCCAGCCGGACAGGCGCTGCGCATCCCTGTCGCCGTGGATCAGCCAGACATGCAGGCTGTTACAGGCACGGGCCAGTTCGCTGATGAAGTGCAGACTGCCGCGGTCGGGCGAACGCCGTGCATCGCAGGCCAGGATCATCTGTGCATCCGCCAGGCTGGCCAACTGTTCCAGCAGGGCTTGCTGGTCAGCATAGCCGTCGAGGTTGCCCAGTTGTCCGATGTGCCCGGGTGGCGTTGCCGGCCAGTTCAGCGGCTGCTCCAGTTCCAGGCCGGCCAGCAGAAGAGACTGTCCGCCGGCCTGCCCGGCGGGTGCCCGGGCAGGCGCCTGCAGTTGCGCCGGACGCGGGTCGATGACCTGACTGTCACGGCTGGCGGGCTGCAGCCGGGCATGCAGGTAGGTCCAGTCGGCGGACTGCGGCTGCAAGCGCAAGGCTGCCTTGCCGCGCAGCCAGGACCACTGGCAGAACAGGGCGAGCACCAGCCGGGGCAGCAAGCCGTAGACGACCAGTAGCCCCATCAGCCAGCTGGCCCAGCTCTGGCGGGAAAATTCGTCGGTCAATGGCTGTTCTCCGCTGGCACGGATCAGTTCGGGATCGGGCAGGGCAAATCCCAGCCAGTGGCCCGGCCAGCCCAGGGCATG
>CAYMXO010000027.1:12168-23277 GCA_964394445.1 uncultured Thiopseudomonas sp.
GTTCGGGATCGGGCAGGGCAAATCCCAGCCAGTGGCCCGGCCAGCCCAGGGCATGTACCAGCGCAACAAAACTGTCCGGACTGGCGATGGTGGTTTCCCAGACAAAGGCATAGCGGTGTGTGCCGAGCAGAATCAGCGAGACGAGCAGCGCCGTCAGCAGCGTCAACAGCCACCAGCCATGCACCAGGCGGCTGGCTCCGGCTGTCAGCAACCGGTTTCTGCCCAGCAGGGAAAACAGCGCAGCGCTGAGTTGACCGGCATGGGGGCTGCGGCTCAGGCGCTCAAGCAGGCTGACCGGCATGCGGATGAACTGGGACGGCTGGCCGGGCCGGTACAGCATGCCGGCCAGCCAGAACAGCAGGGTGGCCATGTGCAAGCCCAGCAATCCAAACAGGGCCCAGACGACATTGATGCTTGTTGCCTGGCGGCTGAGTGCCGTGCCGGCCAGGCCATATCCGGTCAGCAAGGCCATGCCGGCCAGCAGGATGGCGAGCCAGCGGGTTGCCGCCAGCCATTGCAGCAAGGCGCGGGCGAGGCCGTCGCGGCGGGCCAGTGCCAGATTGCGCAGTTCGATGCGCTCCTGCAGGTTGCTGCCTTGCTGGCGGGCCAGCCGACAGGCTTCGCTGTCTTCCAGCAGGGGGTTGTGCTGCTCGTGCAGACGGATGCTTTCGCACAGCCACAGGCGCTGAAACGGCGAGAATGTCGCCGTACTGGTGTCGGAAAGTGCAGGGTTACGCATAAAATATACAAAACATTGTTCAGAGTCTGTTTAGGCGGCATTATGTCGGTCTTGTTGAGCTGAACTGGGGCCGGTCCATGTCGAGTTTGCCTTTGTGTCTTATTGTAGCTGCTACCCGTAACCAGGTCATTGGGCGTGACAATGCCATGCCCTGGCATTTGCCCGAGGATTTGCGTTATTTCAAGGCGCGCACCCTGGGCAAGCCGGTGATTATGGGACGCAAGACCTGGGAGTCGCTGGGCCGCCCGTTGCCGGGCCGGCTAAATCTGGTGGTAAGCCGCCAGCAGGAGCTGCAACTGGACGGGGCCGAAGTGTTTGCCGATTTGTCTGCCGCCATTGAGCGTGGCCGGCAGTGGGCGCAGGAGCAAGGCGTTGATGAAGTGATGCTGATCGGCGGTGGCCAGCTCTACCATCAGGCGCTGGCGCAGGCCAGTCGCGTTTATCTGACCCGCATTGAACTGGAGCTGGAAGGTGATACCTGGTTTCCCCAGCTGCCCTTTGATGAATGGCAGCGTGTGGATGCCCAGCCGCATCCGGAGCAGGCCGGCCGGCCGGCCTACACCTTTGAGGTCTGGGAAAAGCGCGAATAGTAAAGGCTGATGATGTTCTGACCGGCCGGAATGGCCAGCCAGTTGCTGCTTGCTACCCGGTTCAGGACTGGGCGGTGCAGCGCTGCAGATAGCCGGCAGCATCCAGCAATTGTTCGATTTGCGCCGGATCGGCCGGTTGCATGCGGTAGAACCAGCTTTGGTACGGATGGGTGTTGATGCCTTCCGGCGCATCAACCAGGCCTTCGTTTACTTCGGTCACGGTTCCGCTGACCGGTGCGTGGTAGTCGGAGGCGGCCTTGACCGACTCGACCACTCCGGCAACTTCGCCAGCAATCAGCTGCGCACCCTGTTCGGGCAGTTCCAGATAGACGATATCGCCCAGCGCTTCCTGCGCATGATGGGTAATGCCCAGGGTCACGGTGCCGTCGTCTTCCAGGCGGAGCCATTCGTGGGTGGTGGCGTAGCGAAGTTCTTCAGGTGCGGTGCTCATGGCGATGATCTCTTGTTGTTGGCTTGTTAAATCAGAATTTTTCCGTGGCGGACAAAGCGTGGGCGCACAATGCGGACCGGGAACCAGCGGCCACGGATTTCCACTTCGCCGCGCTCGGCAGTGTTGACCGGAACCCGGGCCAGGGCAATGGCCTTGCCCAGGGTTGGAGAGAAACTGCCGCTGGTGATGGTCCCTTCGCCGACGCCTTCAATGCGTACCGGCTGGCCATGGCGCAGTACGCCACGCTCTTCCAGTACCAGACCGACCAGCTTTTCGGTAACACCGTTGGCCAGTTGCTGCTCAAGGGCAGAACGGCCAATAAAATCGCGACCGGCAGGGTCCATCGCAACCACATGGTGCATGTTGGCAGAGTAGGGCGTGTGGTCTTCGTCCATGTCGTTGCCGAACAGGGTAAAACCGGCTTCCAGGCGCAGGGTGTCACGGGCGCCGAGGCCAATCGGAGTAATACCGGAGCCGATCAGCTCGTTGAAAAAATCGACCGCCTTGCTGGCCGGCAACAGAATCTCGATACCGTCCTCGCCGGTGTAGCCGGTGCGGCTGAGAAACCAGTCGCCGTCACAGTGGCCATGATAAGGAAGCAGGCTGCCGATAATCTGCACGCGGGTTGAGTTGAGCACATTGCCCAGGCGTTCGATGGTATTCGGGCCCTGTACGGCAAAGTGTGCCAGATCCTGGCGCTGGCGGATTTCTACATTGAGTCCGGCAGACTGCTGCTGCAGCCAGGCTTGAACCGCTTCGCGGGTGAAGGCGTTGTTGATCAGGCGAAAACCGTTGTCCAGGCGGAAGACGATCAGGTCATCAATCACCCCGCCGCGCTCGTTCAGCATCGCACTGTAATGGCCGGCACCGCTGGCCTGCAACAGGCCCACATTGTTGCTTAGAACCCTGAGTAACAGTTGCTCGGCATCTGCACCGCTGATGTCTGTTGTATTCATGTGCGACGCATCAAAAACGCCGCAGTCGTTGCGCACCTGGTGGTGTTCCTCGACCTGTGAGCCGTAGTGCAACGGCATTTCCCAGCCGTGAAAATCGACCAGCTTGGCACCCAGAGCCAGGTGCATGTCATACATAGGGGTGTGTAGTCCCATGGGAACTCCTGATGGGCTTGACTATGCCAACAATGCAGCCGTTGTTGTACATCATGTACCGCCTGCATCGCCAGGCTGCAAGTATAACCTTTAGCCGCAGGGCTTCAAATTCTCTTGTCGAAGCTTGCCGGCTGCTTCACTTTCTGACCGGCCAAAGCAGGCTGCAAACAAACCAGGCTGCTGCGCAAACCACGATTGAAGGTCCGGCCGGGGTATCCAGATGCCAGGACATGGCCAGGCCAGTGCAGACGGCAGCCATGCCCAGTAATGTAGCCACGATCACCATGTGTTCAGGACTGCGGGCGTGGCGCTGGGCGGTCGCGGCCGGAATGATCAGCAGCGAGGTAATCAGCAATACACCAACGATTTTCATCGCCACACCAATGACCAGGGCCATGAGCAGCATCAGTGCCAGATGCAGGCCGGCCACCGGCACGCCTTCCACCCGGGCCAGCTCTTCATCAACGGTCATCGCCAGCAAAGGACGCCAGAGCCAGAGCAGGCCCAGCAAAACCAGCATGCTGCCGGCCAGGATACCGATCAGGTCGCTGCCGGTCACTGACAGCAGATCACCAAAAAGGTAGCCCATCAGGTCGACCCGTACCGAGTCCATGAAGCTCAGGGTGACCAGCCCCAGCGACAGGGTGCTGTGGGCCAGGATACCCAGAACGGTATCGGAGGCCAGCGGCTGGCGCTGCTGAAAGGTCACCAGCAGCAAGGCCAGCAGCAAGCTGCTGACTACCACCGCCAGTGCCGGCTGCACATCCAGCAACAGGCCGATGGCCACGCCAAACAGGGCCGAGTGGGACAGGGTATCGCCAAAATAGGCCATGCGCCGCCAGACCACAAAAGCCCCCAGTGGTCCTGCTACCAGCGCCAGTGCCAGGCCGGCAAGCAGGGCATAAAGAAGAAACTCAGGCATGGGTGCAATCCGGTCCGTGCGGGTGGGGTTGGTCGGTATCGAGCACGCAGCCGTGCAGGTCGTGCGCGTGATCGTGGGCGTGGTGGTAAACCGCAAGGTCGCGGGCGGCCTGGGTGCCAAACAGGGCAATGAAGGCCGGGTGGTTGCTGACCTGTTCCGGCTGGCCGCTGCAGCACAGATGCCGGTTCAGGCAGAGGACACGGTCGGTGGCACGCATCACCAGATGCAGGTCGTGGGAAACCATCAGCACACCGCAGCCGTAACGGTCACGCAAACGGCCGATCAGGTTGTATAGCTCCAGCTGGCCGTTGACGTCCACGCCCTGCACCGGCTCGTCGAGAACCAGCAGCTGCGGCTTGCGCAGCAGGGCCCGGGCCAGCAAGACCCGCTGTAGCTCGCCGCCGGATATCCGTTGCAGGGGGCTGTTGAGCACCTTGAGCGCACCGGTTTCTTCCAGCGCCGAGTGGATGTCGGCGGTTTTGGCACCGGGCACCAGTTGCAAAAAGCGCTTGACCGTCAGAGGCAGCGTGGCATGCACTGCCAGCTTTTGCGGCATGTAGCCAATGCGCAGGGCTGGAGCACGCCAGACCTTGCCGCTATCCAGTGGCAGCAGGCCGAGCAGCACCCGTACCAGTGTGGTTTTGCCGGAGCCGTTGGGACCAACCAGGGTGATAATTTCGCCCTGATGTAACTCAAGACTGACATCTTCCAGCGCCGGCTGCCCGGAAAAGCTGACACAGCCCTGTTCGATGCGAATCAGCGGTCTGTTCATGCCAGCGCCCTGCAGGGAGCACAGACTCCGGTGACTTCCACGACTTGTTGCTCCACTTGAAAATTCAGACGGGCAGCGGCTTGCGTTACTGCCAGGTCAATCGCGCCATGCGGCAGCTCGCGGGCCATTTTGCACAGCCGGCAAATCAGAAAATGACCTTGGTGTGCCTGGTGCGGGCGGCTGCAACCGACAAAAGCATTGAGTGAGGCCAGCCGGTGCACGAGGCTGTGTTCCAGCAAAAAATCCAGTGCACGGTAGACCGTGGGTGGTGCGACCTGCCGGCCACCGGTTTCGCTCAACTGCGCCAGGATCTCATAGGCGCCCAGTGGCCGATGGCTTTGCCAGACCAGCTCCAGTACCCGCTTGCGGATCGGAGTCAGGCGCAGCCCGTGACGGTTGCACAGCTCGCCGGCAGCAGCCAGGGCCTGCTCGACACAGGCCTGATGGCCCTGGCCAGAGCATAGGGCCAGACTGTCTGCGGCGGACTGGGCAGAAACTTTTTTTGTCATGATTTGCGTTTTATATGAAATGAAACGTTATTATATAACAATTCATTTGCAGGAAAATCCCCATGCGCCGTTTTTTGTTTATATCCGTTCTGCTGCTTCTGAGCCGCTCCCTGTTTGCCGGGCCGCTGGTGTTGACCAGTATTCAGCCGCTACAGCTGATCTCCAGAGACATTCTGGGCCAGCATGGAACCAGTGAGGTCCTGTTGCCGCCAGGTGCTTCGCCGCATGCCTTCAGTTTGCGCCCTTCCGACAGCAAGCGGTTTGCCGCAGCGGATGCGTTTTTCTGGATTGGGCCCGACATGGAAAACTTCCTGCTCAAACTGGTCAGCCAGCGGCCGCAGCACAGTCATGCCATGCAGGAACTGTCCGGGCTGGAGTTGCTGTATTACGCCGATCTGGACGCAAGCGCGCATGCAGGGGAGGACCAGGACGAGCAACAGCCGGCTCTGAAACAGCATGACCATCATCACCAGCCAGGTGCGCTGGATGCGCACCTGTGGCTCTCGAGTCAGAATGTCCGTGTCATTGCAGCTTTCATGGCGGAAGAGTTCAGTCGCTTGCAGCCGGCGGCAGCGGAGCATTATGAGGCCAATCTGCAGGCATTCAACCATGAGCTGGACGAGCTGGAGCAGGAGCTGCAGGTCTTGCTGAAACAGGTACGCAACAAGCCGTTCTTTGTCTTTCATGAAGCCTTCAATTATCTGGAGCGCAGTTATGGCCTGCAGCATCGCGGGGTGCTGGCAGTCAATGCCGAAGTGCAGCCCGGCGCGCGCCATGTGCAGCAAATGCGCGAGGCGCTGGAGCAGAGCGGGGCCAGTTGTATTTTTACCGAGCCGCCGGCACCGCCACGGCTGGCAAACAGCCTGGTCAAGGATTTGCCGGTGCGTTTGCAGGAGCTTGATCCACTGGGCAGCACAGCAGACAGCTACCCGCAGCTGTTGCGCAATATCGCCACAGGCATGCAGCAGTGCCTGGATACACTGTAGCTGTCGACCGGAGCTTGCGGCATAACTGTTGTCAGCCGGAGCTGCCTCGGGGACAATAGGGCGTTATTTTTCTGAAGCAGGAAATCGTCATGAAAAAAGCCCTGTCCGCCGCTGCCATGGTGGCAGCAGTTGCCACTGCTGCCTGTGCGGCTGTACCACAGCAAAAGCTGGCCGATGTGGCACCTTATCCGGCTGCCGAAGAAGGCTTTCAGCGCCATGTCATCTGGCTGCCCGAGCAGGCCGATGAAGACCTTTACAAGCTGGAAATTGTTCCCGGGCAGCTGATGCAGACCGACTGCAACACCCGCGCCATGACGGGCACCCTGCAAGAGCGGGTGCTGGACGGCTGGGGTTACACCTACTATGAGCTGAGCGATGTCAAAGGGCCGATGAGCACCCTGATGGCCTGTCCGGACAACAGCACTGTGGAAGCCTTTGTACCGGTGCGCGGTGAAGGCAGCCTGCTGCGCTACAACAGCAAGTTGCCGGTGGTGGTGTATGCGCCGGAAAACATCGAAGTGCGCTACCGCTTCTGGGCTGCCGATGCCGTTCTGAAGGTGGCCGGGCAGGAATAATCCCGCTCAACGCATTCCACTATGGAGCACCGGACCCGTTGCAGGACCGCTCAAGGCCGGGTTTGCAGCAGTTCCGGTGCCGGTTTGCGTATTTACACACAATATTTCGACATGCCACTGGCCGCAGCTGATCGTCCGGCTGCCGGCATGTCGTCCTGAAAGGCTTGCAAGTGATTGAATTTCAACAGGTCCACAAGGCCTATACGGTTCAGGGCCGGCAGATCCCGGCGCTACAACCAACCGATTTGCATGTCAGGCGCGGTGAGGTGTTTGGCCTGATCGGGCACTCGGGTGCCGGCAAGAGCACCCTGCTGCGCTTGATCAACCGGCTGGAAGAGCCCAGCGGCGGGCGCATCAGTATCGACGGGACCGATGTGACCGCGCTGGATGCGGCCGGCCTGCGCAACTTCCGCCGCCGGATTGGCATGATTTTTCAGCACTTCAACTTGCTGACTTCGAAAACCGTGGCTGAAAACGTTGCCATGCCGATGAAGCTGGCCGGCGAGCAGGGCAGTGCGGCCATTGCACAGCGGGTGCGTGAGTTGCTGGCGCGGGTCGGCTTGTCCGAGCATGCCAACAAATACCCGGCCCAGCTGTCGGGTGGGCAGAAGCAGCGGGTCGGCATTGCCCGGGCGCTGGCAACCGGGCCGGACATCCTGTTGTGTGACGAAGCGACCAGCGCGCTGGACCCGCAAACCACCGCCCAGGTGCTGCAGCTGCTGGCGGAGATCAACCGCGAGCTGGGTCTGACCATTGTCCTGATTACCCATGAAATGGATGTAATCCGCCGTGTCTGCGACCGTGTCGGCGTAATGGATGCTGGCGTAATTGTCGAGCTGGGAGATGTGGCAGACGTGTTTCTACACCCGCAGCATGCGACCACGCGCCGGTTTGTCCAGGAAAGCGATGAAGACAGTCCGTCCGGCGACGAGGACTGGCAACAGGTGGAAGGCAGCATCGTACGCCTGACCTTCCTCGGCGAAAGCACCTACGCGCCGGTGCTGGGCCGTGTAGCCCGTGAAACCGGAATCGACTACAGCATCCTGGCCGGGCGCATCGGCCGTATCAAGGATCAGCCCTGTGGCCAGCTTACAATTGCCCTGAACGGTACCGGCGCGCAGTCGCTGGCTGCCCGCGAGCAGTTGCAGGCAGCCGGCGTAACCCTGGAGGTGATCCGCCCATGAGTACCCTGCTTGGCAATATCGACTGGTACGAAATCTGGCTGGCCACGCTGGATACATTACTGATGCTGGGCGGCTCGCTGCTGTTCACCGTACTACTGGGCCTGCCGCTGGGCGTGCTGCTGTTTCTGCTCGGGCCCCGCCAGCTGTTTGCCCACCGTGGCGCCTATGCGGTGCTGTCACTGGTGGTAAACATCCTGCGCTCCCTGCCGTTCATCATTCTGCTGATCGTGATGATTCCCTTTACCGTCCTGTTGACCGGCACCTCGCTGGGGGTGGCCGGAGCCATCCCGCCACTGGTGGTGGGTGCTACGCCATTCTTTGCCCGACTGGTGGAAACCGCGCTGCGCGAGGTGGATCGCGGCATCATCGAGGCAACGCAATCAATGGGCGCCAGTACCCGGCAGATCATCTGGAATGCGCTGTTGCCTGAAGCGCGCCCCGGGATCATTGCTGCGGTGACGGTAACAGCCATCACCCTGGTGTCCTATACCGCCATGGCCGGCGTGGTGGGTGCTGGTGGTCTGGGTGACCTGGCCATCCGCTTTGGCTACCAGCGCTTCCAGACGGATGTGATGGTGGTCACAGTCGTGCTATTGTTGGTGCTGGTACAAATCCTGCAAATGCTGGGCGATCGTCTGGTAGTTCACTTTTCCCGCAAATAAAAATAACCGGAATGGTTTGGCAAATGACGTTCCGGAAGCTAGTCCAAGGAGTTATCCATGAAAAAAACACTGTTGCTGGCAGCTGCTGCGCTGACCGCTTTCTCCCTGTCTGCCCAGGCTGAAAAACTGCAGGTAGCGGCGACCCCGGTGCCGCATGCCGAAATTCTCGAGTTTGTGAAGCCGAAGCTGGCCGAGCAGGGTGTGACCCTGGAGGTCAAGGTATTCACCGATTATGTACAGCCCAACATCCAGGTTGCCGAAGGCCGGCTGGATGCCAACTTCTTTCAGCACCAGCCCTACCTCGATGAGTTCAATGTTACCAAGGGCACACAGCTGGTCAGCGTCGCCGGTATCCATGTCGAGCCTTTCGGTGCCTACTCAAGCAAGATCAAGCAGCTGTCCGAGCTCAAAAGCGGAGCCCAGGTTGCCATTCCAAATGATGCCACCAACGGTGGTCGTGCACTGCTGTTGCTGCAAACGGCCGGTGTGCTGAAACTGAAAGAAGAAGCCGGCATCACCGCCACCCCGCGGGATATTGCCGACAATCCGAAAAAACTGCGCGTGCGCGAGCTGGAAGCGGCAACCTTGCCGCGGGTACTGAACCAGGTTGATGTTGCCCTGATCAATACCAACTATGCGCTCGAAGCAGGTCTGAACCCACAAAAAGACGCACTGGTGATAGAGGGTGCCGATTCACCTTACGTGAATATTCTGGTCTCCCGTGAAGACAACCGGCAGGATGCAGTTTTGCAGAAGCTGGTTGAGGCTTTGCAAACCGAAGAAGTGCGCGACTTCATCAACGAGAAATACAGCGGCGCTGTGGTTCCCGTTTTTTAACCTTAAACTTTTGCAAAAACAGGCCAGCCTGCGACTAAAGCATGCCGGCCTGTTTTATCATAAAAACGTCTAACATTTGGCGCTGCTGGCACTATCTTGGCTTCCTTGATTGCTATCAAGCGTATTTGCAACATGATGTTTCTATGATGACCTTGCAAAATTTCCCCAGGAGGCATCGCATCATGTCTGAAACATTTACCAAAGGTATGGCGCGGAACATCTATTATGGAGGCAGTCTGTTCTTCATTTTGGTGTTTCTGGCGCTGGCATACCACACAGAAAAAACCATCCCCGAGCGTACCAACGCTGACCAGCTGACCGAAGCGGTTGTGCGTGGCAAGCATGTGTACGAAACCAACAACTGCAGCGGCTGTCACTCTCTGCTGGGTGAAGGTGCCTACTTTGCACCCGAGCTGGGCAACGTGTTTCACCGTCGTGGTGGCGAAGACGGCTTCAAATTCTTCCTGCCTGCATGGATGAAAGCACAGCCGACCGGCGTACCCGGCCGTCGCCAGATGCCGCAATTCAACCTGACCGATCAGCAGTTGTCCGACCTGACCGAGTTTCTGGAGTGGACTGCGAAAATCAATACAAACAACTGGCCACCAAACATCGAAGGCTAATTCCGCAAGAATATGTTGTTTGTTTGTGCAAGTTTGAATTGCCTGTAAGTTGGAGGACGGATTATGTCCAGTCAAACCCTGTTCAAATTTGAGTCACAAAAGGTCGCCAAACCTTATTTTGTGTTTGCGCTGATGCTTTTTGTGGGTCAAATCCTGTTCGGCCTGATCATGGGCCTGCAGTACATCATCGGTGACTTTTTGTTCCCGTTGCTGCCCTTTAACGTCGCCCGTATGGTGCACACCAACCTGCTGATTGTCTGGTTGCTGTTCGGCTTCATGGGTGCCGCCTATTACCTGGTTCCTGAAGAGGCCGACCGCGAGCTGTTCAGCCCGAAACTGGCAATCCTGATGTTCTGGGTCTTTGCCATTGCCGGCGTACTGACCATCCTCGGCTACCTGTTTGTGCCCTATGCCAAGCTGGCCGAGATGACCGGTAACAACATTCTGGCCACCATGGGCCGGGAGTTCCTTGAGCAACCCTTGCCGACCAAGGTGGGCATTGTGGTGGTTGCCCTGGTGTTCCTGTTCAACCTCGGCATGACCGTACTGAAAGGCCGCAAGACCGCTGTCAACGTGGTGCTGATGACCGGTCTGATCGGTCTGGCCCTGCTGTTCCTGTTTGCCTTCTACAACCCCGAGAACCTGACCCGTGACAAGTACTACTGGTGGTACGTGGTTCACCTGTGGGTTGAAGGTGTGTGGGAACTGATCATGGCGTCCATCCTGGCCTACGTACTGATCAAGATCACCGGTGTCGACCGTGAAGTGATCGAGAAGTGGCTGTATGTCATTGTTGCCCTGGCGCTGATTTCCGGCATCCTGGGTACCGGTCACCACTACTTCTTCATCGGTGCGCCTGCCGTTTGGCTGTGGGTCGGTTCGATCTTCTCCACACTGGAGCCGCTGCCCTTCTTCGTGATGGTGCTGTTTGCCTTCAACATGATCAACCGTCGCCGTCGTGAACACCCGAACAAGGCCGCTGCCATGTGGGCCATGGGTACTGCCGTAATGGCCTTCCTCGGTGCCGGTGTCTGGGGCTTCCTGCACACGCTGGCTCCGGTCAACTACTACACCCACGGTGCCCAGATCACTGCGGCCCACGGCCACATGGCTTTCTACGGCGCCTACGCCATGATCGTCATGACCATCA
>CAYMXO010000028.1:0-23223 GCA_964394445.1 uncultured Thiopseudomonas sp.
TGGGCTATTTTACCAAGATATGCGCTGGGGATGGGGTTTGTTCAGCGCCTCCCTAAAGTTATTGAAATACTACAAGAGCAAGACACTGACTCTACAAGCATCACAAAGGCACAGTAACGCCCAACCACACACATAGGGATGTAGAAAATTGACGACAAATAAAGAGTCTCGCCTCCTTAATGCAACCGTAGACTGGGTATCAAACCACTTGCTGCACCAAATTGATAGAATTACTGGCAAATCAAGCAGTCCACTATCCAGTCTTGAACAGATATTCATGATGAACATCAGCTTAGCGTCAAACTATCCCAGCTTACCAAGAATCATTCTATCGAGCATTAAGAAAAACAAAAACACCTTAACAGGCAGTCTAACAAAAAAACTTATACATAATTACAAAGCGAGGCTATACCGCCTGTTTGCAAAGGCCATAGAAAACAACGAGCTTCCGAGCCATCTGGACGTTGACACGGCCACAACTATTTTTATCGGAACAATTCAAGGCTTAATCATTCAATCACTGATACTTAACAACCCAGAGTTTCTCTCAAAGGAAGCAAGCAATGCTTTTAAACATATAACAACTGGCTTCATGACAAAAAACTCAAACACAAAAGCGTTGAGTAGAATACTAACCAACGAAGAAACAGCTTACATAAATTGCATGCATAGCAAACAACAACTTCCTTAAACAATCTCGTCCTAGCTTAAGCTTCAATCAAAACTCATCAAGTATAATATCAGAGCTTATGCTAGAAGCAGGCTACCAGCTGAAACACCACACAACCTATTCAACTTTAACCTGCTCACTATTAGTCTGCTACAACTTGGAGAGGATGTGTAACTTCAATCCTGCTTTCTTCGGGCTTGATGTCTACGCCATAAGCCAACACCTCAACACCTGCCGCTTTCGCTGCAGCCAGTGCCGCTGCATAAGCAGGATCAATTTCACCAGCCGCACGCACTGCGCTCATTCCAGTCAGATTAACGCAATACAACAACACTGTACGCTGCCCGGCCTGTGCCAGTCGCGTCAGCTCACGCAAATGTTTGGTGCCTCGCTCGGTTACTGCATCGGGAAACGCCGCCACATCAGAGTTGGCAAAGCCGAGGGTCACGCTTTTCACCTCGACAAATACCTTTTCCGGGCCAAACTCCAGACAAAAGTCAGCGCGACTTTTTTCTTCGCCATAACGTACTTCGCGGCGCAGCATGTCAAACCCGGCCAGCTCGCTGATCACTCCATTGTGCAGCGCCTCTTCGATCAGTGCATTGGCACGCCCTGTGTTGACACAGGCCAGCCGGTCATGGGGTGTCTGCAAGATTTCCAGCGTGGCCTTGAGCTTGCGTTTCGGATCGTCATTACGTACAAACCAGGCAGCAGCACCCTCCTGCAAGCAATTAAGCATCGAGCCGGTATTCGGGCAGTGCGCAGTCACCAGCAAGCCGTCGGCGCATTCAATGTCAGCAAAAAACCGCTTGTAACGCTTGAGCAAACGGCCCTGTTCAAGTGGCGCATCAAACTGCATGACGGGCTTTCCATTGACTCAGGCCTGCCGCAATTCGCTCTACTGCCTGCCGCAAGCGCGGTACCGGCTGGGTATAGGCAAAACGTACATGCTCACTGGCTCGGTGGCGGCCAAAATCCACACCCGGGGTAAAGGCCACATGCTGCTCTTCCAGGAAAAAGCGGCAAAACCCGTATGAGTCACCACCAAAGGCCGAGATGTCCGCATACAAGTAAAAAGCGCCCTGCGGCTCAACCTCAATTTTGAAGCCCAGCTCACGCAAAGCCGGCAACAGATAGTCGCGACGGATGGCAAACTCGTGCCGGCGTTGTTCAAAAATCTCCTGGGCTGCCGGCGTAAAGCAGGCCAGCGCCGCATGCTGGGCCAGGGTAGGCGCGCTGATGAACAGGTTTTGTGCGAGTTTTTCCAGCTCGGGAATAGCGGGCTCCGGTGCCACCAGCCAGCCCAGACGCCAGCCGGTCATGCCAAAATATTTGGAGAAGCTGTTTAGCACAAAAGCACTGTCATCCACTTCCAGTACGCTGGGTGCATCCACGCCATACGTCAGGCCATGATAGATTTCGTCGACCAGCAACACGCCACGCCGTTCCTGTACCGCTCGGCTCAGGCTGGCCAGCTCGTCGCGCTCCAGCAGTGTTCCCGTCGGGTTGGCCGGCGAGGCAACCAGTGCCCCTACGCAATCGGCATCCCAGTAACGCTCGACCAGACCGGCATTGAGCTGGTAACGGGTATCCGGGCCGACCGGCACCAGTTGCGCACCACCTTCCACAACCCGCAAAAAGTGCCGGTTGCAGGGATACCCCGGATCAGCCAGCAACCAGTGCTTGCCCGGATCCACCAGCAAAGCGCTGGCCAGCAACAGGGCTCCGGAGCCGCCCGGAGTCACCACCACGCGCTGTGGGTCCAGCGAAATACCGTAGCGCTGCTGGTAGGAAGCAGCTATTGCCTCGCGCAATTGTGGCAAACCCAGCGCCGGCGTGTAGGCGGTGGCACCGGCATCCAGTGCGGCCCGTGCGGCTGTCATGATGGGCTCGGCCGTGGTGAAGTCCGGCTCGCCGATCTCAAGATGGATGACGTCCCGGCCTTCTGCCTGCAATTCGTTGGCACGCTGCAGCAGGGCCATGACATGGAAAGGTTCAATGGCACGACTGCGTGCACTGTAAGTAAAAGTCATGTCGAAAACTCAAGATTTTGCGCGGCCGGCCTCCATGACCAACCGGTTGCCGTGATTACCAGAGCTGGCGAGGTGTGCGGTACAACCAGACCAGCAACAGACTGGTCAGGCCCAGCATCAGCACCGGAGTTTGCTCAAGCCCCAGCAGGCGGCCAACAAAGGCAACTGCTGCGGGCAGCATGGCGATCAGCAGTGCCCGGCGCCGTACCATGAAATATGTCTGCCACAGCTTCGGCAGGCGTTCCGGTACGGCCACGGAAAACTCGACCAGGATCCGCTTGAAGGTATTAAAGCTGGCACGGCTAAAAAATACTGTCAGCAAGCCAGCAACGAAAAACACCAGACTGGCCAGGGAATGTTGCAGGAGGGTTGCCGGAGCAAATGGCAGTGGCGTAGCCAGCAGGAGCGCGACGGCAAGCAATGCCAGCCACCACTGTCTGGCCGAATGAAAGCGCAGGGAACCGGTTTGCATGGTCAGTCGTGGTGCTCGTCCTGGTGCTCACGGCCCAGCCAGTGACCCAGTTTGTCGGCCTTGGTGGCCAGATACAGTTTGTTGTAGGGGTTCTGGCCAACCTGCAACGGTTTGCGCTCACTGACCAGCACACCGTAATTCTGCATGGCGTCAACCTTGCGCGGGTTATTCGTCATCAGGCGCAGGGAGTGGATTCCCAGATGATCGAGCATCGGCTTACAGATCGAATAATCACGCAGGTCGGCAGCAAAACCAAGCTGCTCGTTGGCCTCGACCGTATCGGCTCCGCCGTCCTGCAACTGGTAGGCCCGGATCTTGTTCAGCAGTCCAATGCCACGGCCTTCCTGCCGCAAGTACAGCAGGACACCACGTCCTTCCACGGCAATTGCACGCAAGGCAGCTTCCAGCTGGGCACCGCAATCGCAACGCTGGCTGAACAACGCGTCGCCAGTCAGGCACTCGGAGTGCAGGCGCCCCAATACCGGCTCGCCATCGGCCACATCGCCCAGCGTCAGGGCAACGTGTTCCTTGCCGGTTTCTTCGTCGAGAAAACCATGCATGGTGAACTCGGCAAAAGGGGTAGGCAATTTTGATGCGGCAACAAAAACAACAGCCACCATGGACTCCTGATGAGCAATAAATCAAGAGCCGGATTGTACTGCTTTAGCCGGCTCCTGACCAATCAAAAGACTGCCGTGCCGGCAGTACGGGTTACTTTTTGCGTCTGGCCCTGGGGTGCGCCTGGTCATAAACCTGTGCCAGATGCTGAAAATCCAGATGGGTGTAAATTTGTGTGGTGCTGATGCTGGCATGCCCCAGCAGCTCCTGCACCGAGCGCAGATCCTGTGAGGATTCCAGCAGATGACTGGCAAACGAGTGACGCAGCATGTGCGGATGCAGGTGCTGTCCCAGCTCCGTCTGCCCTGTGCGTTCCAGCACTTTGCGCACCACACTGGGATGTATCCGCGCACCGCGCAGGCCGACAAACAGCGCCCCGGGCTCACGGGCCAGCTGGCTACGCACGCCAAGCCAGTCCTGCAATGCCAGACGGGCACGGCTGCCGACCGGAAGAATCCGCTCCTTGTTGCCCTTGCCCAACACCCGGACCTGGCCGGCCGACAAGTCGAGATCAAGCAGATCCAGCCCGGCCAGCTCGGCCAGGCGCAAGCCGGAGGAATAAAACAACTCCAGCATGGCACGGTCACGCAACTGCTCCGGATTGTCTGTCGGCAACTCGTCAAGCAACTGGCCAACCCGGTCCACGTCAAGTGTCCTGGGCAGGCGCTTTTCGCCTTTTGGCGGACGGATGCCCTGGGCCGGATTGTTCACCAGCACCCCTTCACGCTGCAAATGGCAAAAAAAACTGCGCACCGACGACAGCATGCGACCGATGCTGGTGGTGGCGTATTTCTTGCGTCGCAGGTCGGCCAGCCAGTTGCGCACATCGACCGGGGCAATGTCTGTCCACGCCTGCTTGCCATCAGCCTGCCAGAAAGCCAGCGCCTGTTGCAGGTCGCGCCGGCCGGCCTGCAGGCTGTGTACGGACAGCTGGCGACCGGCAGTCCGCGCCTGCAGCCAATGCTCCAGCCAGTCGTGCATCAGCTGTTGCTGGCGTTAGTGCAGCAGTGTTCCTGCAGCAAGGGTGGCAGCACCCTGGCCAGAATCTCGGTGATAAAACCAAGAAACAGGGTACCTACGCTGTGGCTGTACTTTTGCGCATCGGGGCTGCCCAGAGCCAGCAGGCCAAGGGGCAGTGGCCCGCCAAAACTGGCCACCGCGGCAGAGCGCACCCCTGCCCCTGCTTCTTCACCAAACAGGAAACCCAGTTCATGTTCACGCAAGGCACCACTCACTACCTGGTTTTCCAGCATCGTCGGCACCCGTTGTCTGGCCTGGGCCAACGGCACGCCGCGAGCCACATCAAGCTGGTAATCGGTAAAAATCAGCAAACCGACAGCCGGAACCTGGAAACGCTCGCGCAGTGCATCTTCCAGCGTGGCAACCAGGGCAGACAGGCTGTCGGCATCCAGCAATTCGAGGGTCAGCTCACGGGTCAGGGCAAACAGCCGGTCGTTGTCACGGGCCACCTCGACCAGCCGGTTCAGGCGTTGATGCATGTCCAGGCTGCGCTCACGCAACACAGTCAGCTGGCGCTCCACCAGCGAGATGGAGGAGCCGCGAGCGTGGGGAATGCGCAATTCAGCCAGCAGCTCGTCCTGCTGCAAAAAAAAACCGGGATGCCGGCGCAGGTAGTCTGCTACCAGCGCATCATCCAGAATCCGTACTTCGTCAGTCATAAACGTATCTGTCCTTCATAAACCGGCCAGGCCCGGGCAAACAGCTGCACCCTGTCCTGCTGGGGAAAAAACTCCAGCAACAGGCAGTCCTGCTGCCACTCAACCCGTACAGCCGGCTGTTGGGTATTCTGTCGTACTGCTCTGGCAATCAGCCAGACCGGATCATGGCCATCCTGGTCAACATCCGCCTGCCAGCCATGCACCCTGATACAGTCTTCATGGCTGTGCAGCCACAGCAGCTGCCAACCACGCAACTTGCGCAATACCGGCTGCAGCAACCGGTGTAAACGCTGCGGCGGGGCCTGGTCGGCCCAGACCAGCAACTGCCTGTCATGCACCTGCCAGTTGAGCAGTAGCTGGTGACGTTCCGCCACCTGCCGCAGATGCTGTTGCAGCTCTGCTGGCAGCTCCAGACCTGCCGCTACCTCAATGTCTTCGCGGGCAGCAGACACCCAGCCGTCCTCGCGCACATTCAGCACCATCACGCCCCGGGAAGTATGCAGCCGCAGTAACGGCTGATTGGTCAAGCGCTTGTCATGCAGGAAGCGGGCAACACAACACAGGTCGGCAAAGCAGCAGTCGATTTCGTTGCCGGCCCGGTCAAAACTGCGGCAATCAAAGTCCGCAGCCGGATCACGCGGGATGCTCACCAGCACCAGCCGCCTGAAGCCGATTCCCTGGGTGCGCCGTGACCACTGCTGAATCAGCAGCGGTTCAAGTTGCACGTGCTGGCCAAGTGTTTCCACCAGCATCAGGTCATCACCCAGGCAGTGCAGTTTGCCAAAGCGCAACAACATGCATTTACTCCGGCAGTACCTGCTCACTGGCAAAGAGTTCGGCGACGGTTTCACGACGGCGCACCAGGTGGCAACTGTCACCGTCCACCATCACCTCGGCAGCACGTCCCCTGGTGTTGTAGTTTGACGCCATGACAAAGCCATAGGCACCGGCTGAACAAACCGCCAGCAGGTCACCTTCTTCCAGCACCAGGTCGCGGTCCTTGCCAAGAAAATCGCCAGTCTCGCACACCGGCCCCACCACATCGTAGCTGCGGCTGGTTCCCTGACGCGGCACCACGGGCACTATGTCCATCCAGGCCTCGTACAGGGCCGGGCGGATCAGGTCATTCATCGCGGCATCAACCACGGCAAACGACTTGCCTTCATTGATCTTCAGGCATTCGACACGGGTCAGCAACACACCGGCATTGGCGGCAATGTAGCGGCCCGGCTCAAACACCAGCTTCAGGTTGCGGCCTGCAGTGCGCTCGCGCACCAGCGCCATGTATTCACCGGCTTGCGGCGGTTGCTCGTCACGATAACGCACGCCCAGTCCGCCCCCCAGATCCAGATGCTCCAGGTGAATGCCGCATTCGGCCAGACGCTCAACCAGCAACAGTACCCGGTCCAGCGCGTCCATGAACGGCTCAAGACTGGTCAGTTGTGAACCGATATGGCAATCAACGCCGGTAATGCGGATATTCGGCATGCGTGCAGCCTGCAAATACACCTCTTCGGCTTCTTCGATGGCAATGCCGAATTTGTTTTCTTTCAGGCCGGTGGAGATATAGGGGTGGGTGCCGGCATCCACATCCGGGTTGACCCGTAGCGATACCGGCGCCTGCAGATCCAGTTCTGCCGCCACCTGCTGCAACCGGAGCAGTTCGCTGGCCGACTCGACATTGAAACAGTAGACGCCAGCCTGCAGCGCCTGACGCATTTCCGCGCGGGTCTTGCCCACACCGGAAAACACCACCTTGCCGGCATCGCCACCAGCCGCCAGCACACGCTCCAGCTCGCCACCGGAGACAATGTCAAAACCGGCTCCCTGCTGCGCCAGTACATTCAGCACCGCCAGATTGGAGTTGGCTTTAACGGCAAAGCAGACCAGATGCTCGACACCCTGCAAGGCATCGGCATAGTCGCGATAACGGCGTTCAAGGTGGGCGCGGGAATAAACGTAAACCGGCGTGCCATACTGTGCAGCCACCTGCTCCAGCGCCACTCCTTCGGCAAACAGCTGCCCGCCTCGCAGGGAAAAATCAGTCATGCCGGCCCTCACAGCTCGAATTTGTCTTTGCGGTGTTCGCGGGCAGCTTTTTCGTCATCCGGATGATACAGCGGGCCCTTCTGGCCACAGGCGCTGGTCATGCCCAGTAGAAAAATCAGGCCAATCAGGGGCAGAATACGGCGCTTCATTTGGAATTTCCTTTACTCTTGGGGTAAATTGCCAAAGTATACCCTGCTGACCGGACGTTGTCCGCAGGGCATTCATACCGGATTTTTACTGCCGGTGCCTGCGCGCCCCATCACTTGCCCGAGGAATAGCCCATGTCACTGAGCAGCAGCGCATTTCACGACCTGATTGACGAAATTCAGCAACAGATCGAGGACATTCTCGACGAAAGCGACCTGGACCTCGATATAGAGAACAGCGGCGGCATCCTGACCCTGATCTTCGCCGATGGCAGCCAGATCATCCTCAGCCGCCAGGAGCCGGTGCGCCAGCTCTGGGTAGCCGCACGCCAGGGAGGCTTCCACTTCGATTACGACCCGGCTGGCAAGCGCTGGCTGTGCAGCAATGAGCAACGCAGTCTGGGCCAGTGGCTCAGCACGCTATGCCAGCAACAGTCCGGCGAACAGGTCGAGTTTCCCGGCCTCTGACCAGGCAGCACAGGCACCAGCCATTAACGGTTCAGCCCTGCTCCAGTTTCCGTAGTGCCTGGCTCAGCCGCCTTTCCAGTTCCACCTTTTTGCGTAACAAACGGGCAGTCGGCAACGGATTGCCTCCCGGCTCGCCAGGCAAATCAAGGTCGGTGATGTAGCACGGGTAGCGTTCGCCGCTTTGACGAACGGACAGGATTTCCGCGGCCGCACGGACGTACAAGAGGTCACCATAATCTGCCTGGGCAAATTCGCGGCCATTGCAATGCAGCGACAATTCGCCTCTGCTGTCGATGATCGCCTGCACCGCATAAAAACTCTCTTCCGCAGCAAACGGAACCTGGCAAGTTTCCAGCCCGTGCACCTGTAGCCCGCCGGCAGGCACCAGCCGCAGATAGCGGATGTGCAGCCCTGGCCGCAGCTCATCATCAACATGAAGCTGGCTGTTGTTGCGGCGCAGTTGCAGGGCTGCAAAAAAACGCTGCCAGGGTATCAGCAGTCCGGACTCCCCGACAAAAGGCACCCGCTGGCGCAACAACAGGTTGTTCTCATCCAGCAGGTAAAGCTCGGCCGACTTGCCCTGCACATGGAAAAACAGCTCGACCACACCGGGTTGCCCCTGTTGCAGAACCAGCCGCAGCGGATGCCCCTGCAGTGCATGTTCATCCAGCCGCCATGGCAGCGGTGCCCGCACCGGATCAGCAGCAAATTCTTCCAGAGCCTGCACATCATTCAGCACAAAGGCCTGGACATGATTCTGGCACCATTCCAGCACATGAAAGCCGGCGCCCGTCTGCAACAGGTAGCGCATCTCGCCCTGACCTGCCGCCCGCAACAGTTGCCGGGCCACCTCGCTCACCCGCGTAGCAATCGCTGCAGAGCGGGTACGACCAAATCCATGCACCTCCAGCTGTGGTTGCGTGCCTGCGGCTGCCTCAGCCAGCAAGCGACTCAGGCAATTCGCCAGCGCCTGCGGCCCCTCCCAGGACTGGACAATCAACTCGTGCCAGCTGTTCAGACTCAACCGGTCAATGCTGCGCACCAGGTTTTCACGCCGCCCGGAGAAATCCAGCGGGTTGGTCTGTTCCGTTGCAATCCGGATATCTTCCTGCTCCAGCACCGGCAGCGGCTCACGCGCAAGATTTATCACCAGCAAGCTGTGAATGTCACGCGCCGGCTGCAACAGCACCTCTTCGGGTACTTCGGAGCCGTCCAGCGGGAACTCGCGGGCCATGCGCTGAAACAACTCATGCAGATCACGCTCACCGATGGTGCTGTCTCCGGTCAGTACCGTCAGGCTGGTGCCAGTATCAACAATGCCGTTGCGATAGGCCCAGGCCAGCAACTCCAGCAAGCCGGACATGCGCTTGAGCGGACTGTAATGCTCAAGGTCAGAACGGCGCAGGTTACCTCGATAAAAGGCCCAGCGGATGTTGCCGTCGCCTGCGGCAGAAAACTCTACCAGGGTCAGGGCTGCTTCGGACATATCGCCGGAAATCTGCGGGTTGATGTGCTCGACCTTGTCAGCCTTGCGCTCAAAGGCCGCATACAGACGCCGTCCCAACACTGCCATATCACGCGTACTGATGGCTCCAGCATGACCACAGCTGCGCGCCCAGCGGCCAAGAAAGCGATAGCTGGCCATCAGTTCGCGAACCAGCAGTCTCCTTTCCTCCAGCACTTCACCAACCCGCCACTGGTGCCGCCGGTCCAGGGTTTTCAGCTGGTGTTCGCTCCAGCCCCACTCGTGCACCAGCCGCGACAACAGGTTGCGCTGCCAGCCCTCACGTCGTGCTGCGACCGGCTGGCCCAGGCGGACGCCGATTTTCAGGTAAAAACAGCGGCGCACCAGCTCCAGCCTTTCCTGCTGTTTCTGCTGCTGCAGGTAGCTCTCGAGGCGACGGTACAGCATGACATAGGCATCCAGCTCATCCGCATCCGGCTCCCCATCGTAAAGCGCCCGCTTGAACTGGTGACTGAGGCAGTCAACCCGTGGATGCTGGCTGGCATAGACCTCGATCAGCAACAATTTGAGCAGCGACTTGTAGGGCTCGGCAATGCCCTTGTAGATTTGCCACATGCCGGCTCCGGAAAACTCGCTTGCCGGTATATGTGCAAGGTGGCCAAGATCGACAACCTGCTCACGCGGAATGAAGCGTTTGTCCAGCAGGGCTGCACAGTATTCAGCATAGCGGTGCTCTTCGTAGTCCGGCACATACCACCACAGCGGGGTACGTCCGGCCAGCCAGATGCCGGTACGGTAGAACTCGTCAAGCAGCAGGTAATGCTGAGTGGTACCGCAGTCATCGGAAGTCAGCACGCTGTCACGCACACCAGAGACGTACTGCGCGGGATCGATAAGGAAAATATGGATTTGTGCGCCCAGCTCACAGGCCCATTGTTTCAAGGCATCGCACTTGCGGCGCAGCCCGGCCAGCGCTGCCGGCTGCAGGCCGGGCGCATGGCACAGCCAGAAATCCATGTCGCTTTGAATACCGTGCCCAATGGACCCGACGCTGCCCATCAGGAACAGGCTGTACAGACTGGCACTGTCGTAACCTGTGCGTGAGCGGTAACTGAACGAGCGCGCCAGGCCCTGCGCCTCACGGACCAGTTCGGGCTCCGGCTCGTAGCCGGTCAGGCCGGCGGGGGTCGCTGCCGTAACATAGCCCGGCAGCAGCGGGTGGTTGACGTGCAGCAACAGGGGCAACAAGCGCAGCACCTGTTGCTGTCTGGCGGACAGGCCCTGTCCGGCCCGCTCCAGCCGGACCCGGTTCAGCCGCAGAAAGCGGCTGCGGATACGGGACAGATCCTTGCGGTCGATGCCGTCCTCAATGACGGGACGAATCCGGACCATGCAAACAAATGGCTAGCCGGCAGCCATGATTGTTTTCAGCGACAACAATTGCTGTGCCGCTTCCTGACCCAGTTGTGTCAGGTAACCGCCATCGTGCTGGGTAATCAGCCCTTTGGAGAACAGCCGCTGCGCGGCATCGATGCGTATCGGCGCAGCATCGCTATGGATCTTCAATCCTTCCTGCAAACTGTTCACCGGGAACAGACTCAGCAATTGCAGTTCATCCAGCAGCTCTTGGGTCAAGGCCATGATCCATTCCTCATTCTTGTGTCAGATAAAAGTTGCCGGCTCAAGCCTCTATGGCAGACAGGTCGGGCAAGGCTCGCAGCATCTTCTCATAATTGTCGGCATCAAAGCTGCGATTTTGATCAATACACTGCCCAATCTCGATCGCCAACACATAGGCCATCATGTTGATGATTTCTTCACGCTCAATGCCTACCAGTGTCAGCTTGTTCAGCACGGCCTGCACAAACGGAGGGTCATTGGCCTGCAACTGGTTTTCAATGGCGCCGGTCAGCTGTTGGTGCACCACCTCGTCATCATCATCTGCTTCGGTCACGAATGTGGTATCCGGCTCTTGTTCTGCCTGCGCAGCTGTGGCCGGGGTACCTTCATCCAGCTGGCAAAGAGTACAGTCATCGGCATCGCCCATGTTGGTTTCCACATAGCGCACCCGGCGCACCGGGGATTCCCGGTCGGCAGAAACCTGATAACGATTATCGCGGGTCTGGTCAGTCATTTGGTTATCCCTCTGGTTATCTTGCGGTTGTCCCATACGGTCCCTGAGGCCGGCTGCCACCTGCCCGCCTGCTCACCGGACAAGCCGGTTCGTACAATGGCAGCTTCACGCTGCCAGCCTCCCGCACATTCTGCACGGATCCACCCCTGTGCGAACGGGCTTGCCCTGACAGCTGGACACCCTCTTGATCCGCTATGGGATCCACCCCTGTGCGAACGGGCTTGCCCCGTGAGAATCCACTCACCGGACAAGCCGGTTCGTACAACGGCAGCCTCGCGCATACACCCTGCACGGATCCAACCCTGTGCGAACGGGCTTGCCCCGTGAGAATCCACTCACCGGACAAGCCGGTTCGTACAACGACAAGCCGGTTCGTACAGCGGCAGATCGGTTCGTACAATTAACGGCCCGCCAACAGCTCGCGGCCACGGGCTACTGCCAGGCGCACCTGCGCGGGCGCGGTACCGCCGATGTGGTTGCGCGCGTTGACCGAACCTTCCAGCGTGAGCACCTCAAACACGTCACCATTGATCTTGTCGCTAAACTGGCGCAGCTCGTCCAGGCTCATTTCCGCCAGATCCTTGCCCTGCTCCACACCGTAGCGTACGGCCAGGCCGACAATCTCGTGGCAGTCACGGAACGGCAGACCCTGGCGCACCAGGTAATCAGCCAGGTCGGTTGCGGTGGAGAAACCACGCAGCGCGGCCTCGCGCATGAATTCGCGACGCGCCTCAATGGCCGGCACCATGTCGGCAAAGGCACGCAGGCTGTCACGCAGGGTGTCGGCGGCATCAAACAGCGGCTCTTTGTCTTCCTGGTTGTCCTTGTTGTAGGCCAGCGGCTGGCTTTTCATCAGGGTCAGCAGGCCGGTCAACGAGCCAAACACTCGGCCGGACTTACCGCGGATCAGCTCGGGTACATCCGGGTTTTTCTTTTGCGGCATGATCGAGCTGCCGGTACAGAAACGGTCCGGCAGGTTGATGAAGTTGAACTGGGCCGAGGCCCACATCACCAGCTCTTCGGAAAAACGCGACAGGTGCATCATCGCCAGGCTGGCCGCGGCACAAAACTCGATGGCAAAGTCACGGTCAGACACGCCATCCAGCGAGTTGCCGGAAATGGCTTCAAAGCCCAGCAGCTCACAGGTAATGGTGCGGTCAATCGGGTAAGTGGTGCCGGCCAGTGCGGCGCTGCCCAGCGGCATGCGGTTGGTACGTTTGCGGCAATCCACCAGGCGCTCGTAGTCACGGCTGAGCATCTCGAACCAGGCCAGCAAGTGATGGCCGAACGTGACCGGCTGGGCGGTTTGCAGGTGGGTGAAGCCGGGCATAATGGTGTCGGCTTCACGCTCGGCCAGCTCCAGCAGGCCCTGCTGCAGACGGGTGATTTCAGCCAGGATGCTGTCGATTTCATCGCGCAGCCACAGGCGGATATCGGTAGCCACCTGGTCGTTGCGGCTGCGGCCGGTATGCAGTTTCTTGCCGGTAATGCCGATGCGCTCGGTCAGCCGGGCCTCGATGTTCATATGCACATCTTCCAGGTCGACACGCCAGTCAAATTCACCGGCTTCGATTTCCTGCTGGATTGCAGTCAGGCCTTGCTCGATGGCCTGCAGCTCTTCGGTATTGAGCACGCCCACCCGGGTGAGCATTCTGGCATGGGCCAGTGAACCCATGATGTCGTGACGATACAGGCGCTGGTCAAAGTCTACTGACGCAGTAAAACGGGCGACAAAGGCATCCACAGGCTCGCTGAAACGGCCACCCCAGGCCTGGTTGGTTTTTTCGGTATTCTGGTTTGCGCTCATGATGATTCCGGTGCGGGTAAAAACATGGCGGGCATCATAGCAGATGGCAGCAGCTTTGCAGAGAACGTGGAAGGAAGCGCGGCCGGCCAGGCTCCTGCCAAAACAGGCCGGTTCGCAAACGATTCCGGCCATACTCCGTACTTCGTCAACTTGACCGGCGACAGCAAATTCACTTTAGGGCTTGATGCCCTGCCGGCCTAGCCAGGCCAATAGCTGTGGTAAGGACATGGCACCATTCTGGCGGGCCACTTCACGTCCATTTTGAAACAGGATCAGGCCAGGAATCGAGCGGACGGACAACTGGCCGGCCAGCTGCTGCTCCCGTTCACTGTCCAGCTTGGCCAGGCGGCACACGCCCTGCAACTGCTGGGCAGCACGGTCAAATACGGGGGCAAACTGACGGCACGGGCCGCACCAGCTGGCCCAGACATCCACCAGCAAGGGCAGATCACCCTTCACCTGCTTGCCGAAGCTGGCAGCCGTCAGCTCCAGCGGTTTGTCACGCAAAATCTGCTGTCCACACACACCACACTTTGGCTGATCATCAAGGCGTTCTGCTGGAACACGATTGAGCGCATCACAATGGGCGCAGGGAATCACGAGGCCGGACATGAAAACTCCTTTGGCGACTGCCGAAAATAATTTACCAAAACAATATATATGACCAAGGAAATATTTTTCAACTCTTTGCCGAAAGTGCACTACAGTCAAAGGCAACAAGCAGTGCAAGCACTATCGCAAGGAGGCGAGCATGCACAAGCAAAATGGCCTGACCCTGGCAGAACTACTGATTGCACTCGCACTGCTGGCAATCATTGCCCAGGTTGCCCTGCCCGCCTGGCAAACCTTTATCGCTAAAAACCGCTCGCAGGCATTGCAGCACAGTGTCGAGCGAGCCGTCCAGCTGGCCCGGGCCCGGGCCGTAACACAGAGGACAAATGTCGAACTCTGCGGCAGCAGCGATGCACTCAACTGCAGCAACAGCTGGTCAACTGGCTGGTTGGTACGTGTCATTCCACACGGACAGGAACCACTGCCACCCGAACATGTGGCACAGCTGAACCCGCGCCATCAACAATTGCAATGGGCCGGCTTTCGCCAGAAGATCATTTTCCATGCCAACGGTTATAGCACCGCCAGCAACGGACGCTTTTTTGTCTGCCGCGACGGCATCATCGACTGGCAGCTGGTACTCAACCGCCAGGGCCGGCTGCGCCGGGCCAGCCCGCAGGAAAACCGCGAACAGGATCACCGTTGCGCAACATAGGCCGCAGCAGCTATTGCCTGATACCTGGAGGCAGGCGACACTGCCTGCATGAAAATACACAACACAGCCCGCGACGCGGACGTCGATTTTTTCCTGCCCGAACTATGCCGCGGCGAAGCACTGCTCGGGCTGATCCTGCTTGCCGAACTGCTGGTCATGGTGCTGGTGCTGGCCGAACCGGGTATTTCCGGCCTGAACTGGACCCGGCTGGCGCTGGTATCCTTTTTTGTCCAGTGGGTTGTGCTGCTGAGCGTTGCCGTGCTGTGTCCCTTGCGCCCATGGCTGGTGCACCTGGGCTCGCGACGCTCCAGCCTGCTCAGCTGTTTGCTGGTGGTGCTGATTACCCTGGCCTGCACCGCAGCTGCCCAACACCTGGAACACCTCTATCAGGGCCAGGTTTCTGCCAGCAGCACAGGAGCACAGCTGTACCTGAAAAATGCCCTGATCAGCCTGATCATGTCAGCCATCGCAATCCGCGTGCTGTTTCTCCAAAGCGAGTCCAGGCGCCGTCAGCAAGCCGAGCTGCAAGCCCGGCTGCAAGCCCTGCAGGCCAGGATCCAGCCGCATTTTCTGTTCAACAGTCTGAACAGCATTGCCAGCCTGGTCCAGATTGACGCAAACAAGGCCGAAGAAGCCCTGCTCGATCTCTCCGACCTGTTCCGTGCCACGCTCACAGATGACGGACTGTCCAGCTGGCAGCAGGAAGTCAGCCTCGGGCAGCGCTACCTGTCGCTGGAACAACACCGGCTGGCCGACCGGCTACAGATACAATGGCATATCAGCGAGGTGCCAGACAGCACACCGGTTCCCCACCTGACCCTGCAGCCGCTGCTGGAAAATGCCATCCTGCACGGCATTCAGCCATTGCCCGGCGGCGGCTGCATTATTGTCAGGGCGCAACTGCAGGATGGCATTTTCACTTTGCAGGTGGAAAACCCGTTCGCCCAGCCATCCCGTCCGCACCGCGGCTCCGGTACTGCCCTGGACAACATTCGTATGCGCCTTGCCGCCCTGTTTGGCCCATCAGCCACATTGACAACCCGTGCCAATGGTGATGTCTTTATTACTGAAATCCAGTACCCTTTGACCCATGCCGCATTGGAGATGTCTGTCAAAAATGAAAGTACTGATCGCCGATGATGAGCCGCTGGCCCGCGCCCGGCTGGCCCGCATGCTGACAGATCTGCCCGGTTGCCAGTTGCTGGAAGAGCAGGCAGCCAGCGGCAACGAAACGCTCGAGCTGTGCAAACGCCTGCAACCGGATGTACTGCTGCTGGATATCCAGATGCCCGGCATGGATGGCCTGGAAGTGGCCGCCACGCTGGACCGGCAGGAAAACCCGCCAGCCATCATCTTCTGCACCGCCCACGACGAGTTTGCCTTGCCCGCATTTGCCGTCAACGCCCTGGGTTACCTGGTCAAGCCGGTCAGGATGGAACAGCTGCAACAGGCCATGGAGCGGGTCGCCCGCCTTGCAGCCGGTCGCCATGCCAGACAACACCCCGGCACCGAACAATCAGCCGGCAGAAGCCACATCAGCGCCAAGACCCACAAGGGCATCGAATGCATTGCCCTGGCTGATATCCTGTATTTCCAGGCCGAGCACAAGTACGTCACCATTCATCACATTAACGGGGAAACCCTGATCGACGAATCACTGAAAGCCCTGGAAAGCGAGTTTTCCGGGCTACTGGTACGTATTCACCGCAGCACACTGGTCAACCAGACATTTATCGAGCGTCTTGAGCGCAACAGCAACGGCCAGCAACTGCTGCACCTGAAAGGACGCTCCGCCCCCCTGCCCGTCAGTCGCCGGCATGCCGGCGTGGTGCGTGAGCTGATGCACCGCCTATAGCTGTTGACCCAAAAAGCTGCTGGCCAAGAAAGAAAAAGCCGCTTCAACAATGAAGCGGCTTTTTCTTTGCAGCGGCCTGACTATGCGTCAGTTTGTTGCTCCAGCATGCGGATACCGCTGGCCAGCAGTTCGTTGCCAGTCTTGTAGTCGCCCATCTGGTTCAGCAGGCGCGCCAGTTCGGCATAAACGTGTGGCGACGGCTGGCGCTCCAGGCTGCTCTGATAGTAGTCGCGGGCCTTGCCCCACTGTCGTGCCTGCACGGCCAGGCGACCGACAGCAAACAACGCCATGGCGTCATCGGGCACCTGTTGTAGCCAGCCCTCGGCCAGTTTCAGTGCGCGCGCCGG
Organism: uncultured Thiopseudomonas sp.; assembly: GCA_964394445.1. GTDB lineage: Bacteria > Pseudomonadota > Gammaproteobacteria > Pseudomonadales > Pseudomonadaceae > Thiopseudomonas. The sequence goes on from CAYMXO010000028.1 coordinate 17,011, forward strand.
CTCCACATGAGGAATTTGTGCGTAGGCCTGCAGCAGGGCCACATCAACGGTTTGCTCCAGCTGCTGGCGCAGCAGGCCCTCGGCATCCACCGCATGCCCCAGCGTGATCAGCCGGCTGCAATAAGCCAACACGACTCCGGCCTGGCGATGCAGGGCGGATGACATTGTGTTCCAGATCTTGTTCAGCTCATCAAGGCTGGCGGCTGACTGCAGGCGACCCTGCCAGGCACGCTGTTCAACCGAGCGAACCTCCGCTTCATCCAGCGACTTGACCTTGTGCAGGTCAGGTATCAGCCCTACCAGCAAGCCCCAGTTGCGGTTTTCCAGCAGCAGATGGTACAGACGCTCGATCAGTTCGGGGTTGTCCGTATCACGCCGGTGAGCCGCCAGCAGCAACTCTTGTGCCTGCTCATGCTGCCCGCGCTGCTGGTACAGCTCGGACTGGCACAGCACGATGGCCAGGTCATTCTCCGGCAATAGCTTGCGGGCATCCTCCAACAGCTGGTTGGCAGTTTCCGGTTGTTGCAGTTTTTCAGCTGCCCGCGCAGCGGCCAACAGGTAGGGCAACGGCTGCGGACTGGTTTTTGCGGCCTGGGTCAGCTGACGCAAGGCCAGCTGCCAGTCGCCACGGGAGTAATCCATCATGCCCAGATTGATTGCTTCATCCAGACGTTTCTTGCGGTTGCGCGCCGACCAGGGGTTGGCCCAGCCAACCGAACGCAACAGGGTACAGGCAAGCATGCGCAGCAGGTAAAGCACGGCCAGTAAAATGGCAATACCGGCCAGAAACACCCAGAGGGTGGACTCGAAGCGGATGTTCTTCCAGGTAATCAGCACATAGCCCTGATGTTCGACCACCAGGATGCCAAGCCCGGCCGCCAGCAGGATGGCGACCAGCAACAGCAGAAAAGTACGCTTTTTCATTACTTGGCCTCCTCCGGCGCACGACGCTCAAGGGTGCGTTCCTGGATGTAACCCTGCAGGGCCACCAGCGCCGGATTGATGTCGGGCATGCTCTGGCTGATCTTGCTGCCGGCCAGTTCCTGCAGCTGGGTGCGCATGCTGCTGGCAGCCTGATGGCTTTCGGCAAAGTAGTGTTCCAGGAACTCGATGCCCTGCGCCACTGCCTGGTCATACACGTCCTGCTGGCCGTTCAGGGCGGCCCACTGGGCCTGTTCCAGGCTCAGGCTGACTGCCAGACGGATATGGGTCAGCTGCTGGCTGGACAGCAGCGGCTTGATATCTTCGGTGCTGTTCACGTCAAGACGAATATAGCTGGATGCCTTGTCCAGCAGCTTGCCCCAGTCCAGGCCACCGATATCGCTGGCGCCACCGGCATAGCCCGGCAGCATCTGGTCCAGCTTGCCGACCTGTTTTTGCAGGGCACCCAGACGCATGAAGACACCGGCACGGTCCAGTTTTGGCAGTGCACGCACATCAGTCAGTGCCTGCGCCAGCGCTTCACGGGCAGCAAAAGCAGCCGGATCATCCTGTTCAAACAGGATCTGGTCGGCAGCCTCCAGCAGGTAACGGGCACTGTTCAGGTCCTGCAGCGCAGCCAGGCGCAAATGCGCCATGCGCATCAGGTGTTCCGCTTCAGCCAGGCGCCAGTCCTGGCGAGTGTTGCCGAAGGCTTGCTCAAAGCGCTTGGTGAAGCTTTGCTGGGCTGTCTGCATCTGCACCAGCAAACGCTGGTTTTCAGCCAGCTCGGACGCCTTGGGCAGATTGTCCATTTGCTGGCCAAGCTGACTGACCTGTTGTTCCAGCTGGCCAACCTGTTGCTGGTAGCTGCTGCCCTGCTGCTCCAGTTGTTGCAGTTTTTGCTCCTGCTGCTGCAACTCGGCACTGTGGTCGGTTCCGGCGACAACGGCTGCCGGAGCTGAAGCCGGCTGCGCCTGCTGCCCCTGATACCACATCCAGCCAGTGACGCCGGCGCTGGCCAGTGCAATCAGCAAGGCCAGGGTAGACAGTCCCTTGCCACCACCGGATGCTGCGACCTGAGCCGGTTTTTCTGGTGCTGCAGTGCCGGCTGCCGGTTCCTCCGCGGCAGATTCGGCATCGACAGCCACGGACTGGCTGTCTGCATCGCCAGACGTCTTGTCGACGGCCGTCGCCCCGGTGTCGGTGCGGTCATCGGCGGCGACCTGTTCAGCGACCGGCTCCTGCTCCGGAGTGGCAGGCCCGGCTTCAATCAGCTGGCCTTCCTGCAGGACTTCTTCCTGTGTGGATGGTTTTTTCTCGGTACGCTTGTGTTTGTTGTCTTTGCTCATCATTTCGTCCTTCTAGGGCTGTGCCGGAGCAGTACGCTGAAGTGCGGCCAGCAAGGCCTGGTTGCTTGCACCCTGGCAATCTATTACCTGCAGGGCACCTGAATCACGGGCAGTTTGTGCGACACGCGGACTGGGTACAAACAATGGCAGGTGGCACAAGTCTGTCCAGTCGCTCCCCGCCAGGCGAATCAGGTGGTGCAATCCCTGTTCGCTGCTGACAACCAGCCCGTTCAATGCTTGCCCGGTCACCGACTGCAACAGGAGATCCTCAGGATATTCCGGCATAAAACGTCGGTAAAGAGGCAAAAAGTCCACGGCAATGCCACGCGCAGCCATGGTTTGCGCTAAAAACTCACGCCCGGTATCACCGCGCATCACCAGCACACGCGGACCAGGCTGCTGCAATGATTGCTCAAATTCCGGCAACGCCAGCAGCGCTTCGCTATCATCACCTGTTGTCGGCCAGCATACATTCAGACCATAGTCAGCCAGGATTGCCCCACTGGCCGCACCCACGGTAAACCAGCGCGGTCTTGACGGTGGTTGTGGCCAGTACTGGTCCAGCCGCTGCAATGCAAGGCGTGCTGCCGGCTTGCTGACCACCACTACAGTGCTGTAGCGGTCCAGATTAAGCAGCTGGTCACGCTGTTCTGGCGTCTCGGGCAGAGGCTGCATATCCAGCAACGGCAAACCGTGGCTGAATATGCCGTGCCCGGCCAGCAACTGCGCCAGCCCGGCATTTTCGGCGGCCGGCCTGGTGATCAGTACGCGCCAGTTTGCAGTCATGGTTACTGATCCGGTGCCCCGTCAGCCTGAATTTGTGCCAATATTTCCCCCGCACCCTGCGCCAGCAAGGCTTCTGCTACGCGAATGCCCAGGGCTTCGGCCTCAGCGCGTGGCGCACGGCCTTCGGCACGCAACATATCGGAGCCGTCAGGCTGGCCAACCAGACCGCGCAGCCAGAGTTCGTCGCCTTCCAGCACCGCATAGCAGGCAATCGGCACCTGGCAACCGCCATTCAGGTGTCTGTTCAACGCCCGCTCGGCAATTACCCGGTCGGCAGTGTCGGCGTGCTGCAGGGGCTGCAGCAGGGCATGGATTTCCTTGTCGGCGGTGCGGCACTCGATACCGACCGCGCCCTGCCCACCGGCAGGCAGGCTATCTTCATGGCTCAGGCTGCTGCGGATACGGTCGGCAAAACCGAGGCGGATCAGGCCGGCTGCAGCCAGAATAATAGCGTGATATTCACCTGCATCCAGCTTGGCCAGGCGGGTGTTCACGTTGCCACGCAAAAACCGGATCTGCAGGTCCGGACGCAAGGTCAGCAGCTGGGCCTGACGGCGCAGGCTGGACGTGCCAACCACACTGCCGCGCGGCAATTCGTCGAGGCTGGCGTAGCTGTTGGAAACAAAGGCATCACGCGGATCTTCACGCTCACAAATGCAGTACAGGCCCAGGCCTTCGGGAAATTCCATCGGTACATCTTTCATTGAATGCACGGCAATGTCGGCTTCGTCATTGAGCATGGCCGCTTCCAGCTCCTTGACAAACAACCCCTTGCCACCAATCTTGGCCAACGGCGAATCCAGCAGTTGATCACCACGGCTGACCATTGGCACCAGCGTTACCAGCAACCCGGGATGGGCCTGTTCCAGGCGGGCCTTGACGTGTTCTGCCTGCCATAAGGCCAGGGCGCTTTTGCGGGTGGCAATACGAATTTGACGAACTGACATGATGCTTTTCTTCTGCCCTTATATACAAATAGTTGATTTTTCGGCACACATCATAACAGGCCAGCTGGCAAGTTTCCCTTGATTTACACCATGTTTGTCCGGGATGAAGACAATTCGTTTCAATGGCCTTTCCGGCAGCCAGTGCGGTCTTCCCGCTACAGTCTGTACACAATACAAAAGCGACAAGTAAGGTTTCCTTGACTCACATCGACAGTTACCGAAAAATGGCCGGCTTAATTGTTTACCGGAGCTGGTCATGCCCCCGTTAGCGCCACGTCTGATGTTTTTCCTGGCTTTTGCCGGTTGTTCGCTGCTGATGCTGGTTGCCCTGTACCTGCAGCATGGGCTGGGGCTTGAACCCTGTCCGCTGTGCTATGTACAACGTGCCGAGGTGATGCTGTTTGGAGCCGTTGCCCTGCTGGCTTTTCTGCACAAGCCAAAAACTCTTGGTCGACGCATCTATGCCGGCCTGATGGTGTTGACGGCGGCCGGGGGAATCGCCACCGCAGGACGGCAAATCTGGCTGCAGCACCTGCCCAAGGATCAGCTGCCGGAATGCCTGCCACCACTGGAATTCATGCTGGAGGCTTTTCCGCTGAAGGATGTCATTGCCAAGATGCTGTACGGTTCGTCGGACTGTGCCGAGCGCGGCTGGACCCTGCTGGGTCTGAATATCGCCGAAATGAGCATGATCAGCTTTGTACTGATGCTGCTGTGGAGCGGCTGGTTGCTGCTGCGCAGGAATTAAGTTTTTTTGCCACACATTCCGGATCCGTCACTTCAGTAACAGACTGCCAACCAGGCAACCCTTCTGTCCGGAGCTGCACCAGGCATCAGTCTGGTGCAGCTCCGGACAGCCAAATCAGCTTGGCGCCAAAATCACTGCAAGCTGTCAGTCACCAGCTGTTGCGCCTCTTCCAGCAGGCGCTGCAGGTGTCCTTCACCCAGAAAGCTTTCCGCGTAGATCTTGTACAGGTCTTCGGTGCCGCTGGGACGGGCTGCAAACCAGCCGTTTTCCGTCATCACCTTGAGGCCGCCAATTTCCGCACCGTTGCCGGGAGCCCGGGTCAATATCTGCGTAATCGGCTCGCCGGCCAATTCTTTCTGCCTGACCGATTCGGCAGTCAGGGCTTTGAAAGCGGCCTTCTGCCCGGCAGTGGCCGGCGCATCCACACGGCGGTACAACGGTGCACCATGCTGCTGCTCCAGTTTTGCGTAATACTCGGATGGCAACATGCCGGTGACCGCGGTAATTTCAGCAGCCAGCAAACAGAGCACAATACCGTCCTTGTCGGTCGACCACGGCCGGCCATCCAGGGTCAGCAGGCTGGCGCCAGCACTTTCCTCGCCGGCAAAGCCCAGCCAGCCCTGGTGCAAACCTTCAACAAACCATTTGAAACCAACCGGAACCTCGTACAGCTGGCGGCCGTGACCGGCAACAATGCGATCCACCAGCGATGAAGTCACCAGCGTTTTGCCGATCTTCAGGTCCTTTGACCAGTCGTTGCGATACGCCAGCAGGTAATCAATGCATACGCAGATGAAATGGTTCGGGTTCATCAGCCCCGCTGCATCCACAATCCCGTGACGGTCGGCGTCGGGGTCGTTACCAAAAGCCAGATCAAAATCCTGGCGAACCTTTAGCAGGTTGGCCATGGCGGCAGGGCTGGAGCAATCCATGCGGATGCGGCCATCGTGGTCCGGCGGCATAAAGGAAAAACTTTCGTCCAGCTGGTCGTTGGTTACCGTCAGGCCCAGCTCCGCACTCTGTGCCAAGGCCTGCCAGACCGGCAGCGCCGTTCCGCCCATCGGATCCGCACCCAGTTTCAGACCAACCCGGCGAATGGCAGCCAGATCAATCACCTGCTCCAGTCCGTCGATATACTGCTGTACGTAGTCATGGCTTGCAGCCTGTGCCAGCGCCTGCTCCAGCGGCACAGTTGATACTCCGGCGCAGCGCTCCCGAAGGTATCGGTTAGCCTGTTGCTGCATCCAGTCGGTGACATCCGTATCGGCCGGGCCGCCATTGGGCGGATTGTATTTGATGCCACCGTCTTCCGGCGGGTTGTGCGAGGGGGTAATGATCAGGCCATCGGCCAAGGCATCCGTGCGTCCGGCGTTGTATTCCAGAATCGCACGGCTGACCAGCGGCGTCGCTGTCACCTGGTTGTCGGCGGCCACCCGCACGTCTACTCCGTTGGCCACCAGCA
>CAYMXO010000029.1:0-16579 GCA_964394445.1 uncultured Thiopseudomonas sp.
CGTTCATCAGCAGGGCTTCCATTTCCTTGCCGTCACCAAACAGCGAGGAGTTTGGATAAACCTCGACTTTGACCTTGCCGGGCAGGCGCTCTTCAGCCAGCTTCTTGAACAGCAGCGCGCCCTGCCCCTTCGGGGTGTGTTCGGCAACAACGTGGGAGAACTTGATGGTGACGGGTTCGGCGGCGCCGGCAATTCCGGCCAGACCAATGGTAACTGCGCAGGCCAGAGCCTTGACGGTGGTTTTCAACATGTTCTACTTCCTCTTGCTCAAACAGGGCGATTTGCTCGCCGGATTTTGTTGTTACTGCAGAGCCTGGGCTCGCGAGCAAACAACAAGCAAAAACCGCACCCTCAGAGCAAGAGCCATACCAAGGTCGTAGAAGAGCTTACTGGTTCGGCAATCATCGCCGGGCGCAGCATCAACACGCCGACCGAAAGCAACACTACGCCACCAACGCTGGCATTACGCCTGAAAAGTGTATTCACGTCGACCTGCGAGCGCCTTGTTTCAGCATACCGGCGCCCCGGCTCAAAGATACTGCAACGGCAAAACGTAACACCCGGGCGGAATACCGCCAACAGGATTGTCAATTTGGCGATTTTCCGCCAGCCAGTTACAGGTGTAAACCGTATTTGCGAATTTTATCGTGCAGGGTCTTGCGGGGAATTTGCAAAGCCTCGGCCACTTCGCGCAAAGAAGAATGCTCCCGGGCCAGCTCCGCGGCGATCAGCGCCCGCTCGAAGGCTTCCACCTGCTGTGGCAAGGGCAGGCCCTGATTGCCCGCCAGCTGCTGAAGCGGCGCGGTAATGGCCAGATCCAGACCCAGGGCAAAACGCTCGGCGGCGTTCTGCAGCTCACGCACATTGCCCGGCCAGTCATGGCTGAGCAGCACCGCCCGCTTGAGCGCGGGCAGCTCGGGCTCGGCGATCTGGTACTTCTGGCAGGCCTGCCCCATGAAGTGGACAAACAGCGGCAGGATGTCGTCCTGGCGTTTACGCAGCGGCGGGATCTGGACCTGCGCCACATTCAGCCGGTAGTACAGATCGGCCCGGAAACGGCCTTCTTCGGCCGCCAGCAACAGGTCTTCCTTGGTCGCGGCAACCACCCGAATATCCAGCGGAATCAGCTGATTGGAACCGACACGCTCAACCACTCGCTCCTGTAGCAGGCGCAACAGCTTGACCTGAACCTCCGGGTTCATGCTTTCGATTTCATCAAGGAAAATCGTGCCGCCCTGGGCGTATTCGAACTTGCCGATACGCTTCTTCTGCGCACCGGTAAAGGCACCCGCCTCATGGCCAAACAGCTCGCTTTCAATCACAGACTCGGCCAGGGCTCCGGCATTGATGGCAACAAAGGGCGCGTTACGCCGTGGCGACAGCTCGTGCAGGGCGCGTGCCACCACCTCCTTGCCGCTGCCGGTCTCACCAAGGATCAGTACATCTGCCGGCAGGGGCGCCAGCGCCTTTACCTGTTGCCGCAAGCGCTGGGCAGCCGCCGATGCGCCCAGCAGCCGTTCACCCAGCTGCTGCTGTTCCTCCAGCGCCATCCGCAGTTGACGATTTTCCAGAACCAGCCGGCGCACATCCAGTGCACGGCGCACGCTGTCCAGCAGCTGCTCGCTGGCAAAGGGTTTTTGCAGGAAGTCATAGGCCCCGGCACGCATTGCCTGCACCGCCAGCGGCACATCGCCATGGCCGGTAATCAGCAAGACCGGCAGCTGTGCGTCCAGCCGTGACAGTTCATCCAGCAATTGCAGGCCATCCATGCCCGGCATGCGGATGTCACTGACAACCACCCCGGACCAGCAGGGAGACAACGCCCCCAACAGACCCTCTGCCGATCCCTGCGCCTGCACCCGGATGCCGGCCAGCTCAAAGGTCTGGCACAGGGCCGTGCGCAGATGTTCGTCATCATCCAGCAACAGCACTTCGGTATCGGCAGCAAGTTTCAGCATCAGACAAAGTCCTCCCGGGCCTCAAGATTAACACCGGCAACAATGGGTTTCAGGTAAAGCTCGACACAGGCGCCGCCATCCGGCCGGTTGGCGAACTCCAGCCGCCCGCCCAGCGACTTGACCACCGCATCACAGATGGCCAGCCCAAGACCCAGCCCGCGCGCACTGGTCTTGGTGGTAAAAAACGGCTCCCGCGCCTGCTGCAAGGCTTCAGCGCTAAAGCCCGGGCCATTATCGCAGATCGACAGACAAACCCAGCCGCCGCTGTCCCTGATGGCCAGGCCAATGGTACGCGGACCCCGCTGCCCCTCGAGGGCATCCAGCGCATTGGCCAGCAAGTTGCCCAGCACCTGGCGCAGGCGGGTCTCGCCGGCTTCTACCCACAGGGTGGCATCCGGGATATCACGCGTGATGTCCACGGCCAGCGCATGCGCACGACCAGCCAGCAGGGCCAGCGCATCCTCGATGGCCGGCTGCAGCGCAACATGCTCGGACGCCTGCGGGTCACGCCGGGCAAAAGCGCGCAGGTGCTCAATGATCGAAGCCATCCGCCCGGTCAGGGTGGTAATCAGGTCGAGGTTTCCGGCCACTTCCTCCAGCCGCTGCTGCTGTAAAAAAATCTTCGCGTTGTCACCATAGCTGCGGATGGCCGCCAGGGGCTGGTTCAGTTCGTGGCTGATGCTGGCCGACATCACGCCCAGCGCACTCAGTTTGCCGGCCTGAACCAGCTCGTCCTGGGTCCGCACCAGTGCCTGGCGGGTATTTTCCCGCTCCAGCACTTCTTCGCGCAAACGCTGGTTGAGCGTTTGCAGGTCAAGGGTGCGCTGCTGCACCCGCTCCTCCAGCCCGGCCCGGGCCCGGGCATCCATTTCGATCCGCTCCAGATAGTGCCGGCGACGCTGCATCAACAGCCCCAGTACCAGCAGCAGCGCCAGCATGCTCGCTGTAACCACAGCCATCGCGGTCTGCACCTGAACCACCAGCTCCTGCCTTGGTGCCAGCACGCTAACGGTCCAGCCTATGTCTGGCAGTTGCTTGTCAAAGCGCAGCCACTGGTTGTCGGACAACTCCAGCGCTTCCGGGACCTGGCTGGCATAGGGCTGATGTTCGGCGATTTGCTCCAGCTCCGCGGACGCCAGCGGGCGGCTGGCGCGAAACAGCCAGCCCGGCTCGGACGAAAGAATGACCACACCGTTATTATCGGTCACCATCAGCCGCTCCGGCGTATTGCCCCAGAGGCTTTCCGTAAAATCCAGATCCACCTTGACCACCAGAACACCCACGATCACCTCGTCCACATACACCGCGTTGCCAAAATAGTAGCCGCGCTTGAGGGAAATGTTGCCCAGGCCAAAAAAGGTTCCGGTGCGCTGGGCCAGCGCCTCGAAAAAATAGGGGCGGAAGATAAAATTGTGGCCAACAAAACTGCGTTCATGCTGCCAGTTGGAGGCGGCAATGGTGGTGCCAGCCGTGTTTAGCAGGTACACCACGTCAGCGCGGGTCTGCTGTTGTATGCGGTTCAGCAGGTGATTGGCCGCCGCCAGCGCTTCAGGCTGTTGCGGGTCCAGCAGCGCATTGTGCACTTCGGGCAAACGGCCGAGGATTTGTGGCAGCGTTTCGTAGCGCTTCAGGGTACCGCCCAGGTTGGCGGCAAACAGATCCAGGGTCTGGCTGTTCTTGCGCTGCAGGCCATCGAGGTAGTAGTTTTTTACCAGCCCGTGCAACGGCCACAACAGCACCAGCATCGACAGGGCCAAAAGTACAAAGAAACGCCAACGCAACAACAATGAAGGCATGGTTACTCCACAGGGTCCGGTGCGGGCGGACCCGCTGCATAAGCGCACCATTTTACACCCAAGCTGCATTCTTGTCGGGTCCGGCTGCCAGCTCGCCACGGCCGGTGTGCCTTTGCCTTGTGAAGGCAACAACAACCAGCCCCTGACCTGCTAGCCAGGCACGATGCAACACCCTATAATTGCTCGCTTGATCCTGTCCAAAGGCAGGCCCGGGTTCCCTCACCCCGCTCTCAAAAAGGTCATGTTTCATGCATTCACTGCACGTTGTCCGTACCCGTGTGGCACTGGCAGCCCTGATCGGCTTCCATGTTTTCATCATCATTGCCAGCAACTATCTGGTGCAATTTCCCATGCAGCTGCTCGGCTGGCAGACCACCTGGGGCGCTTTCAGCTTTCCGTTTATCTTCCTGGCCACCGACCTGACCGTGCGCCTGCTCGGCAAACAGCCGGCGCGGCGCGTGATCGCCTGGGTGATGCTGCCAGCGCTGCTGGCGTCCTATCTGATCTCGACCCTGTTCCATGAAGGCAGCTTCAATGGCTGGCCCGCGCTGGCCAGCCTGAATGTGTTTGTCTTGCGCATTGCCCTGGCCAGCTTTGCCGCCTATGCGGTTGGCCAGCTGGTCGACATCCAGGTCTTCGACCGGCTACGCCGTCTGCCGCAATGGTGGATAGCCCCCTCAACTTCGACCATTCTCGGCAACCTGCTGGATACCCTGGTGTTTTTCAGCGTGGCCTTCTGGCACAGCAGCAACGGTTTCATGGCCGAACACTGGGTGGAAATCGCCTGGGTCGACTATGTGATCAAGCTCGGCATCAGCCTGGTGTTCTTCGTTCCGCTGTACGGCATTGTGCTCAAGGCCCTGGCCCGCCTGACCGGGCTGGACCTGCGTGCATTGCATGCCCGCCAACAACAGCCCGACCGCCCGTAGGCAACATTCGCCCGCCCCTGCAATCTGCACGTACGGTTACGCTGGCAGATCTGGCCCTCGACCAGCCAGTGATCGACCAGTACAGGCCGCAGCCGCCATAACCCGGATGAGTGACCTTTGTGGCCAGTTCAACCGGCAACTCCGGGAGCAGGAACCGTCAGTCGAAGTCTTCCAGTTCAGGCTGCACCGGAATACTGTGTTCTTCGTTGGCCCAGCCGCCAAAGTCGATCAACCGGCAGCGCTCGCTGCAAAATGGCCGCCAGGGGTTGTCCCGGCTCCAGGGCTGCTCCTTGCCACAGGTTGGACACTTGAAAAGTACCGTTCTCTTGTCACTCATGCCTCGCCTCGTACGATCTGTAAATACTGTTGATGCACTTGCACCACCCTGTCTTCCAGCTCCTGCAAGCTGCCGGCATTGCTGATGACATCGTCGGCATGGCGCAAACGCTCTTCACGCGACAGCTGCGCCTGCAGGATGGCCCGCGCCTGTTCTTCACTGCCGCCGTCACGCTGCAACACCCGCTGCAGCTGTACGGCTTCCGGCACATCAACCACCAGCACCCGCTGCACGGTGCGGTACTGCCCGCGCTCGATGAGCAGCGGAGATGCCAGGACCGCGTACTCTGAAGAAGCTCCGGCCAGATTCCCGGCAATCGCCTGACGGATCAGCGGATGCAACAGCTGCTCGACCCATTGCCGCTGCTGCGGATCGGAAAAAATCAGTTGCCGCAAGGCTGCCCGGTCGAGCCGGCCATCCGGAAGCAGTATCTGCCCGCCAAAGCGCCCGGTCAGTGCGGCAAGCCCGGGCTGGCCCGGCTCAACCACCCAGCGTGCCGCATCATCGGCATCCACCACGTGCACGCCGTGGGCAGCAAAAAAACCGGCCACTGCAGTCTTGCCGCTGCCGATACCTCCGGTCAGGCCAACCAGCCAGGGTGTGCGCATCTTGGTATCTCCATAATCTTGCACTGTTGTAATCATGTACCGGGCTCAGACAGGTTGCGTATCGCGTCACAACCCAGAGCGGATTTTGCAACTTTTACCGGCAAATAGCCTATGCTTACGGTCTTCCATGCGTCTTGCAACAAGGATATCCATCATGCTGCGCACCCTGCTTCTGGCTACTACAGTCCTGTTCTTCAGCGCCGGCATGCCGGTGCTGCATGCGGCCGGACCGGCCATTGAAAACACGGAAAAAACCGGGTATCTGAGCCAGTTGAAAAAACAACATGCCACAGCCGACGTCCGCACTGCCCTTCTGGCACAGATCAACAGCCTGCTCAGCGAGCACGCGTTACTCAGGGGCTACCAGGTTGACCAGCCCCGCAGCGCCGATCTGCTCTACAGCGTGCAGGCTCCGCAGGCCGGCACCCTGCAAATCCGCCAGGAGCTGCGTGATGCGCAAGGTGGAATCGAGGTCAGCAACCGGCAGCTGTCACTGTACGGCATGGATCCGTTTTTCAGTTACCACTGCGAGCACAGCAGCGTGCAATGCAGCATCCTGCACGACAGCCAGCCACAGGCATTGCTCAAGATCGTACGCCGCCCGCAAGCAGCCAGCGAGCTGGCCAGGGCCCTGTCCTATCTGGTGCGGGAGCTGCAGCGCTGACCCTCACTCCGGCTGGCCGGCAACGGCCGCCACGGACAGCTCATCCGCGACCAAAAAACAGCCGCTTGAGCTCGGCACCCGGCTCTTTCGCCCGCATAAAGGCTTCGCCAACCAGGAACGCATGCACGTTGTTGATACACATCAGCTCGACATCGGTGCGCTGCAGGATGCCACTTTCAGTAATCACCAGGCGATCCTCGGGAATTTGCGGCAGCAAGTCCAGCGTGGTAGCCAGTGACACCTCAAAGCTGTGCAAGTCCCGGTTGTTGATGCCAACCAGCGGAGTATCCAGCACCGCCAGCACCCGCTCCAGTTCTTCGCCATTGTGTACTTCGGCCAGCACATCCAGCCCCTGCTCTTTGGCGGTTGCTGCCAGTTCCTGCAGCTGGACATCATCCAGACAGGCGGCAATCAGCAGCACACAGTCGGCGTTCAGCGCCCGCGCCTCGACAATCTGGTAGGGGTCAACCATGAAATCCTTGCGGATCACCGGCAACTCGCAGGCGGAGCGGGCTTCCAGCAGATAGCGGTCCGCGCCCTGGAAAAAATCGATATCGGTCAGCACCGACAGGCAGGCAGCACCGGCTGCGGCATAGCTTTTGGCGATTTCGGCCGGATGAAAATCCTCACGCAACACGCCCTTGCTCGGTGAGGCTTTCTTGATCTCGGCAATCACGGCCGGTTGTTTGCAGGCCACCCGCTCCTGCAAGGCAGCGGCAAAGCCGCGCACCGGATCAGCCGCAGCGGCCTGGCGCTCCAGCTCGGCAAGACCGACAATGCTGCGGCGCTGGGCGACTTCTTCGTGCTTGCGGGCAACAATTTTTTCCAGAACAGTCGGGATACTCATGCTTCGGACTCCTGTTTGAAGACTGAAGTAAAGGCAATCAGCTCGGTCAGCTTTTCCAGTGCCAGACCGGTATAAATCGTATCGTGGGCACGCTCGATGCCCTCTTTCAGGCTGGCGGCAATGCCGCTGACGTATAGCGCGGCGCCGGCATTAAGGCTGATCATCTCGGCCGCCTTGTGGGCGTAGGGCAGTTCGCGCTTGTGCAGGGCGTCCTGGATCAGCGCCCAGGATCCGGCCGCATCGGCTACCTCAAGCCCGATCAGCGACTGGCTGCTGATGCCAAAGTCTTCCGGCTGGATACGGTATTCGGTGATCGCGCCGTCTTTCAGTTCTGCCACGTGAGTGGGTGCGCCCAGACTGATCTCGTCCATGCCATCTTGCGCATGCACAACCATCACGTGCTCGCTGCCCAGACGCTGTAGTACTTCAGCCATCGGCCGGCACAGCTGTTTGCTGAACACGCCAATCACCTGACGTTTGACCTGTGCCGGATTGGTCATCGGCCCCAGAATGTTGAACAGGGTACGAATACCCAGCTCGCGCCGCGGGCCGACCGTATGGCGCATGGCGCCATGGTGGGCAGGGGCAAACATGAAGCCCACGCCAACGGTTTCGATGCAGCGTGCCACCTGTTCCGGCGTCAGGTCCAGGTAGACACCCGCCGCTTCCAGCAAATCGGCACTGCCACTCTTGCCGGACACGGCACGGTTGCCGTGCTTGGCCACATGGCCACCCGCCGCCGAAACGACAAAGGCCGCAGCGGTGGAGACGTTGAAAATGTTCATGCCGTCGCCGCCGGTACCGCAGGTGTCCACCAGATAAGGCGCTTCAATCTGTACCGGTTCAACCAGTTCGCGCAGTACCTGCACGGCACCAACAATTTCGTTGATGCTTTCACTCTTCATGCGCAGTGCGACCAGAAAACCGCCGATCTGGGCGTCCGTACACTGCCCGGTCATGATCTGGCGCATGACAGCAGCCATCTGTTCAGTGCTCAGATCCAGGTTGCCAACTACCCAGTTCAGGGCTTCTTTGATATCCATGCCAGGCTCCCTAAAGCAGTTCTTTGCGCAGCTGCGCAGGGCTTTTCGGTGACAGCAAACCCGGTGCAATATCGAATACGGTCTTGGCACCAATATCGCCCAGACGGTTGAGCTTGTGCACGGCGCGGGCATAGGCCACCAGCACGCTGGCGGTAAACTCCGGGTTGCTGCCCAGCTTCAGGGAAAACTCGATCACCTGGTCGTTGCCCTGCCCAGTCTTGCCGCTGCGGATCACAAAGCCGCCATGGGGCATGGCCCCATGCTCGGCCTCAAGGGTGGCTTCGTCGATCAGGTGAACAGTAGTGTCATAGTCAGCAAAATAGGCCGGCATAGTTACAATGGCCTCGCGTACCTGTTCTTCGTCTGCGCCCTCTTCCAGCACCACAAAGCATTCACGCACGTGCTTGTCTCGGGTTGACAGCTCTGGCTGCTCGCCGCTGCGCACCCGCTCAATGGCCTCTTCGGAAGGTAGCGTGTACTGGACACCGGCCTTGACACCCGGCACCCGGCGTACGGCATCGGAATGACCCTGGCTCAACCCCTTGCCCCAGAAGGTATAGGTTTCCCCCTCTGGCAAAATGGCTTCGCCAATCAGGCGGTTGATGGAGAACAGGCCCGGATCCCAGCCGCTGGAGAGCAAATAAAGGTGGCCGGACTCGCGCGCCGGCTGGTCAACACTGGCATAATACTCGGGAATGCTGGCATGCGTATCATAGCTGTCCACCACGTTGAACAGCCCAGCCATGTACGGCCCCTGTTCCGGCAAATCGGACTTGGAGCCGCCACAAAGTATCATCACGTCAATCTCGTCGGTAAACTCCTCGACCTGCTCAATGGAGTACACCGGCACCGCACTGTCCAGCAACTGCACACTGGCCGGATCACGACGGCTGAACACACCAACCAGGCGCATGTCAGGAGACTGGGCAATCGCCGCTTCCACACCCCGGCCAAGATTGCCATAGCCGGTAATGCCCACTCGAATTCGGTTTGTCATTTTGATGCCTTGTCGTTTCTATTTTGAAGTTTGAATCTTTTGTACCGCGTGTTGTCTGGATTGAGTGCAGGTGAAGCCAACTTGCATTAAGGAAACGCTGAATAATGACCTGTGCTGACTGGTCACTGCTGTAAACCAGCGCAAAATGCTTGTTGTCTGCCCATTGGTTATCAGCAAACTGCGCACTTCCGCTACTTTTCACCGCCACGGATGGCCGCACGAAACCAGCGTGGATGCACTTGCCTCAAGCCTGTGGATTCTGGAAACCCCCGGCAAAAGCACAGCCAACCCTTGCAGCGCAGGTTAATCCCCTTGCGCCAACGCCACAGCTTTGAACATTGCCTTGCGCTTGTTGAGGGTTTCTTCCCACTCACTGGCCGGTACCGAATCGGCCACTATGCCAGCGCCAGCCTGCACATGCAAAACTTCATCCTTGATGATGGCGGTACGAATGGCAATGGCGGTGTCCATGTTGCCATTCCAGGCCCAGTAGCCTACCGCACCACCGTAAATGCCGCGCTTGACCGGCTCCAGCCGGTCGATCAGCTGGAGCGCGCGCACCTTGGGTGCGCCGGACAGGGTGCCGGCCGGCAGAATGGCCTTCAGGGCATCCATTGCACTGAGCCCCTGACGCAGCCTGCCGCTGACGTTGGAGACAATGTGCATCACGTTGGAATAACGCTCGATCACCATGCGCTCGGTCACCCGCACCGACTCGTGCTCGGCCACCAGCGCCACGTCGTCGCAGCCAAGATCGATCAGCATCTCGTGCTCGGACACTTCCTTGCGGTCGGCCAGCAGTTCACGCTCAAGCGCCAGATCCTGCTCTTCGGTGGCTCCACGCGGGCGGGTACCGGCAATCGGGCGTACCGTCACCTGGCCATCCTCGACCCGCACCAGCACTTCCGGCGAGCTGCCAACCACGTGAAAATCGCCAAAATTGAAGAAATACATGTAGGGCGTCGGGTTAAAGCAGCGCAACGCCCGATACAGGTCAATGGGTGCCGCCTTGAAGTCCACCGACATACGCTGCGAGATGACAACCTGCAGACTATCACCGGCAGCGATGTCCTGCCGTATTACCTCTACCGCCTGCTCAAAGGCTTCGCGGCTAAAGCTGGAGACAAATTCTGCCTCGGCAGGCTGTGCCACGTTGAGATCAACCCCCATGCGCGGGGTCAGCGGCTCACGCAGGCGTGCCGACAGCTGCTCCAGACGGGCCATCCCTGCTGCATACGCGTCAGGCTGCTGCGGATCCGCCAGCACGATCAGGTGCAGGGTACCGGCCAGGTTGTCAAACACCACCACGGCTTCGGATACCAGCAACAGGATGTCCGGTGTCGCCAGCGGGTCCGGATTGGGGCAGTCGGCTACCTCAGGCGTAACATATCGCACCGTGTCATAGGCAAAATAGCCGACCAGTCCACCATTGAAGCGTGGCAAGCCGGGAACGTCGGCAATGCGGTAGCGCCCCTTGAACGCTTCCACAAAAGCCAGCGGATCGGCGCACTCGTGCTGTTCAACCGGCTGGCCGTCTTCCAGAATGCTCACCTGTTTGCCGCTGACACTCAGGCGGGTACGGCTGGGCAGGCCAATAATGGAATAACGGCCCCACTTTTCACCGCCCTGGACGGATTCAAGCAGGTAAGAATAAGGCGCATCGGCCAGTTTCAGGTAAACCGACAGCGGGGTGTCAAAATCGGCCAGGGTCTGGCGGGAGAGCGGGATGCGGTTATAGCCCTGACGGGCAAGCTGCAGAAACTGTTCTTCGGTCATGGCAAAAGCCTCGGCTAGAGGTGGCAAACAAGAAGTGCACAAGGGAGCGGGTCGCCGTAGCGACAGGAGAATTCGTCAGGCGCAGGGGCGCCAGCGTTGCCAGACCAGAATGGTGATTGCGGAATTCGGGTTGCCTGTGCTCACCACAAAGAACCTTTTGCTGAATTGAGAGTTGAGCAACCTTAGCGCAGCCAACCTGCGGGCGCAAGCTGCAACGCCTGCAATTTCGTCAGTCAGCAAGCGTGCAGCCATTGCATAAACTGCGTGCCAGCTCTTCCATCAAGAGTGCCAAGGCACGCACAGGGTTAGCCGGCCAGCAGCTCGCGCAGGTCATCAATCACCAGATCCGGCCGGTACAGGGAAATGTCTTCACCGTGGTTATAACCGTAAGTCAGGGCAACACAGCTCACGCAAGCCGCCTGTGCCGCGAGGATGTCGTTGCGTGAATCGCCGACAAACAGGCAATCATCCGCAGACACGCCGGCCTGCGCCATGACCCATTGCAAGCCGTCCGGCTCGGGCTTGCGGCGCGGCAGGGTATCGCCACCGACAATCCAGCTGAAAAAACCGTCCAGCTGCTGTTCGCGCAGCAGCTCCGGAATGAAGCGCTCGGGCTTGTTGGTGATCAGGGCCAGCCTGACGCCAGCGCCCTGCAACGCCTGCAGGCATTCAAGTACACCGGGGTAGCGCACGGTATGGCCGTTGGCATCGGCATAGGCCGCCATGAACAGTGGCAAGGCGGCCTCTGCAGCAACTTCGTCCACGCCTGCAGGGTCCATCTGACCGGCCAGTGCCCGCTGCACCAGCACCAGCGCACCATTGCCAACCCAGTTGCGTACCTTTTCGACTCCGGCCGGCGCGCGTCCCAGTTGCTGCAGCATCGCGTCCACGGCTACCGCCAGGTCCGGCACCGAATCCACCAGCGTGCCGTCCAGGTCAAACATCACCAACGCTGGCAGCCGTCCGCCATGCAGCGATCGCAAGAGCTTCATGCCTGCGCCTGCGCCAGTTCGCTGCGCATCTGCGCTATCACTTCAGCATAGTCCGGAGCATTGAAAATTGCCGACCCGGCAACAAAGGTGTCGGCACCGGCCTCGGCAATGGCGCGGATATTCTGCACATTGACGCCGCCGTCAATCTCCAGGCGGATATCACGGCCGCTGGCGTCAATCAGGGCACGGGCTTCGCGCAACTTGTCGAGGGTGCCGGGAATAAACTTCTGGCCACCAAAACCGGGGTTGACGCTCATCAGCAATACCATGTCAACCCTGTCCATAACATGCTTGAGCACGTCCAGCGGGGTCGCCGGGTTGAACACCAGTCCTGCCTTGCAGCCGCCATCACGAATCAGCTGCAGGGAGCGGTCAATGTGCTCGGAGGCTTCCGGATGGAAAGTGATGTAACTGGCGCCAGCCTCGATGAAGTCACCAATGATGCGATCAACGGGTTTGACCATCAGGTGCACATCAATGGGGGCGGTCACGCCATACTTGCGCAGCGCGCTGCATACCATCGGGCCAATGGTCAGGTTGGGTACATAGTGGTTGTCCATCACATCAAAGTGGACAAAGTCGGCGCCGGCGGCCAGAACCCTGTCAACGTCTTCGCCAAGACGGGCAAAATCGGCCGACAGAATGGATGGAGCAATTACAAAGGGCTGCATGAAAACCTCGAATTAAAATTTATTGATCACGCCACAGCTCGTCCAGATCCTTGAAGTTCCAGTCCTCAAAGGACTCGCGTGCGGCAATCGCGTCGTTGCAGTGCATCGCGGCAAGGTTGACCACCTCGCGTTCGATATGCATGCCGGAGCGTGTGGAGTAAAACACCTTGACCCTGGGCACCAGCAGTGATTTTTCATTTTGCTCGATCACCACTGCCAGTCGACCACTTTTCAGCCGCACCAGCGAACCGATCGGATAAATGCCCACTGTCCGCACAAAAGCCTGGAACACCCGCGGGTCAAAATGGCCTTCCCATTGCGCCATGCGCTGTACCGTTTCTGAAGGCCCCCAGCCGTCCTTGTATGGCCGGTTGGAGGTCAGCGCATCATAGACGTCACAAATTGCGTTCATGCGTGACAGCAGACTGATCTGCTCGCCCTTGAGTTTGCGCGGATAGCCGCTGCCATCAATTTTTTCATGATGCGAATAGCAGGCTTCCAGCACCGCACGAGGGACGGGCTCGCTGCCTTTTTGCAGGTAACGCACGCCAAACTCGGGGTGGCGCCGGATCTGGTCAAATTCTTCATCGGTCAGGCTGCCGGGCTTGTTGAGGATGGCATCGTCAATCGCCATCTTGCCCACATCATGCAGCAGGCCGGCCATGCCTGCCTCGTGCACCTGGTCAGCAGAAAAGTCCAGCTGCCGGGCCAGTGAAATCATCAGCGCACAGACCGCCACCGAATGCATGTAGGTGTACTCGTCCGCCTGCTTGACCCGGGCAATGCTCAACAGGGCATTCGGGTGACGCAGGATCGACTCGCTGATTTCGGTGACCACCTTTTGCGTTTGCTCGGCGTTGACGCTCTGCCCCATGCGGACTTCGTTGAACATGTCGATCACGGCGTCCTTGCTGCGCTCGCAAATCCGCGCGGCACGCCGCAACTCGTCGGCAATATTTTCCTGCACCGGCTTGAGTTCGGCATCACGCAAGACCTTTTCGCTGCGCACGCTGGCCTGTTCGACGGTTTCACCCTCAACCGTATCCAGTCCTTTTGAGGTATCGATCCACACTTCCGTGACCGAGCTGTTTTGCAGGCGCTCCAGGTCATGCGGATTAGTCAGCAAAAAGCCACTTTTCCAGAATGGGTGGTCCATCCAGGAGCCACACAGCTCATGGATGAACATGCCCGCTATTACCCGGGAAACAGGAACCTTTTTCAACATCAATCTTGCCCGCAGCCGTTATCAATCACCCCGGCGTCAGTCGTGCCTGGCGGCCAGCAAGGCCTGCGCTCCGGCAACCGCCTGCTGCAACCCGGCGGCACTGGTGCTGCGCAGGGTAACGTGTCCAACCTTGCGGCCCGGCTTTTCCGCCTTACCGTAATTGTGCACATGCATGTCGGCCAGCTGCAGCAGCTGCTGGTTGGCCGGCATCCGGCCAATACAGTTGACCATTGCACTGTGGCCCACCCGTGCGGTACTGCCCAGTGGCAGGCCGGCAATGGCGCGCAAATGGTTTTCAAACTGGCTGCACTCGGCTCCCTCGATGGTCCAGTGGCCGGAGTTGTGTACCCGCGGTGCAATCTCGTTGGCCATCAGGCCGCCGTCTACCTCGAAAAACTCGAAGCCCAGGGCACCCACATAATCAAGCCGCTCCAGCACACGGCCGGCATAGTCTTCGGCCAGCGCTTGCAACGGGTAGTTGTCGCTGGCCACCGACAGTTCGAGGATGCCGTCCCGGTGGGTATTGTGCGCCAGCGGATAGCAGACAATGGCTCCGTCGCGGCCGCGTACTGCAATCACTGAAACCTCGCCAGTGAAATTGACAAAACCTTCCAGCAGACAAGGCACAGCGCCCAGTTCAGCATGGGCACCTGCCACATCCTGTGATGTGCGCAAAACTTTCTGGCCCTTGCCGTCATAACCCAGCGTGCGGGTCTTGAGGATGGCCGGCAGGCCAACCTGTGCCACGGCTTCATCCAGCTGTTGCTGCGATTCGATGTTGGCAAAGGCAGTGACCGGAATGTCCAGCTCGCGGAACAGGGTCTTTTCGTTCAGCCGGTCGCGGGCAGTGCGCAGAGACTCGGCATTGGGATAAACCGGTACGTATTGCTCAAGGTAGGCTACGGTTTCGGCCGGCACATTTTCAAACTCGAAGGTGACCACATCCATTTCCTGCGCCAGCTGCTGCAGCTCTGCACGCGAGTCGTAGGCCGCACACAAGTGACGGCCGACCGGTGCGGCACAGGCATCCAGCGCCGGATCAAGGAAGCTGAACTCCATGCCCAGCGGGGTACCGGCCAGCGCCAGCATGCGGCCAAGCTGGCCACCACCAATTACACCTACCTTCATGGCTCAGGCCTCCCGCGGATCGGGGTTGTCCAGTACCGTGCGGGTCTGTTGCTCGCGGTAATTCAGCAGGGCCTGGCGGATGTGCAGCTGGTCCCCCGACAGGATGCTGGCCGCCAGCAGGGCAGCATTCACGGCTCCGGCACGGCCAATCGACAGGGTACCCACGGGGACACCAGCCGGCATCTGCACAATTGACAGCAACGAGTCGACCCCGGACAGCATTGACGACTGCACCGGCACGCCCAATACCGGCAGATGGGTTTTCGAGGCGCACATGCCGGGCAGGTGCGCCGCGCCGCCGGCACCGGCAATGATCACCCGGATGCCGCGCGCACCGGCCTGCTGCGCATAGGAAAACAGCAGATCCGGCGTACGGTGCGCAGAAACCACCTGCACTTCATGGGGAATGCCAAGGGCTTCTAGGGTTTCTACTGTGTGACTCATGGTGGACCAGTCTGATTTGGACCCCATGATGACGCCGACCAGTGCGTTCATCTGTTTTGCCTCGTTGCGGACTGCGCGCCGGGCGCGCCATACAAACAATAAACCACGCCCGAAAATCACGGTTCGCTCATGTTTTCCGGAGGCGTGGTTACGAAAATAGGTCGGCCATTATACTTGAGTTGCCGGGCCATGCCCAGATTCATTGCCAACCTGCCGACCCGCTGCAAAGGCTATTCGCCCCAGCGTGGCAGCATGTCCTGTGGAATCTGCAACAGATTGAGGATGCGCGCCACGACAAAATCCACCAGATCATCCACCGATTGCGGTTGATGATAAAAGCCCGGTGCCGCCGGCAGGATCACTGCGCCGCTCTGGCTCAGTCTGAGCATGTTTTCCAGGTGAATGCTGGACAGCGGCGCTTCCCTTGGCACCAGGATCAGTTGCCGGCGCTCCTTGAGTGCCACATCGGCGGCACGCTCGATCAGGTTGTTGCTGGCACCGGTAGCAATCGCCGACAGTGTTCCCATGGAGCAGGGCACCACCACCATGGCGGCAGGTGCGCCAGAACCGGAGGCCACCGGTGCCATCCAGTCTTCCAGGCCATGCACATGGATTTGTCCGGCTGCCGCGCCAGTGTACTCGGTGAGAAAGTGCTGCATGTCCTGCGCGCGGGGCGGCAACACGACATCCGTTTCGGTAGCAGTTACCAATAACGCAGCCTTGGAGACCAAAAAATGCACCTCGCGCTCTTCTTGCACCAGGCAGTCCAGCAGGCGCAAGCCATACAGCGCGCCGGAGGCCCCGGTCATTGCCAGGGTTATGCGTTGTGGCCCGCTCACCGGGCGCCCTCCAGCGCATTTTTCAGCCGCTGCGGCAAGCCGGCAAAACCGCCATTGCTCATCAATACCACATGGCTGCCGGGTCGTTTCAGGCGCAGCACTTCAGCAACAATGGCATCGGTATCCTGCAACACCTGCGTCGGTACCGGCGCATCCTGCACCGCAGCAGCCAGGTCCCAGCCAAGGCCTTCCGGCGCAAACCAGAGCACCTGATCCGCCGCCGCGGTCGAGGGCGCCAGCCCTTCCCGGTGCGCACCCAGCCGCATGGAATTCGAGCGCGGCTCGATCACCGCAATGATCTGCTCGTCGCCCACCCGGTTGCGCA
>CAYMXO010000029.1:16679-22999 GCA_964394445.1 uncultured Thiopseudomonas sp.
CTGCCGTCGGCACTGTGCAGGCGCGCCTGCCACTGGCCGTCCGCGCCGGTGGTTTGCAGCGGAGTCCAGCAGCCTTTTTCCAGCGTCTGCACCAGCGCCTCATCGGCTTGCGGATAAATCACCAGCCCGTTGCCCGGCACGGTGCGCAGCAAATGATGGAACTGGGTCTGGATCGCAGCCAGGTCGGCAAAAATGTCTGCGTGATCAAATTCCATGTTGTTCATCACCAGCGTGCGCGGCCGGTAGTGGACAAACTTCGAGCGCTTGTCAAAAAACGCGCTGTCATATTCGTCCGCTTCCACGACAAAAAAATCGGTGCCGCCCAGACGGGCCGAGACTCCGAAATTCTGCGGCACGCCGCCAATCAGAAAACCGGGCTGCATGCCGGCCTGCTCCAGAATCCATGCCAGCATGCTGGCCGTAGTGGTTTTACCGTGGGTGCCGGCCACCGCCAGCACCCACTTGTCCTGCAATACATGCCCGGCCAGCCACTGGGGGCCGGACACATAGGGCATGCCACTATCGAGTACATGCTCTACCGCCGGGTTGCCGCGTGACAGGGCGTTGCCGATTACCACCAGATCCGGTACGGGTTCCAGGTGCTCCGGCAGATAGTCTTGCATCAGCTCGATGCCCTGCTGCTCCAGCTGGGTACTCATGGGTGGATATACATTGGCGTCAGAACCGGTCACACGATAGCCCAGCTGCTTGGCCAGTATCGCCAGCGAGCCCATGAAGGTGCCGCAAATTCCGAGGATGTGTATGTGTCTGGTCATGTTGGCCTCTAGCCTGGCCGCATCCGCCGGCGCCCATGTGGCCAGCAGGCGGATGCGGAATGTCGTGATAAGTTCTGTGCAACCGGATGCCGGCAAGTCTACCCGAGTTTTTCTTTCATGGCAGGGCTTGTCGCCTGACGCTGCAGCCATGGCCTGTGGTAGACATCCTTTGTCTTTAATCGTGCACAGCTTTATAATTCCGTCACATTTTCTCAGATCTGGAACCTTCATGAGCTACAGCAAAATTCCGGCCGGCAAAGACTTGCCAGGCGACATCAACGTAATCATTGAAATCCCCGCCAACCACGCCCCCATCAAATATGAAGTCGATACCGAAACCGACTGCCTGGTGGTAGACCGTTTCATGGCCACTCCCATGTTTTATCCGGCCAACTACGGTTTCATCCCCAACACCCTGGCCGACGATGGCGACCCGCTGGACGTACTGGTGGTTACCCCCTATCCGGTTGCACCCGGCTCGGTCATCCGCTGCCGTGCAGTGGGCATGCTGAACATGACCGATGAAGCCGGCGGTGACGCCAAGCTGGTTGCCGTTCCACATGAAAAGCTGACCGAACTGTACAACCACGTCCAGGAGTACACCGACCTGCCAGCCCTGCTGCTGGAGCAGATCAAGCACTTCTTTGAAAACTACAAAGACCTGGAAAAAGGCAAATGGGTCAAGGTTGAAGGCTGGGCCGGTGCAGATGCAGCGCGCGACGCCATCACCCGGTCCGTTGCCGCATTCAGCAAGTAACACCGAGACAAAGCCGGCCAGCGCGCCGGCTTTTTTGATTCACCTGAACTGGCAAATGCACCACCATGGCGACCAAGAAACCCTCGTTTGATTTTGAGCAGTCCCTGAACGCCCTGCAAGACACCGTAGAGCAACTGGAAAGTGGTGATCTGAGCCTGGAGCAGGCACTGCAAGCTTTTGAGAAGGGCATAGGGCTGACCCGCAGCTGTCAGCAGGCCCTGGACCAGGCCCGGCAACGTATCACCACTTTGCTGGAGCAAAATGGCCAATTGCAGGAAACACCCCTGCAGACAAGTGCTTCTCCGGAACCAACCCGTGGCGACTCCGATGACATTCCCTTCTGAACTGCGCGAATTCCAGAAGTTCTGTGACAGCCAGGTCAGCCCTGCGCTGGAACAGCTGTTTATAGCCCCCCATTCCGGCATGCAGCCACTGTATGACGCCATGCGCTACAGCGTGATGAATGGCGGCAAGCGGGTGCGCCCGCTACTGGTCATGGCCAGCTGCGCCGCCCTTGGCGGCAGTGCTGCAGACGCCCTTGCCCCTGCCTGTGCGGTCGAGCTGATCCACGCCTACTCGCTGGTACATGATGACCTGCCGGCCATGGATGATGACGATCTGCGCCGGGGCCAGCCCACCACCCACATCGCCTTCGATGAAGCCAGCGCGATACTGGCCGGCGATGCCCTGCAAGCCCTGGCGTTCGAGGTGCTGGCTGATGCAGCCGGCCATCCGGACAGCCTGCGCCTGCAAATGCTCGGCACTCTCGCCCGCGCCTCCGGCCCTGCCGGCATGGTGGGCGGACAGGCCATCGACCTTGCAGCTACCGGCCAGCGGGTTGACCAAGGCCACCTGGAGCGCATCCACCGGCACAAAACCGGCGCCCTGATCAGTGCCAGCGTACAACTTGGCGCCCTGGCCAGCGGCCAGGCCACCCGCCGGCAGCTGGCAGCCCTGACCGCCTACGCCGAAGCCATTGGCCTTGCCTTCCAGGTGCAGGATGACATTCTCGATGTCACTGGCAGCACCGAGGTGCTGGGCAAACAGCAAGGCAGCGACAGCCTGCATGACAAATCAACCTACCCTGCCCTGCTGGGTCTTGAGCAAGCACGGGGCTACGCCCTGCAACTGCGCGATGATGCCTTGCAGGCGCTACAATGTCTTGATCAGCGCGCAGACATACTGCGCCAGCTGGCCGCCTATATTGTAGAGCGGAGCCACTAGCCGGCTAGCAACAGGCTCGAAAGCCCTGGCTTTTATAGCAGCGAGCTACGGCACACTATGGAAGCGCAGCCCGTGGCTGCTGACAGCGCACCGCATACAACCACTGTGCCGACATTGCTTTATACAGAAGAGGCCTGGGCCGTGCACGAAGCAAGGCCCGCCGGAGACGGGCCCGACCGCCGCAACGGCCACGAATGAATCCGCTGCTGCAAGGGTACCGCCACCACTTGTTTTTCAGGCAATAAAAAACGCCCAGCATGTGCATGCTGGGCGTTTTATATGGTGGGTCGTGCGGGGTTCGAACCTGCGACCAATTGGTTAAAAGCCAACTGCTCTACCACTGAGCTAACGACCCATAAAATGGTCGGGGTAGGGGGATTCGAACTCCCGACATCCTGCTCCCAAAGCAGGCGCGCTACCGGACTGCGCTATACCCCGAAAAAGTGGCTCCGCGACCTGGGCTCGAACCAGGGACCTAACGGTTAACAGCCGTTTGCTCTGCCGACTGAGCTATCGCGGAACTGAACCAGCAACCAACACTCTGCGTTGTTGCCTGCTGATGGCGCGCTATATTACCAGAACTTTCGGGGTCGTCAAGAGGTTTTCAAAAAATAGTTTCCAGCAACGATGCAGATCAGCCTCTGCTGCCGGCAAAGCTGTTCCGCCCGTACGGCAAGGGGTAGACTTGGCGCGTCCGTTTCCATGCAGTCAAGACATGCGCAGAACCAAACAAGATGCCCACAAAACCCGCTCCGACATACTCGAAGCCGCCGAACTGCTATTCCTGCAACAGGGGGTTGCACATACCTCTCTGGAGCAGATTGCCCGACAGGCAGGCGTAACCCGCGGAGCGGTCTACTGGCACTTTAAAAACAAGGCCGACCTGTTTCACGCCATGCTGAACCAGGTACGCCTGCCCTCCGAGCAGATCGTGCAGCGCATCAAGCTCTGTGACCCGGAAAACCCGATCGGCGGGCTGCGCAACCTCTGCACCGAGGTCATGGCAACTTTGGTGCGGGACCCACGCAAACGACAGATTTTTACCATTCTGCTACGCCGCTGCGAATTCACTGAAGAGCTGCGTGAAGCGGAGCGACAGCACGAAATCTTCATCAACGAATTCATTGACCTGTGCACTGCCCTGTTTGCCGAGCCCCGTATTGCAGAGCGGCTGCGGCCCGGGCTTAGTCCACGGCTGGCAGCTGTGGCACTGCACTCATTGTTTGTCGGCCTGCTCAGTGACTGGCTACGCGACCCGGATTTACTCGATGCAACCAACATCCAGCCCTACCTGGATGTTCTGCTCAGCGGGATGCTCCGCGACTGGGACAGCTCCCCCGCCCGCCCCTGTTCTGCCGATGAACAACCTTGAGACCGCAGTCTGTGCGGCAGAACGGCAAGTGCTTTTGCACAGACCGTGCACCCTTAACGCTGCAGCAGTCCTTCTGCTACCTGGCGACCATCAAAGAATAGCTGGATCCGCTCGCCTTCAAAGCGCAAATCCATGCATCCTGCGTTACCGGCCAGAGGACCGCTCAGCCACTCGCGACAATACTGTCCCTTGTCGTTAACCCACCAGCGCGCACCAGCTTCACGCGCATCTTCCAGCGTGCCGTCTTCACGAAAGACCAGCCTGTAGTCGGACTGGGTGCGCAAATAGGTTCCTTCCAGGGTGGCGCCTTTAAGCAACGCCTCCACCTTGACAGGGTCGCGCAGGTAATCATCCGCCAGCGCCGTTCCGGCCAGCAAAAGCGGCAACACAACAAAAAGCTTACGATACATCGGCAAACTCCAGGGTCAAGAAGCCGCACCCTCAAGATGCAGCGGCAGTTTTAAATAATAACGATGCCGAGGACTAGCGCATTTCCTGCCGGATACTGGCAAAGGTGCGCGGCCATGGCTTGTTGGCACGCAAGGATTCCGGCAAGCGGGCAATCGCCGACCGGGCAGACTCGATGCTGTCAAAACGGCCATGCGTTACGACAAACAATGATTGCCCCTGGTGCACCTTGCGAAAATACTGAAACTGGCTGCCGTTGGCCTGCACAAACTGCCGGGCTTTTTGCTCGCTGGCTGTCGCAAACAGTTGCAGGGTGTAGGCCTGGGCTGGCTGTCCGGCGTACCAGACGTCACCATTGGCAGCTTTGCGGGCGGCAACGGTTGCGGCAACCTTGGGCCTGGTCTGCTCAGCCGGCTTTGCCGGGCTTGGTGCTGTCGGTTTTACCGCCTGCCGTGCAACCGGCCGACTTTCCTGTACAGGTGCTGCTGGTGCTATTTTTTCCGCTGTGGGCTGTGCCATGGCAGGTTCGCCCTGCGTGCCTGTCACTGTAGTTGTCGGCGCAGAAGCCACGGCCGGCTCTACGGCCCGCTTTGTTGTCTCTTGTTGCTCTTGCCCGGCAGCGCGATCAGCTGTCGGCAAATCCAGCATGATGCGTTGTTGTGCGCCCGCTGATGTCCCCGTAACCTGGCCGACAGCCTGCCTGGCGTTCACACCAGAATCCGGCACTTGCGCCTGAGCAGGCTCTGACTGCTGCTCCTTGCTGTCATCCAGCAGGTACCAGACAACAATAAACAGGAAAGCCACCACCAACAGCGCTGCCAAATGCCGATAGGGCAAGGGCGGCCTGACCGGCTGTTCCTGCTGTAAAGGTACTTCCTGCTTGCCCTGCATCCGGGCCAGCAACAATTCCTGCGCCAGCTGGTTGATCACTCCCGGCCAGCCCTGCCCCTGTTCCAGCAAAATGGCCAGCTCCTGATCGGTAAACAGGTCGAGATCCTGGCCGGCCGATTGCAGCCGCAGCTGCAAGTACTCCTCAACCTCTTCCTCAAGCCAGGGCTCAAGCTCAATCAGGTGATATTCAAGTCCGTCATCTTTTCCTGCCATATCCTGCAGGGCGGTTTGCAAGGCCGGCTCGCCAAACAGGAACACTTTACAGCGCGCGCTGTTACTGCCTCCGGCAAGGCGCTGCAACAAAGCCAGCGCCGATCCATCAAGTGCTTCCGCATCATCCACCAACAGCTGCACGTCCTTGCCGGACAGGACCGACTGCTCGACCGCATGCAGCAAGCTCATGATATCGGCGTTGGTGCTTTGCAAGGCGTATGCCATCTGCTGGGCAATGCCTGCCGCATCACTGTTTTTCAGCGCGGACACCACCACGTTGACCGCGGTTTCCTTGCCTGCCGCCGCCATGGCATGGCGCAACACGGTTTTGCCGCTGCCCCGCGGCCCGGTCACAACCAGAACCAGCTGACTGTAACGGGAAAAATGGAGCAGTTGCTCAAGCACCTCCCGGCGACGCGAGCGGTAAAACTGGAAGCTGCTGGCGCTGCCGAAAGGGTTGTGCCGCAAGCCAAAATACTGGATAAAAGAATCGTTATCCTGACGGATGTCCATACTGGTTACCTGTCTAACTTGCAGCTGTCAGTGCGTTATAATCTGCCTGCAGTACCGAGCGAAGCAGCTCCTGCGGGTACTCTGCCGTCACCAGCGCCTCTCCGGCCTGTTTGAGCAGCACCAGTCGAATCTGTCCGTCCAGCGCCTTTTTGTCCACAGCCATGTG
>CAYMXO010000030.1:0-22885 GCA_964394445.1 uncultured Thiopseudomonas sp.
ACCGACCCGCCATGCAAGCCCAATGCCTATCGATATTCCGGATGCCATGTCCAAGTGAATAGCCCCCACTTTCATAGACACCTCCAGGCCTTATAATGAGGCATCCCAGGAGGAAGCATGAGCCAAGTACGTTATACCGATGAATTTAAAATTGAAGCCGTCAAGCAGGTCACTGATCGAGGGCATTCTGTTGCCGATGTCGCCCAGCGGCTGGGCGTATCCAGCCACAGCATTTACCAGTGGATCAAGCGGTTTTCCAAGCCCGCTGATGCACGCCAGCGTGATGATGACTTGCATGCCGAGAACCGGCGCCTGAAAGCCGAGCTTAAACGCGTATCTGAAGAGCGAGACATCCTAAAAAAGGCCACCGCGTACTTCGCCAGGGAGTCAAGTTGAGGTACGCGTTTATTGAAGAGCAATCAAGCCTGTATCCTGTACGTCGTTTGTGCCGTGTCATGGCCGTACACCCGAGCGGTTATTACGCCTGGCGTCAGAACAAACTGTCAGCACGTGCCCGCAAGGACCAGCAGTTACTGGGCATCATCAAGCAGGCCTGGATTGAGAGTGGTGGCGTATATGGTTACCGCAAGATCTATCATGATTTGCGTGAGGATGGTGTCCGTTGTGGCAAAAACCGGATAGCCCGGTTGATGCGTCTGGAAGGCTTGAAGTCTCAAAGAGGCTATCGGCGCAGACCCGGAAAGTATGGCGGCAAGCCTGCTTTCACCTGGCCAAATCACCTTGACCGGCAGTTTGCGGTACCAGCACCGAATACGGCTTGGGTGACAGATATCACCTATATTCGTACCCATGAAGGCTGGCTCTATCTGGCCGTCGTTATCGACCTGTTTTCCAGGCAAGTGATTGGCTGGTCCATGAAACCGCGCATGACCGCCGATCTGCCTATGGATGCTCTATTGGCAGCCATTTGGCGCCGCAAACCGGTTAACCCAGTTATGGTGCATTCAGACCAGGGAAGCCAGTTTAGCAGTTCAGAATGGCAAAGCTTTCTAAAGGCTAACCGGCTGATTGGCAGCATGAGCCGGAGAGGAAATTGCCATGATAATGCCGTAGCTGAAAGTTTTTTCCAGTTGTTGAAACGGGAGCGAATCAAGCGACAAATATACCCGACACGCGAAATGGCCAGACGTGATGTCTTCAGCTATATCGAAATGTTCTATAACCCAAAGCGGCGTCACAGTTCCAGTGATAACCTGTCACCGGTAGACTATGAGCGTCGCTATTTTCAGAGCCAGGCAGGTGTCTAGAAAACTGGGGGCTATTCATTCATCGCTGCTGCCGAGGGCAAAAACCAGCGTTGCACCGTGACTATGCTCTGCCCGTTCAAGCATTTGGGCGTAGCTGTCTATCATCGTCCAGCGGTTTGATAGCAATGGCAAGCCACGCAGGCTGTCACGCTGAAAGTAAACTGTCTGGTGGTCAGCTGCTGGCCCCTCTTCAGGATTCTGATCATGTTCCTGGCGTCCAGAAAAATGCAGCCCCTTGGCATCGCGCCGTAACAAGTAGCTTGTCCCTGTTGTCACGCCAAACTCGTTGGCCCAGAAGAACAAGTTCAGGCTGAGCCCACCGCCGTCCCGCTCAAGAAAAGCGCACCCTTGTACAAAACCGGGCACCGACTGTACCGGTATCCTCGTTTGCTCCCGGCTTTCAGCCAGTACCAGGAGGATTTTATTGTTCTTTTTCAGCCAATTGTTTAACTGCAACAATTGCTGACGACCCAACAACTGCTCAATTTGTGCATCCTTGCCGGCTCGTATCAATAAAAGATCTGCCCCATTGCCATCGAGCAACGAACGTATGACGCCGATCCGGCTTAGCATTCCTTGCATCGTACGCCTGATTGAGCTGATACGACCTGATGAAAGGGTATGAACATGAATATTCGCCGTGGCACGCGAACCGGCATGGCGCAATAGCGTAGCCAGCACGGTATCATCGCATACCAGGCTGGCCGTAGCCGATGGTTCCAGGCTGGCCAGGATGTCGGAAGATAACTGGTCGGCATCCTGTCGGCCGGCGAAGACCCAGTATATTCCTGCCGTTAAAGTAAGGTACTGCTTGGGAAGACCGCTAACTGGAAGTCGAAACGGCATGTAGAAAAACCTTAAAATAACACTAACAATAACAAACAAAAACCACGCTGCGCGGTCGTGCAATATAGCATTGAATCCAAAGCAAAATCCAACCGCTGTCATGCATACCATGTCTGTCTGCAGCTTTGACACCCATGTCACCGCCAGCTGTAGTATTTTGCCGGCCGTGGCTCCGCTCACCTCTCTGTTGCTCTGAACGGCCTGGTCTGCCTGATGCAGAATGGAGCAGTCCCTTGGGCAGTTAAAAGCAGCAACGGCTGGCTAAAGCGGGTGCTGCGCGAAAGCGTAAGCAAGAGGGTTGCTGGCGCAGCAAAAGTGATCTGGGTTATCAGCTTTACCTTGCCGGTACGCAGCCATGGCTTGAGTAAAAACTTGAAGTATCGCAGGAGCGACAGGGCAACGGGATAGTCGTACATTCAACATATACGCTAAAAGAACAGTGAGCGAATTATCACCACTTTAGAAGTCTGCTGTGTACAGACGAATTATTGCGGGTTGAACTTTCTTTGCCAGCAGGAAGCGACCACATTCAGCCGTGAAAATTGATAACGCCTGGGTAAGCATTTATTTTGGCATCTGAGCCAAACAAGCCGAATCGGGCGTTACATGCCTTGAAAAGCCGGAGGCCATGCAAAGACTCACATCTTTGCATGGCTACACAACCTGCCCTGCAATCTACGTTGTCATCAGGCAGTACCATCTACCATCAGCATGCTTGCTTCTTGCAAACTTTATATCTGCCAGAGGCTTGCTACTCCTCAAGTACCTTGAGTAATTGCTCCGCCATGCTGTCATATGTCTGCAAGGCACCGAAACTGCTCAAGTGGTCCGAATCGTAGTACAGGAACTGACCGGAGCGGGCCAGCGGGCAAGTTTCAGTATCACACAGCGCATCCGTGTTGCTGATCACATAGGCGTTATCATTGCCACTGGCAACTGTGGCCAGCGCATCGTTTACACCCTTCTGTGCCTTCACATAGTCAGCCCGGGCCAACGACAGCTCGTTGATGGTTGCGTCATTCAGATCATTAGAGAACCTGATCTTGTCCACCGGCGGCGTCATCTCTTGCTCAGGGTTGTCTTCGACAAACACAACCTTTGTACCCTGTCCGGCATAAAATTCTGCAGTATCGTTCAACCCTGCGACAAACGCGGGGAGGCCGGCTTCAATGCCTGCATTGCCATCGCGCATCCGCACCTGTTCAGGATAAGCCGGCCAGGCTTCGATAAAGACTGCCGCCCGAGCCTTCTGTGCCTGTGCAAAAGCAGGCATGCGGTCAGCAAGTTCGTCACAAGCCGCTTTATTGTTGAATGTACGGGTGATGCCCATAACCGGCAGACAGCTATCAATCCCGGCATAGGCAACCTTGTAGCCGTGTTCGCTACCGAAACGGTCCAGCACAGGAATCATGCTCAGCGAGTGACTGTCACCATAGGCCACAATCAGGCGGTCTGCGTCGCTATCGCCAAGCTCGCAATAGAACTTGTCAGGCAGCGCAGTTTTACCACCCACGGACATGGCATGGTGCAAGTTGAAGCAATCATCCTCCTTGTCGCTTCTGCCGAGGGAAGACAGGTAGGCAGAAGCTGCCGGTGTATCGTTCACCAGGCTATAACCGCGCTCCGGAACACCGTCCTTGAGGAATACGGTCAGGGCCGTGAGACCAAGTGCCGCCATCAGGGAAAGCAGCAAAACCGTGGTTTTGTTGCCTCCTTTAATCCGGACCGGGGTTTCCAGCCAAAGGTAGGTGAGCCACGCCAGCACAATGGACATGACGAACATCAGTCCCTTCGCCATGTTCCAGGAGATTCCCGGCACCCTCATTTCAAACACCAGCACAGCAAAGGAAATCAGCACCCAGTGCCACAGATAAAGCGGATAGCTGATCAGGCCAATCCAGATCACAGGCTTCCAGCAGGCAACCCTGGTGTTCAAAAAGCCGGTATGTCCAGAGTTGATGACCAGCGCAGTGCCAATGACCGGGAACAGTGCCCAGTAGCCTGGAAACGCATGATTCGGACTAATGAATACAAACCCGGCCAGAATCAACAGCAGTCCTGCCCAGCTTTGCAGGATGCGGCCCTTGTCCAGCCACTTCAGGTTACTGGTTTGGGCAATCGCCAGCCAGGCGCCAATCATCAGCTCCCAGAGACGGGCAAATGGCAGGAAAAAAGCCGACGAAGGGGCCAAGAAGGTATTAAACATACTCAGCACAAAGGCGGCCACAATCATGATGCTGATGGATTTCAGCAAAGGCAGCTTTTTGTAGATCAGATACCAGATGATGATCGGCCAGAAAATATAAAACTGCTCTTCGACCGCCAGGCTCCAGAAGTGCAGCAACGGCTTCTTGATACCATCGCTGTCAAAGTAGCCGGACTCGGACCACAGCAGGAAGTTTTCCACAAAGGTGGTGCTGGCCAGAATGTGTGCCGCGATGTTTTTCAGTTCGAACGGGAACAACACCTGCCAGCCAAACCCGAGCAGCAGCGTCAAGACAACCAGCGCTGCCGGAAAAATCCTGCGGATCCGGCGCTGGTAGAACAGGATCAGAGCCGGCCAGAAAGTGGTTTTGTTGAACGAATGCTGCAGGATTCCGGTGATGAGGTAACCACTGATGACAAAAAATATGTCAACCCCGATAAAGCCACCCTGAAAGTAACTTGGAGCATAGTGAAAAAACACAACTGCCATTACGGCAAGGGCACGCAACCCGTCAATGTGTGGCTGATAGCGCTTGTGCGGCGTTACAAACTCAAAAAAAGACTTAAAAAAACCCATGGCAGTCACCAGAATTCAATTAGGGTCACAGCGGGCCAGCAGGCCCGGCAATAACTGTGCGTTAAAGTTAATAATTCAGCCTAATATCCAGTCGAATCTCACTGCGATAAAACCGCAATAAACAACAAGTATTTTTATGTTACTTACTACCGCTCTTGCGTGCCCAAATGGCCCAATACATAATCGTCAGGCAGCCGACGCCAGAGCAGACAACCTTCTGGCCTCTGCTTTGAAAGATCCGTATCAAATCCATATAACGGGACGAAGCAGTATTAATGCTTGCATCCATAAGGTACGAGGCGGCAGCTTCGTACCCTGCAACATACGTATGACATGCCGGTTTTGTTGTTGCCACTAAAGAGCACATACATTGCCGCAGCGTTTCGGCAAATCAATAAGGCTCATCAATCCGTCAACCACTTCGAAACACAACTGTTCGGGAGCCTGGCCAGACTGAATCCAGCATTTGTCAAAAAGACTCAAACTATCCCGCCGCTTAACCTTTTTTTGTAGTGGCACAACCATACCAGACGGCACGATACAATCATCGACAAATGTTACAAACTGTGAAGATCGTCAACAAAACATCGAATTTTTATACCCGCAGCTTTTTCGTCAAAAAAACAGCACCTCGTTGAAAATCAAATGTGAAAACCCTGTGCTACCATATGCGCCCTTTTCTCCGACGCTTTTTTATGTCCAGCAGCACCGCTTCGAAGCCTTCTTCCCCCACCAAAGACAACCTTGGGCATCGCCTTTTTACCATGACCTGGCCAATGCTGGCCGGGGTACTTGCCTTGATGAGCTTTCAGCTGGCCGACAGTGTCTTCGTCGGCATGCTGGGCACCACACCGCTGGCTGCCATGGGCTTTACCATGCCGGTCAACCAGTTGATGATCGGCATCCAGATCGGCACGGGCATCGCGGCGACCGCACTGATTTCAAGGGCCATCGGTGCGGGCAATATTGAATACGCCAACCGGCTGTCAACCCTGGTCCTGCTGATCGGCAGCAGTCTGATGGCCGTGCTGGCCGCACTGGTTTATTTTTTACAAACACCCATCCTGCAAGCGCTGGGTGCGGGTGACGAGATATACCCCTACGCCAACAGCTACTGGCTGCCCTGGTTGCTCAGCTCCTGGAGCCATGCTTTTCTATATTTTGGCAACAGCCTGTGCCGGGCCCATGGCAATACCCGGCTGCCCGGCCTGATGATGGTAGGCACCAGCCTGCTGAATATCCTGCTGGACCCACTGTTCATTTTCGTCTTTGACTGGGGCTTGCCCGGTGCGGCACTCGCTACACTGGTTTCGTGCATCATTGGCAGCGCGGTGATCTACTCGCAGCTACTCAGGCACCGCTGGCTGGCACTGGGTCTGGATCAGCTGGATGTTCGTGCCGCCTTCAGCAGCATTATTGCCATCAGCCTGCCGGCCATGCTCAGCCAGCTGATGCCCGGCATGGCAGCACTGCTCGCCACACGCATTGTCGCCAGTTTTGGTGCCACCGCGATCGCGGCCTGGGCACTGGGCACCCGGCTGGAAACGTTTTCCATTGTCATCGTGCTGGCACTGACCATGTCGATGCCGCCCATGCTGGGCCGCATGCTGGGTGCAAAAGACCTCACTCAGGTGCACAAACTGGTCTGGCTGGCGGTGCGCTTCATTCTGGTGCTGCAGCTACTGGTTGCACTGATCTGGATTTTGCTGCGGCCACTGGTTACCGGCATCGTTGCCCAGGAAGCGGAAACGGCGGTCTACCTGTCGAGTTACATGCTGATTGTTCCGGTCAGCTACAGCATGCTTGGTGTCTGCATTCTGCTGGTTTCCAGCTGTAATGCGCTGGGTATGCCGCTGCGGGCGGTGCTGACGTCAGTAACCCGGCTGTTTGCATGCTACCTGCCCTGCGTTGCACTGGGCGCATGGCTGGGCGGTATGACGGGGCTGTATCTGGGGGTATTGTGCGGTAATAGTCTGGCCGGTTTGCTGGCCTGGCACATTTATCGTCGCGGGCTAGTCCGTCTCAAAAACAGGCTGGCTGCGGCCTAGTACAAACCGCTGCCGGCGGGCTTAGCTGTCCGTGTCTGTTATGAGCTGCGGCAACACCGGGTTGCGGGCTGCTCCGCTTCCGCAAAGCAGCCCGCCAATCCAGTACTTACAGCGCATCCAGTCCGCGCTGCAGGTCTGCACGCAGGTCTTCGATGTCTTCCAGGCCGACGGCAATCCGCAACAGGCCGTCGCCAATACCCATGGCGGCGCGCTCTTCCGGCTTGAGCCGGCCGTGTGTAGTGGTAGCCGGATGGGTGATGGTGGTTTTGGCGTCACCCAGGTTGGAGGTGATGGAAATCATCCTGGTTGCATCAATGAAGCGCCAGGCGGCATCCCTGCCACCCTTGAGGTCGAAGCTGACAACTGCACCAAAGCCCCCCGGCTGCTGTTCGCAAGCCAGCTGGTGCTGCGGGTGGCTGGGCAAACCGGCATAATACACCCTTTCCACCTGCGGCTGCTGCTCCAGCCACTGCGCCAGTGCCAGGCTGGTTTCACAGTGCGCGCGCATGCGCAGGCGCAAGGTTTCCAGTCCCTTGAGAAAAACCCAGGCGTTGAACGGACTCATGCTGGGACCGGCGGTACGCAGAAAGCCCATGACCTCGGTCATCAGTTCGCTGCTGCCAACAACGGCCCCCCCCAGACAGCGGCCCTGGCCGTCGATATATTTGGTTGCCGAATGGACAACAACATCGGCGCCCAGCTCCAGCGGCCGCTGCAGGGCCGGTGTGCAAAAGCAGTTGTCTACGACCAGCAGCGCGCCGGCCTTGTGTGCAACATTCGACAGCGCCCTGATATCAGCCAGCTCGGCCAGCGGGTTGGAAGGCGACTCGACAAACAACATGCGCGTGTTCTGCTTGCAGGCAGCTTCCCACTGATCCGGCCGGTCAATGTCAACATAGGTAATTTCGATGCCGAAGCGCGAGAAGTACTTGTCAAACAGGCCGACGGTCGAGCCAAAAATGCTGCGTGAAACCAGAATATGATCACCGGCACTGCAAAAGGTCATGACCGTTGCCATGATGGCCGACATGCCCGAAGCGGTAGCCACCGCCTGCTCTGCCCCTTCCAGGGCGGCCAGCCGTTCCTCGAAGGTACGTACTGTCGGGTTGGTATAACGCGAATAGACGTTGCCGGGAATTTCACCGGCAAAACAGGCAGCAGCCTCGGCAGCGGAACGGAAGACGTAGCTTGAAGTGGTAAAAATTGCTTCACAGTGTTCGGCTTCCGGGCCGCGCGCCTGTCCGGCACGCACAGCCAGGGTATCGAAATCACTTCCTGCCAGGTCACTGTCCAGGCGCCCTGGTTGCCAATCTGTAGTCATGCTGTTTCTTCCTTGTGTCGGTTAGTTGTCGCTGTTGTGCAACTCGATAATGGCGTTGGCCTGGGGCTTGCCCTCAAAGTCGAGTTCAGCCTGCAGGGTTTCAATCTGGTTCAGGTAGTTCTCGTCAATATCACCGGTCACATACTGACCATCGAATACCGAGCAATCAAAGCGTTCCACCTTGATCTTGCCGCCCTCCGTGGAGGCAACCAGGTCTTCCAGATCCTGAAACAGCAGCCAGTCGGCGCCGATCAATTCACAAATTTCGTCTGCCGTGCGGTTGTGTGCAATCAGGTCCTGCACGCTGGGCATATCGATGCCATACACGTTGCGATAGCGCACCTCGGGTGCAGCAGAACAAAAATAGACTTTGCGCGCACCGGCATTGCGGGCCATCTGGATGATTTCCTGACAGGTGGTACCGCGCACGATGGAGTCATCCACCAGCATCACGTTCTTGCCACGAAACTCCAGCTCGATGGCATTCAGCTTCTGCTTTACCGATTTCTTGCGTTGCGCCTGGCCGGGCATGATGAAGGTGCGGCCAATATAACGGTTCTTGATAAAGCCTTCGCGGTACTTGATGCCCAGACGATGCGCCAGCTCCAGCGCTGAAGTCCGGCTGGTATCCGGAATAGGAATGATCACGTCAATATCGTGATCAGGGCGCTCGCGACGGATCTTGTCTGCCAGCTTTTCGCCCATCTTCATCCGTGCCTTGTATACGGAAATACCGTCAATGATCGAGTCCGGCCGGGCCAGATAGACATGCTCGAAAATGCAGGGGCTCAATTGCGGGTTGCGTGCGCACTGGCGGGTGTGCAGCTCGCCATCTTCGGTGATGTAGATCGCCTCGCCAGGCTCCAGATCGCGGATCAGGGTAAAGCCCAGCGCATCCAGCGCCACGCTTTCCGAGGCAATCATGTACTCGGTACCCTGCTCGGTTTCGCGCTGGCCAAATACGATCGGCCGGATGCCGAAGGGATCGCGAAAGCCGACAATACCGTGACCGGTAATCATGGAAACCACTGCGTAGGCACCACGGCAGCGCTCGTGCACCCGGCTGACGGCGGCAAAGATATCCTCAGCCTTGGGCCGCAGACAACCACCCTGTCCCAGCTCGTGGGCAAACACGTTGAGCAATACTTCAGCGTCTGAATTGGTATTGATATGGCGCAGGTCGGCTTCAAAAATTTCCTTGGCCAGCTGGCGCACATTGGTCAGATTGCCGTTTTGCGCCAGGGTGATGCCATAGGGCGAGTTGACATAAAACGGCTGCGCTTCTGCCGTGCTGGTGCTGCCTTCGACCGGATAACGGACATGCCCGATACCAACCTGCCCGACCAGTTCTTTCATGTGCCGGGTGCGAAACACATCGCGCACCAGGCCGTCGGCCTTGCGCAAAAACAGTCGTCCCTGTTTGCTGGTAACCATCCCGGCAGCATCCTGCCCGCGATGCTGTAATACGGTCAACGCGTCATACAGCGACTGGTTGACCTCCGACTTACCCACAATTGCGACTATACCGCACATGAATGACAACCCCTGCCTAGCAGATTAACTTTGCGCCTGGCGCATTTGCCACCGGCAACCACCCATCGGGCAATCCCGGACTACCGGCTACCCACATCCTGCCCCAGTCCAAGAACCAGGTTTTTTGACCAGTCGGCCACCAACAGAAAATGCGGAACCAAAACAGAATCACGCCACCAGGCATCATGAACCACCGGTGACAGGCTGAGCACGCCAACAGCAACCACTACCAGCAGGATGCCGCGCGCCGCGCCAAAAAACATGCCAAGAAAGCGGTCGGTGCCGGTCAGTCCGGTCGCCCGTACCAGTTGGGCCAGCAAGAAATTGATCAGGCCGCCGGCAATCAGGGTAGCCACAAAGAGTAGCGCACAGGCGCTGATCACGCGCAAGGATGGCGTGTCTATATAGGGAGAAAGGTAGCCGGACAGGTCTCCACCAAACATCCAGGCCACAATGCCGGCAACAACCCAGGTTACCAGCGAGAGGGCTTCCTTGATGAAACCCCGAGTCAGGCTGATCAGTGCGGAAATCGCAATGACAGCAAAAATAACGGCATCAAGCCAGTTGAACGTCACAACCAGTATCCGAAGAACAAAAAAGGGATTCTAACAGAGCCTTCCGGCCCTGATAACCCTTTTCTACACGCAACCAGCGCAACCGGCCAATGCTGCATGCTGTTCCAGCCGGCTGCCCTGCCGGTGAAACAGGGCCAGCCAGAGAAAATCAACTACTCAGGGTTGATAACGCACCACGAAACAATCCTGCTTGTCGCGAGATTTAAGTTGCTTGCACAGGGCCACCGCTTCCGCTTCACGAATCAGCGGCCCGATCAGAACCTTGTGCACGCCATCGGCGCTGCGCACATAAGCGGCATAATGCTTGGCCCGATAGGTATCACGCAGTTTTTGTGCATTTTCCAGGCTGCTCAGGCTGGCCAATTGAATTGACCAGGATACCGGCAGATTGCTGCGATCAATACCCGGTGCAGCAGGCTTGGCAGCCGGTTTAGCTTTCTGAGGTTGTGGCTGTACAGGTTTGGCCGGCGGCGCAACCGGGGCTACAGGCTTTTCTGCAACCTTCGGCGCGACCACTGTTGGCTCTGCCACAGGTGGCTGCTCGGTCCGTGCCGGTGCAGGCTCCACCGGCTCGTTTTCAATCAGCACAAACTCCAGTTCCGGCTCGGGCTCCACTTCTGGCTCAATCACCGGCTCAAACAGCTCTTCTTCCAGCGGCTCGGGCAACTCGACCGGTTCAACCTGGATATCCGGCACAGGAGGGATCACCGGAGGCGGCGGTGCCTGCACTTCCACTCTTGGCAAAGGCGGTTCTTCCTTGCTGGAAAACAGCATGGGCAAAAAAATGATCGCCAAGGCGATCAGTACCAGTGCACCGATAATGCGCTGCTTGAATTTGTTATCCGTATCACTCATTTGTATTTACCCAAAATCTCCATACCTGAAGCCAATGTGCTGCAGGCTATTTTCACCACGCTCTGACACCGATTACCAGCACAGGTTTCAAGCCCCCGGACTATCCTGCAGATATTCAAGCACGCTGGCCACTGTAAAGAACGATCCAAAAACGACAATTTCATCGTCCGGCCTGCTGGCTTCAAGGCAAGCCTGCAGTGCATCGCGAATGTCTGCATGGGCGGTATATTGCTCGCCCGCCTGCTGCAGGTGCTGCTGCAGTTCACCCAGGGAAAAGCTGCGTGGCGTTGGCAGCGCGGCAATATGCCAGTGATCAAATAGCCCTTGCATGGCGGCCAGTACGCCATCCACATCCTTGTCCATCAGCGCACCAAACACCGCGTAGCGGCGCCCGGATACCGGACGCTGTTGCAGCCAGGCAGCAACATAGGCTGCCGCCTGCGGATTATGCGCCACGTCCAGCAGCAGGTTGCGCACACCACCGGCATAATGCAGGCTGAACCGTTGCAGACGACCCGTCAGCTGCGTTTTTTGCAGCACCCTGCCCGTTTCATCAGCAGCCAGCAGCGGCAGGCCTAGCAAGGCATACACCTGCAGCGCGACAGCAGCGTTTTCCACCGGCAGCAGTGGCAGCGGCAATCCATCAAGAGTCAGTGCTGCGCCGACAGCATCCTGCCCCTGCCAGCTCCATGACTGTCCAACCTGTGCCAAAGTAAAATCACGGCCACGCAAATACAACGGACTCGACAGCTGTTGCGCCCGATCCAGCAAATTTTGCGGGGGTTCAGGATCACCACAGACCGCCGGCACTCCAGCCCGGAAAATACCGGCCTTCTCGCGGGCCACATCTTCACGGGTATGCCCCAGCCAGTCAGCATGATCCAGGGCAATGCCAGTAACTACGGCCACATCCGGATCAACGATGTTGACCGCATCCAGCCGGCCACCCAGGCCCACCTCAAGAATTGCCACGTCCAGACCGGCACGGGCAAAAATCCATAGCGCGGCCAGGGTACCCATTTCAAAATAGGTCAGGCTGGTGTCACCACGCACCTGCTCAATGGCAGCAAAAGCCGCACAGATTTGTTCATCCGTGGCCTGTACCCCATCGATTTGAATCCGCTCGTTATAACGCAAAAAATGCGGCGAACTGTACACCCCGGTACGCAGTCCCTGCGCCTGACACATGGCGGCAATCAGGGCACAAGTGGAGCCTTTGCCATTGGTACCGGTGACGGTAACTGTCTTGCGGGCTGGAGACGAAAGCCCCAGCCTGTCGGCCACATCACGAATGCGCTGCAAACCCAGCTCGATTTCACTGGGATGCAGCTGCTCCAGCCAGCTCAGCCATTGTTCAAGGCTGCGCGGGCTCATTCGGCAGCCTGTTCCTGTGGCTCTGCCTCTGTAACCTCGCGCAAGATCGGACGCACCTGCATCGGCGCCTTGACCAGCTTGCGCAGGATTGCGGCAACCCGCGGACGCAGCTCGGGGCGCGGAATGATCATGTCAATGGCACCATGCTCAAGCAGGAACTCGCTGCGCTGGAAGCCTTCCGGCAGCTTCTCGCGCACGGTTTGCTCGATTACCCGGGGCCCGGCAAAGCCGACCAGCGCCTTGGGCTCGCCAATAATGATGTCGCCCAGCATGGCCAGGCTGGCTGATACACCGCCGTAAACGGGGTCAGTCAGTACGGAAATGAACGGAATGCCCTCTTCACGCAAACGGGCAATAACGGCAGAGGTTTTCGCCATCTGCATCAGGGACAGCAGGGCTTCCTGCATGCGGGCGCCGCCGGAGGCAGAAAAACAGATCATCGGGCAACGCTTTTCCAGTGCCACATTGGCCGCCTGGACAAAACGCTCACCCACAACCGCACCCATGGAGCCGCCCATGAAGGAGAACTCGAACGCTGCCGCAACGACCGGCATGCCTTCCAGGGTACCGCTCATGGCAATCAGTGCGTCGTTTTCGCCAGTCTGCTTTTGTGCCGCTTTCAAACGATCGCTGTAACGCTTGCTGTCACGGAACTTGAGCCGGTCAACAGGCTCGAGGTCCTCGGCAATTTCTTCACGTCCGTCTTCATCCAGAAAAATATCCAGCCGGGTGCGCGCGTCAATCCGCATGTGGTGCTCACACTTGGTGCAGACATCCAGCGCCTTCTCCAGCTCGGGCTTGTAGAGTACGGCATCACAGGCCGGGCACTTGTGCCACAGACCTTCCGGGATATTACTTTTCTTGACCTCGGACCGCATGATTGAGGGAATAAATTTGTCAACCAGCCAGTTACTCATTCGTTCAATACTCCTCGTGGCACCCGGCATGCCATGTTGCATGCGGGTGTTTTCCTGCCAAAACCCGGGCAGGAGTTCTCTTGTTTGAAACCCACCGTGGGACGGCTGTCACTATCCTGCCGTCACACGCAAATTGTTACCTTTGATTGCCGTGCGTACCGCATGCATGAAAGCGCGAACCTTTCCGGCATCCTTGATGCCCTTGCCTGCTTCCACGCCACCACTTACATCGACAGCCCAGGGGTGTACTTGTTCGATTGCCAGACGGACATTATCCACATCCAGACCGCCGGCGAGTATCAG
Source organism: uncultured Thiopseudomonas sp. (assembly GCA_964394445.1). Lineage (GTDB taxonomy): Bacteria > Pseudomonadota > Gammaproteobacteria > Pseudomonadales > Pseudomonadaceae > Thiopseudomonas. The sequence continues at coordinate 13,823 of CAYMXO010000030.1, forward strand.
CGCTTTGGCTAAATCCCGCGGAATTGTATCCCAGTCAAACACCTGCCCGGTACCGCCCGGAACACCGGCAACATAAGCGTCCAGCAAAATGCCCCGTGCGCCCGCATAGCCGGCCGCCAGCGCCGCAATGTCCACACCCGGCTGCATGCGCAGCGCCTTGATATAGGGCCGTCTGAACGACGCGCAAAACTCCGCGCTCTCGTCGCCATGGAACTGCAACAGGTCCAGTGGCACCTGCTCCAGTACGGCATTTACTTCATCGGCCGTGGCATTGACAAACAGTCCAGTCGTTGTCACAAAAGCCGGCAGTGCGGAAACAATTTTACCGGCAGTTGCAGCATCCACCGCACGCGGACTGGGCGGGTAGAAGACAAAGCCCAGGGCGTCTGCTCCAGCCTGCGCCGCCACCAGCGCATCCTCCAGACGTGTGATACCGCAAATTTTGACTCTAGTGTTCATTGTCGATCCCGGCAAAAACATCCGGCATTGCACCCAGAAAGCTGGGGCCCAGCGGGCGCTGCGGCAGATCAAATTCGTCCGGATATTCAACCTGTACCAGATACAGGCCATAGGCCGGTGCAGTAGCGCCTGCAACCGAGCGCTGACGTGCCTGCAAAACCTGCTGCATCCACTCAACCGGCTTGTCGCCGGCACCGATTTTCATCAGGGTACCAGCGATATTGCGCACCATGTGGTGCAGAAAGGCGCTGGCCCGTATGTCCAGCACAATGAAGCGTCCGTACTGCGTCAGCCGGATGCCGTCCAGCGTCTTCACCGGTGATTTGGCCTGACAGTCGCTATCCCGGAACGAACTGAAATCATGGGTACCCAGCAGCAACTGCGCGGCCAGATTCATGTTTTCCACATCCAGCTGCCTGTGTGTCCAGGTCACTGCGTCGCCGAGCAAGGCCGGGCGGATCGGGTCCGGATAAATTACATAACGATAGCGGCGGCGTTTGGCGCTGAAACGGGCGTGAAAGCTTTCCGGTACCTGACGCACCCAGACCACGCTGATGTCTTTTGGAAGGTAGCGGTTGCTGCCAAACAGCCAGGCGGCCGGTTTGCGCACCACGCTGGTTTCAAAATGCAGGATCTGCTCGCAGGCATGCACACCGGCATCGGTACGGCCGGCACAGACCAGACGCACAGGCTCACCACCGGCCACCTCGGTCAGGGCCCTTTCCAGCTCACCCTGTACGGTTGGCAGCCCATTGTGCTGCAGCTGAAAACCATAATAGGCCGAGCCGTTGTATTCAACGCCCAGCGCTATCCTGAAAACAGCTGCGGCAGTCGTTTCGACTGCCGCAGCGGGTTCGCTTGATGAACTCATGAATTACCCAAGCTTTGCCAGCAACTCCCTGGCCAGCTCCTGATGCTCGGGAGCGCCATCACGAATCACCTCATCGAGGATCTCACGAGCCCCTTCAAGGTCGCCCATGTCAATCCAGGCGGAAGCCAGATCCAGCTTGGTTTTGTCTTCATCGTCACCTTGCAGGAAACCAAAGTCGTCATCCAGCTCCTGCTCCAGTGCTGCCAACACATCATCTCCGCCAGGAGTTGATGCAAGTTCCGGAGTGGCCAGATCCAGTTCGGCATCCAGATTAAACAGCTCCTCCAGGTCGTCAGCAGAAGATTCAGCTTCTACATCAGCAACACCGGCAGTCTCCAGGGTTTCCTGCACATCGTTCTGCAACGTGTCAAAGCTGATTTCGATGGACTCCAGATCGGCTTCCAGGCTACTGACATCCAGCTCGTCACTGATTTGTTCTTCGCTTTCTTCCAGCGGCAAAGACAGGTCAAGATCAAGACCAAACTCCCGCTCGGCTGTCCCGGCAGCCGCCAGCTGTACAGCTTCATCAGCCGTGCCTGCAAATTCTTCAAGCTGCAAATCGTCCAGCGACAGTTCTTCACCGAGCGACAGCCCGGTATCCAGAGTCAGCTCGTCAAGCGTATCCGCTTCCGGCAGCTCCAGGCTATCCAGGCCCAGTTCTTCAAGCTCTGGCAGCTCGAAACTGTTTTCATCCAGCTCGGCAATTGCACCAGCCGCATCCGCAACAGCAGCCTCTTCTTCCAGTGCTACCGGCATATATTCAATGCCTGCATCCTGCTCCGGCTCTTCATCCAGATCAGTCGAGACGGCTTCCAGCAAGCTGGAAAAATCATCTTCGCTGCTTTCTGTCACATCGGTGGCTTCAGCAACAGCTTCAACCGGTTCCACTCCGTTCAGCAGATCATCCAGCCCCGGCAGCTCTTCTGCCAACAGGTCACCCGACCCGGCAGCCGGATCAAGGCCTGGCTCATCAGTCACTCCCGGCAGATCCAGCAGAATATCGTCCAGCGACAGCGCATCGTCCTCGCCCATCATGTGCGGGAAGCGCAAACGCAGCGCATCCATCTCGGCCTGGGCCACGCCCATGGCATTCAACTCTTCCACTTGCTGCTGGAAAGCATTACGGTCTTCAAGGTCGGCATAGACTTCCAGCAACTTGAAGCGCAAATCCTCACTCTGCGGGTTTGTGTCGATTGCCTTCAGCAAAACATCGGCAGCCTGGCTGAAACGTCCAAACGCAATAAAGTTTTCGGCCTCGTCAATCGGGCCAAGAGCAGCCTGGGCCGGGCTTGTCATTTCATCAATAAATTCGGCCGGCTCTTCAATTTCGATATCCATTTCCTCGAGAACGCCATCCAGCACATCCTTTTCGCCGTCCAGCCCCTCAACATCATCAAGATCAATACCGGCATCACCCTGCGGATCGTCAAAATCTTCCGGTGGCAGTATTTCCTGCTCCTGCCTGGCCTTGTTGCGGCGGGAAATCAACAGGAGCAGCAACAGCAAGGCTGCACCCGCACCGGCTCCCGGCAGGAACATGGGGTTTTCCATCAGCTCATCGACAAAGCCTTTCGGCTCAGGCGGCGGCTCAAATGCGACAGGTGCAGGCCTCGGTGCTGGCTTGGCCTCAGCCTCGGCAGGCTGGGCAGGTTCGGCAACCGCAGCGACCGCCTGTTCAGCTTCGGCCACTTCCTCGTCTTCTGTTTCTACAGCGTCGGGTTCTTCGCTTGCGGCAACTTCAGACTCGACATCGGCTTCGGCTACAACTTCTGTGTGGTCAGCAGAATCCACGGCCTCCCCGGCTTCAACTGCAACAACTTCGTCAGCCGCCGTCTCCAGCTGCCCGGCTTCTGCCAAGGCATCCTGTTCCTCGTCAGTCATGTTCTGCAAATTGGCCAGCTGGGTGTTTTTCAGCTCCAGCAGACGCTGCAACTTTTCAACCTGACTGCTCAGGTCTTCAACCCGGCTGGCCAGATCTTCATTCTGTAGTCGCGTAGAATCCAGCTGCTCCTTGGTCAAGGCCAGCTGGTCGGCCAGCGACTTGGCAGCGGCACCGCCATCGCTACCAACTTCGGTCTCGCCGCTTTCTCCGGCAACCAGACGCAAGTTATCGCCCTGCTCGGCCTGTGCCGGCGCTGCAGCTGCAGTTTCACGGCGGCGTGCGTCCAGCTGGCGCTCGACCGGCGCACCGGAACGCCAGGCATCCACCTGGCTCTGGAATTCGGCAACAGCCTGGCTGCGGGTGCGCTGGCGAATCTGCTCGGCATTGGGCAGCTTCAGCACCTGACCGCTTTTCAGCTGGTTGATATTGCCATCGATAAAGGCACCCGGGTTCAAATCCTGGATTGCCAGCATGGTTTGATGCACAGAGCCACCGCCACGGTTGGCCCGCAAGGCGATATCCCACAGGGTATCGTTCTGCCGTACCCGGTATTCATCACCCTGCAGGGATGCGGCGGCCGCCGGGCGTACAGCAGTGCCAGGCGTCGCCTGACGTGGGGCGGCGGGCGCAACGGCCGGCCTCTCCGCTACCCGGGGTGCAGCCGGTGCTGCCGCAGGCGCACCACGGTAAACCAGCTCTTGTGGCGTATACATGGGCGGGTCAAGCAGCAGGGTATATTCTTTCAGCACCCGGCCTGCAGGCCAGTAGACTTCCAGCAGAAAGTTCAGGAAAGGTTCGCGTACTGCCTGGGAACTGGTCACCCGGACAAAACTTTTGCCGTTTTGCCGGATAACCGGTGTGAACTTCAGGTTGTTCAAGAAAAACTGCCGGTCAACACCGGCGCGGCTAAAGTCTTCAGCGGAAGCGAGCTTTGACCTGATTTCCTCGGAGCTCAAACCTTTGGTATCAAGCAGCTCGATTTCAGCCACCAAAGGCTCGTTCAAGGCTGACTTGACCGACACTTCTCCCAGTCCCAGCGCGTGCGCCATACCGGAAGCCATAGAGGTGGCAGCTGCTACTGCCAATACCAGTTTGCGAACCTGAAGCATATAGCGTTTCCCTTATTATCTTCGGAGATCCTGAACCGGCACACCATCAGGAACAGAGTACCGGATATCGCTTTGCTGCCCGCGCTCAGCTGTAGAAAAGCATGGCCAACTCGAATCGCCCTTCAAATGACAGCGTAAGTATCTTTGAGCGCTTGGCTTTTAGCAACAGCAAAACCTGTTTATTCGACTTATAACACGCCTGTCTTGTCCCGTTTTTGATCTGGTGCACAGTTCACCGGATACAAACAGAAACAGCAGCACAGCAAAAAGGCTGTCTTGTAAGGACAGCCTTTTTGATCATCTAGCGCTCCAGCAGGATGCGCAGCATGCGGCGTAAAGGCTCGGCCGCTCCCCACAGCAACTGGTCACCCACGGTAAAGGCACCCAGATAATGCGAGCCCATGTTCAGCTTGCGCAAACGGCCCACCGGGATATTCAGGGTACCGGTAACCGCTGTTGGCGTCAGTTCCTGCATGGTCTGCTCGCGACTGTTGGGTACCAGCTTGACCCAGGGGTTGTGCTGGCTGATCAGGTTCTCTATATCGGCCAGAGGTACGTCTTTGTTTAATTTGATTGTCAGCGCCTGGCTATGGCAGCGCATGGCACCAACACGCACGCAGATGCCGTCAATATGGATCGGGTTCTTGAAACGGCCCAGAATCTTGTTGGTTTCGGCCTGCGCCTTCCATTCTTCACGGCTCTGGCCGTTGGGCAGCGCACTGTCGATCCACGGAATCAGGCTGCCGGCCAGCGGTACGCCGAAGTGTTCGGCCGGAATGTCTTCGCTACGCTGGGCGGCCGCAACCTTGCGGTCGATTTCCAGAATGGCGGACGCCGGATCGGCCAGTTCGTCGGCCACTACATCACGCAGATGGCCCATCTGGTTCAACAGCTCGCGCATGTTTTGCGCACCCGAGCCACTGGCAGCCTGGTACGTCATCGCGCTCATCCACTCGACCAGGCCAGCCTCAAACAGCCCGCCCAGCCCCATCAGCATCAGGCTGACGGTGCAGTTGCCGCCGACATAGGTTTTTACACCGCTGTCCAGACCCTGATCCACCACCTTGCGGTTGACCGGATCCAGTACGATGATCGAGTCATCCTGCATGCGCAGACCGGACGCGGCGTCAATCCAGTAGCCGTTCCAGCCGGCTTCACGCAGCTTGGGGAAAACCTCGTTGGTGTAGTCGCTGCCCTGGCAGGTCAGGATCACGTCCAGCCCTTTCAGGGTGTTGATGTCGTAGGCGTCTTTCAGTGCAGGAATATCCTTGCCAATGGCCGGGCCCTGGCCTCCCACATTGGAGGTGGTGAAAAAGACCGGTTCAACCAGGTCAAAATCCCGCTCTTCCAGCATGCGCTGCATCAGCACGGAACCTACCATGCCACGCCAGCCTACAAATCCAACTCGTTTCATCTAACTACACCTACTTGATTGATGAAGGCTCGCACGACACCCTGTCGTGCAAGCCGGATACAGCATGTTAAAGCTGCTGCAGGGCTGCCACCACGGCATCGCCCATCTCGGCAGTACCCACCTGACGCATGCCTGCCGACATGATGTCACCGGTACGCAGCCCCTGATCCAGAACATTGCTTACCGCCTGTTCGATGGCATCGGCAGCTTCAGCCTGGTTGAAACTGTAGCGCAGCATCATGGACACGGACAAAATGGTTGCCAACGGATTGGCCAGACCCTTGCCAGCAATGTCCGGAGCGGAACCGTGGCAAGGCTCGTACATGCCCTTGTTATTGGAGTCCAGCGAGGCCGAAGGCAGCATGCCGATGGAACCGGTCAGCATGGAGGCCTCGTCCGACAGAATATCACCAAACATGTTGTCGGTAACCATTACATCGAACTGCTTGGGCGCCCGCACCAGTTGCATGGCAGCGTTGTCCACATACATGTGGCTCAGCTCGACTTCAGGATAGTCCCTGGCGACTTCCTCGACGACTGCGCGCCACAAACGACTGGATTCTAGCACATTGGCCTTGTCGACCGAACAGAGCTTTTTATCACGCAGCATGGCCATGTCGAAACCGACCCTGGCAATGCGGCGAATTTCACTCTCACTGTACGGCAGGGTATCGAACGCCTTGCGCTCGCCATTTTCCAGAACCACGGTTTCGCGCGGGCTGCCGAAGTAAATACCACCGGTCAGCTCACGCACGATCAGGATATCCAGGCCGGACACCACTTCGGGTTTGAGGCTGGACGCATCCGCCAGCTGCGGATACAGAATGGCCGGGCGCAGGTTGCCGAACAGGCCCAGCTCGGAACGGATCTTCAGCAGGCCGCGCTCAGGACGCAGCGCGACTTCGATAGTGTCCCACTTGGGGCCGCCCACGGCACCCAGCAGGATGGCATCCACTTCACGCGCCAGCGCCAGGGTGGAATCCGCCAGTGGCACGCCATGCTTGTCAATGGCCGCACCACCCAGCTCGCCTTCGACCAGTTCAAAGCCCAGGCTGTATTTTTCATTGGCCAGGTTCAACACCTTGACTGCTTCGGCAATGATTTCCGGGCCAATGCCGTCACCGGGAAGAATCAGGATTTTCTTGCTCATAATGTTCTCTTTTTAATGTCAAATGTTTTTTCAGTGCGGTGTGTGGGGTTGTTTTGCAGGGCGGTGTGTACCGGCGTGTGCAGGTCCATGCTGCGGCTACGCACCCGCGCCGAAACACGTTTCGTCACAGGTGCTGATGCCTGGCACAGACCTGCACCCGCCAGAAAGCACAACCTGCTGTCGGGAGAGGGGCTGCAAACAAAAATCAGCCCGTCAATGCCCCAAACAACCAGGGATACTTCTGCTTGTAGTCTTCTTCAAAAGCCCGAATTTCATCGGCATCCTGCAAGGTCAGGCCGATATCATCCAGGCCGTTGAGCAGGCAGTGCTTGCGGAATGCATCCACTTCAAAATCATAGCTCACGCCATCGGCACGGATGACCTTTTGTGCAGCCAGGTCAACGGTCAGCTGATAGCCTTCGTTGTCGACCGTGAGCTGCATCAGCTCATCCACCGCTGCTTGCGGCAAAATGATCGGCAGCAGGCCGTTCTTGAAGCTGTTGTTGTAGAAAATATCGGCAAAGCTTGGGGCGATGATGGCGCGGAAGCCATACTCGTCCAGCGCCCAGGGGGCGTGTTCACGGCTGGAGCCACAACCGAAGTTTTCCTGCGCCACCAGGATGCTGGCACCCTGATAACGTGGCTGGTTAAGCACAAACTCGGTATTGACCGGGCGCTTGCTGTTGTCCTGACCCGGCTGGCCCTCGTCCAGGTAGCGCCACTCGTCAAACAGGTTTTCACCAAAGCCGGTGCGCTTGATGGACTTCAAAAACTGCTTGGGAATGATCTGGTCGGTATCGACGTTGGCACGATCCAGCGGAGCGACCAAACCCTGATGTTGTGTAAAGGCTTTCATTTAGTTGGCTCCTTGCATGAGTTCACGCACGTCGATGAAGTGACCGGTTACCGCAGCGGCAGCGGCCATGGCCGGGCTCACCAGGTGGGTGCGTCCGCCGTTGCCCTGACGGCCTTCAAAGTTGCGGTTGGAGGTAGACGCACAGTGCTCGCCACTGCCCAGCTTGTCCGGGTTCATCGCCAGACACATGGAACAGCCCGGCTCACGCCACTCAAAACCGGCCTCGATAAAGATCTTGTCCAGGCCTTCATCTTCGGCCTGCTTCTTCACCAGCCCGGAGCCCGGCACCACCATCGCCTGAATGATGTTGTCCGCCACCTTGCGCCCCTTGGCCACTTCGGCAGCAGCACGCAGGTCTTCAATGCGCGAGTTGGTGCAGGAGCCGATAAACACACGGTCCAGCTTGATGTCGGTAATTGCCTGGTTGGCGCTCAAGCCCATGTACTTGAGCGCACGCTCGATGGAGTCTTTTTTAACCGGATCACTTTCTTTGGCAGGGTCAGGCACAGTGGCATCCACCGGCAACACCATCTCGGGCGATGTACCCCAGCTGACCTGCGGCTTGATGTCTTCGGCACGCAGCTCGACCACGGTGTCAAAGTGCGCGTCATCGTCGGATACCAGCGTCTCCCACAGGGCCACGGCTGCATCCCAGTCGGCACCCTTGGGCGCATACGGACGGCCCTTGACGTATTCGATGGTTTTCTCGTCCACCGCCACCATGCCGACACGGGCACCGGCTTCGATGGACATGTTGCAGATGGTCATGCGGCCTTCCATGGACAGGTCACGGATGGCGCTGCCGGCAAATTCCAGCGCATGGCCGTTACCACCGGCGGTGCCGATCTTGCCGATGATGGCCAGTACGATGTCTTTTGCAGTGACGCCGGCACCGAGCGTGCCCTCAACCCGCACCTGCATGTTTTTCATTTTCTTGGCGACCAGACACTGGGTGGCCAGCACATGCTCGACTTCGGAGGTACCGATACCGTGCGCCAGCGCACCAAAGGCGCCGTGGGTGGAGGTGTGCGAGTCACCGCAGACAATGGTCATGCCCGGCAGGGTTGCGCCCTGCTCCGGGCCAATCACGTGCACGATACCCTGACGAATGTCATTCATCGGGAACTGCAAAATACCGAAATCGGTGCAGTTGTCATCCAGGGTTTTCACCTGGATGCGCGACACCTCGTCCTTGATCGCTGCAATGCCACCGGCGCGCTCGGCCGCAGTGGTCGGCACGTTGTGGTCGGGGGTGGCAATGTTGGCGTCAATGCGCCACGGCTGGCGACCGGCCAGACGCAAACCTTCAAACGCCTGCGGCG
>CAYMXO010000031.1:0-22566 GCA_964394445.1 uncultured Thiopseudomonas sp.
GAGGCCCGTCTGATGTTTCGACGTCCAGGCGAGCTGGTCAATCCGTTGGTGTTTTTTTCTATCGTTATTTCCCTGTTTCCGCTGGCTGTCGGGCCGGAAACCCAGCTGCTGCGTACGCTTTCACCGGGACTGGTCTGGGTGGCGGCGTTGTTGGCGGTTTTGCTGTCACTGGACGGGCTGTTCCGTAGTGACTTTGAAGACGGCTCGCTCGAGCAGTGGGTGGTTTCGCCGCACCCGCTGGGTATTCTGGTGCTGGCCAAGGTGCTGGCACACTGGTTGTTTTCAGGCTTGCCACTGGTATTGTTGTCACCGGTGCTGGCGCTGATGCTGGGTTTGCCGGTCGACCGGATTCCGGTGTTGTTGGCCTCGTTACTGTTGGGTACGCCCATTTTGAGCCTGCTGGGCGCGGTCGGTGCCGCGCTTACCGTGGGGCTCAAGCGCGGCGGCATCTTGTTGACTTTGCTTATTTTACCTCTATATATTCCCGTGCTCATTTTGGGCAGTGGTGTGCTGCAGGCTGCATTACAGGGTTTGCCGACGCTTGGCTACCTGTTGTGGATGAGCAGCATGCTGATGCTGGCGATAACCCTGACGCCCCTGGCGATTGCCGCCGGTATCAAGATCAGCGTGGGTGAGTAGGACAGATTTGTTGAAAAGAAACGGGTAACTGCATGAACTGGACGTGGTTTCATCGTTTGGGCTCGCCCAAGTGGTTTTATGGTATCAGCGGGCGCTGGCTGCCGCTGCTGGTGGTGGCAACCCTGTTGTTGATGGGTGCCGGTCTGGTCTGGGGGCTGGCAATTGCGCCGCCTGACTACCAGCAGGGCAACAGCTTCCGCATCATGTACATCCATGTGCCGGCCTCGTTTTTGGCCCAGTCCATCTATGTCTCCATGGCCATTTGTGGCGTGGTTGGGCTGGTCTGGAAAATGAAGATCGCCGATGTTGCCCTGCAGCAGTCGGCACCCATTGGAGCCTGGATGGCATTTGTTTCTTTGCTTACCGGTGCTATCTGGGGCAAACCAACCTGGGGTGCCTACTGGGTTTGGGATGCGCGCCTGACCGCAATGTTGATTCTGCTGTTTTTGTACTTCGGTGTTATTGCGCTTGGCCAGGCCATTAGCAACCGCGACAGTGCCGCGCGAGCCTGTGCGGTACTGGCGGTTGTGGGTGTGATTAATATTCCGATAATTAAGTATTCCGTAGAGTGGTGGAACACTCTGCACCAGCCGGCCAGTTTTACCCTGACCGAGAAACCGGCGATGCCGGCGTCGATGTGGGTCCCGCTGCTACTGATGGTGCTGGGTTTTTATTGCTTTTATACCGTGGTATTGCTGATGCGCATGCGTCTGGAAATTCTGCGCCGTGAGTCCCGCACCAGTTGGGTGCGATCCGAAGTGGCGCGTTTGACTGGCAGAAAATCATGACTGACTCGATTTTTGCGTTTAATTCCTTTGCCGAGTTTTTGGCCATGGGCAAGCACGGATTTTACGTCTGGCTTTGCTTTGGCATAACTATGGCCGTTGTGGCCCTGAATGTGGCCTTGCCATGGCTGGCGCGTAAAAAATATATAAACCAGGAAGCTCGCCGTTTGCGTTGGGAGGCACAAAATGAATCCGGTTCGTAAGAAACGCCTGATAATTATCTTGGCAATTCTGGCAGGGATGGCCACCACTGTGGGGCTGGCAGTGTTTGCCCTGAGTGAAAACATCAACCTCTTCTATACGCCCACGGAGATTGTCGAAGGCAAGGCACCACTGGATGCCCGTATCCGCGCCGGTGGGTTGGTCAGGGAAGGATCGGTACAGCGTAACGAAGACGCCCTGACCGTAAGGTTTGTCGTAACCGACGGCGATGCCGATGTCACCATCGAGTACAAAGGCATCCTGCCGGATCTGTTCCGCGAGGGGCAGGGCATTGTTGCCCTGGGCCGGCTGAACGAGCAGGGCGTGCTGGTTTCCGATGAGGTGTTGGCCAAGCACGATGAAAACTATATGCCGCCCGAAGTGGGTGATGCCCTGGAGAAGACCGGCATGTTGAAGCACTATGAAGCGACACAGGAAAGCAAGAAATGAGTTTGACCCTGTTTGTGCCCGAACTTGGGCATCTGGCCATGATCCTTGCACTGTGTTTTGCGGTGGTGCAGGCGTTTTTCCCGTTGATGGGTGCCTGGAAGGGTGACCATCACTGGATGAGTCTGGGCCAGCCGGCAGCCTGGGGACAGTTTCTGTTCCTGCTGTTTTCCTTCGCTGTCCTGACCTGGTCGTTCGTGGTGGATGACTTCAGTGTTGCCTATGCCGCCAACAACTCCAACAGCATGCTGCCCTGGTATTACAAGATCAGTGCGGTCTGGGGTGCGCACGAAGGTTCGCTGTTGCTGTGGGCGCTGACCCTTGCTGGCTGGTCCTTTGCCGTGGCCATTTTTTCGCGGCAGTTGCCTGAAGAAATGGTTGCCCGGGTGCTGTCCGTGATGGGAATGGTCAGTATCGGCTTTTTGCTGTTTCTGATTGTTACTTCCAACCCCTTTGAGCGCATGCTGCCGAACATTCCGGCCGACGGTCGCGACCTCAACCCGCTGCTGCAGGACTTTGGCCTGGTGGTACACCCGCCGATGCTGTACATGGGTTATGTGGGTTTCTCGGTGGCCTTTGCCTTTGCCATTGCAGCATTGCTCGGTGGCAAGATGGATGCCGCCTGGGCGCGCTGGTCGCGTCCATGGACGCTGGTAGCCTGGGCATTTCTCGGTGTGGGCATTACCCTGGGCTCCTGGTGGGCTTACTATGAGCTGGGCTGGGGTGGCTGGTGGTTCTGGGACCCGGTTGAAAACGCCTCCTTTATGCCCTGGCTGATTGGTACCGCCCTGATCCACTCGCTGGCGGTAACCGAAAAGCGCGGCCTGTTCAAGAACTGGACCGTACTGCTGGCCATTGCCGCGTTCTCGCTGAGCCTGCTGGGCACCTTCCTGGTGCGTTCCGGTGTGCTGACCTCGGTGCATGCCTTTGCCTCCGACCCGGATCGCGGCCTGTTCATCCTGGCTTTCCTGCTGGTCACCGTAGGTGCTTCACTTACGCTGTTTGTGCTGCGTGCGCCTTCGGTGAAGAGCAAGGTCGGTTTCGGTTTCTGGTCGCGCGAGACCTTGTTGCTGATCAATAACATCGTGTTGGTGGTGGTCACCTCCATGATCCTGATCGGTACCCTGTATCCGCTGATCCTTGACTCGCTGACCGGCTCCAAACTGTCGGTTGGACCTCCTTACTTCAATGCGTTGTTCAACCCGCTGGTGGGCGCCCTGATGCTGGCGCTTGGACTGGGCGTGGTACTGCGCTGGAAAAGTACGCCCGGCAACTGGCTGGTGAAAATGATGGGCCCTGTGTTGCTGGCCAGTGCCGCGATCAGCCTGGCGCTGACCTTCCTGGCGGACGAGTTCAACGGCGCAGTGCTGGTGGTGTACTTCCTCAGCTTCTGGGTGGTATTGGCCAGCTTGCGTGACTTGCTGGACAAAACCCGTCACCGTGGGCTGCTCAAGGGCATTCGCATGATGACCCGTAGCTACTGGGGCATGCAGCTGGGCCATCTGGGTCTGGTGGTCTGCGCGATTGGCGTGGTGTTGTCCAGTCACTACAGCATCGAACGTGACCTGAAAATGAATGTCGGCGATACCGTACAGCTGGGTGCCTATACTTTTGAGTTTGGCGGTGCCGAACACTATGAAGGCCCCAACTACATTTCCGACAAGGGTGTGGTGCGGGCGCTGAAAAACGGTCGTGAAGTGTCTGTGCTGCACCCGGAGAAGCGTCTGTATATTGTGCAGCAAATGCCCATGACCGAAGCCGGCATTGATCCGGGCTTTACCCGCGACCTTTATGTGGCTCTGGGTGAACCGCTGGAGAACGGTGCCTGGGCAGTACGTCTGCAAGTCAAGCCGTTTGTGCGCTGGATCTGGCTGGGCGGAATGCTGATGGCGCTGGGCGGTTGTCTGTCAGCCTGGGATCCACGCTATCGCGCCCGTGTCAGCAAGAAGGTGCGGGATACCCTGGCCGGCAAACAGGAGGAAACAGCCAATGTCTAAAGGACGTCTGATTGCTGTTCTGGCCGTACTTGCCGGTGTCCTGGGCTTTGCCTGGATGTCGATGTACGGCCTGAAAAATGATCCGCGCGAGTTGCCTTCGGCACTGCTGGACAAACCATTCCCTGCGTTCGAACAGCCGAAGCTGGGTGCGCAAGGCGAGCTGGTCACGCAGAAGGAGTTTTTGGGGCGGCCGGCACTGGTCAATGTCTGGGCTACCTGGTGTCCGACCTGTCGCGCCGAGCATGATTATTTCAACCGTTTGGCAAAGCAGGGCGTGCCGATTTACGGCATCAACTATAAGGACGAGGAAGCCAAGGCCATCAAATGGCTGCGGGACCTGAAAGATCCCTATGTGATGAATGTCAGCGACCCCAAGGGTGTGCTGGGCATGAACCTGGGGGTTTATGGCGCGCCGGAAACCTTCATCATCGACCGCAATGGAATCATCCGTTACAAGTATGTGGGTGCGGTGGATGACTGGGTCTGGAAAGAAAAAATGGCACCGGTCTATGAGGCTCTGCTGAAAGAATGAAGAAACTCCTGTTTAGCCTGTTTTGCGGCTTCTGGCTGGCCGCTTCCGCGCAGGCCGCGATTGACACCCACGAGTTTGATTCCCAGGCCGAGCGGGATCGCTATCGCAAGCTGACCGAAGAGCTGCGCTGCCCGAAGTGCCAGAATCAAAATATTGCTGATTCCAACGCACCGATTTCTCTCGATCTGCGCGAGGAAACCTATCGACTGATGACGCAAGAGCGGATGAGCGACGAGCAAATCGTCGATTTTCTGGTTGAGCGTTATGGTGACTTTGTGCGCTACAAGCCGCCGAAGGATAACCGCACCCTGGTGCTCTGGTATGGGCCTTTCGCGTTGCTCGGACTGGGAATGCTGATGCTGGCGATGATTGTTGTGCGCAGGCGCAAAGAAAGCCGCAGCAGTGAATCAAAACACCAGTTGTCGGGTGATGAACAGCAGCGCCTGAATGAATTACTGAATCAAACACGGAAAACAGCAGACAAATGATTACTTTCTGGTTACTTGCCCTGGTGCTGCTGGTTAGCGCCATGTTGCTCATGCTTTGGCCGGTACTGAACGTACGCCGGCACCAGGCAGAAGAAGACCGCACGGCACTCAACGTGGCCCTCTACCAAGAGCGGCTGGACGAGCTGCAGGGGCAGCTGGATCAGGGCACCTTGTCGCCGGAGTTGTTCGAGCAGGGGCGTCTGGAAGCTGAGCGTGAACTGCTGGAAGATACCGCTGTGGGCGCGCCGCAGCAGACGGCCAGGCTGGGTATGGCCCTGCCGCTGATTGCTACGCTGCTGCTACCGGTAGCGGGTGCCGGACTCTACCTGGTCTGGGGATCCAGTGATCAGGTGGCGGCAACCTTGGAGCGTGTGCCGTTGATGCAGGAGCAGCAGGCCGTGGATGCGCTGATGACGCGCATTCCGACCATCCAGGAAGAGGATGCCCGCGAAGCGGCAATGGATGAACTGATCGGCCGGCTGGAGAATATTGTCCGCCTGCAGCCGGATGCGGCTGATGTCTGGTTTTTTCTCGGCCGCAGCTACATGAATGAGCAGCGGGTTGCCGATGCTGCCCACGCTTATGCGCGGGCAATGGACTCTGCTGGTCGACAGCCGGAAATCCTCGCCCAGTGGGTGCAGGCGCAGTTTTTTGTCAACGAAAACCGCTGGACTGACGAATTGCAGCAAGCAGTTGAAGAAGTGCTGGAAGCCAATCCGGAGGATGCTACAACCCTTGGCCTGATCGGTATTGCCGGCTTTGAAACGGGCAACTTCCATGTGGCCCGTGATGCCTGGAACCGTCTGCTGGATTTCATGGACCCACGCGACCCTTCGGCCCAGGCGGTGCTGACGGGAGTTGAGCGTGCCGAGCAGGCGATTGCCGAGTTCGGTGAAACCAACCCGCAAGCAACGCGTGGCCCGGTTTTGCCTCCACTGCCTGACCAGAGTGCGCTGAGTCAGTCCGGTCGTGTGCTGCTGGAGGTGAGTCTGAGTGAAGAGCTGGCCGCTGAGGTGGATCCGGATGCGGTCGTGTTTGTGTTTGCCCGCTCGCCTGAAGCCGGCCAGATCCCGGTTGCGGCCCAGCGCCTTAGCGTAGCAGGACTGCCGGCTACCATTGAGCTGAGTGACGCTGATGCCGTCATGACCGATCTGCAGCTGTCCAAGGCCAGCAGCATTGAGGTGCAGGCCAGCATTTCCAGTGATGGCAATGCCAGTGCACCGGAATGGGTCAGTGACAGTCTGGATGCTGAAGTGGAGACGGGGGAAACCTTGAAGCTGGTAATTGATCGGGTTGCACCGAACATCCGCTAATCCGGGTTGTGGTTTTATGGCGGCCGGGTAGAGTAATCCACCCGGCCGCTTGTGCTTTGCAGGAACGAATATATTCACGACCGGGTTTGCCGGAACCCCGGAAATACGGGTCGCTGCTACAAAAGTGTGTCTGGTTGTTTTACGGTAGCAGCCGTGTCATCGAATACGGCTGTACTTGCAAAATAGCCACAACTCCGTACAATGGCCGCCACGTCCGGATCCGGACGTTCTCGATGGCGGCTCTGTTGGTCCCCTCGCAACAATCAACCGTGAACCCGGTCAGGCCCGGAAGGGAGCAGCCGTAGCGGTGACATTGTGTGCCGGGGTGTGGCTGGCAGGGCCGCCTCCATTTCTGCAAGAATTTTTAATTTCTCCATACAGAATTCGTGTCTGTGTCTGGGTGCTTTGTTCCGTCAAAAGGGGCAGTCCTGCTTGACGCAGCATCTCCTCTATTCCTGGAGCTACTGCACGGTCCCGGGATGTCACACTGCAAAACACCTTCAGGAAGCCACACTGGAATAACCCCGCCAATGGACATTCCGCCCCCTTTTCCTTAGCATGTAGCCCTCCCAGTTTTCGGCATGGAACCCTGATGAGTTATCAAGTACTGGCCCGCAAGTGGCGCCCCCGCTCATTCCGCGAAATGGTCGGGCAGAGCCATGTGCTCAGGGCGCTGATCAGCGCACTGGACAGCGGCCGCCTGCACCATGCCTACCTGTTTACCGGCACCCGCGGGGTGGGCAAGACTACCATCGCGCGCATCATGGCCAAATGCCTGAACTGCGAGCAAGGTGTCAGTTCCACCCCCTGTGGTGAATGCTCGATCTGCCGGGAAATTGATGAAGGCCGCTTTGTTGATCTGATCGAAGTGGATGCTGCCAGCAAAACCAAGGTGGAAGACACCCGCGAGTTGCTGGATAACGTCCAATACATGCCCAGCCGCGGCCGTTACAAGGTGTACCTGATTGACGAGGTGCACATGCTTTCCACCAGCTCGTTCAACGCGCTGCTGAAAACCCTGGAAGAGCCGCCGGAACACGTCAAGTTTTTGCTGGCTACCACCGATCCGCAGAAGCTGCCGGCCACGGTGTTGTCCCGCTGTTTGCAGTTCTCGCTGAAGAACATGCCGCCAGAGGCCGTGGTGGGTCATCTGGAGCATGTGCTGAGTAGCGAAAACATCCTGTTTGAAGAGCAGGCGCTCTGGCTGCTGGGTCGAGCGGCTGATGGCTCCATGCGCGATGCCATGAGCCTGACTGATCAGGCGGTGGCCTTTGGTGAAGGCAAGGTACTGGCCGAGGATGTACGTGCCATGCTCGGTACGCTGGATCAGGGTCAGGTGTTTGGCGTATTGCAGGCGCTGGCTGATGCAGATCCGCGTGCCATGCTGCAGGCCATCCGCCAGCTGGCGGACCATGGGCCGGACTGGCAGGGCGTGCTGGGCGAGCTGCTCGGTGTGCTGCATCGCACTACGGTGGCGCAGATGCTGCCGGATGCGGTGGATAACTCGCAGGGTGACCGTGAACAGATCCTGCAGCTGGCCAGGTCACTGCCGCCGGAAGATGTACAGTTTTATTACCAGGTGGCGTTGCTGGGTCGCCGCGATTTGCCGCTGGCACCGGATGCCCGCGATGGCTTTGAAATGGTCATGCTGCGCATGCTGGCATTTCGTCCCGCAAGCCTGCCGGGTGCGCCGCGCAAGCCGCTGGTGGTTGAGGGTGCTGCCGTTGATGGCGGTGACGAAAGCACAGCGGAGCCCGGCACGACGGCGCCTGCGAACGATGAAGCAGCCGCGGCTACCCGGCCCCGGCCTGTCGTGGCAGAACAGCCCGGGGCTGAAGAAGAAACAGTTGCCGCAGTTACAGCCGCACCTGCCGAACCGGCACCCTGGGAAGACTTGCCGGAAGAGTCTGCTGCTGCAGCGGACAGTGACCGGGACGGGCGTGTGCAAGAGCAAGCACAGCAACGACCTGGACAGGTTGCTGATAACGTCAGCAGTTCCGGGCCGGCATTGGTTGCTCCAGATACACTGGCAGCCGAGCCCGAGTCAGAGCCAGTTCCAGAGCCTGAGCCTGAAGCCGAAACCGGGCCTGTAACGGACGCTGGCGAACCGCCTTCGGCAGCTCCCGCGCAAGAGTCGGTAACGACCGCACCGCCAGCTGACATCCACGAGGACGAGGACGATCAGGATGACGATCTGGCTGCGTTTCAGGATGACATGGACGCGTATGCCAGCTGGCAGCCGGCTGCCGAAGAGCTGGAAGCGCTGCAGCAGGATCGGGACGAGGGCGACACCGACCTGAAGCCACACATTCCGGCGGCTACCGGTCTGGCGGCGCGCTGGATCGAGTTGTGCGAGCAGATGGCGTTGACCGGCATGACTGGCAATATTGTTCGTCAGACCACGCTGGTGGCCGAGGACGGCGACACCTGGCAACTGCATCTTGATCCGCAGCACAGTGCGTTGTTTAACGCCAATCAGCAAAAGCGCATCAACGACAGCGTCAACCAGGCGCTGGGACGCGAGGTAAGCCTGCAGATTGATCTGCAGACACCCGAGGCTGAAACTCCCGCACTGGCGCTGGCCCGGCGGCGTGCCCGCCAGCAGGCTGATGCGGTGCTGTCGATTGAGCAGGATCCGGTTGTACAGACGCTGGTTGCAGAGTTTGGCGCACAGATTCAACCCGACAGCATTCGCCCGCTGAATCCGATCTGACCGGCGGGCAAGCAGTACCATTTCAACCGATACAGAGATAGAGGAAAGCGAACAATGAAAGGTGGCATGGCAGGCCTGATGAAGCAGGCCCAGATGATGCAGGAAAAAATGCAGAAAATGCAGGAAGAGCTGGCCAATGCAGAAGTGACCGGCGAATCCGGTGCCGGCATGGTCAGCGTAGTGATGACCGGCCGTCATGATGTGCGCCGTGTCAGCATTGATGACAGCCTGATGGAAGAAGACAAGGAAATCCTTGAAGACCTGATTGCCGCAGCAGTGAACGATGCCGTGCGCAAAATCGAGAAAAACAGCCAGGACAACATGGCCAGCATGACCGCGGGCCTGCAGTTGCCACCCGGCTTCAAGATGCCGTTCTAGGCATGGCGTTCAGTCCACTGGTGCGCGAGCTGATGGAAGCCCTGCGCGTATTGCCCGGCGTAGGCCAGAAAAGTGCCCAGCGCATGGCGCTGCACCTGCTGGAGCGCAACCGGGCCGGCGGCCAGCGTATGGCACAGTCGATTTTGACGGCTCTGGACAAGGTTGGTCATTGCCAGCGTTGCCGCGCCCTGAGCGAAGACGAGATTTGTGGTCTGTGCCTGGACGAGCGTCGCGACAATAGCCAGCTGTGCGTAGTGCAGGGGCCACAGGACATTTTTGCCATCGAGCAGACCGGTTACCGTGGTCGTTATTTTGTTCTGCGTGGACTGCTGTCACCCCTGGACGGACTCGGCCCGGAAAGCATCGGCATCCCGCAGCTGTTGCAGCGCATCGCCGACGAGGGTTTTGCTGAAGTGATCCTGGCCACCAACCCGACGGTGGAAGGCGAGGCAACCGCCCACTATATTGCCCAGAGCCTGCAGGACAGCAACATTCTGGTATCCCGCCTGGCCCATGGCATGCCGCTGGGTGGCGAGCTGGATACCGTTGATGGCGGCACCCTGACCCACGCACTGGCCGGCCGCAAGGCCATTGAACTCTAATTCTTTCAGCGGACCCTGGCCGATGCTGTCGAAAAACCAGAGCAAACTGCTGCGCAGCCTGCAGCGCAAGAAAAACCGCCAGGAACAGGGCCTGTTTCTGGTAGAAGGCGGCAAGATTGTCAGCGAACTGCTGCGTTCAGGCTGGCCGTTGCACAGCCTCTATGTCAGCGATGACTTCGCTGCAGCGCAGGCAGGCCAGCTGGAACACTGCCAGGTTCCGGTTACCCGCTGCGCAGCCGAAGAGCTGACCGCGGCAGGCACGCTGGTCAGCAACCGCGACGCCATCGCCATTGCCCGTATTCCCGAATCTGTTGAGCCGATAGCCGGAGCCGGGCAGTGGGTACTGGCGCTGGACCGCATCAATGATCCGGGCAATCTCGGTACCTTGCTGCGCATTGCCGACTGGTATGGCATCACGCAACTGGTGTGCTCGGCGGATACGGTAGACCTGTACAACCCCAAGGTAATCAATGCCAGCATGGGCTCATTCCTGCGGGTAGGGGTGGCCCATCTTGACCTGGAAGGCTGGCTGGCGGATCTGCCCGAATCTGTGTCTGTACTGGGCGCCTATCTGGAGGGGGATTCCGTACACGAACTGCAGCCCGGCCTGCAGGGCGGCGTTTTGCTGATGGGCAGCGAAGCCCGGGGCATCGCTGCCGATCTTGAGCGTTTTGTAACGCACAGGGTAACCATTCCTGCCTTTGGTGCTGCCGAATCGCTTAATGTGGCAGTGGCTACTGCTGTGATCTGTGACAACCTCAGGCGGATCGGGCAGGGCTGATCCGGAATCGAGTGAACGGGCTTTGCAGGCGCAGAGCGTTTCCGTGTCAGCGATTGGACATACACTGCAGTTGCAAACTGGCTGCCATGTTGCCGGCTGGGCGATGTTTTTGTATGCCGTCATTTATTGAGATTGGCTAAGTCTTTCAGGAGCGCTTGTCAAGGAAGAAAAGCCCTTGACTTTTGCGGTTGTGCACACCTCCATGTTTATAAGCCCGAATCGTCCGGATTAGTGCGCAAATTTGATATTTTTATTTAATTGCCTATGTAACCTGTTGAAATATATGGGTTATATGTGTTTGGTTGATTTTTGTACAAAATAACTGAAGACCATGATCCATGCGTTGTCAGCGCCTTTTCCTTCAGGTTATGCACAAAGATATCCACAGGCTTTGTGGATGGCTTTTGAAACACCAGATCAGCTATGCGCCAGGAGTATCCAATCAGGGCTTTGCCGGAGACGGCAGGGGCCGGAGCAGGCCCAAAAAGAGCGGCCGTCCCTGGCCGCGAAAGGGTCTGTCAACTGGCTTTGGGTTTGAAATAAAGGGTCTCGCCACGCTGTAGTCCGTTCAGACTGGCATCGTCGCGCACGACTTCGGCCTCAATCGGCAGCTCCTGGCCGTCCACTTTCAGGGTAACCCGGGTGATGGCACCAAGCGGGCGGATATCCCGTACCACGCCGGGCTGGTGTTCCGGCTCGGCACTGCGTGACAGCAGCACTTCATGCGGGCGGAACTGGATTTGCTGATCGTCAAGCTGCAGCTGGTTGGAATCGCCCAGGAAGTGGTAGACAAACTCGTTGGCCGGGTTTTCATAGACCTCGGCAGGGGTACCAATTTGTTCGATCACACCCTTGTTCATCACCACAATGCGGTCGGCCACTTCCATGGCTTCTTCCTGGTCATGGGTAACAAACACCGAGGTGAGGTTGATTTCTTCGTGCAGATTGGCCAGCCAGCGGCGCAGTTCCTTGCGGACCTTGGCGTCGAGTGCGCCAAAGGGTTCGTCCAGCAGCAGGATTTCCGGCTCCACCGCCAGGGCGCGGGCCAGCGCGATGCGCTGGCGCTGGCCGCCGGACAGCTGTTCGGGGTAGCGGTCGGCCAGCCAGTCCAGCTGCACCATGCGCAGCAGTTCCAGTACCTTGTCACGGATCTGGCTTTCTGACGGACGCTGGCGGCGCGGCTTCATGCGCAGGCCGAAGGCAACGTTGTCGAATACTGTCATGTGACGGAACAGGGCATAGTGCTGAAACACAAAACCGACGTTGCGCTTGCGCACATCACGGCGCGATACATCGGCACCGTTGAAGATGATCTGGCCGCTGTCGGGCTTTTCCAGGCCGGCAATGATGCGCAGCAGGGTGGTCTTGCCGCAGCCTGATGGGCCCAGCAACGCGACCAGCTCACCAGACTGGATCGACAGGTTGATCTCGTTCAGCGCCTTGAAATTGCCGAAAGCCTTGTTTACTTGCTGGACTTCAATGCTCATTTTTCTGTTCCCGTAACTTGAATTCTGTTGTGTCGCAAAACTGGTGCAGGAGTGCTGGTGTCTGCCGGACCGGACTACAGGTGTAGCAGGGCTGTACCGTCAGGGAGTCTGTGTCAGCGCATTTGCGGCATCTTGGCGTAACCATGCTCCACACGCTGCAATCACCAAACCAATAAAAGCCTCTTCAAATCATTCCTTTCTTTTCCTGCACCCACTGTTTTATCAGCAGCATCACCAGTGCCATCAACAGCAGCAGGGTGGCAACGCTGAAGGCGGCAACGTGGTTGTATTCGTTGTATAAAATTTCCACATGCAGCGGCAGTGTGTTGGTAAAACCACGGATATGGCCGGATACCACTGACACCGCACCAAATTCGCCCAGCGCACGGGCGGTACACAGCACCACGCCATAAATCAGGCCCCAGCGGATGTTGGGCAGGGTGACGTGCCAGAACATCTGCCAGCCTGAGGCGCCCAGCAGGCGGGCGGCTTCTTCTTCCTGGGTACCTTGTTGCTGCATCAGCGGAATCAGCTCGCGGGCGACAAAGGGCACAGTAACAAACAGGGTGGCGAGCACGATGCCGGGAACCGCAAAAATGATCTGGATGTCGTGTTCGGCCAGCCAGTCGCCACAGAAGCCCTGGGCACCAAACAGCAGTACATAGATCAGGCCGGCAACAATGGGCGATACGGAAAACGGCAGATCAATCAGGGTGACCAGCAGGCTCTTGCCGCGAAACTCGTATTTGCTTACACACCAGGCCGCAGCCAGACCGAAGACGATGTTCAGCGGGACTGAAATGCCGACGGCAAGCAGGGTCAGTTTGAGTGCGGCAATGGCATCCGGTTCGAGAATGGCGGTAAAGAAGCTGGCATAACCCTGCTTCAGGGCCTCGCTCAGGACCACACCCAGTGGCAGGACCAGAAAGAACAGGAACGCCAGCCAGGCGCCAGCGATCAGGCTGATCGCGCCCCAGCGCCGTTCCCGGGCCAGTCCGGTGGTGGTAATGGCTAATGCAGTCATTTTCTGTCCTGTGTTTCGTTATTGCTTTGGTTGAATGATTGGTTTGTTTTGCCGGTGTACAGCCTGTGCTGTTCGCTGATTGAGGTCCGGGGTTGTGGGCCGACCTGCTCCTGCAATGTTCCTGTCTATCCTCGGCTGATCCTTCGTTGCAGCAGGTTGATCAGCAGCAGAAAAACAAAGGATACGGCCAGCATCAGAACGCCAATGGCAGTGGCGCCAAGGTAGTCGTACTGGTCGAGCTTGACCATGATCAGCAAGGGCAGGATTTCGGTTTTACCGGGCATGTTGCCGGCAATGAAAATCACCGAACCGTACTCGCCCACGGCACGGGCAAAGGCCAGGGTAAAACCGGTCAGCCAGGCGGGCAGCAGGGCCGGGATCAGCACGTGACGCAGCACCTGGAATTTGTTGGCCCCCAAGCAGCTGGCGGCTTCTTCCAGTTCGCGGGGAATGTCTTCCAGTACCGGTTGCACGGTGCGTACGACAAAGGGCAGGGTGACGAAGGTCAGCGCCAGGATGATGCCCAGTGGCGCATAGGCAATTTTCAGGGAAATTTCATTGGCCCACTGGCCAACCCAGCCACGCGGTGCGTAGAGAGCGGTCAGCGCAATGCCGGCGACTGCGGTGGGCAGGGCGAAGGGCAGGTCGATCAGGGCGTCGATCACTTTGCGTCCCGGAAAGCGGTAGCGCACCAGCACCCAGGCCAGCAGGGTACCGATCAGGCCATTGAGCAGGGCAGCCACCAGCGCGGCACCAAAGCTTAGCTTGAGGGCCGACAGGACCCTGGTGTTGCTGACAATGGCATAGAATTCGTCCCAGCTGAGCCGTGTCGAGTACACCAGCATGCCGGCCAGCGGTATCAACACGATCAGGCTCAGGTACACCAGGGTGTAGCCCAGAGTCAGGTTGAAACCCGGAATCACCGGAGAAGGACGACGCGCCATGATGTTCCCTTGTCAAAGTGCTTGAATGGCGCTGATTCTAGATAAAAACACTTATTCTTAAAAAGACTAATTAGTAATCTGCTTATTCTTGTTTGTTGTTTTGAGCGAATGGCGCTCATACCCAGATAGACAAAAAGTAGCGTATTGGTACGTAAACTTGGTCTGGATCAGTTTGTTGGTCTATATCTTGTGCTAGCATTTTTTGCATTCATTTTGTCCCACACAGGAGAAGTGCCGTTATGGCCAACGTGAAGTTCTTTGGCGGAGAGTCGGTTCCGCTGGAAATGCACAAGGTACGCATCGTACAAAAGCTGAACCTGCCACCGATCGAGCGCCGCCTGGAGGCGATCACCGAGGCCGGCAACAATACCTTCCTGCTGCGCAATGAAGACGTTTTCATGGACATGCTGACCGACAGCGGCGTAAACGCGATGAGCGACCAGCAGCTGGCGGCGATGATGATTGCCGACGACAGCTATGCCGGCAGTGCAACCTACACCCGGCTTGAAAACAAGCTGAAAGAAATTTTCCACATGCCGTATTTCCTGCCGGCACACCAGGGGCGGGCCTGTGAGAACATTCTGGGCCAGGTGCTGGTGACCGAGGGCTCGGTGGTGCCGATGAACTATCACTTCACCACCACCAAGGCGCACATTGTCCTTAATGGTGGCCTGGTTGAAGAACTGGTGGCAGAAGAAGGGCTGGAAGTAACCAGTGACATGCCGTTCAAGGGCGACATGGATATTGACAAGCTGTGCACGGTGATTGATGAATACGGCGCCGACCGTATTGCATTTGTGCGCATGGAAGCCGGTACCAACCTGATTGGTGGCCAACCGATTTCCGTGGCCAACCTGGAAGCCATCCGCAAGGTCTGTGACGAGCACGACCTGATGCTGGTACTGGATGCCAGCCTGCTTGGCGACAACCTGTACTTCAACAAGCTCCGTGAAGAGTCCTGTAAAAACCAGAGCATCCGCGAGATCACCAAGCGCATTGCTGACCTGTGTGACGTGCTGTACTTTTCCGCCCGCAAACTGGGTAGCGCCCGTGGGGGCGGCATGTGCATCCGCAGCGAAGCGCTGTATAACCGGATGCGTGGCCTGATCCCGCTGTATGAAGGCTTCCTGACCTATGGCGGTATGTCCGTGCGCGAGATGGAAGCGCTGACCGTGGGGCTGGAAGAAACCATGGACGAGGATGTCATCAGCCAGGGACCGCTGTTTATCGAATACATGGTGAATGAGCTGATCAAGCGTGATGTTCCGGTGATTACTCCGGCCGGCGGCCTGGGCTGCCATATCAATGCAATGCAGTTTGTTGACCATATCCCACAATCACAGTATCCGGCGGGTGCGCTGGCCTCCGCGCTTTATCTGGTCAGCGGTGCCCGCGGCATGGAGCGCGGTACCATTTCCGAACAGCGTGAGCCGGACGGCAGCGAGACCTTTGCCAACATGGAGCTGGTACGCCTGGCCATGCCGCGCCGCGTGTTTACCCTGTCCCAGGTCAAGTATGTGATTGACCGGGTGGAATGGCTGTATGCCAACCGCCGTCTGATTGGCGGGCTGGAGTTCTCCGAAGAGCCGGAAATCCTGCGTTTCTTCTACGGCCGACTGGTGCCTGTATCGGACTGGCAGCAAAAACTGGTTGCACAGTTCCGCAAGGATTTTGGCGACAGCCTCTAACTGGACAACCATCAAGTGGCTGTCGAAGCGCAGCCACACAACAACAAAAAAGCCGTGCCCGATTGTTCATCAGGTACGGCTTTTTGTTTGCTGCGGATCAGTGCTCCGGACGGTAGCCGATACGGAAACCGCCCCAGTGCTTGCCGTTGACATGGATCGGTACCGACAGGTCGTGCATATGCTCGCCCGTTTCGCGAATGTAGGTTTGCAACAGCATGGGTTTTTCATGGCTGCCACAACGGCTGCCAACCTTGTCGTTAAACAGGCGCTTGGTGCGGTTGTTCAGGTAATCCTGTTCCGCATTGCCCGTCAGGGGCTGGCTATAGGGCAGGTTGTGTGTCGGAATATAGCCTTCGGGTGTGCAGCTGATGGCAAAGACTACACCAGGGTGCTGCAGGATTGGCTCCTGAATTTCGGGTAAAACGTTGTCGGTGTAACGGTCGAAGCTGCTGTTGTATTTTTGGGGTGTGGTGTTGCCAATCGGCGTTAGATTGCGGTTGAACAGGTCGGATTCACGGATGGTTCCTTTGGTAATGTCGTTGCTGAAGCGTTCGCCGATTGCCTGTGCGGCGTTGCGGGCCAGCTCGTAGACGGCCTGATGATAATCCGACAGGCTGACTTCAGATAAGCGCTCGCTGATGTTCTCGGTCTGGCTTTCCAGTGCGCTGGCCGCCTTGCTGAGCTGCTGGGTTTGGGTGTCACTGACTGACAAATCCTGGCGCATCCGGGCAACGGCGTGAAACAGTTCGTCCAGACGCAGGCGGTTGCTTTGTGTGCCGCCGGTGATCTGTCCCATCTGGTCTTCCACGGTAATGGCCAGCCGGGTAATGGTGCTGAGCTGCTCGCCAGCGTGTTCCACCAGACCAACGCTGTCGGTCAGTTCCATCATCAGTTGCTGCAGCTGGCTGGCCACTTCGCTGGTGTGCAGCCGAATGTCATTGACCATGGTTTCCACTTCTTCGGTAGCCGTGGCGGTACGGCTGGCCAGTCCGCGTACCTCGTCGGCAACCACGGCAAAGCCGCGCCCGGCTTCACCGGCCCGTGCTGCTTCAATGGCAGCGTTCAGCGCCAGCAGGTTGGTCTGGCTGGCAATATTCTGGATTACGGCAGTGACCTGCTGAATTTCTTCGCTGCGCTGGCTCAGGCTGTGCACCAGCTCGCTGTTGCTGGTGGCCTGTTCGCTCAGACGCTGGATGCAGGCAATGGTCTGGCTCAGTCCGTTGAGGCCGGCTTCGCTGTTGGCGCGAACCTCGCTGGCACTGTCCAGTCCGCTTTCACTCAACCGGGCGGTTTGCTCTTCGGTCACGATCATTTGCTCGGCACTGCTCTCAATGTGTGTAGCGGCTGCGACCAGTGAATCCAGTTTGTTGCTCAGCTGGGCTGCGGCATGGCTGACACCTGCCGCGGTCAGGGCATTCTGGCTGGTGGAATGGGATAGCTCGCGTGCCAGTCGAGTGGCTGTATCCGTGCTGCCTGCAGCTGTCGCGGTCGGCTGCGCTTTGACCGTTGCCGGCCAGAGCAGCATTGCCAGTATTGGTAGCAGAGCCAGTGGAGAGAACCAGGCGGAGACATTCAGCCAGGCCAGCACCAGCAAGATGCCAAGGGCCAGTACAAGGGCAGACAGAAGGGCAGTGTTGCGTGATTTTGTGGTTGTCATGGCAGGTCGGTCAGCGCAGTCATTAAAGGGCAGGTGAGTATCGTGATTAGTCCTGCTATCGGCAAGCATGGGGGTTGCTGCATGCAACTTTAGTCTTTGTTTTGCGGGTTGAATGCAGACAACAGCATAAAAAACGCCGTGCGTTTTTGGCACGGCGTTTTTGGCTGCGGGGAATCCGGGCTTATTCCGGTTTCAGCATGTCCTGCGGGCGCACCCACTGGCTGAACTGTTCATCGGTGAGCAGCTCAAGCTCAATGGCGGCCTGACGCAGGGTCTTGTTTTCCTCATAGGCCTTCTTGGCAATTTTTGCCGCATTGTCGTAACCGATGTGGCGGTTCAGGGCGGTAACCAGCATCAGGCCATTTTCCAGATGGGCTGCCATTTGTTGCTCGTTGGCGTTCATGCCGGCCACGCAGCGGGTCTGGAAATTGACGCAGCCATCGGCCAGCAGGCGAATGGACTCCAGCAGGTTATGCACAATCACCGGCTTGAAGACGTTGAGCTGCAGGTGGCCCTGGCTGGCCGCCATGCTGACGGTCGTGTCGTTGCCGATCACCTGGCAAGCGAGCATGGACAGTGCTTCGCACTGGGTTGGGTTGACCTTGCCGGGCATGATCGAGCTGCCCGGCTCGTTGGCCGGCAA
Organism: uncultured Thiopseudomonas sp.; assembly: GCA_964394445.1. Taxonomy (GTDB): domain Bacteria; phylum Pseudomonadota; class Gammaproteobacteria; order Pseudomonadales; family Pseudomonadaceae; genus Thiopseudomonas. The sequence goes on from CAYMXO010000031.1 coordinate 18,320, forward strand.
CAGCACCTCGGCAAAGCCGGCGCGCGGACCGGAACCGAGCAGACGCAGGTCATTGGCCAGTTTCATCAGTACCACGGCCAGGGTTTTCAGTGCGCCAGAGAGCACCACCAGGCGCTCGTGACCGGCCAGGGCGGCAAACTTGTTGGGCGCACTGGTCAGGGGCAAACCGGTTTGTTCAGCCAGTGTGGCAGCAACCTTTTCGGCAAACTGCGGGTGACTGTTCAGGCCGGTACCAACAGCTGTACCGCCCTGGGCAATCTGGCAAATGGCCGGCAGGCTGTGCTCGATGGCATCGCGGGCATAATCCAGCTGGGCGACAAAGGCCGACAACTCCTGGCCAAAGGTAACCGGGGTGGCATCCATCATGTGGGTGCGACCGGTTTTTACCAGGTTGGCATACCGTTTGGCCTGCGCATCCAGCCCGTCACGCAGCACCTTGATGGCCGGCAACAGTTGCTGGTTGGTGGCCTGCAGTACGGCAATGTACATGGCGGTTGGAAAGCTGTCGTTGGAGCTTTGCGCACGGTTGACGTGATCGTTGGGGTGTACCGGAGTCTTGCCGCCACGGCCATGTCCGGCAATCTCGTTGGCGCGGCCGGCAATGACTTCGTTGGCGTTCATGTTGCTTTGGGTGCCGCTGCCGGTTTGCCAGACAACCAGTGGAAAATGATCATCCAGCTTGCCGGCAATCACCTCGTCGGCCGCCTGCACGATCAGGTCGGTCAGCTCCTGTGGCAGCTCACCCAGTTCGGCGTTGACGCGGGCTGCTGCTTTTTTAACCTGGGCCAGCGCATGCACTACAGCCAGCGGCATTTTCTGGCCGCCAATGGCAAAGTTTTCCTTCGAGCGCTGGGTCTGTGCTCCCCAGTAAGCATCGGCGGGTACTTCAATGGCACCAATGCTGTCGGTTTCGGTACGGGTAGACATGATCATTCTCCTCGGGATTCTTTTTCGGCTGCTTCCAGCTCGGCATTGCGCTGCTTCATCCGTTCCAGCGCTTCGGGATCAATTGGCATCTTGTCGGCGGTGTCGCGCAGCATCATCAGACTGCCCAGCACCGAGCCAAAGGCAGCGGCAGTCATCAACCAGATATACCAGGGCATAGTGGCTCCAGATGCGATGGGTTCGACTCCAACTATACACCTGTTTGGGCCCGGGTTCCGGTAGCGGGTTTGCTGCCGTGCTGGCTGGATGAATGAAGGGGGCATAGGGTGGCTGGATGAGGTTTGGTGTTGCATCAGGCTGACGCTGGTTCGTGTCATTAAAATGCCACAAACCGCTGATGCCTGATGCAACACCTCGCCTCATCTCTGGCTGTTTTGCATGGGTGTCATGTGAAATTCCGTCTGACTGGATATCTCGCCTTATCCCTGACTGTTTTATGCGGGAGTACAGGGCGTATCACAGTGAAAGGCGACTAGTTATCAAATGATGGGTTTACTTATTGTTAATCAGATACGAGCTGTTACAATCCGAAAATTTGACTGAAGGGTGTGTGGATGATCAAGGGAAAAGTCAGTCAGTGGAATGACGAGAAGGGGTTTGGATTTATCGAGGTGGAGGGGCATAAGACGCGTGTTTTCTTCCATGTTTCGAGCCTTAAAAATCGTCAGCACCGGCCTGTTGCCGGTGAACTGGTTGCTTTTACTGCGGTAAAGGATCAGCAGGGTCGGCTGAAGGCCAACAGTGTTGCATTGTTGGCGGAAATGACTGGGGGCGGGAATGTTGTGCGCAAGACCGCACCTGCTACACAAGCACGGCAACGGCAGCAACAGACCAGACGCATCAAGATTGAACCGCCGAAAAAGAACCTGCTGGATGCACTTGGCTGGTTACTTCTGCTGTTGTCGGCAGGTTATGCGGGTTACGGCTACTACCAGGGGCAGGAGCCGGCTGCGCTGTGGCCCGTGCTGGTACCGTTGGCGATAGCGCTGATTTTGTTGAATATTCCGAAGAAACCGCAACAAAGTCATTTTTCCTGTGGCAAGTGCCATAAGGTTGAAGGGTTTTCGGCGCGTACGCTTGGAGCCTGGCGCCGCGGCATGACGAGGCTTTATTGCCGTGCTTGCCACCAGCAATGGTTGCAGGAGCAGCCAAAAAATTTACCCGCCACTGCTGGCAGGGTCTCCGGCTCTGGTTGCGCCGGTGCTTTTTTGATGCTGCTGGCCTTGCCGGTTCTGGCAGGCTATGCGTTGTTTGAATTATTTGTTTGATGCCTGGGTGAGAGTTGTATGGAACTGGTTTTTTGGGCAGGTTTGGCATTATTCGTTTTGGGTGGCCTGGGCATGTTGCTGGCGGCTTTCAAAACGGGTGTTTTATGGGGGCTGGCATTGATTTTTCTGGCGCCGGCAGTGTTCGTGTTTTTGTTTTTGCACTGGGACAGCGCCAAGGGACCTTTCAAACTACAGCTAACCGGCTTGTTGATCATGGTTGCCGGGGCATATTTCGGGCAGGGGCCGGTTTTGAGTCCAGCCATATAGATTTGTCAGGAGCAAGCCTTTGTACAGTCACAGGGGCAGCGGATGCTTTGTTGCTAACAATCCGCCATGGCTCTGGTTACAATATTGGCCCTATTCACCATCTGTCAGAGAGTGCCCATGACCAGTCCCATTGTTGTTGCGCTTGATTTTCCCGGTTTTGACCAGGCCATGGCGATGGCCCGCCAGCTGGATCCGCAAGATTGCCGGGTCAAGGTGGGCAAGGAGCTGTTTACCCGTTGCGGACCGCGGGTGGTGGAGGCGCTGCACGAGCTGGGGTTCGAGGTGTTCCTGGATCTGAAATTCCATGACATTCCCAACACCACGGCCATGGCAGTCAAGGCAGCCGCCGAGCTGGGTGTCTGGATGGTCAATGTGCACTGCAGCGGTGGGCTGAAAATGATGGCGAGCTGCCGCGAGGTGCTGGAACAGCATCAGGGCAACAAGCCGTTGCTGATCGGTGTTACCGTCCTGACCAGCATGGAGCAGGATGATCTGGCCGGAATCGGTCTGGATGTGGTGCCACAGGAGCAGGTGCTGCGCCTGGCCGCCCTGGCGCAGCAGGCCGGGCTGGACGGGCTGGTGTGTTCGGCGCAGGAGGCGCAGGCGCTGAAACAGCAGTGGACGGAAGGCCTGCTGGTGACGCCGGGCATTCGTCCTGCCGGCAGTGCATCTGATGACCAAAAGCGCATACTGACGCCCGCGCAGGCCATGCAGGCCGGCTCTGACTATTTGGTTATTGGCCGTCCGGTTACCCGCGCTGCCGAGCCAGCACAGGCAGTGCGGGCTATTCTGGCTACACTCGCGATCATCTAAAACGGATACTGGTGGCGCACCCTGGCAGGATGCCGCACAAGAGCTGCCGGGCAAGCCACGCCTCAAGCCCGGGGCTTCCCGGCCGATATACCCAGCTGACTGGATATTGAAATACAATTAGGTGATTTCTCTGTGTTCCGAAACTTACGTATTGCACCCCGGGCAGCGCTTTTTTTGGTCTGCTTGGCCTGATAACCTTGGTCCTGGGTGTATTCGCCATCATTCAGCAGAATCAGCTGGGGGCCATCACCCGAGAGCTTGGCACCTTGCGTTTGCCACAAGTCGCCATGGTCGGCGAAATGCGCAGGGACTTCCTGACCATGCGCCTGTATACCGCCAACACCAATGACTCCAGCCGCACTGTGCATGAACAAAGCAGCCAGCTGGAGCAGGCAGTGACCGCGGTCAACGAGATGACCGCTGCCATCGAAGAGGTTGCGGGCAATGCCAACAACACTTCGCAAAATACCGAGCAGACCAAGGCGCAAATGCAACTGGGTCAGAACAAGCTGCAGCAGACAGTGGAAACCATCGACAACCTGTCGGCCGAGATTGGCAACACCAACGAAGGCATTGCCCGTCTGGCCGGCAATGTGCAGGAGATTGGCCAGGTGATTGAAGTGATCCGCTCGATTGCCGAGCAGACCAACCTGCTCGCGCTCAACGCCGCTATCGAGGCGGCCCGCGCCGGCGAGCAGGGTCGTGGTTTTGCCGTGGTAGCGGACGAAGTGCGGGCGCTGGCAGCCCGTACCCAGGAGTCCACGGTGGAAATCGAGCGCATGATCGGTAATGTGCAGAACGAAACCGAGGTTGCGGTGAAAAACATGGAGACCAGCAGCAACTGGGTCACCAGCACGCGCGACATGGCCTACGACGTGCTTGATGTGCTGAACCGCTCGGGCGAGCTGATGGACCAGATCAACCAGCAAAACCTGAGCATTGCCAGTGCGGCGG
>CAYMXO010000032.1:0-21880 GCA_964394445.1 uncultured Thiopseudomonas sp.
TGCGGCTTTGAACTTGCACAGCGTTATCCGGAGCAACTTCCGGCAGAAGAACTAGAGCAAATAGTATCTAGTTATATGAATGTAGTACTCTCGGCTAAAAGTCAGGATGACGAGCAGCAACTCACCCAACTGGATCACACACCAGATTCCATGCTCAGCCCGGACGATAGGCTGGAACAGGCACTGGCCGAACTGCGCAAAGCCACCGCCGACGAACTGCTGGAAAATCTGCTACGGGTTTCCCCCAACCGCTTTGAAGTGATCGTTCTCGATGTGCTGCACGGACTGGGTTACGGCATCAGCCGCCATGATTTACAACGGGTTGGCGGCAGCGGCGATGGCGGCATTGATGGCGTCATTTCACTCGACAAACTGGGGCTGGAAAAGGTGTACGTTCAGGCCAAACGCTGGCAAGGCACCGTTGGCCGCCCCGAACTGCAAGCCTTTTATGGTGCACTGGCCGGACAAAAAGCCAAACGCGGCGTATTCATCACCACCTCCGGCTTTACCAGTCAAGCTACAGAATTTGCCCGCTCAGTCGAAGGCATTGTCCTGATTGACGGTGCAAAACTGGTCGAGTTGATGATGGATACCGAAGTCGGCGTCAGCTCCCGCATCCTGAAACTGCCCGCGCTGGATTCTGACTACTTTGAGGCATAAAACCCGCAAACCGGTGATTACAGCGATGAAAACACACACAGAAAGCCTGCAAAACCTCGCCGCTGTTCTTGCACAAGAACCGGGCCTGGCCTTTGCTGCGTTGGTCGGCAGCCGCGCCACAGGAAACTATCGCCCGGACAGCGATTGGGATATCGCCCTGATGTGGCGCGACGGCGTGGATGAATGGGCGCTGTTGGGTCAAACAGGCCGCCAACCTTGAGGATGCACGCCAGATTCTAGCCTCTGGCCGACCTTTATCCAGGCTTGAGTTTTCTGGGTTGCAGCGTGCTTTACAGGTCAGCATCGAAAACAATGAATAACCAGCCAAAACAGATCATCATTCTTGCTGGCCCCAACGGGGCTGGAAAAACCACTTTTGCCCGCTCATTTTTGCCGCAAGAGGCAAACTGCACCCGTTTCATCAATGCCGATTTGATTGCTGCAGGCTTGTCGCCTTTTTCGCCAGAGCTAGCCGCCATCAAGGCTGACCGTCTGATGCTTGAAGAAATACGTGAAGCTGTAGCCAAAGGTCATAGCTTCGCACTGGAAACCACCTTATCCGGGCTGGGCTATACGCAACACATTCCCAAATGGCGCAAGGCTGGTTATAAAGTGACCCTGTATTTTCTGTCTCTACCCAATGCTGAGATGGCTGTGCAACGGGTAGCCTGCCGGGTCAGCCAGGGCGGTCATAATATTCCCGAACCAGTCATACGTCGCCGCTTTGCGGCAGGACTGGAAAATTTTCATTACCATTACAAGCAATTGGTGGATGCTTGGATGCTGTACCAAAATGATGATCTGGGCATCAAGATTCTTGACTGGAGCGAAAACCATGAGTAAGCCAAAAGATATTTCTAAAATCAAAGACCCCCAGCTACTCGGCTCCATTACTGCCATGCAGCGCGCCGCCGAACTGGCCCGCGAAACAGCGATCCAGACCAACACAGGCATTGTCATCAGCCGCGACGGAGAAATAATCCACATCAGCGCCGATGAACTGCGAGCAGAGGCAAAAGCGAAGGCGCATGGAACTGAGCATCACAACCGTTGACGCATAGCCATGCTGTGCGCAGCTTATAACGACAAGGAATTCCAATGAAAACCACCAAACGCCGCCCGGTCAGCGTAGGCGAAATGCTGACAACCGAGTTTTTGCAGCCGTTAAACCTGGAGATCAGCCAGCTGGCCGATACCATGGGCGTGCATCGCAACAGTGTCAGCCGGCTGGTTCACGACAAAGGACAGCTCACGGCACCCATGGCCATCAAGCTGGCCATTGCACTGGGTACGACCCCGGAGTTCTGGCTCAATATCCAGCACGCGGTTGAGTTGTGGGACGTGCGTAACCGCAGCCATACGCCCGAAGACAACGATGCCCGGTCATTAAAAAATAACGTGTGATCACCCTGTCCAGCAAACACCCGGCGTGGCGCTGCCGGAAAACTTCTCAAGCCGGTGGCAACCAGCCAGAACACGCCGACCCGAAAAATCGCTGGCCGTCCCGACGCATCAATGAAACTTGCCTGCAGGCAGCTTGCCGTCGATCAAGTCCAGACGTCACGCCTGCCGGCCCGCTGCCCCCGCTACAACTCGACTGCAGCAATCAGCGGGAAAAAATGGCATCATATCCCGCATTTTTAACGTGCAGGATAATGTTTGCCTGCCTGCACCCGACAAATACGACAGGAATCCGGCATGAGTAACGTTGACCCTCTGGAAATCGCCAAGTTTGAAGCCCTGGCCCACCGCTGGTGGGACCGTGAAAGCGAGTTCAAACCCCTGCACGACATCAACCCGTTGCGCGTTAACTGGATTGACGAGCGGGCGCCGCTGGCCGGCAAGAAGGTGCTGGATGTGGGCTGCGGCGGCGGCATTCTGGCCGAGGCCATGGCCCAGCGCGGCGCCGAGGTGACAGGCATCGACATGGGCGAAGCGCCCCTGTCGGTGGCCAAACTGCACCAGCTGGAAAGCGGCCTGAAGATCGACTACCGCCAGATCACTGCCGAGCAGCTGGCCGAAGAAATGCCCGGCCAGTTTGATGTGGTGACCTGCCTGGAAATGCTTGAGCACGTGCCCGAGCCGGCGTCCATCATTGCCTCCTGTCAAAAACTGGTCAAACCTGGCGGACAGGTGTTTTTCTCCACCATCAACCGCAACCCCAAAGCTTATATGCTGGCAGTGGTGGGCGCCGAATACATCATGAAAATGCTGCCGCGCGGTACCCACGACTTTAAAAAGTTCATCAAGCCTTCCGAGCTGGGCGCATGGGCACGCCAGGCCGGACTGGAAATTCACGACATCATCGGCCTGACCTACAACCCGCTGTTCAAGCGCTACAAGCTGGAAAACGATGTTGACGTCAACTACATGATGCACTGCAGCAAGCCCCTGTAGCATGAACATCAAGGCGGTTCTGTTTGATCTGGACGGCACCCTGCTGGACAGCGCGCTGGATTTCATTGCCATCCTGCAGCAGATGCGCAAGGAGCATGGTCTGCCCGCCATGGACAGCCAGCTGATCCGCCAGAGCGTATCGGCCGGAGCAGCCGCGATGGTTTCCCTGGCGCTGGAAACCGACACCGGCCACCCCGGATTTGACACCCTGAAGGACGACTTCTTGCAGCGTTACAGCAACGGCTACTGTGTGCACAGCCGGCTGTTTGACGGCTTGCCGGAGCTGTTGGCACTGCTTGAACAACGGAATATTCCCTGGGGCGTCGCCACCAACAAGCCGCTGCACTTTGCCGCTCCCATCCTGCAAGGCCTCCAACTGGAGCAGCGTGCCGCCGTACTGGTTTGCCCCGAGCATGTAGAGCATGCAAAACCGGCCCCCGACATGCTGCTGCTGGCCTGTCAGCAACTGGGCATCCGGCCGCAACAGGCCATTTACCTGGGCGATGACCAGCGCGACATCCTCGCCGCCAACGCGGCCAACATGCCTTCAATGGCGGTTGGCTACGGCTACCATGGCGCGCATGAAAGTCCGCAAGACTGGGGCGCCCGGCATTACGTCAAGAAATCGACACAACTGGCCAGTGCTTTACTGGAGCTGTTGTAACCCGCTTATCCGTATCTGTTTTTAGAGAGTGAGCCATGTTTGATTACACTGCCACGCCCGACCTTTTGCAGGGCCGCATCATCCTTGTCAGTGGTGCCGGTCGCGGCATTGGTGCGGCGGCTGCCAAAGCCTGCGCTGCCCACGGTGCAACCGTGCTGCTGCTGGGCAAGACCGAAGAGAACCTGAACAGGGTCTATGATGAAATTTGCGCGGCCGGCCAGCCCGAGCCGGTTGTGATTCCGCTGGATCTGGCAACGGCCACCGAGGCCCAGTTTGACGAGCTGGCAGCCATGATCGAGGCCGAATTTGGCCGCCTGGACGGCCTGCTGAACAATGCCTCCATTCTGGGTCCGCGCATGCCCCTGCAGCAGATTCCCGACGACAAGTTCGCCGAGGTCATGCAGGTCAACGTGCAAGGCACCTTTGGCCTGACCAGCGCCCTGCTGCCGGTGCTGCGCCTGTCGGAGGATGCGTCCATCATCTTTACCTCCAGCGGTGTCGGCCGCAAGGGCCGCGCTTACTGGGGCCCCTATGCGGTGTCAAAGTTTGCCACCGAGGGCCTGATGCAGGTGCTGGCCGACGAGCTGGACGAAACCCACGTGCGCGCCAACAGCGTCAACCCCGGTGCTACCCGCACCTCCATGCGCGCAACGGCCTACCCGGGCGAGCACCCGGACAGCAACCCGCGCCCCGAAGACATCATGCCGGTTTACCTCTATCTGCTCGGCCCTGACAGCCAGGGCGTCAATGGCCAGGCACTGAACGCACAATAATGGCGTTCACGGCAGCCATGCTTGTCCGGGGCCGGGCATTTTTGCGGAAAATGCCTTCGCCCCGGATCATGCCCGAAGCGCAACATAGCACCCGAACCACTTTAAAACGAAAATAAAGCTTTATAATCAACAGGTTATCAAGGCAAGCAAAGACAGTGTCACTTTTCTGTCAAAAATCTTGTTGAAAAAACATCCCGCTCAAACCCCTACCGTAACCTACTGAAAACAAAGAAAATATAAAACATGGCACGGTTCTGGCTTATGTACTGGCAAGCAAAACCAGACAAGGTACACAGCCATGAACTCCAGCCAAGCTTCCAACCTCCTCGCCTTCCCGGGCGTACTGCCGAAGAAGCACGCGTTTTCTGCCCAGGAAGCCCTTGAGCAACTGCGCCCTTCGCACGCGGAAATTGGTCAGCAGCTGCGCAATCAGTTGCAGACCTCGCTGGATGTGTCCGAGCTGCTGGAAATGTTCTTTGCTGCCAGCCGGCGCCTGCTGCAGTACCAGGGTCTGTCATTCCGTAACGCTGCCCAGCACCTGGACATCAGCCACGGCCAGAACAATTGCAACTTCCGCATTGATTACCATCTGGAACTTGAAGGTCAATTTCTTGGCGTACTCAGCGTGCACAACGCCGAGGTACTCGACGAGCACGCACTGGGCAACCTGGAAAGCCTGACTCCGGCACTGGTGTTCCCTCTGCGCAATGCCCTGAAGTATCACGCTGTGCTGCATGCTTCCATGCACGACCCGCTGACTGGTGTACGCAACCGTGCCAGCATGTCCGAGATGCTGGAACGCGACCTGCAATCTTCACGCCGCACTGGCGCCCCGCTGTCGGTCATGATGGTCGACATCGACCACTTCAAAATGGTCAACGACCACTATGGCCATGCCGGTGGTGATGCCGCCCTGATCGCCGTGGCGCAGCAACTGAAAGACCAGCTGCGTAATGTGGATGCGGTGTTCCGCTACGGTGGCGAGGAGTTCCTGGTTGTTCTGCCCAACACTGACATGCCTTACCTGCTGCAGGTGGCCGAGCGTCTGCGCAAGTCGGTAGAAAACCTGGCGGTGGTACACGAAGGCCAGCGCATCAAGCTGACTGTCAGCTTCGGTGCGGCCGTGCTGCAAGCCAACGAAAACCAGCAGAACCTGCTGCAACGTGCCGACGCTGCCCTGTACATGGCCAAGGAAAACGGTCGTAACCGGGTCTGCCTGGCCGACTGATACGACAGATCACTGGATACCAAACAACAAACCGGACATAACGTCCGGTTTGTTGTTTTTGCATTAAGGCATTGAGGCTTAAAGCGGGCGTCTGCCCTTGCTGCGTTCATCACGACGGCGGGCCTGGCGCGGTGCCACCGGCTTGCTCAAACGCTTTTCCTGGCGAACGATCTTTTCCTTCACCTTGGGCTTCAGATCCGGCAGAGCCACCGGCTCCAGACCACACTCCTTGCTAAGGATGTCCAGCTCGGCCTGATTCAGCTCGCGCCAACGGCCAACGCTCAGCTCGGAAGTCAGAAACACCGGCCCAAAACGCACGCGTTTCAGCCGGCTCACCACCAGTCCCTGGGATTCCCACAGGCGGCGCACTTCACGGTTGCGCCCTTCCATTACCACACAGTGAAACCAGCGGTTGAAGCCGTCACCTTCGGGGGCGGCCTGAATGTCGGTAAACCGCGCCGGGCCGTCTTCCAGAATTACGCCCTTTTTCAGGTTTTCGATCATTTCTTCAGTGACTTCACCACGCACCCGTACGGCGTATTCCCGGTCCATGTTGTTGGACGGGTGCATCATGCGGTTGGCCAGCTCGCCATCGGTCGTAAAGATCAGCAGGCCGGTGGTGTTGATGTCAAGCCGGCCGATATTGATCCAGCGGCCGCTTTTTAGTTTTGGCAAACGCTCAAAAACGGTCGGACGGCCTTCCGGATCGCGGCGGGTACACACCTCGCCTTCGGGCTTGTTGTACAGGATTACCCGGCGCAGCGTGGCGCTTTCCTTGTCCTGTTTGACCGTCTCGCCATCCACACTGATGCTGTCGCGCGGAGTCACGCGCATGCCCAGGTGGGCTACCAGTCCGTTAACCTTGATACGACCATCCTTGATCCACTGTTCAGCATCACGGCGCGAGGCCACACCCATGCGGGCCAGCACTTTTTGCAGCTTCTCGCCTGCCGGGGCTGATGCCTGGGCTTCTTCAGTGGTTTGTGGGTCGTTGTTTGTTGTGTTCATTGCATGTCACCTCCCGGCGGGTTGATTAAGGGCGCGCATTATAGCCTGTCCGGCAGCCAGCGAAAACACTCGGTCCGGATTGTTTGCAGCAGCAAAAAGATCGTGTTCTCTCCCGCTTAGGCAATCAAATGCCGAATCCGCCATGCCCGGTGGATTTTCGGGTTGCGGGCAAAGTTCGGGAAGTCAACGCTACCTTTACTCAATCTTTATCTGCTGGATGACTTGTTGAAAAAAACCGGGCGACCATAGCTCAAGTTCCCTGGCATCACGCACAAATGGCAACACGTCAGCTTTGGCCTTGGCTATATCCAGGCTTTTGATGCGCTGTTCCAGCAAGTCAACAACAGCTTCACGAGACAGCTGTGCAGGCAAGGCGATGTTATTGTTTTCCAGAAACTTGCAGCTCTGCTCCAGTCTTGCCTGCAAGTGGCCCGTATCGAGAGCCGTGCGGTTGCCAACATACCAAACCAGATCGTACCAGTCCCGCCCCTTGGGTCTATTTCCCCATGCACGGCACAGCACTGCGTGCATCTTGCCGGCAAACAGGCTCGGCAGCGTAAAGGCTTTGATGCTGTGTGCCCGTGGTACCAACCTGATGACCTCTTCTGTCTGAAAGCTCTCTGGCGGGTCTGTATCCACTTCCAGCTTGATTTTTACTGTTTGGCCATGGTGAATCCGTTGCGTAATGGCAGCTGGAGCCTGAATCGCCAGCAAATGCTCTAGCGTATTACCCTTGATGAAAGCCGAAGCTATTGCGGTGGCAGTGCTTTTATTTTTCACTTCCATGCTCACAACAAATCCGTAGGCTTGCAGCGTTTCAACAATGGCCTGCTGAAAAGGTGAAATATCAAAACCGGGTTGTGGCTCAAGTAAAGAAAAATCCAGATCCTCAGAAAACCTGGGCAGCCCATGCAAAATCCGTAATGCAGTCCCTCCATAAAAAGCAGCCTGTTTGAAAAATCCGGCATCGTAGAGGGCCAGCAAAATTATTTCCTGCAGGATTTCACGCAATGCATCGTAGCTTGAGCTTGTGGTGCTTAAGTCATACGGCTCCAGCATCCGGCTGATGGCGGGGTGGGTCATGGCTTCATCTTCCTTAATACAGTGGCCAAAGTGGAGAGGTTTTTGGACCGGTAAGCAGCAGCTATCGTGTCTATCAGTTCTATATTCATTCCGGCAGGCAGATCAGCACGCAAGTCATCTTCCAGATACTCCTGCATGCTGCGCTGCGTTAATGTGCCCAGCCCACGCTCGTAGCGGATTTTGTCACACAGCGCTTTTTCCACCGAAGCAAACAATATCCCGCCGTCAACCGGGTCAAAATGCCAGTCAACTCCAAGCGAGTAGGCGGCCAACGGAACTTTTTTATAACTGAACCGCCCCAGCGGGGTGTCAAACAGCTTGTTGTTTTTGCTGGTTGCAGAGGTTACCTGCTCTACGCGCTCCGGGATCACTCCGTGCCAGCCCAGCGCATACTCAAAAGACACATAAGAAGGTGCATACAAGCCGTTAGCGATTGCCAGTCGATTAACAGGCTGCGCCCGGTAAACCGGCGCGAAACTGTAAAATCCTTTCTTCAGACGAATCAAATCTCCAGACGCAACCAGACTGGAGATTTTGTTGTTGATATTGCTCACACTTCCCGCCAGCGCACCCGACAGCATCTCGTGCGACACCAACGAAACAGGTAGCTTGCTGACTAGCTCGACAAGCTTCATATCAATACTTCAACGTAGATAATACCGAAATACAGTATTATCTAGCCAAAACAATTAAGCAATCAAATGCCGAATTCGCCATGCCCGGTGGATTTTCGGGTTGCGGGCAAAATCCGGATCAATGGTCTGCGCGCTGATTTCTTCAATCTGGTAACGCTCTGCCAGTTCCGGCTCCAGCTCAAAACGGCGGAAGTTGTTGGAGAAATACAGCACGCCGTCTTTGGCCAGCAGGCGCATGGCTTCGTTGATCAGCGTACGCTGGTCGCGCTGCACGTCAAACACGTCCTGCATGCGTTTGGAGTTGGAAAAGGTCGGCGGGTCGATAAAGATCAGGTCGTATTCGCCCTGCTCTTTGGCCAGCCACTGCATGACATCGGCCTGGACCAGCTGCTGCTTTTCAGAAAAGCCGTTCAGCGCCAGGTTGCGCCGCGCCCAGTCGAGGTAAGTTTTCGACAGGTCCACGCTGGTGGTGGTGCGGGCACCGCCGGCAGCCGCGTGTACGGTGGCCGCGCCGGTATAGCAGAACAGGTTGAGAAAGCGCTTGCCGCGGGCTTCGCTGGCAATGCGCAAGCGCATCGGGCGGTGGTCCAGAAACAGGCCGGTATCCAGATAGTCAGTCAGGTTGACCAGCAGCTTGACGCTGCCTTCCTGCACTTCCAGAAACTCGCCCTGCTCGGCCTGGCGTTCGTACTGACGCAGACCGGTCTGGCGTTCACGACGTTTGACCTGTACACGCTCACGGGGAATATCCAGCGCCTGCGGGATCGCGGCCAGGGCATCCAGCAGTCGGGCCTGCGCTTTATCGGCATCCACGGATTTGGGTGCGGCATATTCCTGTACGTGGACATGCTCGCCATAGACATCCACCGCCACCGCGTATTCCGGCATGTCGGCATCGTACAGGCGGTAGCACTGGATTTCATTCTGGCGCAGCCAGCGTGACAGTTGCTTGCGGTTTTTTTGCAGGCGGTTGGCAAACATCTGGCCGCCGCTGGACAGCATGGCCGGGGCATCTTGCTGTTCGCTGGCAGGCTGCTGTTCCTGCGTTTCACGGGCGACGACAAAATTGTCCTGCTGTACATCAAACAACAGCAAACGGCACGGGATGGCGCCGTTGAAAAACGCATATTGCTTGTGGCTGCGCAACCCCATGCGCCGGCCCAGTTGCGGTGCTCCGGTGAACACGCCTGCCTGCCAGCCCAGGCACTGGCTGCGCAAACGCTCGCCCAGGTGCTGGTACAGATATAGCAGGCTGGCCTCGTCGCCCAGACGCTCGCCATAGGGCGGGTTGCAAATCACCAGGCCGGGCTGACCCTTGTCCGGGCTGGGCGCAAAGGTGGCAAGCTCGCCCTGATATACCTTTACCCAGTCGCTCAAACCCGCACGGGCAATGTTGTTGCGCGCCGGCTGCATCAGGCGCGGGTCGGCTTCGTAACCGCGAATCCACAAGGGTTCTTGCTGCAAGCCTGTTTCGGCCCTTTGTTCGGCCTCATTCAGCAGCCGGTTCCAGATTGACGGCACATGGCCCTGCCAGCCATGAAAGCCCCAGTATTCACGTTTCAGGCCCGGCGCCATGTCTGCGGCCATCATCGCCCCTTCAATCAGGAAGGTCGCCATGCCGCACATGGGGTCGCTCAGGGCATAGCCCTGTTTGGCCAGCTCGGGCCAGCCTGCACGCAACAGGATGGCCGCCGCCAGGTTTTCTTTCAGCGGTGCGGCCCCCTGCTGCAGACGGTAACCGCGCTGGTGCAGGCTGGTGCCGGACAGGTCCAGCGACACCGTGGCTTCGTCACGGCGCAGGTGCACGTTGACCCGGATATCCGGGTTGCGCTTTTCCACCGAGGGGCGGTTGCCCATGCGGTCACGCAGCGCATCGACAATGGCATCTTTAACCTTGAGCGCACCAAAGTGGGTGTTGTCGATGCCCTTGCCGCGGCCACTGAAATCAATTGCCAGCGTACCGCTGCTGTCCAGATGGTCGCGCCAGTCGAGGGTTTGAATGCCGGCATACAGCTCGTCGGCACTCTGTACCGGAAAGCGTGTCAGCACCAGCAACACCCGGTTGGCCAGACGTGACCACAGGCACAGGCGATAAGCAGTTTCCAGAGTGCCCTGCCCACTAACCAGCGCCGGACGCTGGCGGGCGTTTTGCAGGCCCAGTTCCTGTGCTTCGGTCAAGAGCAGTTCTTCCAGGCTTTTCGGGCAGCTCAGGTGGATTTCAAGCAGATCGGTATCGGACATGGGGACAGGAATCTCGAAGAAATAAATACAATATGCAAGGGAGCTTGCCCCCGTTGGTCGGGCTGTCGATCATCCCGGGGACTTGCCCTTCATGCCGGGGCTGTTCGCCTCCGTGCGAGAGTCAATCAGTGCTCTTAAGCCTCAGGGACAAGCCCCCTTCGTACAGGCAAGCGCACGCAACAGCATTCTGCGCTGCCTTCCTGCGAACAAGCGCGTAACCAGCTCAGTCAGGCTTTGCTGCGCAGCGCGGTAATCGCATCCACGGACTGGCGAATCAGTGCAGGGCCCTTGTACAAAAAACCGGAGTAAATTTGCACCAGGCTGGCACCGGCCTGGATTTTTTCGGCGGCGTGCGCACCCTCGGTGATGCCGCCCACAGCAATAATCGGCAGGCGACCTTGCAGCGTTTCGGCCAGCACACGTACCACATGGGTGCTTTGTTCGCGCACGGGTGCGCCGGACAAACCACCGGCCTCGGCGGCATGCGGGAGTCCTTCAACACCCTCGCGGGATAACGTGGTATTGGTGGCAATCACGCCATCCATGCCACATTCGACAATAATTTCGGCCACCTGGGCGATTTCTTCGTAGGTCATGTCCGGGGCGATCTTGACGGCAATCGGTACACGCTTGCCGTGCATTTCGGTCAGGTCTTCCTGCCGCAGCTGCAGTGCACCCAGCAGCTCTTTCAACGAGTCACCGTATTGCAGGCTGCGCAGCCCGGGCGTATTGGGCGAGCTGATGTTGACCGTAATATAGCTGGCGTGCTCATACACCCGCTCCAGACAATACAGATAGTCGTCCACTGCCTGCTCGACCGGCGTGGTCAGGTTCTTGCCGATATTGATACCCAGCACACCATCAAATTTGGCATTGCGCACCCGCTCGATCAGGTAATCCACGCCACGGTTGTTGAAGCCCATGCGGTTGATCACAGCTTCTGCCTGCGGCAGGCGGAAAATGCGCGGTTTGGGGTTACCCGGCTGCGGGCGCGGCGTGATGGTGCCGATTTCGACAAAGCCGAAACCCAGATCGGACAACCCGCGAATCGCATCGCCGTTCTTGTCCAGCCCGGCAGCCAGGCCAACTGGGTTGGGAAAATCGATGCCCATCACGTTGACCACTGCCTGCCGTGGCTTTGGCATGACCAGCTGGCTCAGACCCAGGCGGCCAGAGGCACCCAGCAGGTCAAGCGACAAATCGTGGGCAGTTTCAGGTGACAGGGAAAACAGCAGAGGACGGGCAAGTCGGTACATGGCTATCGGCAAGTCGGCTAAAAAGCGCAAGTATAGCGGATTACGCCAGCTTACGCAGTGAAATGAACTTGCCTGCAGCGTCGAAGCTGAGCTCAAAACTGCCGTAAATTCCCTCGTGGCTCAGAAAGGGTTGCAAGCGACCCGCCGGCAGGCTGACCGACTTGCCCTCGCGGCTGCGCAGCAAAACCCGGTTGGCAGTACCGCGGTAAACCCGCAAAAACTCCTCAGCCGGCAGGCTGATATCCAGATGCAATTTCAACATGGCCTCTTCATCATAAAACGTGCACAATAAGGATCGGCTTCGATGCACCTCGCTGGTTCTTGCAGCGTTAGTCAAGGTTTCCGGATTTCCGTCAAAATGAGTCAGTCTTCCGTTTTTGGCAACTTGCTAAACTCAATTTTCAAACGCAAAACTGCGCAGCAGCCATTGATTGCTGACGAAGTCGCGCGCGCGTTACGCCTGGAATACCCTCTCCTCGCTCCGCCAGTGCCAAGCATACACTGGAACCATACCCTTAACTTGCAGCAACTGGCCAACCTGCCCACCAACGCCCTGTACGGGCCGGTCCAGCAGGACAAGGCCGAAGCCCACGGCTACCTGAGTAAAATTGCCAGCATCGAAGTGCAGTCAATCAGCGCCTTTGACATGCGCGGACTCTACGGGCTCAACCATGAACACAACTCGCTCCTGCTCCATGACAGCTGGGAGTCGATGGCGCAGGCTGCCGAGTGCCGGCACATTCGCATCATCAGCATGCGCGATTTCAACCGGGTTCTCTCGATAGCCATCGGTAAAAGTCAAAGTGTCGACCTGCTTTCCACTGCCTGGGAAGCCGACAAGTTCTACTGGGCCGACCCTCAAAACAGTGCAGAACTGATTGCCGCACTGGTCTACGCCCGCCGCCGGGAGTTGCCGGTCAACCTGCCGGTACGGTTGCACCGTATCCGCACCAACGCCGCATCAATCCGTGAACTGAAAAAGCATTACCACACCCTGTGCATGCCTACTGCCGCCTGGACCGATCCGGTGTTCATGAACTACCTGGTCGCGCACAAAGTTCCTTACGCACGCCTGCCGCTGTCACTTGGCAGGCTGTCCATACAGACCATCTTGCTACCCCGCAGCCACCCGCGTGCGGACACCTTTGGCAATGGCCTGCTGCTGGCGGGAGCCCGGGAGCTCAGCGACTTCCTGCTTCGCTCAACCTAGCCCTCACAGACTGTTCCACCCGAGCATCCGCAAATGTGAGGGATTTCAGCACATTGATGCTTGCATATCCGAAAACACTGTATAGAATACCAGTGTACTGTATAAAACCACAGGTATTTCCGGATGAGCAAACTGACCAAGCGGCAAGGCGAGATCCTTGATTTCCTGAAGGGCTGGATTGACGAACAGGGCTACCCGCCAACACGCATCGAGATTGCCCAGGCGCTGGGTTTCAAGTCTCCCAATGCGGCAGAAGACCACCTCAAGGCACTGGCTCGCAAGGGTGCCATTGAAATGATCTCCGGTGCATCACGCGGCATTCGCCTGATCGAAGCCAGTGATGAAGAAGCGCCGGAAGTCGCCGAAAACGAACTGCCGATCATCGGCCGGGTTGCTGCCGGCAGCCCGATTCTGGCCCAGCAGCATATCGACAATACCTGCCCTGTCAGTCCTGATTTTTTCAAACCACGTGCCGACTACCTGTTGCAGGTCCGCGGCATGAGCATGAAGGATGCCGGCATCCTGGATGGCGACCTGCTGGCAGTACACATCACCCGCGAAGCACGCAACGGCCAGCTGATAGTCGCGCGCCTTGATGACGAAGTCACGGTCAAGCGTTACCAGCGTAAAGGCAGCAAAGTCTGGCTGTTGCCGGAAAACAGTGATTTCGAACCGATCGAAGTCGACCTTGAAAGCCAGGAGCTGGTCATTGAAGGCCTTGGCGTTGGCGTGATCCGCAGATAAGGGGAACCCTGTCATGAACACTCAAGCGCATAACAATCAACTGGGACTGTTTGATCAGCAGGCAGCCCTCAGCCTGCCACACGACCCGGACAATCAGCCTGCTCCCGCAGTGGAGCCCAGCCCATGGTGCAGCGAGCTGATCCTCAGCGGCCGTGCGGAACATTGTCTGCATCTGCTGGCCCCGATGCTCAAGCTATTGAGTGAGCAACAGGAAGAACGCTGGCTGGCTCTGGTTTCTCCACCTGAGCCCCTGACCATGCACTGGCTGCGCAACGCCGGCCTGAACCCGCAACGTACCCTGATCCTGCACCCCAAGGGTTTGCAAAGCAGCCAGGAACTGGCCTGCCAGGTACTTGAGCTGGGCTGCAGCCATACCGTAATTACCTGGCTCAGTCCCCTGCCCGTTGCGGCCCGCCAGCGCCTGTCCCGCGCAGCTGAAGCCGGCAATGCACAGAGCATTAACATCAGTCAGCAGTTTGGCCCGCTTTAACGCCAGACCGTGCCCAGCATCAGCCGGTCAATCACCGTGCAATCGGTTTCGCGGCGAATCTGCCGAAAAAAATCGCCAGCCTCCGGGTAGCTGCGCATCAGCATCGACAGCCACTGTTTGAGTCTGCCCGGTGCATGCTGCGGCATCACCTGGCGGCGCACCCGCTGCCAGAACTCCTGCAACAGCGGCCACAGCCCATTCCAGTCCAGCGGCCGGTAATCCTCTCCCTGGATGCACGCCTTGATCTGCCGCGCCAGATCCGGCTGGCAGACCAGTCCACGACCAATCATCACCGACTCGACACCACTGATCTCGCGGCATCTTTTCCAGTCGTCCAGTGACCACACATCACCATTGGCCAATACCGGCACACTAACCACATCCTGCACCCTGGCCACCCATTCCCAGTGTGCCGGCGGTTTGTAACCCTGCATCCGGGTGCGGGCATGCACCACCAGCTGACTGGCCCCGCCCATGGTTAACGCGCGGGCACAATCCAGCGCCGGGCTGGTATCTTCATACCCCAGACGCATCTTGGCAGTCAGCGGTATGTCGGCTGGCAATGCATGACGTACATAATCGGCAATCCGGTACAGGCGCTCAGGTTCTTTTAGCAGAATCGAACCGCCCCGGGAATTGTTGACGGTCTTGGCCGGGCAGCCAAAGTTCAGGTCAATCGCGCAAGCACCCAGCTCTGCGGCCCGGGCTGCATTTTCTGCCAGACAGACCGGATCCGAGCCCAGTAGCTGAATCCGCATGGGTGTCCCCGCAGCAGTGCGGCTCCTGTTTTTCAGCTCGGGCGCCAGCCGGTAAAAAGCCTCCGGCGACAGCAAACGATCGGACACCCGGATGAACTCGCTGACACACCAGTCCATACCGCCCTGCCTGGTAAGCAGGTCGCGCAGCATGGCGTCCGCCAACCCCTCCATCGGCGCAAGCGCAATTTCCATGCAGTTTAGCTTTCCGTCAATTCACGCCAGGCACGGCTGTAGCCCTGCACAAACTCTTGCGGCATGCGACGTGGCTTGCCCGAGGACATGTCCACACAGACAAAGGTGGTGCGTGCGCGCAGCAAGGTTGCACCGTCAGCCGGGCGGACCAGCTGAAACAGGCGGTCCATTTTCAGCCGGTTATCGGTTTTTACCAGCCATGTACCCATCAAAACCTGATCGTCCAGATAGGCGCTGGCCAGGTAGTCAATTTCATGGCGCAGCACGGCCATGCTGCGGTCCAGTGCGGCAAAGCATTCCACCCCAAGCCCGAGGCTGTTGGAATGCTGCCAGGCACAGTCTTCCATCCACTGCACGTAGACGGCGTTGTTGACATGCCGCAGCTCGTCAATGTGTTCGGGCTGCGCAACAAAGCCGGCCGTAAAAGGATCGGTCCAGTCCCACTGAATCTCCATCAGAAGCCTGCCTGCGACCGTTCTGCCGATTGGCCGGCAATTGCAACAGCCTCACGCGCCAGGGCCGTGATGCCTGCCCAGTCACGGGCTTCAACCAGTGCCCGGGGGGCCAGCCAGCTGCCGCCACAGCAAGAAACGTTGCGACGTTGCAGGTAGGTGGCCAGGTTGTCCGGGCCAATGCCGCCTGTAGGACAAAAACTGACATCAGGGAACGGCCCGGCAAAATTGTCGAGCAAGGCCAGTCCGGCCGTTGCGGCAGGAAACAGCTTCAGCTGGCGCAAACCGGCTTCGCGGGCCTGCATCACTTCCGAGGCCGTCTGCACGCCCGGCAGCCAGGGCATATCCAGCTCGCGGGTTGTCTGCGCCATTTGCGGTGAAAAACCCGGGCTGACAATAAAGGCTGCCCCTGCCTGCTGTGCCTGGCGTGCTTGTTGCGCATCCAGCACTGTGCCAGCGCCTACCACCACTTCCGGCAGCTGCTGGCGAATCCGCCACAGTGACTCGACCGCCTGGGGCGTGCGCAGGGTCAGCTCCAGCACGGCCAGTCCGCCACGCAGCAGGGCTTCCGCCAGCGGCAGGGCCTGCTCCGGATCTTCCAGCACCAGCACCGGCAAAACCGGATAGGCATGCTCAAGAATTTCCGTCATCTGTCCCATGGTCATTCCTCCGCGACTGGCGAACGCCTGCGCAATGGCGAATGGCCGTCATCACTGACCAGCCGGCTCCTGGTCGGAGCCGGACTGCGTGACGGCTTCCGGGCCGGCCTGGCGGCTTTGCCGGCGGTCTTCTTCTTTTTCGTGCCGGCTGCCTTGCCCGAGCTTTTGACTTTTTTCGGTCCGTGGTAATTGCCTTTCAGGCCCGGCAGCAGGCGCTTTTCAAAATCCTGCTTCAGATAGCGCTGAATGCTGGACATCAGGTTCCAGTCCAGGTGCTCGATCAGGGAAATGGCCAGCCCGTCCTCTCCACCCCGGCCGGTCCGGCCGATACGGTGTACATATTCATCACCGGAACGCGGCATGTCGTAGTTGATCACCAGATCAACCCCTTCGATATCCAGCCCGCGCGCGGCCACATCGGTAGCCAGCAACACGCGCTCGGAACCCTGGCTGAAACGGTCCAGGGCCTGCTTGCGCTCCTGCTGGTCTTTTTCACCGTGCAGGACAAACACCCGGTAGTCCCGGGCCCGCAAACGGCCATACAGCTGGTCGGCCATGGCACGCGTATTGGTGAATACCATGGCCTTGCGGTAGTTCTCATTGGACAGCAGCCAGGACAGCAGCTTTTCCTTGTGGCCGGGGCTTTCCGCGGTAATGATCTGTTGGCGCGTGGTGTCACTGAGCTGCGAAACCGGATTCAGCATCAGGTGCTCGGGGTTGTGCAGCACACTCTGGGCGATCTCGCGCAGCGCCCGTCCACCGGTCGTGGCGGAAAACAACAGGGTTTGCTGGCGGTTGCCACAGGCCTCGATGATCGCCTGCATGTCCTCGGCAAACCCCATGTCGAGCATGCGGTCGGCTTCGTCCAGAATCAGCCAGCGCACCTCGCCCGCCGGCATGCTGCCGGCCTGGATGTGTTCCAGCAAGCGGCCCGGGGTCGCGACCAGTACATCCGGGATCTTGCGCAGCAACGCCGCCTGCTCCTTGAAGCCTTCACCACCGATCACCATGCCTGATTGCAAAAAGGTGTAACGTGAAAAGCGCTCGACCTCGTCCAGAATTTGTCTGGCCAGCTCCCGGGTCGGCACCAGGATCAGCACCCGGGTCGCGGGCGCCTCCTGCTCCAGCGACAGCAGCTGATGCAACACCGGCAACAGGAAGGCCGCGGTCTTGCCGCTGCCGGTTTGTGCGGTTGCCCGCAGGTCGCGGCCGGCCAGGATCACAGGAATGGCTTGCTGCTGTACCGGGGTCGGCTCGATAAAGTCGTTTTCTTGTAGCGCCCGCAGCAGGCGCTCATGCAGGTTCAGCTGTGCAAACATCAAAGTTTCCAGAAAGGTCAAAGAAACGCAGATTCTACCCGAAGCACCCGTCCGGTGCGAGATACACACCTGCCGGCAAACCGGGCAAATGTCATGGCCCGTTGACACCAACAGCCCCTCTTCAGGGTATGATAAGCGCTTTGACCGGATGAGAGTTCTGACATGCCTGACTCAATCAGCCCGCTGTACGCGGAAATACTGGGTGAAACTGCCCGCATCAGCTGGCAGGAACTGGCACCCTGGTTTGCCCGTGGCTCGTTGCTCTGGGTTGCCGGCGGGCAGGATCTGGTAGCCGTCGCCGAAGCCATCGCCAGAGACGACAAGCAGCTGGTTTCGGGCCTGATGCAACAAAATCTTCTGCAACGCCTGAGCGACCAGCAAGCGCAGGACTACCACGAGCGCGAGCCTGAATTATGGGCCACCGTGGTACGCCCCTGGGTGCTGGTGCAGGAGCGTAACGGCAGCAGTGAAACCCGTCATTAAAGCGGCCTGCGACTACTGACCCGACAGTCATCTAGCCATTTTGTCCAATAGCGCGGCCCGTTTGGCGGTTTTGCGGTTTCACTGGCACCACTTCTTGACTAGACTTCAACATCGATAGCCGGGCCAATCGGCCCTGTACTCATCCAAATGACACTAGAATTATTACAAAGGCAGGCATTTATGAGCAAAACAACCCGCAACCTGAGCAAACTGCTGGCCGCCATGGCGCTGGCCGGCGCAGCCTCCTACAGCATGGCAGCCGAGCCCATCAAGATTGCCCTGGCCGGTCCCGTCACCGGCCCGGTCGCCCAGTATGGCGACATGCAGTCGATGGGTGCCAACATGGCCATCGAGCAGATCAACAAGGCTGGCGGCGTCAATGGACGCATGCTCGAAGCCGTCACCTATGACGACGCCTGTGACCCGAAGCAGGCGGTTGCCGTAGCCAACAAGATTGTCAACGATGGCATCCAGTTTGTGGTCGGGCACCTGTGCTCCGGCTCCACCCAGCCAGCAGCCGACATCTATGAAGAAGAAGGCATTCTGATGATCACCGCTGCGTCCACCGCACCGGACATCACTGAAAAAGGCCATACCCTGATTTTCCGCACCATCGGTCTGGACAACATGCAGGGCCCGGCCGCCGGCAAATATGTGGTCGAGCAGCTCAAGCCCGCCCGTGCTGCCGTTCTGCACGACAAGCAGCAATACGGTGAAGGCGTAGCCACCGCAGTCAAGAGTGCGCTGGACGAAGCGAAGATTCCGGTCGCCCTGTTTGAAGGTGTCACCGCTGGCGACAAGGACTTCTCTGCACTGATTGCCAAGATGAAGCGTGAAAACGTCGAGTTCGTTTACTTTGGCGGCTACCACCCGGAAATGGGTGCCCTGCTGCGTCAATCCGCCGAAAATGGCTTCAAAGCCAGGTTCATGGGTCCGGAAGGCGTGGGTAACACCGACATCACCGCTATTGCAGGTGCCGCTGCCGAAGGCATGCTGACCACCTTGCCCAAGGCCTTTGACGAAGATCCGGCCAACGCCGACCTGGTCAAGGCATTCAAGGACAAGAACCAGGACCCGAGCGGCGCCTTCGTGTTCCCTGCTTACGCCGCTGTGCAGGTGATGGCTGACGCCATGAAAATCACCAACTCCACCGATACCGACAAAATTGCCGAAGCCCTGCGCAGCAACAGCTTCGACACTCCAACCGGTACCCTGGAATTTGACGAAAAAGGCGACCTGAAAGAGTTCAGCTTCATCGTTTACGAATGGCACGCTGACAACAGCAAAACGGCCCTGACCGAGTAAGCTGTACCCTGCCCCGCCCGGCTGAAGCCAGGCGGGGCTTTTGGATGCGCGGGCAACCAGTGCGTAGCATTACCTTTGCCGGGTCTGGCGCTTCCTTTTTGTTTACCGGCTGGTATTCCGCATGATTGACGAGTTTTATTATTTTTTGCAGCAACTGCTCAACGGCCTCACCGTGGGCAGCACCTATGCCCTGATCGCCATTGGCTACACCATGGTGTACGGCATCATCGGTATGATCAACTTCGCCCACGGCGAGGTTTACATGATCGGCAGCTATGTCACCTTCATTGCCCTGACCGGGCTGGCCATGCTTGGCCTGGAGAGCCTGCCGCTACTGATACTGGGCGCCTTTCTGCTCAGCATGATCGTTACCAGCGCCTACGGCTACAGCATTGAACGGGTGGCCTACCGCCCGCTGCGTGGCAGCAACCGCCTGATTCCCCTGATTTCCGCGATCGGCATGTCGATCCTGCTGCAAAACTTTGTCCGCATTGCCCAGGGTGCCCGCGATGTGGCGATGCCCAGCATGATCACCGGCGGCATCCGTCTGGGTTCCGACGATGCGGCAGCCAGCCTGTCGTACATGCAGATGATCATTTTTGTGACCACTTTTGTTGCCATGCTGGCGTTGTCCATCTTCATCAGCCGCTCGCGCACCGGCCGCGCCTGCCGCGCCTGCGCCGAAGACATCAAGATGACCGGCCTGCTCGGCATCAACAGTAACGCCATCATTGCCATCACCTTTGTCATTGGTGCTGCCCTGGCTGCCGTGGCCGGCGTATTGCTGAGTCTGTACTACGGCGTGGTCAACCCCTATATCGGCTTCATGGCCGGACTGAAAGCCTTTACCGCCGCCGTGCTTGGCGGTATCGGCAGCATTCCCGGTGCCGTCCTTGGCGGGCTGGTCCTGGGCGTCACCGAAGCCATGACCTCGGGTTACTTCAGTACCCAGTACAAGGACGCGGTGGCCTTTGCCCTGCTGATCCTGATCCTGCTGTTCCGTCCGACCGGAATCCTGGGTCGTCCCGAGGTGGAGAAAGTCTGATGCGCCTGCACTTCAAATCTGCCATTTTCTCTGCCATTGTCGTCACCATCCTCACCGCTGTGCTGCTCGGCGTGCGCCTGACCCAGGCCGGCTCGCAGCTGACCGTGGTGGTGTCCGACTCTTCCGTTTACTGGAAAATTGGCGCTGCCGCCGGCTTCATCTTCCTCTATAACCTGCTGCGTGACTGGATTGACCGCGCCAAAGAATCAATCCCCCGCCCCGGCGGCCTCAAAAACAATCCACTGGATGTGCCCCTGATCCAGAAACTGTTCTGGCTGGTCATCATCATTGCTGCCTTTGTCTTTCCCTTCATGGTCGGCCGCAGCCAGATTGACCTGGCCACCCTGGTGCTGATCTACGTCATGCTGGGTCTGGGGCTGAACGTGGTGGTTGGCCTGGCCGGCCTGCTCGACCTGGGCTACGTCGGTTTCTACGCCGTCGGCGCCTATACCTACGCCCTGCTCGCGCAGTACTTCGGTATCGGCTTCTGGACCGGGCTGGGCGCAGCCGGCATCATGGCCGCGTTTTTTGGCTATATCCTCGGCTTTCCGGTGTTACGGCTGCGCGGAGACTATCTGGCCATTGTGACGCTCGGCTTTGGCGAGATCATCCGCATCCTGCTCAACAACCTGACCGACATCACCGGCGGCCCGCGCGGCATCGGCAACATTCCCAAGCCAACCCTGTTCAACCTGGAGTTTGCCCGCCGAGCACCCGAAGGCACTCAGACCTTCCATGACTTCTTCGGCATTGCCTTCAACAGCAGCCATCGGGTCATTTTCCTCTACTTGCTGGCGCTGGTGCTGGTCCTGATCACCCTGTTCGTGATCAACCGCCTGATGCGCATGCCGATTGGCCGCACCTGGGAAGCCATGCGCGAAGACGAGATCGCTTGCCGCGCCCTTGGCCTGAACCCGACCAACATCAAGCTCAGCGCCTTTACCATTGGCGCCAGTTTTGCCGGGTTTGCCGGCAGCTTCTTTGCTGCGCGCCAGGGTTTTATCAGCCCCGAATCCTTCACCTTTATCGAATCGGCGATCATCCTGGCCATTGTGGTACTCGGCGGCATGGGCTCACAGATCGGCGTGGTACTGGCAGCGATTTTGATGACCGTGTTGCCGGAGCTTGCACGTGAATTCAACGAATACCGCATGCTGCTGTTTGGCCTGATGATGGTACTGATGATGATCTGGCGGCCCCAGGGTCTGCTGCCAATGAAACGCCCGCATGTGGAGTTGCGCCAATGAGCAAGAACATTCTTGAAGTCAGCGGACTGCG
>CAYMXO010000033.1:0-8108 GCA_964394445.1 uncultured Thiopseudomonas sp.
TGTACTTCAGCGTCTGGGCCGGGCGGAGCGCTCCGTCAGGCTGCGCTGCGCTGATGCCTGACTCCGGCCCCGCCCGGCCCGAGTTTGCTTTGTGCGGGCGGGGGTTTTTGTCCCGCCCGCGGCGGGATGCTGTCGCGGTGGACATTTCGAGTTTTTGCGCGGCCACTGCTGCCTGTGCGAAGGGGCTTGCCCCCTGAGAGAATTTGCGTTTTGCACGGTTGCCCCTGCAAAACGGCAACCTCCGCCCGCAGACTGCAGTATTTCTGTACGAGCGGCTTCAGCCGCGACCGCTGTTGTGCCGTGGCACCTGGGCTTGAATGTTGTCCTGTGGTGTCTGGAGCGGCTGGCTGACGCGGTCCAGCAGGTACAAAATGGACCGATACTGCAGGCCGGAGTGTTCGCTCAGGCCGATTTCGCAGGTGCGGCTGTTGGAGTAACCGGCACTGCAGCCGGTCACTTCGTCGCGCAGGTCTTGCAGGGCGCTGGCGTTGAGTTCCGGTACCTGAAAGCCGCGATCGCCGGCAAAGCCGCAACAGCTGACCGAAGCCGGTACCACCACCTCCCGGGCGCAGGCGCGGGCCAGTTTGAGCAGGCTGTGCTGGTTGCCGCCAACCTGGGTTGAGCAGGTCGGGTGCAGGGCGATGGTGTCGTCCAGCGGTTGCAGTTGCAGGCGGGGCAGGGCATGGCGGGCCATGAAGTCGGCAGCTTCGTAAAAATTGAGGCCGGTTTCGCCTTCGCGCATGCGCAGGTTACAGGGACTGGTGTCGGAGATCACCGGAATGTCGCTGCCCTCGCCAGTCAGTTGGCGGACACTGGCGGTCATTTCGTCACGTTTGCTGTCGGCTACGCTAAACAGCCCCTTGGACTGGAACGGCAGGCCGCAGCACAGCTCGTTGATGTTGTCGGGAATCAGTACTTCGTATCCGGCCTTGTGCAGGATGCCCAGGGTGACTTCAAACAACGGGCGGCTGTCGTCTGTGCGCCGGTCCGAGCCCAGCACCCGGCTGACACAGGACGGCCAGTAAATGACCTTGTCTGCAGACCGCGTGGCGGACGGCGCGCCGGCCGGAAAATGCCGCTGTGCGGGCAGGGCCGGTGCGGCTGCCGGCAAGCCGGGGCGCCAGTGGCCGACGGGCAGGCCGGCCTTGCGTGCCAGCTGCATGCTGGCGCGCATGCCGCGGTCTCCGAGCAGGGTCCGCGCCAGGGAAGCCAGGCGCAGGCCGCTACGGGCCATTGCGGTGGTGCGGCTAAAACGTTGCGCCAGCCGCCCGGCACGGGCTTGCAAGCGGGTATTGTGTCGGCTGCGCAGGTCGCGCACCAGATCACCGGTGTTGATATTGACCGGGCAGCGGGTGCCGCACAGGCCATCGACGGCGCAGGTATCCAGGCCGCTGTACTGCCAGTCCTGCTCCAGTGGGCGGATGCTGGCGCTGTCGGCGCCGCTTTGCCTGCGCCGTTCCAGCTCACGCCAGATGACAATGCGCTGGCGCGGGCTCAGGGTTAGCCGGCGGGACGGGCAGACGGCTTCGCAAAAGCCGCACTCGATGCAGGCATCGATAATGCCGTGGGCCTTGGGCAGGGGCTTGAGGTTTTCCACGTGGGTGGTGGGGTTGTCGCTGATCAGCACGCCGGGGTTGAGCAGGTTGCTGGGGTCAAACAGCTGTTTGATGCGCTTCATCAGGGCATAGGCGTCGCTGCCCCACTCCAGTTCGACATAGGGCGCCATGTTGCGGCCGGTGCCGTGTTCGGCTTTCAGCGAGCCGCCATACTCAACCGCCACCAGTTGCGCCAGAGCGTCCATGAAGGCGGCATAGCGGCTGACTTCTGCCGGATCATTGAAGCTCTGGGTAAAGACGAAGTGCAGGTTGCCTTCCAGCGCATGGCCAAACAGGATCGCCTCGTGGTAACCGTGGCGCTGCAGCAGGGCCTGCAGGTCGAGCACGCCCTCGGCCAGCCGGTCCAGTGGAAACGCCACGTCTTCGATGATGACCGTGGTGCCGACGACCCGGTTGGCACCCACCGCCGGGAAGGTTCCCTTGCGTACGTTCCAGTAGCTGTCGTAGGTGTGCGGATCATGGGTAAACTCGATATCCTGCAAGACCGGAATACCCTGCAGTGCATGCAGGATCTGCTCGATATTGGCATGGAGTGCCGCATCGTTCTCACCACGCACATCCACCAGCAGTGCGGTGGTGCCATCGGGCAAGTCGGCCAGCCCGGCAGGTAGACCGGGCATGTGTTGCACCGAGCGTAACGAGGCCCGGTCAAGCAGCTCCACTGCGCTGACAGGTGTTTCTTTCAGGCGCAGGGTGGCGGTGCAGGCGGTGTGGATGTCGGGGAAATAAATCAGCGCGGCGGCCTTGTCGGGATAATCGGGCACGGTGCGGTAGGTGATGGCGCTGATAAATCCCAGGGTGCCTTCCGAGCCGATCATCAGGTGCTTGAGGATGTCCAGCGGGTCGCTGAAATCCACCAGGGCATTGATGCTGTAGCCGGTGGTGTTTTTCAGCCGGTATTTGTGACGGATGCGTTCGGCCAGGGCGGTGTTGGCCCGGGTGGCTGCGCCCAGCTCGGCCAGATGCTGCAGCAGCCCGGCATGGCTGGTTCGAAACGCCGTAACCGATGCGGCATCGGCGGTGTCCAGCAGGGTGCCGTCGGCCAGAATCAGGCGCAGATCCAGCAGTGTGTTGTAGGAGTTCTCGGCGGTACCACAGCACATGCCCGAGGCGTTGTTGGCGGCGATGCCGCCAATCATGCAGGCGTTGATCGAGGCCGGGTCGGGGCCGATTTTGCGTCCCAGCGGTGCCAGCAGGCTGTTGGCACGGGCGCCGATGATGCCCGGTTGCAGGCGGATGGCGGCACCGTTGTCCAGCAGCTGGTGCCCGTTCCAGCCGTTGCCCAGCTGGATCAGCACCGAATCGGTGACGGCCTGGCCGGACAGCGAGGTACCGGCTGCCCGGAAGGTCACTGGCAGACCGCGGCGGGCGCAGCTGCGCAGTACCTGCTGTACCTCGTCATCATTGCATACCCGCACCACCAGTTGCGGCACCAGCCGGTAAAAGCTGGCGTCGGTACCCTGGGCCAGCCGGTCAAGCTCGGCGGTGAGCAGGCGCTCGGCCGGGATGAAGCCGGCAAGTTCCCGGGTCAGCTCCTGATAGGCGGGGGTCATCGAATACATGCAGTTCTCCTGGAGCCGTCAAGCGGTCGTGCAAACCGGTGCCTGCCGCCGGGCAGGCACCGCTGGCCGTCAGGTCAGGCCATGATCAGGGCGATGATGCCGGTGGCGGTCAGATAATACAGTGTGGGCAAGATGGTCATGCGCAACGTGCGGCCTTCGCGGCCAAGCAGGCCGACCGTTGCCGAGGCAGCCACCACGTTGTGAATGGCGATCATGTTGCCCGCTGCCGCCCCCACGGCCTGTACCGATACCAGGGTAATGGTGGAGGCGTTCAGCAGCTCGGCCGCACTGTACTGGAACTGGGCCAGCATCAGGTTGGACACGGTGTTGGAACCGGCGATGAACGCACCCAGCGCACCGACTGTGGGTGCCAGCAGCGGATAAACGCTGCCAAAGGTGTTGGACACCAGCTGCGCCATAGCAATCGGCATGGATGGCAGATCGGCGGCGTTGACGCCCGAGTTGATCAGGATACGGACCATGGGCACGGTGAACACCAGCACAAAGCCGGCGCCGAGCAGGGTGCGCGAAGACTCGCTGACCGCTGCGCGCAGCTGGCCCAGCGTCATGCGGTGCAGGAAGAAAGTCAGCAGCACCACCACTATCATCACGCCTCCGGGCAGGTAAAGCAGCTCGATGCCGCCGGAGACGCCCTGTTCGCCAAGGATGTTCTGCCAGCTGAAGTTGAGCACACTGAGGAAGAACGCCTTGACCTGCGGGATGGCACGTGAAAGCACCAGCAATATGGCCAGCAGCACATAGGGCAGCCAGGCCATGGCAACCGGCATCGGTCGCTGGTCGGTCAGGCTGTCCAGCTTGATCTGGATGCTGCCCATCCAGGTGGCCGGCCATTCGCTGGCGGGTGCAAAGTCCCAGTTACCGCTTTTCGGCATCAGGAAACCGGCCCGGGCCGCCGGTACGACAATCGCCAGGCCAACCAGTGCTCCGATCAGGGATGGGAACTCGGGGCCAAGGAAAATACCGGCCAGCGCATAGGGAATGACAAAGGCGACGCCGGTAAACAGGGCAAAGGGGGCTACTTCCAGCCCTTCGCGCCAGGATTTGTTACGGCCGAAAAAGCGCGTCAGCATGCTGCACATCAGCAGGGGCATGATAATGCCGACAGCGGCGTGGGTTAGGGCCACTTTGGAAGTGACCAGGTGGTAGAACATGTCCCAGCTGGAGCCTTGTGCCAACAGCTGCTCGCTGATGCCGGTGCGGTCCAGGCCGGCAGTAACGCCCACCACAATGGGTGTGCCGACAGCACCAAAGGATACCGGCGTGGACTGTACCATCATGCCGATCATGACCGCGCCAAGTGCCGGGAAACCCAGGGCGACCAGTAGCGGTGCGACCACCGCGGCCGGGGTACCAAAGCCGGAAGCACCCTCGATAAAGCAGCCGAACAGCCAGGCGATGATCAGCACCTGGATGCGCCGGTCCGGTGAAATATTGGAAAACCCGGAGCGGATTGCAGTGATGCCGCCGGAGTGCTTCAGGGTGTTGAGCAGCAGGATGGCGCCGAAGATGATCCACAGGATCGCTCCGGTCATGATCAGTCCTTGCAGGCTGGAGGCCAGGATGCGGTTTGGGGTCAGATCCCAGGCAAACAGGCCAATCAGTACGGTGACCACAAACACCGCCGGCATGGCAATTTTTGCCGGCAGGTTGAAGCCAATCAGGAAAACGCCGGCCAGCAGCAGCGGGGTGAAGGCCAGCAGGGGCAGGAGTATCTCGTTCATGGTCGGGTCCTCGCGCTAGATGACGCTTGTTGTTATTGGCCGCCTGCCGGGTGGTTCCAGACCGCAGTTGGCAGGCTTGTTGTCAGGTTGCCGCCTTGCGCGTGGCTGCCGGCATCGGGTTTGGCTGGTGATGCGGTGCATGCCAGATGCTGCCGGGCGGTTCCTCGTCCGTTGTTTTGCACGATTCCGGCACGGTCGGACTC
Source organism: uncultured Thiopseudomonas sp. (assembly GCA_964394445.1). Classification (GTDB taxonomy): domain Bacteria; phylum Pseudomonadota; class Gammaproteobacteria; order Pseudomonadales; family Pseudomonadaceae; genus Thiopseudomonas. The sequence continues at coordinate 5,124 of CAYMXO010000033.1, forward strand.
CATGTTTGCTGAAAGCTCGTGTAAATTGGTAAGACCAATTTACATCCGGTTTTTATCATGCTATGTGCTGCCTTTATGGCGAGTCAACAAATTGCTCAGCCGGCTACGACCATGGTCTAGGTGGTTGTTGTGGCGACCAGAAGTTGACGTAAAAATCGCCATAATTGTGACTTGTTTTGCAATAAATACCGATAAACAGAGTGGTGCGGACCGTCGCCCGATAGCGCACGAGCTGATTGAACGGGCGCAGACAGGTTTGTGGCTGCCGCGTGCCGGTTTGTGCTTGCCTTCTTTGCTGCAACACAACATGATTGCGCTTAAATTGGTCTTACCAGTTGGGGTTTGTATGGTATTTCAACAGGTTCAGCGTCCGCGGGTGTCGGATGTGATCATGCGGCGACTGGAGGCGATGATTCTGGAGGGCACCTTCAAGCCCGGGCAGAAATTGCCGCCCGAGCGTGAGCTGGCAGAGCAGTTCGGTGTTTCCCGGCCATCCCTGCGCGAGGCGATGCAAAAGCTGGTGGCCCGTGGCCTGCTGGTCAGCCGGCAAGGGGGCGGCAACTACGTATGTGAACAGCTGGGGCAGTCGTTTCGCGACCCGCTGCTGCAGCTGCTGGCGGGGCACAGCGAGTTTCACTACGACCTGCTGGAGTTTCGTCACGCCCTGGAAGGGCTGGCTGCACACTATGCTGCACTGCGTGCTACCGATGCCGACCGGGCCATGCTCGAGCAGCGGTTTGCTGCACTGGTTGCCACCTATGAGGCCATGGACCCGGAGCAGGAAGCCGAGGCGGATGCGGCCTTTCACCTGGCGATTGCCGAGGCGGCACATAATGTTGTGCTGCTGCACAGCATGCGGGGTATTTTTGCCCTGCTTGAGCAGAGCATTGTCAAGAACCTGACCAGCCTGTTTGAGCGAGACGAATCGCGCACACAACTCTACGCGCAGCACCGCGCACTGCTGGATGCAATCCTGTCGGGCGATGCCGAAGCCGCACGGACACGCTCACATGAACATCTGGTGTTCGTTGAAGACAGCCTGCTGGAGCTGACGCGGCATGAAACCCGCTTTGAGCGTGCCATGCGCAGGGTCCAGGCCAGGGGCTGAACCAGCGCCTGGCCGGTAGCACCAGCGGGCTCTTGTCCGGCCGCTGTTGCCGGGGCCCTGGAGGCTGTCGCTTGACACAGGGCCGGTTGCGCACTTTGATTGATGGCCGGGCTAAAACAATATTCACAGTAAACAGGAGTTTCAACATGCAGCTATCCATTCAGGACGCCTTGCAGCGCCGTCACGCCAGCAAGGCTTTTGACGCGAACCGCAAACTGCCGGAAGCGGTCGTGGAGCAGGTGCTGGATGTCTTGCGCTGGATGCCGTCCAGCACCAACATTCAGCCCTGGCATTTTATTGTTGCCAGCACGGACGAAGGCAAGGCGCGTATCGCCCGGGCAGCCACCGGAAGCTATGGTTATAACGAGCCAAAAATCCTTAATGCCTCGCATGTTGTGCTGTTTTGTGCCCGGACCAGTGTCGATGAAGAACACCTGCAGCAGGTGCTGGCGGCTGAAGACGAGGCCGGGCGTTTCAAGGACTTTCCGCAGGGCCGTGACGCCTCCCATAACACCCGGGTCAGTTATCACGGTTTTCACAAGTACGAGCGCAAGGATGTACCGCACTGGCTGGAAAAGCAGATATACCTGAATCTGGGCGGCTTGCTGTTGTCGGCTGGATTGCTGGATATTGATGCGGTACCCATGGAGGGCATGGATCTTGAGGTCCTGAACGCGGAGTTTGATCTGAACGCTCGTGATCTGGTGGCGGTGGTGGCGGTTGGTCTGGGCTATCGCAGCAGCGAAGATTTTAATGCCGATCTGCCCAAGGCGCGGCTGGCTCCCGAAAAAATCTTCACCTTTATTTAAGCGCAATACTGTCTGCCATGCGTAAGCGCATCCTGGGCACTGCCCGTCATGAGGTTGAAATCCGCAAAAGCCGCTTTGTGGCCCAGGCTGTCCCCCTGCCTTCGGTTGCCGAAGCCCCTGCCCTGATTGAGCGCTTGTCGACACAAGGCATCAGTCATAATTGTTGGGCCTGGCGTTTTGGCGGGCAATACCGATTCAGCGATGATGGCGAACCCGGCGGTACCGCCGGCCGGCCAATCCTGGCGGCGATCGAGAACCGGGGCTTTGACCAGACATTGATTGTGGTCAGTCGCTGGTATGGTGGCATTCAGCTGGGTACCGGGGGACTGGCGCGGGCTTACGGTGGCTGCGCCAACAGTTGCCTGCTGGCAGCTGCTAGCGAGCCGTTGATTGAACAGGCCGGGCTGGAGTGTTTGTGTCCCTACCCGTTACTGGAAACGTTCAAGAACCTGCTGCTCGGGGAGCAGGGAAGCATTCTGGGCGAGGATTTTCGGGGTGACGGGGTTTATTTGCGCATGGCTGTTCCGGTTGGCCGGGAGCAGGCATTGCAAGAGGCCATGCTTAATCTCAGTCGTGGTGAGGTGATGTTGCGGGAGTCTGGTTGAGCGGATTTTACGCGTTGGCGTTTGGGATTTTGGGGGGTGTTTAGTGTGGCGCACGGGTTTCGGGGATGGCGTTCACTGTGGCGTGCGGGTTTTTTGGGGTGTGTATTTGCTGTGGCGTTTGGGCCGGGCGGGACACTCCGTCAGGCTGCGCTTCGCTGATGCCTGACTCCGGTCCCGCCCGGCCCGGGTTGCCTTGTGTTGGGGGAGATCTTGTCCCGCCTGCGGCGGGATGCTGTCGGCGTGTTGGGTGGTGCTTTTTCTGTAGGTGCGGCTTCAGCCGCGACCGGTATTGCGTTACGGCACTGGTGTAGAAGTGCTGCGCAACGATGTTTGCATTGGGCTTTATTGCGGTAACTGGGCTCTTGAGGTGATTTGACCGTGATGCGTAGGCTCCCGGGGTGGTATTCACTGTGGCGTTTGGGCCGGGCGGGACACTCCGTCAGGCTGCGCTTCGCTGATGCCT
>CAYMXO010000033.1:8208-19641 GCA_964394445.1 uncultured Thiopseudomonas sp.
TGCTTTTTCTGTAGGTGCGGCTTCAGCCGCGACCGGTATTGCGTTACGGCACTGGCGCCCAAAGCGTTGCACAGGGTGTCGCCAGTCGTTTTGCTGTATTAGGCGGGTGCTTTCTTCGCCAGTGGCGGTAGTTCGCTGCCCAGGCCAAGGGCCTGGCGTACAAAGATGGCCTTGGCTTCGTCCATCGAATCAACCTGGTGCAGGCCGAAGTTGCGCAGCCAGCGCAAGGGCAGGGCGTCGGTCTGGAACAGGTCCTGAAAGCCCTGCATGGCGGCCATCATGGCCAGGTTGTGTGGCATGCGCCGGCGTTCGTAGCGGCTGAGTACCTGCAGGCTGGCGGGGTTTTCTCCGCGTTCGCAGGCCCTGAGCAGGGCGCCGGCCAGTTCGGCCACGTCGAGGAAGCCCAGGTTTACACCCTGCCCGGCCAGCGGGTGAATCACGTGGGCGGCATCGCCAAGCAGGGCGATGCCCTGATCGACATAGCGTTTGGCATGACGTTGGCGCAGCGGTACGCTGAAACGGCGGTCGGCATGCAGGACGGCGCCCAGCCGGCCTTCCAGGGCCGCCGTCAGTTGCCGGCAAAACTCCGTGTCCTCCAGTGCCATCACCTGTGCAGCCCGCTCCGGTGGCAGCGACCAGACAATTGAACACCAGTTTTCTGCGTCGGCATGCTGCAGGGGCAGAAAGGCCAGCGGGCCTTCATCAGTGAAGCGCTGCCAGCAGGTAAACTGGTGTGGCTGTTCGGTGCGTATGCTGGTTACCACGGCATGGTGCAGATAATCCCATTCGCGGGTGACCAGTCCGCTCAGGCGGCGCACGCTGGAGTTGGCGCCGTCGGCGCCGATCAGCAAGGGAGTGCGCAGTTCGCTGCCGTCTTCAAGGCTGAGCAGCCAGCTGTCGCCGGAGCGGCGCAGCATGGACAGGCGGGCACCGGGCTGTAACCGTATCCTGCCGTCTTGCAGCTGCTCCAGCAGGGCATCCTGTACGACGCGGTTTTCTACAATATGGCCCAGTACGTCAGCCTGTACGCTGGCTGCGCTGAAATGGATGCTGCCGGTGCCCGAGCCGTCCCATACCTGCATGTCACGGTAAGGGCTGGCCCGCCGGGCAAGAATGCCGTCCCAGGCGCCCAGATTGTCCAGCAGGTTTTGACTGGCGGCGGACAGGGCGCTGACTCTGGGTTCGAAGGCGTCACAAGCGCTGAACGGTGCCGGCCGCAACGGGCCGCCATCCAGTAGAAGGATATCCAGACCACTGTCTTTCAGGGCCAGCGCCAGGGCGCTGCCGACCATGCCGGCACCGACAATGATGATGTCTGCGTTCATGCAAAACTCCCGGGTTTGACGGAGCGGCTGCCCAGCCCCATGGCCAGGCGGGCAAAGATGCCTTTTGCCGGCGGGCAGAGCTCCAGGCCGAGCAGGCCAAGCCGGCGTGCCTGGCTCAGGCCTGGTGTGTTGTTGGAAAACAGCCGGGTCGCCTGATCGGAAAAGCCGATGGTCAGGTCCTGGTCACGTTGTTGGCTGGCCACATAGCCTTGAAGGGTGGTCAGGTCACCCAGGGGCGCGCTGCTGGCCAGCAGGGTATCGGCCAGTGCCATGGCGTCACGCAATGACAGGTTGTAACCCTGGCCGGCAATCGGGTGCAGGCTGTGTGCGGCATTGCCCAGCACCACCAGATTGCGCCGTACCTGCTCGCTGCTCTGTGCCAGTGCCAGCGGGTAGGGATGGCGCCGGCCCACCTGCACAAAGCGTCCGCAGCGGTAGCCGAAGCAATCCTGCAGGCTGGCAAGAAAATCATGCTCAGACAGTTCGCACAGGCGTTGCGCTTCGGCCGGCGGCCGGGTCCAGATCAGCACAAAACGGTTGTCGGTCATTGGCAGCAGGGCCATCGGGCCGTCAGGGGTAAAGCGCTCGAATGCCCAGCCTTCATGGGGCTTTTCCGGGGTCACGTTGGTGATGATGGCGGTTTGCTGATAGCTGCGTTCGTGGCAGTGGATGCCAAGCTGCTGACGCAGGCCGGAACGGCCGCCATCGGCCAGGATGGCCAGCTGGCAGTGCAGCGTTTTGCCACTGTCCAGTTGCAGCCGGTAGCCATCTTCCTGTGCCTGCATGGCAGTGACGCTGGCCGGGCAATGCCACTGGATGGCCGGGCTGTCCAGCGCCTGCCACAGGCAGCGGCCAAGCCAGGCGTTTTCAACCACCTGCCCCAGGGCGGCCACCTGCTGCTCGCTGGCATGCAGTTCGGCAGCGGCAAAGCGGCCCTGCTCGGAAACATGGATGTGTTCGATGGCCTGGGCACGCTTCGCTACCTGCGGCCAGATACCCAGCCGGCGGTAGATCTGTTCGCTGCCGTGGGCCAGCGCCGAGGCCCGGGCGTCGTAGCTGGGCTGGAATTCGCTGCCGGGAGCAAAGGGTTCGATCAGGGCGATACTCCAGCCACGCTCAATGGCGTGCTGCTGCAGGGCCAGCGCCAGACTGGCGCCAACCAGCCCGCCGCCAATGATCGCAATGTTGACGGATTCCATGGAATTCTCCTGCTAGCCCTGCTGTTGTGCTGCCATCAGCGCTTCAATCGCGCCGACCGCCTTGGGCACGCCGTTGGTCAGAACGCTGTGCCCGTCTTTGGTGACGACCACATTGTCTTCGATGCGGATGCCGATGCCGCGCCACCTGGCTTCAACGGCCAGGTTGTCTTTGGCCACATAGATGCCGGGCTCGATGGTCAGGCACATGCCCGGCTCCAGCACCCGCCACTGGCCGCCAATCTTGTAATCGCCGACGTCGTGTACGTCCAGCCCCAGCCAGTGGCCGGCGCGATGCATGTAAAACGGGCGATAGGCCTCGCGCTCGATCAGTTCGCCAATTTGTCCGCTGAGCAGGCCGAGGCGCACCAGACCTTCAGTGATGACCCGTACGCTGGTTTCATGCGGCTCGTTCCAGTGCCGGCCCGGCTGCACGCAATCGATGGCGGCAAGGTTGGCTTCCAGCACGACTTCATACAGGGCTTTTTGCTCGGGCGAAAAATGTCCGCTGACAGGGAAGGTGCGGGTGATGTCGCTGGCGTAGCAGTTGATTTCACAGCCGGCGTCGATCAGCACCAGGTCGCCGTCTTTCAGCCGGGCGTCATTGTTGATGTAGTGCAGAATGCAGGCATTGGCGCCACCGGCCACGATGGACGAATAGGCGGCAAAGCGGGCACCGCTTTTGCGGAATTCGTAATCCAGCTCGGCTTCCAGCTGGTATTCGTACATGCCGGGTTGCACGGTCTGCATGGCGCGCACATGGGCGCGGGCAGAAATGTCACTGGCCAGCTGCATCTGGCCAACCTCGGCTGCGCTCTTGTACAGGCGCATGTCGTGCAGCAGGTGGTCGAGCACGACAAACTCCTTGGGCGGGCTGGCGCCCAGGCGGGCCTTGCTGCGAATTACGTTGACCCAGTCCATCAGCTGCTGGTCAAACACGTGGTTCTTGCCGACCGAGTAATAGACCCGGTCGCGGCCTTCCAGTAGGCCCGGCAGAATTTCATCAATATCGCTAATCGGAAAGGCGTCGTCGGCAGCAAAATCCCGGATGGCGCCTTCCTGGCCGGCACGCAGACCGTCCCAGAGTTCTTTTTCCGGGTTGCGCTCGCGACAAAACAGGATGTATTCGCCATGCTCGCGACCGGGGATCAGCACCAGCACCGCTTCCGGTTCGTCAAAGCCGCTCAGGTAGAAAAAATCGCTGTTGGGGCGGTAGGGGTAGTCGACGCTGTTGTTGCGGTTGCTGACCGGGGCGGCAGGCAGGATGGCAATGCTGTTGGCGGCCATTTGCTGCATCAGTTGCTGGCGGCGTCTGGCATATTCGGCAGGGCGAATGGCTGGCACGGGGACTCCTTGGTATCAGTGCAGTGCCGGTTTGTCGGCGCTGGGCTCGGCAGTTGCGGCGGGCGGGTTGCAGTCGGTGAAAAGGAAAACCGCAGTCATGCGCAGGTATTCGCTGACTTCCATGAAGCTGCTTTCATCGCTGTTGTCGCCCTCTTCGCTTTCGCTGCTGATCTGGGCTACGGCGACATAATCCTCAAGAATTTCACGGGCTTCGTCCGACAGCTTGCGCTCGCCGATGCTGCCGCCAAAACCGCTGAGAAAGCCCTGACACCACTGGCCCAGCGCTTGCGTACGCAATTCCAGACTGTCGTCATCACCGGGCAACAGCAGGGTGATGGCCATGCAGTCGTCGTTGGTTATTTCGGTTTTCAGCATTTCCTGCAGGCCGGTCAGTGCAGCCTGCAGGCCTGCGGGAATTTCACCGTCAAACAGCTGGGCGGCATTGTCCAGCCAGGCCTGCACCTCAAAACCGCCGCCGGCACAGGTGTGGCCGGTCAGCAGGCCATGCAGTTCGGCAGGGCTGAAATGCTGGTTCTGGCTGGCCAGCATTTGCATGAAGGCCGTGTAGGCCGAAGTTGATTCGCTCATGGGACGGGTCCTGAAACTTGGTAATGCCTGAACGGTCGAATAGGGTCAAGTATAGCCCGAACGTGACGCCCCCGCAGGCTGCGCTGCTCAATTTGTTAGCGGCAACATTGTTGTACCTCATGGGCTGCTGTATTGTGGCTTGCTGTCGGGTTTATTTGCCAGCACCAGGATTTGCCTGTGTGCTGCAGATTGACGCTGCAGGTGCATGTACCACCTGGCAGCCAGGCGTTGGCCAGGAGCACAGAAAGCCACAGGAGGTCGTGTGAAAAAACCGGATTTTGCCGTTCTGGCAGACAATGTTCAGCGGCTGATACAGCAGCACTCTGAACTAAAGGCCCAGTATGCTGCCCTAAAGGAAGCTGAACAACGCTGGCTGGAAGAGCGTGCCCAGCTCATCAGTAAAAACGAAACCGCCCGGCAGAAAGTCGAGGTGATGATTTCCCGTCTCAAGGCACTGGAGCAAGAGTCATGACGCAGCCGCAGACCCAGACCGTTACCGTTTACATCCTGGACAAGGAGTACCATGTGGTTTGTCCGACCGAGGAGCGGGTCAACCTTGAGCGGGCTGCAGCCTATCTGGACGGCAAAATGCGTGAAATCCGCCGTAGTGGCAAGGTGATAGGTGCCGAGCGGATAGCGGTGCTGGCCGCCCTCAACATCACTCACGATTTGCAGCAGCGGACCCGCCAGCTGGAAGAAGTCAGCGACATGAATGGTGAGCAAATGGAAGAGCTGATCACCCAGCTGGAGCAGGCGCTGAGCGCCTCCTGATGGAGAAAATTCTGCTCGTTTGTGACCGGAACCCATCCTGTGTATACTGAAGCCAGCTCCCTGGAGTGTGCGCCAGCTGATTACGTCCCTGAGCCGATTCACTCAAAACGGGATCTGCAACCGGGGACCGGTGAGCATGTCCGCTTGCGGAAAGCCTAAAGGTTCCATGCGGGTTCCACCTTGGACTCTTCGGGTTCAAGGGCCACGTCAGTAGCGGCATTTCCGGGGAGTCTCTTTCCTCTGATGACCAGCCTCAATTCCGATTCTTTATCCGAACGCAAAGCTTTGCGCCAACTGCTCCGATGCCGGCGTCGTGCGCTGACGGCTGCCCAGCAGAAACAGTCTGCCCGGGATCTCTATCTGCAACTGGCCCAACATCCCTGGTTCCGGCGCGCCCGGCACATTGCCCTGTACCTTGCCAGTGACGGCGAGATCAGTCCCCATTTGTTGTTGCAGGAAGCGCAGCGGCGCAAAAAGCAGGTTTATCTGCCGGTTGTCTCATGCTGGCCGGAACGGCATATGGTATTTCAGTCCATTGATGCGGGTACCCGCTGGCGCCAGAACCGTTTTGGCATCGCCGAGCCCATACCGGTCCGCCAGAAACAGCGTCCGTTGTGGACACTGGATCTGGTTTTTTTGCCTTTGGTTGGCTTTGATGCCACAGGTGGGCGGCTGGGCATGGGGGGCGGTTTCTATGACCGCAGCCTGGCGGCTTGCAGTTTACCGCTACCGCTACTGTTGGGGCTGGCCCACGCCTGCCAGCAGGTAGAACAACTGCCGCTGGCAGCCTGGGACATGCCGCTGGATGCAGTGGTAACTGATCATGCCTGGCACCTTTGCCGCCGGTGTGGGGTGCAAGCCTGATGTTGTTTCCGGTTATTCCTGGATAAAGCGGAAACCGGCTCCGTCAGCCGTGACGCGCATGACTTCCAGCATCAAAACCGGTGCTTCGACCGGCATTTCCTGCACCTGTCCGTACACTACGTCGCCTACCTTGAGCTTGGCCAGTTCCGGGTGCTTTACAAATACCCCGCTGTCAGACAGATCCTCGGTACTGGCAATGATGTCTTCGGTAAAATCAGGGTGACTGATCTTGATTGCGCACTTGAGTGCAGTACGGATGTGCTGGCGTAGATGAACTTGCATGATGGCCTACCTGCTCCTTGTGATCGGGAAGACTTTAGGTGCTGTGAAAATTTTCTTCAAGCGCTAATACCAGCGTGCCTCGTTTTCCGGCCGCCGGCGAAAGCGTTTCATGGTCCACATGTACTGTTCAGGCCAGCGCTCGACATAGCTCGCCTGGGTACGGCTCATGGCGGCTACCGCGGTGCTGGTATCGGTGCTGTACATGTCGTCCGGTGCCGCCTCGATGATGACCTTGAAGCCGCTGTGATCGGGCAGGCGGATGGCATGCAGGAAAATGCCGGCGACACTGTCCTGCTTGCCGGCCAGCATGCCGGCAACAAACTTGCTGGTCAGTGCCTGCACCGCAAGAAAGGGTACGAACACGCCCGAGTTCAGGCTTGGCTCCGGGTCGGCCGGAATGCCCACTGCACCGCCGTTGCGTACTTCTTTGATGACGCTGATGATGCCTTCCCGGGTTGAGGGTGCGACCCGGTTGCCCATTTGCACCCGCTGGCGGGCGAGCAGCTCATCCAGGGCTTTAAGCTTGGGTGGACGGTAAAAAATGACCGGATTGCCGCCGTGCAGGCAGTAGAAGTGGTTGAGCACTTCCCAGTTGCCCAGGTGGCTGGTGATACCAACGATGGCCTTGCCTTCACTGCGCGCCTTTTGCAGGATTTCCAGGCCTTCGACTTGCCTGATTTTTTGCATGGTTTTGGCCGGTGGCCAGATCCAGGCGCAGGCGCTTTCGGCAAATGACTGGCCGATGTTCTTCAGGTTTTCCTGCAGTAGCTGCTCCCGTTTTGCCTCCGTCAGCTCCGGAAAACAGTGGGTCAGGTTGATCCGGGCGACCTCAGTGGAACGATTGGGCAGGCGATACATCAGCCAGCCAAGCAGGCGACCGAGTTTCTGTACTGCTGGCCATGGCAGCAGGGCAATGGCGCGCAGGGTGCCTACAGCAAACAGGCCTTTGAGTTTTTCCACAGTGGTGTCCTAGGTTTTCCAGAGGGCGTAGTATACCTGCCCTGTGTGCTTTTCTCGATGCAGCAGCCAGCGTTCGGGCAAACCGAGGGTGGAAGGAGCTTGTTCGCTCTCGGTGTAGACGAGTGCGTCCGGTGCCAGCCAGCCGTTCTCTTCGAGCAACCGGCTGGCACGCGGCAGCAGGTCGCGGTGAAAGGGCGGATCCAGCAGGATAATGTCAAACTGTCGGGCTGCAGGGCGTTCGAGCCATTGCAGGCTGTCCGTCTGGATCACCTCGGCCTGGCCGGCCTGCAACAGCTGCAGGTTGGCGCGCAGGTTTTCCGCCGCCGTACGTTCCAGTTCCAGGGCAGTGCTGCTGGCGGCACCGCGGGACAAACCTTCCAGGAACAGTGCGCCGCTGCCGGCAAAACAGTCCAGCAGCTGTGCGCCCTCCACGTGGGGGGCCAGCCAGTTGTACAGGGTTTCCCGCACCCGGTCGGGGGTGGGGCGCAGGCCGGGGGTGTCGGTAAACGTCAGCCGGCGTGAACGCCATTGCCCGCCGATAATGCGCAACTGGTTGCTGCCCTGACGGCTGGCGCCACTTTTGCCCTGGCGTGCCATCAGTGTCTGTCTCCATCACTGCTATTACCGCGTTCAACGGCGGCCGGCAGCGGTTGCTGTTCCACGTCCGGGCCAAGGGTAATCACCGTCAGTGCATCAGCATCCAGGTGCCGCCGTATCGCAGCATGAACCTGTTCCAGGGTGAGCTGCTCGATCTGCCGGATAAAGTCGTCCTGCCAGCTCAGGGGCAGGCTGTAAAAGCCGATCGCGCCCAGCTGGCCGACAATTGCCGAGTTGCTGGCGGCACTGAGCGGAAAACTGCCCAGAATTTCCCGCTTGCTGCTGGCCAGCTCCGCCGCTGTCGGGCCCTGCTCAATGAATTCACGCAACAGCTGGCGCACGAAATCCAGCGTGGCCTGGCTCAGTTCGGCCCGGGTCTGCACGCTGATCATGAAGGGGCCGCGAGCCTGCATCGGGCTCAGGCCGGAATAGATACCGTAGGTCAGACCGCGTTTCTCCCGCACTTCTTCCATCAGGCGGCTGCCAAAACCGCTGCCACCGAGGATCTGGTTGGCGACATAGAGTGCCGGATAGTCCGCATGGCCACGCTCGATGCTGAGCTGGGCCAGCAGGATATGGGTCTGGCTGGAGTCAAAACGGATGTGCTGCTGCCGTGCCGGTGGCGTGCTGGCCGTGGCGACCGGGCTGACTGCATCGCCTGCCGGCAGGGCAGAGCTGATCTGTTCGGCAATCTGTTCGGCACGCGGGCGATCCAGGTCACCGACCAGGGCAATGTGGGCATTGCCGGTGGTGTAATGTTGTCGGTAAAACCCCTGCAGCTGCTGGCGGTCAATGTGGCTGATGCTCTCTGCAGTGCCGGCACTGGGGTGGGCATAGGGGTGGCTGCCGTAGAGTGCGGCAAACAGTGCCTGGTTGGCGCGGGTGCCGGGATCCTTTTGCTGGTGCTCAAACGAGGCACGCAGCTGGTTTTTTATCCGTGCAATATCCTGTGGGCGAAACGCGGGCTGTGCCAGCAGTTCGGTAAACAGCTCCAGTGCAGGCTCACTCAGGCGGGCATCACTCAGGCTGCGCAGACTAAGAATGCCCATGTCGCGGAAGCTGCCGCCACCGATCCGGGCACCGAGATTTTCAAAGCCCAGGGCGATTTCATCTGCCGATTTGCTGTCGGTGCCCTGATCCAGCAGGGCGTTGGTCAGGTTGGCCAGGCCGTGCTGGTCGCCATCGCGGCTGCTGCCGGCAGCAAAGGTCAGGCGCAGATCAAACATTGGCAGTTCAGGGGCCTGCACAAAGAGTACCCGGGTGCCCTGGCTGGTCTGCCATTGCTGGATGTCCAGGCTGCGCCGCTCCGGTGCCTGCGAGTCCAGTTGCTGCAGGCTGCCCAGACCCGGGGCGCCGGGGCTGGAACTGGCACAGCCCGCAAGCAGGGCGGTCAGGAGCAGGGCGGAAAAAAGGTTCAGAAAACGCATCATGGACGATTCTCCTCCGGCTGGACAAGCAGGGTGGTGGAGCGCTGTGGAGTAAAGAAGCGCAGCGCGGCGGCCTGGATATCGGCCGGGGTGACGGTGTTCAGGCTGTCAAAATCACTGTCCAGCAGGCGCCAGGACAGGCCAACGGTTTCCAGCATGCCGATACGCCGTGCCTGGCTGGTGATCGAGTCGCGGGAGTAAACCTCGCCGGCAATCAGCTGCGCCCGCACGCGCTCAAGCTCTGCGGCGGATGGGGGGCTGTCCTGCAGCGCGCGTAGCTGTTGCCACAGCGCCTGCTCAACCTGCTCCAGGTTGATGCCTTTTTGTACGTTTGGCGTGGCCGACAGCACAAACAGGCTGTCACCACGGGCAAAGGCGTTGTACCAGCTGCTGGCGCCGGCCACCAGTTCGTGCTGGCGCTCCAGCACGGCCGGCAGGCGGGCGCTTTCACCGCCAGACAGCAGGGCGCTGATCAGGCGCAGGGCATGTATTTCGGTCGGGTTGTCGCTGGTGTTCAGGGCCGGTACGTTAAAGCCGAGCAACAGGCTGGGCAGGCGGGTTTTCAGATACTGGGTGCTGCGGCGCGCGCCAGCCTCGGCCAGCTCGAGCGGCAGCTTTGCCTGTGGTACCGGGCGTGCCGGAATAGGGGCGAAACGCCGTTCGACCAGCGCCTGCACCTCTTCAGCCTGCACATCACCGACAATGACCAGGGTGGCATTGTTGGGTGCATACCAGCGCTGGTGCCATTGACGCAGGTCATCAAGGGTCATGCGTTCCAGGTCCTGCATCCAGCCAACTGTTGGAATGCTGTAGCTGCTGGCCGGATGGGCCAGGGCAAGAAAGCGCTCGTAGGCCAGCCCGGACGGATTGTCATCGGTACGCATGCGGCGCTCTTCCTTGATCACTTCGATTTCCCGGACAAATTCGTCTTGCGGCAGGGTCAGTCCGGCCAGCCGGTCGGCTTCCATTTCCAGTGCCACCTCGAGCCGGTCTTTGGCCAGTACCTGGTAATAGGCAGTGTAGTCATCACTGGTAAAGGCATTTTCCTCCGCCCCGAGCTCGCGCAAGATGCGTGAAGACTCGCCGGGCCCCAGCTTGCTGCTGCCCTTGAACATCATGTGTTCCAGCGCATGCGCCAGACCGGTGCTGCCCGGTGTTTCATAACTGGAGCCAGCCTTGTACCACAGCTGGCTGACAACAATGGGGGCGCGGTGGTCCTCGCGGACAATGACCTTGAGGCCGTTGTCCAGACTGAACTCGTGGGTGGCCGGAGCTGCTGCTTGCACATGCAGCGCATGCATGGCCAACAAGCTGGTCAGCATGAAGGAGAAGAGTCGGTGCGGGTTAAACAAGTACATCATGATGTTTGGCTGGTCTGACTGGGTTGGCGGGACATGTTAGCGTGAAACCGGCTGCGTCTGGAACATTGTACCTGTCATGCATCAGCAGTCGGGCGGGCCGGGCAATTGCCGGGGAGGCTGGTCCGGCCACGCGGAGTTTTGCCTGACAGACGGGTTTGCAATGATTGCCCATGCGTGCCCTGAGGTTTTTTGCGGCTGCGGCTGCAGTCTCCGGATGGCAGGCCGGGAGGCAGCGCGGAAGACGCTCGGGTGGCCGGGTACGGTACGGTTCCGGGCGTCTTTTTCTGGCAGCTCCGAGAAATACGACAGTGCTTTAGAAAACCTGTCGCGGCGGTGATAGAATCAACAATCTTTTCATTCACGGTTGTGCTGTTTTTTTCAAGAATGCGTAACCTTTGCTGAGATACTCAAAACCATGACCGGTTCCGGCGACGATAAAAAACATCCAGAACAACAGGCCGCCCCGCAAAAGAAGGGGTTGTTTTCCTGGTTCAGAAAAAAAGCACCGGCAGCAGAAACCGCTCCGGCAGTTGTCGATGAAACTGCTGCACATGAGCCGCAAAGCAGCGAAGCAACGTCTGATGCTGTAGATCTTGGGCCTGCTGCAGATGCAGAAACTGCCACGGCCGGGGTTGACGCGCCGGTTGCGCCAGAACAGCCTGTAGAGCCAGAGCCAGAGCCAGAGCCAGAGCCAGAGCCAGAGCCAGAGCCAGAGCCA
>CAYMXO010000034.1:0-19494 GCA_964394445.1 uncultured Thiopseudomonas sp.
GCCCACGGCCACATGGCTTTCTACGGCGCCTACGCCATGATCGTCATGACCATCATCTCCTATGCCATGCCCAAGCTGCGCGGCATTGGTGAAGCACCGAGCAACAAGGCTCAGGTCATGGAGCTGTGGGGCTTCTGGCTGATGACCATCAGCATGGTTTTCATCACCCTGTTCCTGACCGGTGCCGGTGTGGTTGAAGTCTGGCTGCGTCGCCTGCCGGAAAGTGGTGCTGCCATGTCCTTCATGGATACCCAGGATCAGCTGATGCTGTTCTACTGGCTGCGCCTGGTCTCCGGTGTAGGCTTCCTTGTTGGCCTGATCTGCTACCTGTGCAGCTTCAAGAAGAGCTTGCAGACTGCGGCAGATGACCGCCCGGTACCTTTGCCTGCTGAAACAGCCTAACCGCTGACTGAGATTACGCCGGGTTCGCCCGGCGTAGTTTTTTCAGGAGCTTTCGTACAGATATTGCATCAATGCTTGTGCGAAAAGTCCTGGAACCTGTTGTTCCGGAAGCAGTATGTAAGAGGTGATATTCCATGAGTTTTGCCATTGAAGTGGAGGAGTGGGCCGGCAGTGTCTGGCACAAGTTCATCACGCGCAAGGCGGATCCGGAGTTTCCCGAGTTCAAGGTCGAGCTGGAGCCGATACAAAACGGGCTGGCCTTGCTGTTCCGGGCCATGGGTGGCGGCCATGAGGTCAGTGTAGAAGCGGCCCAGGCACGCCAGATGATGGTTAAACGCTCGTTTTTGCAAAAGGTTGCTGGTACAGCCCGGCAGTTAACCGTGGCATGGCGTGATGCGCAAAGTGTGCGCTTGCCACCTGCTATTGCCACCTACCCTGATGAACGTCTGAACCTGGAGCTGTACCGCTGGCTCACTATACTTAGTGCCCATGCCGGTCCCATGCAGCACTGGGGCCGCGACAATCAGCGCTGGATTGCAGAGTTGATGGATCAATATCCGGCGCTGCAAAAACGCTACACCGAGCTGGTGCTGGCACATCTGGCGTTGCGTCCCGAGCCAAAAAGCTTGCCGCCGGATGAAGCAAAGCTGGAAGAGGCCATTCGTCAGGCATTGCTCAAGCCCGGCACTGTGGATGAGTTTCCCGGCAGCGAACGCGCGCCCTGGCCGGTTGCCCTCTGGCTGTATCCCCCACTGAACCTGGGTAACCCGCAGCAAACCCATTGGGATGAAGAAGACGGTGACATGCTGGGCAAAGCCCAGGGGGAAGGCAGTGCACCGCGCAAACAGGCCAGCCGGGTCGAGGATAATGCCGGTAAACAGGGGCTGCTGGTATTTCGCCTGGAAAACCTGTTCACCTGGACCGAGCACGTCGATCTGGACCGTACCGGTGACGACAACGAGGATATCGATGCGGCGCGGGTTGCGGATGATCTTGACGAAATTTCACTGTCAAAAAAACGCAAACGCAAGGGTGGGGGCCTCAAGCTGCACCTGGATTTGCCACCAGCCGATATTGATGACATTCCGCTGGGTGAAGGTATCAAGATGCCCGAGTGGGATTTTCGTCGCAACGAGCTGCGCAAGGATTTTGCCAATGTTGAAATGATGCAGCCGCGTCTGCAGGATGCCATGGAGTTGCCCGAACACCTGCAACCACTGGCGAAGAAAGTGCGTCGACAGTTTGAGCATTTGCGTGCCGAACCCCAGTGGCTGCGCCAGCAAACCCAGGGCAGCGAGCTGGACTTGCAGGCCTGTGTCGATTTTCAGGTCGAGCGCAAGCTGGGCAATACCCATGAGCCGGGCCTGTTCATGGACCGCCGCCGTCGCCACCGTGACCTCAGCTGTCTGGCGCTGGCCGACCTGTCGATGTCCACCGATGCCCACGTCAACAATGAAAAGCGTGTCATCGAAGTGGTTGGTGACAGCCTGATGCTGTTTGCCGAAGCCCTGTCGGTAGCGGGTGATGATTTCTCCATGTACGGCTTTTCCTCGCTGCGCCGCCATCATGTGCGCATGCTGGAGATCAAGGGTTTTGACCAGAAGTACAATGCCAACGTTTGCGGCGCCATCCAGTCGCTCAAGCCGGGTTATTACACCCGCATGGGTACGGCTATCCGCCGGGCGACCCAGTTGCTGGAAAAGCGTCCGCACCGGCGCAAGCTGCTGTTGCTGATCACCGATGGCAAACCCAATGATCTGGATCTGTACGAAGGCCGTTACGGGGTGGAAGACACCCGGCATGCGGTGATGGAAGCGCGCAAGGCCGGACTGATTCCGTTCTGCATTACCATCGACCAGCAGGCCGGTGATTACCTGCCTTACATGTTTGGTGCCAACGGCTATACCCTGATCAAGGAGCCGGTGCAGTTGCCGACCCGCCTGCCGCAGCTGTACCGGTTGTTGACTGAGCCCTGATTGGGGATTTTGCCAGTGGTGCATACGGTCGGGTAGTTTTTCCGGCGGTATTTCCGGTCGGGTGAGGCGCTCCGCAAAGCGACGCTGCCACTTTGAGCAAGCTCAAAGCTGACAGCTGAGGCTTTGCTCCGGCCTCACCCGACCTGGCCAGACACCTTGGCGTTGGGGAAGGTGTGGCCTGGCTGCGCCGGGCTGCTGTCGCGTGTGGCTTGACGCACACATTTGACCGGCATTCTGCCCGCAGCAAAGCACAACCCACCTTGTCATTCTGCGCGTAGCGAAGCGTAGTCGCAGAATCCATCAACCGCCTTCGGAAACCTGAAATACCCGGGTGACAAAAAACATGGCCAGAGTTACCACAGAAACCAAACCAGTCATCAAAAAAATCCAGGCCCGAGAGTGGCTGTTTCCGCTGGCGGCGTTGTATGCCATGTGGGTGTTGCCGCTGTCAGTGCTGGCGATACTGGGCCATATCCAATGGCTGCCGGGGTTGGCCAATCCTTATGCGCACGCTCATGAGCTGATTTTCGGTGTGGCTTTTTTGGTGATCTGCGGTTATCTGCTGGGTAATCTTGAGCGTCACCGTCTGTTATGGTTGATTGCTCTGTGGCTGGCAGCCCGAATCAGCTTCTGGGTTTTATCGTTTCATCCGTTACCTGCACTGTTTGCCGCACTTGCGGCTGGCATGCTGGGCTGGCAAGTGGTGCCTGCTTTTTGGCGAGCGAAAAAATGGCAAAACCGCAGTGTTGCACCCATTGTGTTACTGATTAGCCTGCTGACTGCAGTGGCGGGGTCCAGCATTACAGTGTTCGCTGATATTCTGCCGCACGCACTCATTGTGTTGTCGGCGTTGATGTTCTTTATGGGTGGCAGAGTGATTGCGCCAGTGCTGGCCAGTTTCTGGTTGCAGCAGGGCGTACGCATGGGTAATCGTGTTCAGCCCAACATGGAAGGGGCAGGCTTGTTGGCACTGGCTGGTGGCCTGCTGCTGAGCGTTACCGGTCTGGCTCCTGAGCTGCAGGGTTGGGTGCTGATGCTGGGCGGGGGCATTATTGCAATGCGGATTTTACGCTGGCAGCCGTGGCAGTATCGTAGCCGGCTGGATATCGTGTTGCTGTTTGCCGGTTATGCCGGGCTGGCGCTGGCCGTGTTTTTGCTTGGTTTGGGTGAGTTTTCGCCCACTGCACGATTGCTTTCCACCCATGCAGTAACAGTAGCAGCCATGGGAGTGTTGATGGTCACTATCATGGCGCGAGTCAGCGTGGTGAAAAAATTCAAGGACGCTGGTGCGCTGAAAAGTAGTTATCTGGCCAGCTGCCTGCTGGTTTTGGCAGCCAGTACCCGTTTGCTGGCTCCGTTATTTCCAGCTGTCTATTTGCCGTTATTGCACAGTGCAATGCTGTGTTGGAGTCTGGGTTTTGCAGTGCTGCTGTTTGTGCTGTGGCGCTGCAGGTAAATTAAACCCTTGATGTCTGATCGCTTACAGGCAATATGATTCTGGCCTCAAACCCTCCGGTTTTTCCTTTGATCGGGGAGTTGAGCACCAGTGTGCTGCCGATACGTTGAGCAATGGTCTGCACAATGGCCAGACCCAGTCCGCTACCCTTGTTGCTGGCACCGCCACGTTCGAAGCGCCCGGTCAGCTGTGCCAGAACTTCGGCAGGCACGAGAGGGCTTTGATTGCTGACAACCAGTGTGCCGTCACTCTGCAGATTAACCATCACTGGTGTGTTTTCTGTGCCGTGCCGTAGTGCATTTTCTACCAGATTACGATAAAGGATCGCGAATACATCCGGGTCCAGAGTTGAGAGCAGCGGCTGTTCCGGCAACTGTAGAATAATTTGCTCGGTGTTCAGGCAGCGGGACAGGTCGTCAGTGATCAAGCGGGCGACAGGACGCAAATCAGTCTCCTGGTTCAGGCGTAACTGGCCACCTTCGGCACGGGCCAGTTGTAGCAGGCGTTCGGACAAGGCAGTCAGGCGCTTGAGGGTGGTTTCGATATCTTGTGCCCGCTTTTGGGTTTCTGGTTCACCGGTTTCGCTTTGCAGACGCTGTACTTGGGCAATGGCTCCAGCCAGTGGTGTACGCAGTTCGTGGGCAGCATTGGCGGCAAAGTTGCGCTCGGCAGCAAAAGCTGTGGCCAGGCGGTCCAGTAACTCGTTCAGCGTGTTAGCCACAGGAGCTACTTCGGTGGGCAGGCCATCGACCGGCAACAGTGACAGATCGTGCTCGTCACGCTTGGCCAGTGTGCTGCGAAAGCGGCGCAAGGGAATCAGGCTGGTGCGAACTGCCAGCACAATTGCCAATAGCGTAGCCGGTAAGAAAATCAGAATGGGCAAACCCAGCGAGATCTGCGTATCGCGTGCAATGGCTTGACGGTGAGCCAAAGGTTCGGCCACAGTGAGCTGTACCGTGCCTTGCAGGGTGTCTTCGTTATAGAGTCGGTGAGTCGCGGTCTGTCGGAAACCATTGCCATCCCAGGCGGGAAACAGCGCGGGGTCGGCATCATGCGAACGCAGCAAAACGCGTCCTCGCGAGTCGCGAATCAGATAAGTGAGTAACTCGTCATGCTGGCGGATTGTAGCCAGACGGCGGGTTTGTTCGGTGTCATCCCGCTCAAGAATATCGGCTACAGCCAGTGGCAAAATACGCTGGGCAGTTTCTTGTAGGGCCGAATCGAACACCTGATTGATTTCGCTGCGTACCCGGATGGCCGTCATGACGGCTGCGGCGGCCCACAATACCAATAGCAGGATGCCCAGCGACAGGCCGAGCCGGCCTTGCAGGCTACGCAGCATGTTAGCCTTGTCCCAGCCGGTAGCCCAGCCCGCGCTCTGTCTTGATCAGGTCGGCACCGAGCTTTTTGCGTAAACGGCTGATGTGCACCTCAATGGTGTTGCTTTCAACCTCGGCATCAAACGAATACAGCTTGTCTTCCAGCCTCGCTCTGGACAGCAGCTGGCCGGGACTGCCGAGAAATGCTTCCAGCAATACCCATTCACGGGCGGTTAATGTCACCGGGCGGTTGTCACGCAAAATATTGCGGGCGGCCAGATCAATTTGTAGTTCGCCGTGAGTGATTACAGGATTGGGGTTGCCACTGTAACGGCGTGCTACCGAGCCGATGCGGGCTGACAGCTCGGACAGGTCAAAGGGCTTGACCAGATAGTCGTCAGCACCGGCGTTGAGTCCCTCAATGCGGTCGGAAACCTGATCAAGTGCGGTCAGAATAATTACCGGCGTGTTCATGCCGCGACTGCGTAAGCGGCGCAAAAAAGGAATGCCGCGCCCATCAGGTAGCATCAGGTCGAGCAAGATCAGGTCGTAGGTGGCAACGGCAAGCGCACTATCGGCAGAGTCCAGGCGTTGCACCAGATCTACTGAGTGGCCATCACTGGCAATCTGGTCGTGTACGGCAGTACCCAGAATGGCATCGTCTTCAATCAGTAATATGCGCATAAGCAAAGCCTCCTTGGTGGAGCAGATGATGCACCGGTTGCCTTAACCGAAGCTGAAGCAACTTTTTTGCTTGCTTCAGGATGCTGTCACCTTGGTGGTAGATTCTGACACCGTCAACCTGATAGGAGTTTTGCAATGAAAATCTTAGTTTCCACCGCTACCGTACTCGCCCTGAGTGTTTCCGGACTGGCTTATGCCGATGACGACTGTACCAGTCCGATGTCCGAGTGGCAGCCACGTGAGGCCGTAACTGCGTATGTGACAGACCTTGGTATCAGCCCAGAGCGTTTGCGGGTTGATGACGGCTGTTATGAGGTGCGCGGCCTAGATGCCGATGGCAACCGGGTCGAACTTGAAATTGAACCGGCCACACTGGTCGTGCAAAAGCTGAAAGTACGTTTGCAGCCGGATGCAGACTTGTCCCGCTATCTGCCAGCTGGGCAGACCAAGCTGGGCAAGGGTGGAGAAAACCGGCTGAAAGAACCACGCAACAAAGACCGTTAAGGAGTTAGCCATGTATCTCACAGGACCTGCTTTGGCGCTGTTTGCCGTACTGGCTGCCGTCGTCATGGGCGCACAAACTTATGCGCCCTTTGGTTCGGAAAATGCACTGGGCATAGCGCTCGGGGCAGGTTCCACAGCTGCCATGAGCCTGGCCCTGATTCTGTCCGCCCGCCCCAAATTGCTGGAGCCGTTATTTGGCGGGCTGGACCGAATGTACCAGATACACAAGTGGCTGGGCATTGCCGCACTGGCTTTGATGCTGGCACATAACAGTTATGAGCCTGATCTTGAGAACTTTGTCCGCGAGACCAGACTGGGTCACCGGGCTGAAGATGTGGGTGAATGGGCTTTTAATGGTCTGATAGGACTGATTTTGCTCAGCTGGTTCAAGCGAATTCCGTTGATTCGGCTGGAGCTACCCTGGGCATGGTGGCGTTTTACCCACCGCTTTACCGGAGCACTGTTTGCTCTGGTCGCTTTTCATGTACTTGCTATTGATACACCAGCTGATACCACCGGTGCACTGCATCTGTATCTGAAAGTGCTGTGCTTTGCCGGTATTGTTGCCTGGTTGTTTACACAGGTGGCACCTAAATTCAGAAGACACTCTTTTGTGCTGGATGACATCAGCCGGCACGGCACTATTACCGAACTCAGGCTGCAACCGGAAAACCGGCCCATGCAGTGGCAGCCTGGTCAGTTCGCCTTTGTCTCCGCTGCGGGCGCCGGGATGGGAGAGCCGCATCCCTTTACCATCGCTGGCGCCCCGGAGAGGGACGGCAGCCTGCGCTTTGGCATCAAAGCGCTTGGCCGCTGGACCACTCTATTACCTGACTATCTGAAGTCCGGACAACGTGTGCAGGTTGAAGGCCCCTATGGGCGCTTTGTGTTCCGCAAAAGAGCTAAACAGCAGGTCTGGCTGGCTGGCGGTATTGGAATTACGCCGTTTCTGGCCTGGGCCGAGGCACTGAATCAGACCAATGACCAACACATTGTCTTGGTGTGGGCGGTAGCCAATCGCGATGAAGCATTTGCTGCCGGGCGTCTGGCGGCTTGTGCAGCACGCTATCCACAACTGGAAGTACACATTGTGGTCAGTGCGGAGGATGGCCGGCTGACTGCGCAAAAGCTCGTCGCGCTGGTGCCGTTTTCCATGAGTGAGTCAGAGCTTTTTTACTGTGGGCCGGAAGGTTTGCGTAAAGCGATTGTGAAAGACCTCAAGGCGATGGGGCAAAGCCCGAAGCGGATTCATTACGAAGAGTTTGAGTTGCGCTGAGAGTGGCAGCCCTCGTTTCTAACCAGACCGCCGACCTTTGTGCCGGCGATTTTTTTATGGAATCAGTGGGTTGTCTGGGTTTTGCGGAGAGAACATTGGTGAAGTTGGTTAAACTGTGACCTAAGAAGCCCGGCTCTCGGACAATAGATATGCGCTGGTGAGATGAGTGATGTTGGAACTGATGACCAGTGGTTCCAGTCGTCTGACTTAGGTCAGCAAAAGGTGGCCATCCATTTGCAGCAGTATGTGGACTCGGGCCGGATCAACCGGTGGGCAATTCCGCGCGAAGTACAGATTGTTGATGAGACTCCCAAAACCGGCATTGGCAAGATTGATAAAAAAAGGATTCGTGAGCTGGTGATGGCGTGACTGGCGTTAAGACAGAACAGCTTTGTTAGCCAGACAAACCACAGAAAGTCTGCCAGGGTAGGAGGCGCGCCCGTTGGCTGCCGGTCAATCACCTCAATACCGCCAAAATGCCGGTGTAAACAAAATCAGCAATGAAAACACCTCCAGCCGGCCCAGCACCATGGCCAGGCTTAGGATGAGCTTCGCCGCTTCCGGCAGGTTGCCGTAATGGAAGGTGGCATCGCCCAGTGCCGGGCCCAGGTTGTTCATGCAGGAGGCCAGGGTAGAGAAGGCGGTAACCGGGTCCAGCTCGCAGGCCAGCAGGGCCAGCATCAGCAGGAAAAAGGTCAGCATGTACACCGCGCTGAAGCCCCAGACCGCTTCAATCACCCGATCCGGCACCCGGTGCTTGCCCAGTTTGACGGTAAATACGCCGTTGGGATGCAGCAGACGCTGGATTTCCCGTTGTCCCTGGCGAAACAGCAGCATCACCCGCATCACTTTCATGCCGCCGCCGGTGGAGCCGGCGCAGGCGCCGATAAAGGCCATGTATAGCAACAGGTACGGCAGAAAGCTGGGCCAGGCGCTGAAGTCGGTTACGGCAAAGCCGGTGGTGGTGGCCACGGTGACGACCTGGAACAGGGCGTGGCGCAGGGCAAGTTCCGGTTGCTGGTAGTGCTGGTACAACAGCAGGACAAAGCAGGTCAGCAGCACGGCGCCCGCCAGCAGCTTCAGGTAGAAGCGGCACTCGGCATCATGCCAGTAGGCTTTGAGCGAGCGGTTGTGCAGGGCCAGAAAGTGCAGGCCAAAATTCATGCCCGAGAGCACCATGAACACCACGGCAATCAGCTCGATGGCCAGACTGTCAAAGTGGCCGATGCTGGCATCATGGGTGGAGAAGCCGCCAATGGCGATGGTGGCGAAGCTGTGACCGATGGCGTCAAAACCGTCCATGCCGGCCAGCCGGTAAGCCAGTGCGCAAAGCAGGGTCAGGCCACAATAGATCAGCCACAGGGTCTTGGCGGTATCGGCAATGCGTGGCGACAGCTTGTTGTCCTTGATTGGTCCGGGCATTTCCGTGCGGTACAGCTGCATGCCGCCCACACCCAGCATCGGCATGATGGCCACCGCCAGTACCACGATTCCCATGCCTCCCAGCCACTGCAGCTGTTGACGGTAGTAAAGGATGGCACGTGGCAGCTCGTCGATGCCGGTCAGCACGGTGGCACCGGTGGTACTCAGGCCGGAGAAGGACTCGAACAGCGAGTCGAACAGGTCCATTTGCGGTTCGGCAGAAAAATAGAACGGCATCGCCCCGAAGCTGGCCAGTACCAGCCAGAATAACGCCGTGATCAGGTAGCCGTCGCGAACCCGCAACTCTTCGCGACGCCGGCGCACCGGGTACCAGATGCACAGTCCGGTGACCAGGGTGACGCCCAGGGCCAGGCTGAAGCTGGACCAGACGCTGTCCTGGTCGAGCAGCGCCAGTACCAGCGGTGGCAGGTGGGTCAGGCTGAACAGCATCAGCAGGATGCCGAGGATGCGGGTAATGGCGGCAAAGTGCACGGTCAGGCTCCGGCAACTACAAAAAACCGAGGCCGATCTGGAACAGGCGTTCCACGGCGGGAATATGCTTTTTGTCGACCACAAACAGGATGACGTGGTCGCCACTGGCGATTTGGGTGTCTTTTTCCGCCATGATCACCTCGTCATCGCGAATGATGGCACCAATGGCGGCGCCCGGCGGCAGGCGGATGTCGCGGATCTTGCGGCCGACCACCTTGCTGGATTTTTCATCGCCATGGGCAATCGCTTCGATGGCTTCGGCTGCGCCGCGGCGCAGCGAGTGCACGCTGACCACATCGCCCTTGCGTACATGCGCCAGCAGCACGCTGAGGGTGGCCAGCTGCGGGCTGATGGCAATATCGATGGCGCCACCCTGCATCAGGTCCACGTAGGCCGGGTTGTTGATGATGGCCATCACCTTGCGTACGCCGATGCGTTTGGCCAGCAGGCTGGACATGATGTTGGCATCGTCATCGTTGGTCACGGCAATGAACAGGTCGGCCTGGTCGATGTTTTCTTCCAGCAGCAGCTCACGGTCAGAGACGCTGCCCTGCAGGACCACGCTGCTGTCCAGATGGTCGGAGAGGTGGCGGCAGCGTGCCGGATTCAGCTCGATGATCTTCACCTGACAGCGGCTTTCGATGGCCTCGGCCAGCCGTTCGCCAACCTGGCCGCCACCGGCAATCACCACCTTACGGTAGCCGGCCTCCAGCCGTTGCAATTCGCTCATCATGGCGCGGATCTGGTGGCGGGCGGCAACAAAAAACACCTCGTCATCCACTTCAATGACGGTGTTACCGGTCAGGGTCAGTGGGTGGTCGCGGCGGAAAATGGCGGCAACGCGCACATCGGCATTGGGCAGGTGCTTGCGCAGTTCGCGCAGCTGATGGCCGACCAGCATGCCGCCGTGGCGGGCGCGTACGCAGACCAGCTGTGCGCGGCCTTCGGCAAAGTCCATGACTTGCAGGGTGCCGGGATTTTCCACCAGCCGCTTGATATGGTGGGTAACCACCTGTTCGGGGCTGATGCAAACATCAATTGGCAAGGCTTCGGCACCAAACAGGTCCTGGCGTAGCAAGTACTGGGTGGCACGCACGCGGGCGATTTTGGTTGGTGTGCGAAACAGGGTGTGCGCGACCTGACAGGCAATCATGTTGATTTCGTCACTGTTGGTGACGGCAACCAGCATCTCCGCATCATCGGCACCGGCCTGGCGCAGCACGGCCGGAAACGAGGCGTGGCCGGCAATGGTGCGGATGTCCAGCCGTTCGCCCAGTTCACGCAGGCGCTCGTAGTCGGTGTCTACCACGGTAATGCTGTTGGCTTCGCTGGCCAGCTGTTCGGCCAGATTGCCGCCGACCTGGCCGGCACCGAGAATGAGGATGTTCATGGCAGGTTTGGATACGTGTCCGGCTGTGCTTGAGAGGCCCGTATTTTGAGCGCTTGATGGCCTGAGCACAAGACAAAAGCCGCCCGCGAAGAAGGGTGGGAGCAGTTATCGTAAAAATGTATCCGGCTGCCTTCAGCTTTTTTGCAGCAGCGCGTAATAAAAACCGTCATGTCCGTCCGGCTGGGGAAACAGTTGCCGGCCATGCGGCTGGGCGATACCGCACTCCAGTCCGGTGGGCAGCTCCTGTGCATCCCGGGTACGCTGCAGAAAAGCGCCAATCACTTCGGTGTTTTCTGTCGGCAGTACCGAGCAGGTGGCATAAAGCAGCAGGCCGCCCGGAGCCAGTGTGGGCCAGAGGGCGTCCAGCAACTCGCCCTGTAACTTGGCCAGTTCGGCAATGTCATCGGCCTGGCGGGTCAGTTTGATGTCCGGGTTGCGACGGATCACGCCGGTGGCGGAGCAGGGCGCATCGAGCAGGATGCGGTCGAAGGTCCGGCCGTCCCACCAGCGGGCGACATCCCGGCCATCGGCGGCCCTGAGCTGCGCCGAGAGCCCCAGACGGTCGAGGTTTTCCTCGACCCGCTGCAGTCGTGCCGGCTCCAGATCCAGTGCCAGCAGTGATTCAAGCCGCGGCGCGGTTTCCAGAATGTGGCAGGTCTTGCCGCCGGGGGCACAGCAGGCGTCCAGTACCCGCTGGCCGGGTTGCAGGTCCAGCAGCTGTGCCGACAACTGGGCCGCTTCATCCTGCACGCTGCAAAGACCCTGATCGAAGCCGGGCAGCAGCTGCACATCGCAGGGCTGTTCCAGCCGGATGCCGCTCTGGCTGTACCGGCAGGCACTGGCATCAATGCCGGCCTGCTGCAGCCGGGCCAGATAGTCATCCCGATTGGTTTGCAGGCGGTTGACGCGCAGGATCATTGGCGGATGCAGGTTGTTGGCAGCACAGATGTCCAGCCAGTGTCCGGGCCAATGGGCCTTGAGGGATTTTTGCAGCCAGCGCGGGTGCGCAGTGACCACGACCGGATCTTTTTCCAGCTGTGACAGCAGCCCGGCAGCCTCGCGCTGGGCGCGGCGCAATACGGCATTGAGCAGGCCGCTGGCCCATTTCTTTTTCAGTGTGCGGGCACAGGCAACGGTTTCGCTCAGGGCGGCATGTGCCGGGATACGGGTATAAAGTAACTGGTACAGGCCGATCAGCAGCAGGGCCTGCACATCCTGATCGGCGCGGCGTAGCGGCTTGTCGAGAAACTGTGCGGCCAGAATTTCCAGCCGTGGCTGCCAGCGGGCGGAACCTTGTGCCAGCTCGCGCACCAGCGGCCGGTCGCGTTCGGCCACCCGGGACAATACCGATGGCAGGCTGCCGGCGAGGGAGGCCTTGCCTTGCAGTACTGCGGTCAGGGCGTGGGCAGCAGCCAGTCTGGGGTTCACTGCCCGAATACCTGGCCGGCGGCAAACAGCTCGGCACGGCCGTTGTACAGGTCGGCAAAATCCATGGCACGGGCGTTGGGTAGCTGCAGGCGGGTCAGCAGCAGGGCGCCCGCACCGCAGGCTACCAGCAGGCCATCACGGTCAGCAGCCAGAATGCTGCCGGGCGTACCCTGGCCTTCGGCCAGTTGCGCGGCATGCACCTTGACGCTTTGTCCTTGCAGGCTGCTGTGACACACCGGCCACGGGTTGAATGCGCGGATGGCACGTTCGATCTCAATCGCCGGCCTGCTCCAGTCGATCAGGGCACTGTCGCGGCTCAGTTTGTGGGCATAGTTGGCCCGTTCGTCATTCTGGGTTTCCGGCCGTGCCGTGCCTGCCAGCAAGTGTTCGACGGTTTCCAGTACCGCTGGCGGGCCCAGCTCGGCCAGGCGGTCGTGCAGGCTGCCACCGGTGTCTTGCGGACTGATTGGGGTAACGGCCTTCAGCAGCATCGGGCCGGTGTCCAGCCCGGCTTCCATTTGCATCACGGTAACGCCGCTTTCCGTATCACCGGCTTCGATGGCCCGCTGGATTGGCGCGGCACCGCGCCAGCGTGGCAGCAAGGAGGCATGGCTGTTGATGCAACCCAACCGCGGAGTATCCAGAATTGCCTGTGGCAGAATCAGGCCGTAAGCGACTACCACCATCAGGTCTGCATTGAAAGCTGCCAGCTCCTGTTGGGCGTCGTCGCTGCGCAGGCTGGCCGGTTGCAGGACCAGAATGCCGTGTTGCTGCGCCAGCTGTTTGACCGGGCTGGCCACCAGTTTTTGCCCGCGTCCGGCCGGGCGGTCCGGCTGGGTGTAGACGGCGACTACCTGATGGCGGCTGTCGAGCAGGGCCTGTAGGTGGGCGGCGGCAAATTCGGGGGTGCCGGCAAAAATGATGCGGGCTGGCGGGGTGCTGAGGTGGTTCATCTGAATTCCGGAGCTAGGGAGGTGGCTGCCGTAAACCGGGTGTGGGCAGCCAGTTGTGTTTTATGGGCGAATCCTGGTTCGTCTGCCAGCCTGGAGAGGCAGGGCCGGGTGCAAATCAGCGGGCGTCAAGGCGGTGCTGTTTTTCCAGTTTTTTGCGGATGCGGTCGCGTTTCAGGCGGGACAGATAATCGACAAACAGCTTGCCGTTGAGATGGTCGCACTCGTGCTGGATGCACACGGCAAGCAGGCCGTCCGCTTCCAGCTCAAACGGCTTGCCGTCGCGGTCCAGTGCCTTGACACGCACCCGCAGCGGACGCTCGACATCTTCGAAAAAGCCGGGCACCGACAAACAGCCTTCCTGGTATTTGTCAGAGTCGTCGGTCAGCGGCTCCAGCTCGGGGTTGATAAACACCCTCGGCTCGTTCTTGTCTTCGGACAGGTCCATCACGATCACGCGCTTGTGCACGTCCACCTGGGTTGCAGCCAGGCCGATGCCGGGTGCGTCGTACATGGTTTCAAACATGTCATCGACCAGCTGGCGAATCTCGTCGTTCACTTCGTCAACAGGGTCGGCCAGAGTACGCAGGCGCGGATCGGGGTATTCAAGAATTTCTAAAATAGCCATAAATCTTTATGTCGTATGTGTGACCTGTGTATGGAATAAATCCGGGTTGCACTGCTAATATGGTGCACATTATTGCAAAAACAACAGGCCTGTGCCTGTTTGCTTTTGTCACGGACGCAAGTTTTGCCGAAATCACGCCAGGTGCTGCCATCAATATGGTGTGGGTGTGATGGCAGTCATGCTGTGACGTCTGTCTGCTGTTTGGTTTCAGGACAGCCCGGATAAAGGAACAGACAGGTTGCCGGTCTCCGGGGCGAACAACAAAGACACATGATAAAGGGAATCACCACATGAGGAAAACCTTACTTGCCCTGGTACTCTTTGCTGCCGGCGGTATTGCACAGGCAAATGTCGAGCTCAACAGCAACCATCCGGACAACTATACCGTGGTCAAGGGTGACACCCTGTGGGACATTTCCGGCAAGTTCCTGCGCCAGCCATGGAAATGGCCGGAAATCTGGCATGCCAACCCCCAGGTAAAAAATCCGCACCTGATTTATCCTGGCGATGTGCTTAGCCTGGTGTATATCGACGGTAAACCGCGGCTGATGGTCAACCGTGGCAGTGGTGGCACCGTCAGGCTGTCTCCGGGCATTCGCAAAACACCGATGGCCGAGGCCATCCCCAGCATTCCGCTGGAAGCGATCAACAGCTTTCTGCTGAACAACCGCATTATTGACTCCAAACAAGAATTTGAGGGTGCGCCCTATGTGGTGGCTGGTAATGCCGAGCGGGTATTGAGTGGCCACAACGACCGGATTTACGTGCGTGGCAACATCAGCGAAGACAACAACTATGACGTCTTTCGTCAGGGCAAAACCTACCGTGATCCGGCAACCGGCGAGTTTCTTGGCATCAATGCGGACTATGTGGGTAGTGGCGAGGTCGTGGCCAAAGAGCGCGATATTGGCACTATGCTCCTGAGCCGTACCGCACAGGAGGTGCGCCTGGCTGACCGGGTGTTTGCCACCGAAGAGCGTGCCATTACCTCGACGTTTTTCCCCAGTGAGCCGGAGCGCAGCATTAACGGCCTGATCCTGGATGTGCCGCGGGGTGTCAGCCAGATTGGCCAGCTGGATGTGGTCACCATCAACAAGGGCGAACGCGACGGCTTGCAGGCCGGCAACGTGCTGGCCGTGTACAAGACGGGTGAAACCGTGCGCGACCAGGTGACCGGCGGCAAGGTCAAGGTGCCGGACGAGCGTTCTGGCGTCCTGATGGTTTTCCGCACCTATGAAAAAATGAGCTATGGTCTGGTATTGCAGGCCAGTCGCCAGCTTGCGGTCATGGACAAGGTGAAGAACCCCTGACCTTTGCACGGGGCCGGCCTGGCCGGCCCCGTAGCCCCTTTGGTGCGCTGCATGGATGAACGTTCGGACAGGAAGCCGATTGCATGAACAACCCTCCTCTCGCCGAGCTGCGTGCCCGGATCTTGTTGAACTCGCTTCCCCAAATCGGGCCGCAACGCCTTTTACAGTTGCTGGCGTGCTTTGGTGATGCAGTGACCGCTTGTCAGGCCCCGGCATCGGCCTGGCGTGCGCTGAACATGCCTGAACCGGCCGTTCATGCGCGGCAGGATGTAAAGCTGCAGGCTGCAGCCGATCGTGCGTTGCGCTGGCAGGAGCAATCCGACTGCCATATTTTGCTGCACGATGGTTCCGGCTATCCGGGCTTGCTGAGCGAAACAGCGGGGGCGCCTCCGCTGTTGTTTGTACAGGGCAGCCTGCAGCTTCTGCAGCAGCCGCAGCTGGCAATTATCGGCAGTCGCCATGCCAGTCCTGCAGGCGAACAGCTGGCCTTTGAATTTGCCAAAAGCATGGCGGCCAGCGGTTGCTGCATTACCAGTGGCCTGGCGCTGGGTATCGACAGTGCTGCCCACAGGGGCGCACTGGCCGGGCAGGGGGCTACCCTTGCCGTGGTCGGCACCGGGTTGCAGCAGACCTATCCCCGGCGCAACCAGGCGCTGCGCGAGCAAATGATTGCCGCTGGCGGTGCCCTGGTGTCGGAGCTGCCGCTGGACGCCGGCCCGCAGGCACACCATTTTCCCCGCCGCAACCGCATCATCAGTGGTTTGTCACTGGGCGTGCTGGTGGTTGAGGCCGGCGTGGCCAGCGGCTCCCTGATTACTGCCCGCTACGCGGCAGAGCAGGGGCGCGACGTGTTTGCCATCCCGGGTTCGGTGCATTACCCGGGCAGCAAAGGCTGCCACCAGCTGATCCGTGAAGGGGCTGTGCTGGTAGAATGTGTGCAGGATATTCTTGAGCAGTGGCGGCACTGGCAACAGTTGCCACCGGAGCAGGCAGATGAGCCAGCGGAGGCGTGTGAGCCGCACCCGGTTACCGAACTGCTGCGCAGCCAGCCGCTCACCACCGAAGATCTGGCCTTACAGCTGGAAGCAGACATCAGTGAGCTGCTGACCGAGCTGACCAATCTGGAAATTGACGGCCGCATCCGCCAGCATGCCGGGCAGTGGTTTTTTATGGCCTAAGCCGGCCGGCGTGCAAGGCGCTGCCCCCCGGGGTGTGAGCCGGGCTTACTTGTGTAGCTCTGGCTTCAGACCGGCGACCGATACGATAAGAATGGGTGCGCAGGCTTTAGCGCAATACCTGACCGGTTGGCAGGTCACGAATGGTGCTGGGTTGCTGCCGGTGGCCCAGCGGGGCATTGAGGACAAAATCCAGCTGGTTGTGGAAGTATTGTTCAACGTGTAGCCGGCTGGTGGCAGCCGGATGCCGGGTCGGGTTGGCGGAAGTAGAGACCAGCGGCCCGGTTAGCTGGCACAGGGCCTGCACCAGCGGGTGATCGCTGACCCGTACGGCAACGCTGGCGTGACGACCGCTGATCCATGTTGGCACCCGCGCATGGTGCGGCACCAGCCAGGTGTTGGGGCCGGGCCAGCTGTCTTCCAGCCGTTGCAGCTGTTCCGGCGGGAGCCCTTGCAATAACCACGCCAGCTGCCCGATGTCGGCAGCTACCAGAATCAGGCCCTTGTGCGCGGGTCGTTGCTTGATGTCGAGAATGCGCTGCACCGCCCGTTCATTCCAGGGGTCGCAGCCCAGCCCCCAGACGGCCTCGGTCGGGTAGGCAATCACGCCGCCGTTGCGGATGATCTGTGCAGCCCGGTGCAATTGCCAGTGGCTGGTCATGGGATCAGTTACCTGCCAGGCGATCCCGTAGAGCCTGCATCACCGGGGCGGTATCGGGCCGCTGCCCGGTCCACAGCCAGAAAGCTTCCGCCGCCTGCCCGACCAGCATGCCCAGTCCGTCCAGGGTGCGGGCTGCACCATGCTGTGCCGCCCACTGGTTAAAGGCGGTGGTGTCTTTGCCGTACATCATGTCGTAGCAAACGGTCTGGCCGTCGCGGATCAGGCTGGGAGCCAGCGGTGGCAATTCACCCTGCAAACTGGCTGAGGTGCCATTGATGATCAGGTCAACCGGGGTATCGATCCAGTCGAAGCCGCAGGCCACCACGGGCCCAAGGTCGGCAAATTCCTGCGCCAGCTGCTCGGCCTTTTCTACCGTGCGGTTGGCGATGCATACCTCTGCCGGTTGCTGTGCCAGCAGGGGCTCCAGCACACCGCGCACGGCACCGCCGGCACCCAGCAACAGAATGCGTTGTCCGGCCAGCGCAATACCCTGTTCCAGCAGGTCGTTGACGAGGCCGGCGCCGTCGGTGTTGTCACCGCGAATCCGGCCGTCTTCCAGCTTGATCAGGGTATTCACCGCACCGGCACGGCGGGCGCGCCCGCTCAGTTCGTCGGCCAGACGGAAGGCCTGTTCCTTGAAGGGTACCGTGATGTTGGCGCCACGACCGCCTGCAGCAAAGAAGCTCTGCAGGCTGCTGGCAAAATCATCCAGCGGTGCCAGCAAGGCTTCATAGGTCAGGGACTGGCCGGTTTGTGCGGCAAACAGGCCATGAATGAAAGGCGATTGACTGTGGGCAATGGGATTGCCAAAAACGGCATAACGCTGCATGTCAGACTCCTGCTGCGGCCAGCCAGTCGCGGTTCTGGAGGAAATAGTCAGTCAGGCGCGCTTCTTCGCTGCCCGGTTCGGGTTTCCAGTCGTAGCCCCAGCGTACCAGTGGCGGCAGTGACATCAGGATCGACTCGGTGCGGCCGCCGGCCTGCAGACCGAACAGGGTGCCGCGGTCGAACACCAGGTTGAACTCCACATAGCGGCCACGCCGGTAGGCCTGGAACTCGCGCTGTGCTTCGCTGAACGGGGTGTCGCGGCGACGCTCGACAATGGGCAGGTAGGCATCCAGGTAGGCATCGCCCACGGCACGGACAAAGGCAAAGCTTTGCGCAAAGCCCCACTGGTTCAGGTCGTCGAAAAACAGGCCACCAATGCCGCGCGGTTCGTTGCGGTGCTTGAGGTGAAAATAGCGGTCACACCAGGCCTTGTACTCCGGATACACCTGCGCACCAAAAGGAGCGCAGGCATCACGGGCCACCTGGTGCCAGTGCACACAGTCTTCCGTGTGCCCGTAGTAGGGCGTCAGGTCAAAGCCGCCACCAAACCACCAGACCGGTTCCTCGCCGGGCTTTTCGGCAACAAACAGCCGTACGTTGGCGTGGGAGGTGGGCACGTGCGGGTTTTCCGGGTGAATCACCAGCGAGACGCCCATGGCCTGAAAACTGCGGCCGGCCAGTTCGGGCCGCAAGGCGCTGGCCGAGGCGGGCAGCTGGTCGCCAAATACGTGAGAAAAGTTGACACCGCCTTTTTCGATCAGGGCCCCGTCGGTGATGACCCGGGTGCGGCCACCGCCGCCGGCTTCGCGCTGCCAGGCATCCTCGACAAAACGGGCCTTGCCATCACGTGTTTCCAGTGCCGTGCAAATACGGTCCTGCAGGTCGATGAAAAAGGTTTTGACGGCATCAATATCCAGGCTCACGAAGGGTCTCCAGCAACAACTACAAGGTGTGGCGAAGCATAGCACGATTGGCGACTGCTGCCGTGCTGCAGGATCCTGGCCAGCCGTTTGCCGGCATTGCAGCGGGTCAGCCCGCAAGGGCTTGCGCAGCAGGCCGGGCGGTGCTGCGGAAAATTCAGCGATGGAAATCAATCTGTACTAAAATGGTCAACCATTGTGGTTTGAAAATGCCGTCCTTAGCCCCAAGAACAGGCTGTATACAGAATTTTTCCATAGGTGCCCCGTGACCCAGATTGCCAACCCCCTCCTGCAGAGCTTTGATCTGCCACCTTTTTCCGCCATCAAGCCCGAACATGTGGTGCCCGCCATTGACCAGTTGCTGGCCGACAGCCGTGCGCAAATCGCCACGTTGCTGGAGCGCAAGGATGATTTTAGTTGGGACGAGCTGGTCCTGCCGATGGATGAAATGGCGGCGAAGCTGGGCCAGGCCTGGAGCCCGGTCAGCCATTTGAATGCCGTGTGCAACAACCCCGAACTGCGTGAAGCCTATGAAGCCTGCCTGCCCAAGCTGTCCGAGTTCTGGACCGAGCTGGGCCAGAACCGGGAATTGTTCAACGCCTACAAGGCACTGTCAGACAGCCCGGCGGCGAAAACGCTGAACGATGCCCAGCGCAAGGTGCTGGACAACGAA
>CAYMXO010000035.1:0-19319 GCA_964394445.1 uncultured Thiopseudomonas sp.
CGCGGGGTCACATAGTGGCTTTTTGGATAGAAGGTAAAGCGCGGCAGCCGGCCCAGCACCTCGCCAGTCAGCGGGTCAAAGGCGCTGATGTTTTCCACCTCGTCGTCAAACAGTTCAACACGGATGGCTTCAAAGTCGGATTCCGCCGGATAAATATCGATCACGTCACCGCGCACACGAAATGTGGCGCGGGCAAAATCCAGATCGTTGCGGGTGTACTGCAGCTCGGCCAGCCGCTGCAGGATTTCGCGCTGGTTGATGCGGTCGCCACGGTCCAGGTGCAGCACCATTTTCAAATAGCTTTCCGGACTGCCCAGACCATAGATGGACGAAACCGTAGCCACGATGATGACATCGCGCCGCTCCAGCAGTGCCTTGGTTGCCGACAGGCGCATCTGCTCGATGTGGTCGTTGATCGAGGCGTCTTTCTCGATAAAGGTATCAGACGCCGGCACATAGGCTTCCGGCTGGTAATAATCGTAGTAGGAAACGAAATATTCGACCGCGTTGTGTGGAAAAAACGCCTTGAACTCGCCATACAACTGGGCTGCCAGCGTTTTGTTCGGTGCCAGTACGATGGTCGGCCGCTGCACCCGCTGGATCACGTTGGCAATGCTGAAGGTCTTGCCCGAGCCGGTCACCCCCAACAGCGTCTGATAGGCCAAACCCGACTCCAGCCCCCGCACCATCTGGTCGATGGCCGATGGCTGGTCACCGGCCGGAGTGAAGGATGTAACCAGTTCAAATTCTGACATCTCGGTTTCCAAAAATTACTGCAACTGCGCTTCAATCAGCGGCCAGGCATTATCCAGCAAAAGCGGCTGGGCTGCAGCCGTGGGGTGAATGCCGTCATTCTGGATCATGCCGTCAACAGCGCCGACGCCTTCCAGCAAGAAATCCAGCACGACAACATCCAGCTCCTGTGCCAGCTGCTGATACACCTGAAAGAAGCCTTCGGTGTAACGCGGACCATAGTTGGGCGGAATGCGCATGCCCAGCAAGACCACCCTGCTACCCTGCTCGCGGGCCATTTTTACCATCGCAGCCAGGTTGGCCTTCATGCCGGGCAGCGGCAGGCCGCGTAAGCCGTCATTGCCGCCCAGTTCGATCACGGTGAGCAGCGGCTGATGCTGCTCCAGCAAGGCCGGCAAACGGGTGCGGCCACCGGCCGTCGTGTCGCCACTTATGGAGGCATTGACAACCTGATAAGATAGCTGCTTTTCATCCAGCCGCTGTTGTAGCTGTGCCACCC
This sequence comes from uncultured Thiopseudomonas sp., assembly GCA_964394445.1. GTDB lineage: Bacteria > Pseudomonadota > Gammaproteobacteria > Pseudomonadales > Pseudomonadaceae > Thiopseudomonas. The sequence goes on from CAYMXO010000035.1 coordinate 1,253, forward strand.
AGCCCTGCCCGATATCAATACCGTAGGCGGCACTGATGCTGTCGCCAACCACCAGCAGGGTTTGTGCCTGCACCAGACTGCCAAAAGTTGTCAGCAACAGCACACACAACAGTCGCAACCAGTTTTTCATCAGGGTCTCCATGTCCGAATATGCTTTGCAAGCCCGCCAGCTGACCAAAACCGTCATGGTTGCCGATCAGCAGCTGCCCATTTTGCACGAGTTGAGTCTGTCCTTGAAGTCCGGCGACAGCCTGGCCATTGTCGGCCGTTCCGGTTCGGGCAAGTCTACCCTGCTCGGCTTGCTGGCCGGACTGGACCTGCCCAGCAGCGGCGAGGTGCAGCTGGACGGCCAGAACCTGAGCCTGCTCGACGAAGACCAGCGCGCCGCCTTGCGCGCACGCAAGGTCGGTTTTGTCTTTCAGTCCTTCCAGCTGCTGGACAGTCTGACCGCGCTGGAAAACGTGATGCTGCCGCTGGAGCTGAAACAACGCAGGGATGCACGTCAGCGTGCCCTTGAGCTGCTGCAACAGGTTGGTCTGGAGCAGCGCACCGGTCACTATCCACGGCAAATGTCCGGTGGCGAGCAGCAACGGGTGGCAATTGCCCGCGCCTTTGCCGCCGAGCCGCACATCCTGTTTGCCGACGAACCCACCGGCAACCTGGACAGCCAGACTGGCGAGCGCATCAGCGATCTGCTGTTTGAGCTGAACCGCGCCCACAACACCACGCTGGTGCTGGTCACCCATGACGAACGGCTGGCACAACGCTGTGCCCGGCAAATCCGGCTGGAGGCCGGCCGTCTGGCGGAGCAGTCATGATCAGCCAGTGGTGGTTTCTGCTGCGCTTGGCCTGCCGGCAAAGCCTGCGCGAAGCGCGTTCACCCGAACTCTATACGCTGTTTCTTGCCATGCTCGTCGCGGTCGCCAGCAGCAGCACCATTGCCCACTTTGCCGAGCGATTGCACCTGGCGATGGAACTGCGCGCCAGCGAATTTCTGGCGGCAGACCTTGTGGTTGGCGGCAGTATTGCTTCCAGTCCCGAACTGGTTGCCCGCGGTCACGCGCTGGGCCTGCAAACGGCACACACGGTCGAGTTTGCCAGCATGCTGGGCAGCGACAACGGCATGCAACTGGCCAGCCTGAAAGCCGTGGACGATGCCTACCCGCTGCGCGGCGAACTGGGCTCAAGTACACACTTGCAGGGGGCGGTCAGCAAGGGCGGGCGGCCTGCTCCGGGTGAACTCTGGCTGGATGCACAGCTGTTTGACCTGTTGCAGATCCGCCCCGGCGACAGCCTGGAAGTCGGCGCCACCCGCCTGCTGGCCAGCCGTGTGCTGACTGACGAACCGGACCGGACTGGCGGCTTTGCCGCCTTTACGCCGCGCGCCATGCTGAACCTGCAGGACTTGCCGGCCACGCAAGCCATCCAGCCCGGTAGCCGCGTGCAGTATCGCCAGCTCTGGCGCGGTGATGACAAGGCATTGCAGGCCTACCGCGAGTACCTGCAAGAGCGGCTGTTGCCACAACAAAAAATCGACAGTCTGGCCGATGGCAACCCGTCACTGAACCAGGCACTGGAGCGTGCCCGCCAGTACCTGGGGCTGGCCAGTCTGGCTGCCATTTTGCTGGCCAGTGTCAGCATTGCGCTGTCGGCCAGCAACTTTGCCGGCAAGCGCTACGATCACGCTGCCCTGCTGCGCTGTTTTGGCCTGTCACGGCGCCATACCCTGTGGGTATTTTTGCTCCAGCTGTTGCTGGCCGGTCTGGCCGCCAGCGCACTGGGCATCCTGCTCGGCGCGCTGGTACAGAAGCTGTTGTTTACCGTGCTGGCCGACATGCTGCCCACGGCAATCCCACCTGCCGGCTGGCGTCCCGCACTGACGGCCCTGCTGACCGGACTGGTCAGTCTGCTCGGTTTTGGCCTGCCGCCACTGATCGGCCTCGGCCAGGTGCCGCCGCTGCGGGTGTTGCGCCGGGACCTGCAACCGGTTCCGCTGGCCGGCTGGCTGGTCTATTTGCTGGCATTGCTGGCGCTTGGCCTGCTGATGTGGCAGCTGAGCCTGGATCCACAACTGACCCTGATCCTGCTTTCAGGCGGCCTGTTCGCCGGACTGGTGCTGGGACTGCTGGTCCATACCGGCTTTAAACTGCTTGCCCGCCAGCTGGCCGGGCAACACCTGGCCTGGCGTCTGGGTCTGGGGCACCTGCTGCAAAAACCCATGCTGGCGGTCGGGCAAACCCTGGCTTTTGCCCTGATCCTGTTTGCCATGGCACTAATTTTCCTGCTGCGTGGCGAACTCCTGCACAACTGGCAGGAACAGCTGCCACTGGAAGCACCCAACCATTTCGCATTCAACATCATGCCGGACGAGCGTGCAGCAGTGTCTGCCCTGCTGCATGCAGCCAGCCCCAATGTTGCACGTTTTTATCCGATGACACCGGGGCGCCTGACCCACATCAACGGTCAGCCGGTGCTGGAGCGCCTTGAGCCGGACTCCCGTGCCCTGCCGACCGTTCAGCGCGACCTCAACCTGACCTGGAGTCCCGACCTGCCGGATGCCAATTACCTGACCGATAGCCGCTGGTGGACAGAAAATGAAGATTCGGCCAGCATCGACATCTCCATGGAACAGGAGCTGGCACAGCGGCTCGATGTGGTCATTGGCGATCAGGTCAGTTTCAACATCGGCGGACAGATCATCCACAGCCGGGTGCATAACCTGCGCCGGGTCGACTGGGGCAGCATGCAGCCCAACTTCTTTGTCATCTTTGCCCCGTACAACCTGCCGGCCCTGCCGCACACCTTCATTACCAGCTTTTACCTGGCGCCCGAGCACAGCGGCGAACTGCGCGGCTTCAGCCAGCAGTTTCCTGCCGTCAGTCTGCTGCGCATCGAAGCCATCCTCGGCCAGTTGCGCAGCATCCTTGCGCAAGTGACCCTGGCCGTCGAATTCATCCTGCTGTTTGTGCTGGCGGCCGGTCTCAGCGTGTTGCTGGCCGGTGTGCAGAGCACCCTGTCCGGCCGTATTCATCAGGGTGCCCTGTTGCGCGCATTGGGTGGCGAGCGAAAGCTGCTGCAAAGCATCAGCCGTTATGAGTTTGTCACCCTGGGTGCCAGCAGCGGTCTGCTCGCCTGGCTGGCGTGTGAACTGACCAGCTTTCTCCTGTACCGCCTGCTGTTTGAGCTGCAATGGAGCTGGCACCCCTGGCTGGCCCTGCTGCCGGTTGCCGGTGCCCTGCTGATATTGCTGGCCGGACGTCTGGGCACCCGCAGTGTGCTGCGCAGCAGCCCGATGGCACTTTTACGTGGAGTCTGAGCATGAGTAACGACCTGTGCCCCTGCTCCTCCGGACTTGCCCTGTCCAGCTGCTGCGGCCGCTACCATGCCGGTGCCAGGGCTCCGGATGCCGTCAGCCTGATGCGCTCACGCTACAGCGCTTTTGCCCTGGGCCTGACCGATTACATATGCAGTACCACTCACCCGGCGCAACAACCCGCGCTGGACATGGCCGACATTGCCAGCTGGAGCCGTGCCAACCACTGGCTGCGACTGGAAATTCACCGGGAAGCGCCCGTCAGGTCACAGCCACCACAGCATCTGGTCGAGTTCAGCGCACACTACCGCGATGCCGCTGGCCAGCTGCAGGTGCATCATGAACTGTCGCGATTTGTCCGTATCAAAGGTAACTGGTACTTCATTCAGCCGGAATGATCCCTGTAGCTGGCCGAACCCTGCAACGGCGGGTTCGCTCCCGTTTGCTGTGACCAGACTGCCTGGCCAGGCACCGGGAAGCCTCTGTAAACAACGGTCACAGCAAAAATGTCACGTCGCCTGCGCATGACAAAAACCGTTACTTAAGATATTTTTGATTTATGCCATCCCGTTTATCGCTCATTTAAGTCATAATCAATACATTATTTCGATGGCTGCAAGGCCTTTAAGGAGATCCCATGCAACTGAAAAAACTGCTCGTGGTGATTGACCCCACCCGTAAAGACAAGCAACCCTCACTGGAACGTGCCAGCCTCGTTGCCAGTCGTACCGGCGCAGCAGTCGAGCTGCTGATATGCGATTACAACTCGGCACTGGAAGACGGTTTCTTTACCGACCGTGGTGCCCAGCAACGGGCCCGCACTGCACTGCTGGGCGAGCGCCTCGACTGGCTGGAAGAACTGGCCAAACCACTGCGCGACAAAGGCATCGCAACCACCTGCAAGGTACGCTGGGGCAAGCCGCTGTACGATGAAATCATTGCTCACGTCAAGGAAACCAGCCCTGACCTGGTGTTCCGCAATGCCACCACGCACGGCACCCTGCAGCGCCTGCTGTTCAACAACACCAGCTGGCAACTGATCCGTCGCTGCCCGGCACCCCTGTGGCTGGTCCGTGAAGGCGAATGGGAGGGCCAGACGGTGGCAACCGCGGTTGACCCGGTGCATTCTGCCGACAAACCTGCATCGCTCGACCACCGTCTGATCCAGGCCAGTCTGGAACTGGAAAAAAGCGGCATGAAGAGCCTGTATGTACACAGCTACAATCCGCTACCCAAGACCCTGGTACTGGAAGCCGAACTGGTGCTGGCATACGACGACTACCTGAGCGAAGCCGAGCAGCGTCACAAGGATGCCTTTGCCGAGCTCTTTACCCAGTATCCGGTTGCACCCGACCAGCAATACCTGCTCAAGGGCGTGCCCGAAGAATCAATTCCGCGCTTTGTGCAGGAAAACAAGGTTGACCTGTTGATCATGGGCGCCATTTCCCGTGGCAACCTGGAAAACGCCCTGATTGGCAACACGGCCGAGCGCGTACTGGAAAACTCCGATTGCGATCTGCTGGTGATCAAGCCCGTCTGACGTTTACGGGCCCCGCGCTGCGGGGCCCGTTTCCCTTCCCTGTCCGCATTGCCACCCTTCCCGGTCACCCGCCGACCCGGCTTGTCCAAACATGATCATGCTTGCCTGCGCCATCGCCTGTAGCGTGGCCGTTTCCATTTTGCTCAAACTGGCACGACGCTTTGAATTGCAGGTTGCCCAGTCCGTGCTGGTCAATTACGTGGTTGCATCGTTGCTCACGGTCAGCCTGCTGCAACCCTCAACCTCGGCGCTGCTGCAGGTCACTGCGCACTGGCCGCTGCTGATCGGCCTTGGTTTTTTGCTACCCAGTGTGTTTCTGATCATGGCTGCGGCGGTGGAGCGTGCCGGTATTGCCCGTAGCGATGCCGCACAACGGCTGTCACTGGTACTGCCGCTGCTGGCGGCATTTATGCTGTTTGGCGAGCCAATGACGCCAGCCACGCTGATCGGTCTTGGTCTGGCAATCCTTGCACTGCTCGGTCTGATACATCGCGAGCAAGCCGCAGACAGCCTGAAAAAAGGCGGCCTGTTATTGTTGCCCGCGGTCTGGGCCGGTTACGGCATCATCGATATCTGCTTCAAACAGATGGCTAAAACGGGCAACCGCTTCCCCGCCATTTTGCTCGCCTGCTTTGTTCTTGCCGGCCTCTTTCTTGGCCTCTGGCTGCTGCTGCGCAAAACCCGCTGGCATCTGCCCAGCCTGGCCGGCGGCCTGTTGCTCGGCCTGCTCAACTTCGGCAACATCTACACCTACATCCGTGCCCACCAGGCCATGCCGGACAATCCGGCCCTGGTCTTTACCGCCATGAACATCGGGGTCATCGCACTGGGCAGTCTGAGCGGCGTACTATTGTTTCGCGAGCAGCTGACCCGGACCAACTATGCCGGACTGATCCTGGCAGCCACTGCCATCCTGCTGCTGATTCCTGTCTGATTTTCCCTCAAGAGAGCCATGTCCAGAAAACTGTTAACCGCCGAAGGCCACGACACACTCAAGGCCGAGCTGAATTACCTGTTGCGCGAACATCGCCCCGAAATTACCGCCATCGTCAGCTGGGCCGCCAGCCTGGGTGACCGTTCCGAGAATGCCGACTACACTGAAAACAAACGCAAACTGCGTCAGATTGACCGCCGCATCCGTTACCTGACCAAGCTGTTTGAAGTGGCCGAGCGTATCGAATACCACCCGTCCCAGGAAGGCAAAGTGTATTTTGGCGCCTGGTGCGAGCTGGAAAATGATGGCGGTGATACCCTGCGTTTCCGCATTGTCGGTGATGAAGAGGTCTACAGCAGCAAAGACCATATTTCCCTCAAATCACCGATGGCGAGGGCCTGTCTGGGCAAAGCGCTGGACGACGAAATAGTGGTACGCACGCCGGAAGGTGAAAAATACTGGTATGTCGTAGGCATCGAATATCCCGGGCCCTGAAGTCACCTTTGCGTATCGTAAAACCGGCACCAATGTAGTATTTCGCCTCGCTGCATTTTTTTCTAAATTGAATGCGCATGCTTCATGCCGGCCAGCCACCTCCACGACTCTGCCGGCACAGCTGCCAGCACTGCACATTCGTGAACAAGAAAAAGGAAAAACCCCATGAAAAAATTCCTCCTGATCCCTGCCCTGTTCAGCCTGATGATCGGCTTTGCCCAGGCTGATGACAGCTGGCTGCCCACCCTGAAAACCGACACCCCGGAGCAAGGTTTCCAGCTGGCCATCAAAATGTCGCGCATGGGCGTGAAAACGGCACAGCCCGACATGAACGTCTTGAAAAAAGGACGGGCCGACTATTCCACTGACGCTGAAGACCTGATCCAGGTATCCCATGTCGTGGCCACCAACTTTGCCACTGTGGCCGCCGCCAACAACTACTGGAAATAATCGCCAACGCAGCTACAGGCCAGGGAGGGCCGTGGCTGCGACAGGCTTGCCGCTGTCTTTTCTGCTATGCTGCGGCACTGAACCCGCTGACACGGTATGACATTGACGCATGTATATCCTGCAAATCGACTTTCCCTTTGATGGCCCCTTTGGCGAGGAGATGGCGCTGGCCATGCGCCCGCTGGCCGAAGACATCGCCACAGAAGATCACCTGCTATGGAAAATCTGGACCGAAGACGCCGAAAGCAGACAAGCCGGTGGCATCTACCTGTTCTCGCAGCGTTCTGCTGCCGAAGCCTATCTGGCCAGGCACAGCCAGCGCCTGACAGCCGCCGGTGTGCATGACATCCGCAGCCGTATCTTTGTCGTCAACCAGCCCCTCAGCCTGATCGACAGGGCTCCGCTATGAGCAGACTTGATGAAATCATTGCGCAGAACAAGCGCGACACGGAACGTGGCTATCGCGAAAAAGCCCTGCGCATGTACCCACATTTTTGTGGCCGATGTGGCCGTGAATTCAGCGGTCGTCGCCTGAGCGAACTGACCGTACACCACCGTGATCATAACCATGACAATAATCCGCCGGACGGCTCCAACTGGGAGTTGTTGTGCCTGTATTGCCATGACAATGAACACCAGCGCCAGGTCGATCTGCATTATCAGAAAGAAGAGACCGCCGGGCAAAAGGGTCCGCAGCAAACTTACAAGGGGCTGGCCGGGCTGGCCGACTTGCTGAAACAGAATTCCTGAACCGGGGTTCACCCACGAGCCTGTGGCGACCGGCATGTGTGGGAGGCGGTAGCGGGTATCAGCCAGCGGTAGCCTGGTGCAGCGTTTACCGGCTACAAAAACCGTCCCTTGCGATTTTCGATACGAAACTCCAGGCTTTCTGCCCGGTAGCCGCTGCGCAGCTGCGGCAGGGGCAGGCAGTGTTCCCAGTGCTGACCCGGTATCAGCGGGCTGTCACCGCTATAGGATGGGTTATTGTAGCGCTCTTCCACCAGATTGACCCGTTCACCCGGACGGTACGCAGCGATGCGCCAGCTGAGGCTATCCAGCGGCTGCTCACTGGTATTGACGATACGCACCAGCAGCGGCGTATCGGCATGACAAAGCTGCGGAGCATGGGTAACGGTAATTTCCAGACGGGCCAGTTGCTGCTCGTTGGTTTTTTCCTGCCACTGCACCCAGACCGCCAGTACCAGCACTATGGACAGCAAAGGTAAGGCCACTGCCAGCGTGCGACGCGGGTAGCGTACCAGCAGGGTTAACCAGGTCAGAACCGGGATCAGCGGCGGCAGCATGCTCAGGCTTCCGTGTGGTCGCGCAGGAATACCAGATGATTGGGGCTGGACTGCTCTTCACTGTAGTAATAACCGTCCACGGCAAAGTCGCGCAGCCCCGCAACGGAATCAATACGGTTCTGGATCACGTAACGGGCCATCAGGCCACGGGCTTTTTTCGCATAAAAGCTGATGATCTTGTACTGCCCGTTCTTCTGATCCTTGAAATCCACGTTGACCAGGTTGGCCTTGAGCTTTGCCGGCTTCACCGCCTTGAAGTACTCGTTGGAGGCAAGGTTCAGCAAGGTACCCATGCCCTGCTCTTCCATATAGGCATTCAGGGCTTCAGTCAGGGTATCGCCCCAGAACTCATACAGGTCCTTGCCGCCCGGGTTGGCAACCCTGGTGCCCATCTCCAGCCGGTAAGGCTGCATCAGGTCCAGCGGACGCAACAACCCATACAGACCCGACAACATGCGCAGGTGAGTCTGGGCATAGTCCAGCCCGGACTCGTCAAGGCTGTTGGCATCCAGACCGGTATACACATCACCCTTGAATGCCAGCAAGGCCTGCTTCGAATTTTCCATGGTAAATTGCGGCTGCCATTCGGCAAAACGGGCCGCATTGAGGCCGGCCAGCTTGTCGGAGATTTTCATCAGCCCGGACAGCTGCAGCGGAGTAAAATTGCGCATCACCCCGATCAGCTGCTGTGCCTCGGCAACAAACTGTGGCTGCGTGCTCTTGTCGGTAACCGGCGGGGTATCATAGTCCAGCGTTTTCGCCGGAGAAATAACCATCAACATCGACTGTACTTCCTGGTTTTGCAAGATGAGTGTTCTGCTTTCTGACGTTCAGTATACGCAGGCAGCCCGCTTTTTGCAGGCCTGGCAAGCAGACACATCGTCCTGCCGCTACAGTCGATATCTGGCATACCGGCCCGGCCTGACCCTGGCGTACCGCACCTGCTGTACCAATGCGGTTGTCCGCAGCTGCAGATGCGGAAAAGCTCTACAGCCGCAGCGGATATCCTTCCCTTTTCCCCTAGCGGGCCGCCAGCTCTTCAACCCAGCCCTTGATGACATCGTTCATTTGCGGGTTTGGTGCTTCCATGAAGCTCACCACAAAACTCTCGTCCAGCTCGACTGCGCCAATCGAACGTGGACGTACTGCCATGGCTTCCGGCCCCGGCAGCTTGATGCCAAAGCAGAACACCAGGTGCTTGGCGGCACGGATGTTGTCAGCAATTTCACCCTCTGGTAAGGATCTGGTATGGGAATAGTGGTCAAACATTCCAATTTTACAGCCAACCGGACTAGCCTCCACCTTTGCTTCAAGCTCGGCCAGAATCTCGTCAACGCTGGTAAAACGACTTTCTGCTTTGGGCAGTTCCAGACTGTAAACCGGGTATTTGTCCATAAACAGGGAAAATTTCATTGCTTGCCTCCAGTAGTTTAAAAACAAACTATATGTTTTTATAAACAATAATGCAAATACGTTTCACATGCATTTCCACCCTTCCATTCGTCTAAAGGACTGCCTGGCCCGCTGGCCGCTGCCCGCTTCAGGGGTTACTATCAGTAACACTGCTTTAAAGAAGTTTTCCATGCATATCTATCGTCTGATTTTATTGCTGGTCGCCGGGATCTATCTGTTTTCTCCGGCCATCATGGAATGGTGGACCGCCAGCAACGGTCCCTGGTATCGGCCGTATGTGCTGTGGGTGCTGCTGATCACACTGACATTTTTTCTGCAGGGTAAGCGCGATGGCGAATCTTGCTGAGCAAAGCATGCCGGGGGGCGGGTCTGCGCGCCGGAATCCAGGCCAAGCACTCTGTAACACGGTGTTGCCCGACGCTGCCACGCCCTGCCCATTTTCCGGTAACAGCCCATGACGATCAGCATACTCCAGCTGAGCGGGCTCAGCATCGGCTATCTGCTGACCCTGTTTGCCACAGCCTGGCTGGCTGAAAAAAACCTGTTGCCGCGCAAGCTGGTGCACCATCCGCTGGTCTATATCCTGTCGCTGGGCGTGTATGCCAGTGCCTGGGCCTTTTATGGTTCGGTCGGACTGGCCCACCAGTACGGCTATGGCTTTCTGGCCATTTATCTAGGCATCTCCGGCACCTTCCTGCTGGCGCCGGTATTGCTGTATCCGTTGCTCGAGCTAACCCGTACCCACCAACTGGCTTCGCTGGCAGACCTGTTTGCCTTCCGTTTCCGCAGCACCGCTGCCGGCACCCTGACCACCCTGGGCCTGCTGTTATGCACCCTGCCGTTACTGGCGCTGCAGATCCAGGCGGTAGCGGATACCGCCCAACTGCTGACCGGAGAAGAAGCCCAGGAAAATATTGCCCTGCTGTTTTGCCTGGTCATCACCTTGTTTTCAATCCTGTTCGGTGCTCGCCATATTGCGACCCGGGAAAAACATCAGGGCGTGGTGTTTGCCATGGCGTTCGAATCCCTGCTCAAGCTGCTGGCAATTCTGACGATCGGTGGCTGGTTGCTATATGGCGTATTTGACGGGCCGGCCGGCTTGCAGCAGTGGCTGGATACACACCAGACAACCCTGGCAGAAATACAACAGCCCCTGCAGGATGGCCAATGGCGCGTTTTACTGTTGCTGTTTTTCGCTGCCATTATCGTCATGCCACACATGTTTCACATGGCCTTTACAGAAAACCTCAACCCCCGCGCGCTGGTCAATGCCAGTTGGGGCCTGCCGCTATTTTTGCTGCTCATGAGCTTGCCGATTCCGCTCATCCTCTGGGCCGGACAAAAATTGGGCGTTGCTACCGAACCACAGTATTTTTCCATCGGTGCCGGATTGCAGCTGAATAACGAAACGCTTGCGTTGCTGTCATTCATGGGCGGCATGTCAGCCGCCAGCGGTGTCATCATCGTCTGTACCATCGCCCTCTCGGGCATGGTGCTCAACCATCTGATTCTGCCCGTTTATCAGCCACCGGCCAATGGCAACATCTATGGCTGGATCAGATGGGTGCGCCGGGTGCTGATCGCAACCATCATCATGGCCAGCTTCGCCGTCTACAACCTGCTCGGTTCGACCCACCAGTTGTCCAGCCTCGGTGTGGTTTCCTTTGCCGGCGGAGTTCAGTTTCTGCCCGGAGTGCTGGCTTTGCTCTACTGGCCCAAAGCCAACCGCAATGGTTTCATTGCAGGCACCCTGAGCGGCCTTCTGATCTGGAGTTACTGCATCCTGTTGCCGACCCTGGGGCTGGGTACCGGACTGCATCTGCCGTGGATCGGGCTCGAGTTTTCCGAACACGGCTGGCAACAAAGTACCACTGTAGCCCTGTTCACCAACAGCCTGGTGTTTGCTCTGGTATCACTGCTCAGCAGCACCCGCCAGGAAGAACAGCGCAGTCGCCAGGCCTGCCTGGTCAACCGTCCACGCCTGCCGGAAAGCCGCCGTTTGCAAGCCGGCTCGCCCCACGAATTTGCCTTTGCCCTGTCCAAGCCACTGGGCAGTATCGCTGCCCAGCGTGAAGTCCAGCGTGCGCTGACCGACCTGCAGCTGCCGATGGATGAAACCCGGCCCTTTGCCCTGCGTCGCCTGCGTGACCGCATTGAAGCCAACCTGTCAGGCTTGCTGGGGCCCGGCGTGGCCCGGGATCTGGTTTCCAGTTTTCTGCCCTACCAGGATGCCGCCGCCAACTATGTCACCGAAGACATCCACTTCATTGAAAACCGCCTGGAAGACTACCGTTCACGCCTGACCGGGCTGGCCGCCGAACTGGATGCGGTGCGCCGGCACCACCGGCAAACCCTGCACAACCTGCCCCTGGGTGTCTGCGCTCTGTCCCGCGACAGCGAGATTACGCTGTGGAACCTGGCAATGGAGAACCTGACCGGCATCGCCGCCTCCCGGGTGCTTGGTGTGCCGCTGGGCACCATTGACCCGCCCTGGCGGGAGCTGCTGGTCGGCTTTAGCATGGGCAGCGATACCCGCCTGCACAAAAAACAACTGCAAGGCAGCTTCCAGTCACGCTGGCTCAACCTGCACCGCGCCGCCATTGCCGAGCCGGGTGCTCCCGGCGACAACGGCATGGTCCTGCTGGTGGAAGACATCACTGAAAACCGGCAACTTGAGGACCAGCTGATCCATGCCCAGCGCCTGGCGTCTCTCGGACGCCTGGCTGCGGGCGTCGCCCACGAAATCGGTAACCCGGTCACCGGCATTGCCTGCCTTGCGCAAATCATTCAGGAAGAGCGCACCAGCGATGCAGAGCTGCAGGAAATCAGCGGCCAGATCATCGAGCAAACCCGGCGCATCACCCGCATCGTCCAGTCCATGATGGGCTTTTCGCGCAGCGGCCAGCCCCACCGGGAAGGCTACCAGACGCTTTGCTGGAGCGAAGTTTGCAAAGACGCCGTGAACCTCTTATCGTTGAACACCGAAGCACGCAGTGTAGAGTTTCGTAACCTGTGTAACCCGGAGCATCATGTCAGCGGCGATCCACAGCGCCTGAGCCAGGTGGTGGTCAACCTGCTGGGCAACGCCCGGGATGCCAGCCCGGAGGGCGGCCTGATCCTGATGGAAACCAGTGCCGGCACCGGCTGGGTCGAGCTCCGCATCACGGACCAGGGCAGCGGCATTGAACCCGAGCACCAGGCCCAGCTGTTTGAACCTTTTTTTACCACCAAGGATCCCGGCGAAGGGACCGGGCTTGGCCTGGCCATGGCGTATTCAATCGTCAGGGAGCACCAGGGTGACATTCGCGTTACCAGCCCGGTACCGGGCGCTACGGGCGGAACCTGTTTTTCCATCCGGCTGCCGCAACACTTTCCAACAACAACCCCGCGGCACTCCGGTTTTGACAGCAATACCCAGGATTAGAGAGAGTATCGATGTCCCACATCCTCATTGTTGAAGACGAGCCCATCATCCGCTCGGCACTCAAGCGCCTGTTGGAGCGCAACGGGTACCGGGTCAGCGAGGCCGGATCGGTGCAGGAAGCGCTGGACGGTTTTGCCGCTGCCGGCTACGACCTGGTCATCAGCGACCTGCGTCTGCCGGGAGCACCGGGTACGGAAATCATCCAGCATGCCGGCAACACGCCGGTGCTGATCATGACCAGCTATGCCAGTCTGCGCTCGGCGGTAGACAGCATGAAGCTGGGCGCGATGGACTACATTGCCAAGCCCTTCGACCACCAGGACATGCTGGCAACCATTGCCCGTATCCTCAGTGAGCGCAGCGCCACTGCCGGCGCAAGCGGCAGCCCGGAGCAGCCGGACAGCAAAGCCGGCAAATCAGCGCCGGCCGACAACCAGGATATCGGCATCATCGGCAGCAGCCCGGCGATGCTGGCCCTGTTCGGCAAGATTCGCAAGGTCGCACCCGCCGATGCCAACGTACTGATTCATGGCGAGTCGGGTACCGGCAAGGAGCTGGTGGCGCGCGCCCTGCACAACCTGTCAGCGCGTGCCAGCGCACCGATGATCTGCGTCAACTGCGCCGCAATCCCGGAAACCCTGATTGAATCCGAGTTGTTTGGCCACGAAAAAGGCGCCTTTACCGGTGCCGACAAGGCCCGCGCCGGTCTGGTCGAGGCTGCCGATGGCGGCACCCTGTTTCTCGACGAAATCGGCGAGTTGCCACTGGAAGCCCAGGCCCGCCTGCTGCGCGTGTTGCAGGAAAGCGAAATTCGCCGGGTCGGCTCCACCCAGTCACAAAAGGTCAACATCCGTCTGATTGCCGCCACCCACCGCGACCTGAAAGTACTGGCCAGTGAAGGCAAATTCCGTGAAGACCTGTACTACCGCCTGCACGTGATCGCGCTGTCGTTGCCGGCACTGCGTGAGCGTGGCGACGATATCCGGGAGATCGCCACGGCACTGCTGGAGCGCCAGCGCCTCAAGGCCCGGCGCGACGAGCCCATGCACTTTACCGAAGAATGCCTGGAAGCCATGAACCGCTATCACTGGCCGGGCAACGTGCGCGAGCTGGAAAACGCCATTGAACGCGCCGTCATCCTCTGTGAAGGCAACCGCGTGACCCTGGATCTGCTCGGTATCGATGTCGATCTGGAGCAGCCGAAAGAAAATGCCCGGGCGGTGGCAACGCCAACGGGTCTGTCACTGGAAGATTACTTTCAGCAGTTTGTTCTCGAACACCAGGACCACATGACTGAAACCGAGCTGGCCAGCCGCCTTGGCATCAGCCGCAAGTCCCTGTGGGAGCGCCGTCAGCGCATGGGGATTCCCCGGCGCAAGACCGGTGCCGAAGCAGAGTAAACCAGCCGCTCCGGTTGCCATTTGCCTGCCGCCATCCTGCGCCAGGCAAACACCCGGGACAGCGCAGCCCCGGACGAGACAATGATCGCTCCATGTGGATAGCGGTTTCCCGGCCCTTTCCTGCGACCTGACTCCCGCATATTCACACAGAGCCGCCAGCCGAAAATCCGGCCGAAGCCGTCGCAGACCCGCAGAAAACAAACTCGCCAGCGCGCGACGGACACCTTGCCCCAACCTGTTCCAGCACCTCAAGCAGGCCCATGCCAGTGCGACATCAGGCAGAGGTCTGCGTATAATAACCGGCCGTTTTACAAGAACCGAGACAGATTTCGCATGAACCGTTTTTTCCAGGACCTGTCGATCATGATCCGGGCCAACCTCTGGCTGGTACCGGTTCTGGGCGCCCTGGTGGCTGCCCTGTTCTATTTTGTCGCGCCGCCGCCGCCCATGTCCGCCACCATGAGCACCGGCCCGGCCAGCGGTGGCTATCACGCTTTTGCCCTGCGCCTGCAGAAAGAGCTGGCCCGCGAGCATTTTGAACTGAAACTGGTTGAAAGCAGCGGTTCGGTACAGAATATTGCACGCCTGCTGGACAGCGAGTCGAACGTCAACCTGGCCCTGCTGCAAAGTGGCCAGGAACTCGGCCTGGAAGAAGAACAGCGCGCTGCCCTGCACAGCCTTGGCGCTGCTTACCAGGAGCCGCTCTGGCTGTTCGTGCGCCGCCACCTGCAGGCTGAAACCCTGCAAGACCTGACTGCCCGGCGGATCGCCATCGGCAGCCCGTCCGGCGGCTTGCGAATTTTGCTTACACCCCTGCTGGAAACCATCGGTGTGGACACCAACAACCCTGGCGGCAACTGGCAGCCTTACACCGGTCGCAAGGCGGTCGAGGAACTGCTGGCCGGCGAACTCGATGGCGCCTTTTTCATGGCCGCCGCCGAAAGCGGGCTGATCCAGGAGCTGGCGGCCCACCCGGAAGTGCGCCTGTTCCCTTTCAGCCGGGTCAAGGCCTATGCAAACCGTCTGCCATTCGTCCATGGCATCGAAGTCAGCCGCGGCATGCTCAGCCTGCCCAACGACCAGCCCGCACACGACATGCAAACCCTGGGCGCCCAGGCACTGCTGGTGGTCAACAACGACTTTCACCCGGCTATTGCCCCGCTGATTCTGGCCACGGCCCAGAAAGTCATGGCGGATGGCGGCATGCTGGAACAGCCGGACAGCTGGCCGCGTGCCGACCTGCACGCTTTCTCCATGTTGCCGGAAGCAGACTATTTCCATCGCAAAGGGCCGCCGTTACTGCAGCGTTACCTGCCGTTCCGCATTGCCTCGCTGGCCGACCGTTACATCATTCTGGTCATCCCGCTGCTGGTTGTGCTGTTCCCGCTGTTCAAGATTGCCGGCCCGGTATACCGCTGGCGCATCCGTGCACGGATCTACCGCTGGTACAAATACCTGCGTGACATCGACAAGCAGTTCAACCGTGACACCCTGCCCGAGCAGCTGGACGCCGAAATCCTGCGCCTGCAGGAGATGCAAAACGAGCTGGGCAAGGTCGAGGTCCCCCTCTCTTACACCCACGAACTGTACGAGCTGCACATGCACGTGCGCTTTGTCATCCGTCGCCTGCAGGAACTGCAACAGGCCCGTACCCCGTCCGATCACACCACAGGTTAAGCCATGCCCGTTCAACACTGCGTCATTCATTTCCTGGAAAAAAAGCCCGACGACAGCCCGGCCACCTTGCAGGCCGCTCCGGCCCCGCTGGAAGTCACTCCGGCGCTGGAAGACCTGCTGGTGGACTTCAATGACAGCTACAATGCCAAACCGGGTAAAAGCTGGGCCTGCTTCATGGATGACACAGAAGCCCTGCCCGCCGCGCTCAAGGGCCTGCAATCCGGCGAGCTGGACTTTCACCAGTTTGGCCTGCAGCTGGCACAGCGCTGGCAAACGCTACTGGACGAGCACCAACTGTACCTGAGCGGACACCTGTGCCTGCTGCTGTACCAATTCAACATGGCCGACCATTGTGTGGTGGCCCTGCTGCCCCAGCGTCGTGGCCTCTGCATCAACCCGCAGTTGCAGCCGGAGGACATCCAGCACCTGGACCTGAGCCAGTTGCAGCTGGCCTGCCGCATCAACCTCAGCGAGTGGCGCAACAACGCCGCCTCGCGTCACTACATTTCTTTGCTCAGGGGCAAAGGTGGCAAAAAGCTGGCCGATGCCTTTCTTACCCTGTTGCACGCCGAAGAGCACGGCGACGCCCCGGCCGACACCCGCACCCTGTTGCGTGCTTTCAGTGACTACATTGATACCACCGGCCTTGATGAAGAACCGGTACAGGAAAAGACCAAGGCACTGGTGCAGTACACCAAAGAACAGCAACGCAAAGGTGAACCAGTGGCCCTGGAAGGCCTGTCCGAAGCACTGGACGAAGACAACCCGCGTGCGTTTTACGAGCATATCCGCAACCTGGATTATGGCCTGAGCGATTACGTACCCACCGACCGCAAGACAATCAACCAGTTCCAGCGTTTTACAGGTCGTGCCGAGGGTATCTCCATCAGCTTCGAAGCCCACCTGCTCGGCTCGCGGGTCGAGTACGACGAGCAGCGCGACATGCTGATCATCCGCCAGCTGCCCACGCAGCTGAAAGACCAGCTCAAGCGCAACAGCTAAGCCGTGCCCAGCACCCTGGTACGGGTTATACGCGAGACCGGCATGGTCTGGCTCAGCCTGTTTGTGCTCGGTATCGGTCTTGGCGTGGTGGTCAGCAGCAATGGCCTGCCCTGGTGGCTGGCGCCGCTGTTGTCCGGTGCGGTCTATGCCGGCTCGGTGGAGTTTCTGCTGGCGGGTATGCTGGCCGTCAGTGCGCCGTTGTCGGCGGTTGCCATGACCACCCTGCTGGTGAATTCACGCCACCTGTTTTACGGACTGGCCTTTCCCCTGCAGCAGGTACGCGGGCTGGCCAGGCTCTACAGCATCTTTGCCCTGACCGATGAAGCCTTTGCCTTGACCGCGCCGCGTGATCCGCGCGAGCTCGGCCATGGCTGGATCCTGCTCACCCAGCTTGGGCTGCAACTGTCCTGGATGGGCGGTTCCCTGACTGGCGCCATTATCGGTGCCACCTTGCTGCAAGATATTCGCGGGCTTGATTTCATCCTTACAGCCCTGTTCATTGCCCTGGCGATGGATGCCTATCGCCACCGCCCGGACCGCACCACAGTGCTGGCTGCCGGCTGTGTCGGCATATTTGCCGCCGCACTGGCCGGCAACAGCATACTGGTGGTGGCAATGGCGCTATTTACCGTGTGGATGCTGGTGCGCTACCGGTTACAGCGCGGGTCCATAGCCGCCCGGGAGCAGTCCGATGCCTGATGCCGGTTACCTGCTACTGGCCGTGGGTGTGGCCGCGCTGATGACCTTCATGTTGCGTGCCCTGCCCTTTGTCCTGAAAAATGCCATTCAGGGCTCACCCCTGCTGCGGGCCCTGAATGGCTGGATGCCGCTGGGCATCATGGTGATTCTGGTGGTGTACTGCCTCACGGCGATCGACTTTGCCGATCCCGTCCTGGCCGTTGCCCAGCTACTGGCTGCACTCGTTACCTGGGCCGTACACCTGTGGCGCCACAACCTGTTCCTCAGCGTGCTGACAGGCACTTTGGTTTGTGTGTCACTGGCCAACTGGCTGCTGCCAGCCATCCTTTAGGGCGGCAGCACTTTCAGCGACCCGTCAGCTATCAGCGAGCCCTTGTTCGCGGCTAAAGCCGCTTCTACAGAAAAGCATCCCGCCA
>CAYMXO010000036.1:0-18514 GCA_964394445.1 uncultured Thiopseudomonas sp.
CCATAGGCAAAATAAGGTGCTTGCCAGCCTTCAGCGACAATCTTGAGGCAGTGTTTTCCTGCAATATCTTGACGAGTGATCGACGGATAAATGGCCGGTTCAATGTGGGCCGCCACCGCCTGGGATACATCACGTAGCGTTTTTTCGCTGATATCCAGGCCTACTGCTTGCCCGTTGGGAGCAATACCAAACCACAGCTCGCCGCTACCGTGTTTGTTTAACATGGCAGCGATGGAAATCAGCCCTTCCTTGAGCTCAGACAGGCTTTTCTTGAACTCACGGGTTTCGGTTTCTTGGGTAAAATCGCTCATCAGAGTGCGTCCGGCAAAAGCACATACACACCAATGACATCCACCGGCAGGCAAGGCTGAACGCTGTACTGGCCGACATCGCGGGCGGCTTCACGCACACGGCGGTGATCCTCCAGCAGGACCTGGGCACGCTCGCCGGCAATGCTGTGCAGGCGCTCTTGCTGGTTGTGCAAAAAGTCCAGTGCTTGCTGTACTTCACGGCTTATCAGGGCTTTGTTCAGGTTGCCGGTGGGCTTGCATTCCAGCAGCTGATTGACCTCCGGCCCGCTGAGCCACTGCGGGTCGCTGCGGCCCTGTACGGCAACGGCCAGGGTTTCTTCGGCCATCAGCTGGAAGGGTTCGCGGCGGCGCACATATTCCAGGTTGTGGCGCAGACGCAGCAGGTAAATGCTGGTTACTGTGTCGACAGCATCGGTTTCAGTGACGGCGCAGCGCGCGGCCAGCGGGTGCTCTTCCTGCAGGCTTTCTTCCAGCAAGTGTTCGGCCAGCAGGGTGACCAGCGGATGGCTGCGGTGTAGTTCGTTGAAGTCGATACGCTGTTCTTTAACGATGCCTTCGTCGGCCAGACGCACGCGCAAGGCCTCGGGCAAATGCTGGGGCAAAAAGCGATAGTTGTTGCCTCGGCCTTTTTCCAGCGGAGCATTGAGCCGGGCGCAGGCGCTGGTAAGAAAACGCCTGACGTCTTCCTGGGTGCCCAGGGCGGCCTGTTGTTTTTCCCACTCGGGCAGCACTTCGTGGGGCTGGATACGGCGCTGGGCAAAAACAGTGCGGTTCTTTTTGGCTTTTTCCAGAGCGTCCTGCCACTGCACCTCGACGGGCTGTAGGCTGTCCTGAATGTCGGCAAACAGGTCCATGGTGTGCTGGTTGTCGCTGCGGCGCATCAATGCGGCTTTGACCAGTGCCTGGTTGATACGGGTATCGTCTTCGGGCATGGGTACCAGTACGCCCAGTTCTTTTTGAATGGCTTCGCCTTTGCGCAGGATGACGTTAAGAATAAAGCCATCCACCGGGTTGTCCTGACCATAAAGCATGGTGCAGCGCACCTCGCTGGCTTGCTGGCCAAAGCGATCGACACGGCCTTCACGCTGTTCGTGACGGGTGGGGTTCCAGGCCAGATCGTAGTGCAGCACAGCGGTAAACAGATGCTGTAGATTGATGCCTTCGGACAGGCAGTCGGTGGCCACCAACAGGCGGCGCGGCTCATCGGCCATGCTTTCGACCAGTTCACGGCGCAGCTCTGGAGGCTGCTCGCCGCTGACAGCGCGGATGCAGACATCGGGGAAGGCTTTTTGCAGATGCTCGGCAACGTAGTGGGCGGTGGCGACATAGCGGCAAAAAACAACCGGCTGAAAGCCGTCGTGCAGCAGCTCTTCCATGTGGCGGATAAGGGCTGCCAGTTTGGGGTCGCCCTTGGGGCCGCTGAGTTTGTGGGCTGTGTCGATCAGGCGTTGCAAGGGTTGGCTGTCGAGCTGGGCTGGCGGCTCAATATCGGAAACTGTCAGGTCATCCATATCACCGTCATGCAGGCGCTCATCCTGTAGCAAATCAAGGGTGTTTTCGCTGTTTTCAAGGCGGTTGCTCAGCGCGCGCACAGCGGCCGCCGGCGAAGAGGCTACGCAGCGCAGCAGTGCCAGAGTTGCATACCAGATCAGGCGGGCCTGGCCTTCGCCCTGCTGTTCGATGTCTTGCGCCAGCTCGCGGCAATACTCTTGCACGGCATCGAAGAAAGCCCCCCACTGGCCGGTCAGGCTGTAGGTGATTTCTGCCTTCATGCGGCGGGGGAATCCGGTGCCGTCATTGGTTTCGGCTTGCCACTCGACGATGTCCTGGCGGCGGCGCTGTACAAAGTGGCGGGCCAGTTCCTGGCGCAACGGGTGGCTGGCCGAGGTTTGCTGCTGCAGCTCGGCAAATCTGGGATTAAGCAGCGAAATCAGGTTGTAGAAAGCTGTTTCGTTGCCGCTGTGCGGGGTGGCGGTCAGCAGCAACATGTGGCGCTCTTCATCGGCGGCCAGACGCTGCAGTAACTCAAAGCGCAGCTGCGTGCCGACGCCGGTGCTGGAGCAGGTGTGGGCCTCGTCAACGATGATGCATTCGGGGGCGTTGGCCAGAAAGTGTTCGCGGTGGCGCTCGCTTTTGATGTAGTCAAGGCTAACCACAATGATGGGGTAATGGTCCATCAGGCTGACACCGTGGGGGATTTCCCGTTCGATGCGACTGGCACTGGCTGAAGTGAGCGCAACGCTGGGCAGATTGAAGCGCAACTCCAGCTCACTTTGCCATTGTTCCACCAGATGGGGCGGACAGAGCACGGCCAGTTTGCTGATTTCGCCACGGTCCATCAGCTCGCGCACGATGAGCCCGGCTTCGATGGTTTTACCGATACCCACGTCATCAGCAATCAGCAGGCGCACTGTGGTCAGGCGCAGGGCCATTAACAAGGGAACAAGCTGGTAGGCACGAGGCTCAACCGCAATGTTGCCAAAGGAGCGAAACGGGCCAGCACCGGCGCGCAGGCTCAGGCGCAAGGCATCGCGTAACAGTAAGGCAGCAGAATGGTTGCCGGGCTGTTCCGGGTTGGGCCAGGGAAAGGTGGCGGGCCTGACCTCCTCCAGCTCCAGTTCGGGAATCAGGGTGATGATGTCGTCATCGGTGCCACCTAACGGACGCAGCTTGAGCCAGTTGTTGTCTGACTCGTTCTGCACCACCCATTCGCGACCACGGGCGTGGATCAGGTTGCCAGGAGCAAAGTTGTGTGTGGTATCTAGCATGAAATCTGTACCTTACGGCCGTTAGCCGGTGAAAACATCGGCATGCTGTTCGAACAGTTGTTGCCACTGTTCGGGGTTGCTGAAGTCCAGTAACTGAAAGCCCCGGTCAATGAGCTGGGCCTGGTTGGTCTGGTCGGGTTGCTCAAGAAACACCAGGGTACGGGTGCTTTTGTATACGCCGGCTGCTGTCAGCGCACCTTTGTTGATGGCGGCATTGACCTGATCGGGACGGCGATAACCCCGGGCATCCAGGGCTGTCAGCCAGTGCAGCAGCAGGTCGCTGGTCTCTGTTGTGTCCATGTTGTCGTCAGGTTCGGCAACTGTTTCAACCTGGACGGCGGCATTAGCCAGGGCCACCAACAGTTCCAGCGCCTGCTCGTTACGACGGTTGATGTTGTCATGATCCGGCTGATTGTAATAGGACAGCAGGCATTGGTAGCAACCCGCTTCGCATTTGGCATTACCAAGCTCGTCGGTTTGTTCGCTGGCTTCTAGCAGGCCGGCCTGCCAGGGGCCGTTGAGCGGGGCTGCAAAGTGCATGATTTCCAGCGCCTTGCTGGCAACCTGGGCCAGGCTTTGTGGTTCACTTGCCAGACGGCTGAGCACTCCGGCACCGCCCTCGGCAGCTTCATAAAATAACAGCCCCATCCGGTTGTGCTGGCTAGGCAGTGGCTCGGCAACCAGCTCGGCTTCTTCAATCTGGAAGGTCATTTCAATACCACGTTTCAGCGCGGCCTGCACGGTTGCCATGGCCTCCAGCGGCAGGGGTTGTGCCGGTGTCAGAATCAGCAGGTTGCGGTGATCCTCAACAAAGGGAACGATGCGCTGGGGACGGGTTTTTTCAGTGATTTTTTCTTCCTGGCTGGCTTCGCCTTCGGCGGCCGGGTCGTCCTGGCGACTCCAGAGCCCGCTAATGGGGTTAATGTAAAAACCCAGCTGATTGGGGTCTTTGCGTCGACGCCAGCCGCGATTGATCCGCCAGATGCGTGCTGCCGGGGCATACGTCAGATTGGCGATATGCTCATTCGCCGAGTGGACCTGGGCACGATCCTGCTGAATTTTCCCGTCTGGGCCAGGCAGAAAACGGTACGTCGTTTGCAGCTCGTAACCCTGGCGCTGGCGCTCTTCGTCGTTGGCTGAAATCCGCTCAACGGGTTCGGTTTCAACCGTTTCGATGCGATAGAGCTCTTTGACCCAGTCGTCTTCGGTCAGCGGCGCAGCACAGTTTTGGCAGAGCTCGGTCAGCAACTCTGCAGAACCGGTTTGTCCCAGGTGGCCATAACCACACTGGCCGCAGATGCGTGAGCTGATGGTGGCCAGCTGACCGCTGCCTGAGATGTGCTCGCCGCTGCCCACACCAAGCTTGGCGCGGTTGACGCGATACATGCGGCCCTGGTGGTAAATCAGGCTGCGTGGGCCAAATTCAGATAGCGCCAGAAAACGCGGACGGCTGACCATGCTACCTTCCAGGTGTTGGCCGCGACGTCCTGTGCCTGCTGGAATCCATGCCATCAGTGGCAGGCGCGGGAAGTTATAACCGGGCAAAAAACCCTGGCTGGCCAGATAGCGGTAGGTGTAAAAATCGTTGTTTTGTGAATTGCCGGTTTTCAGCAGTGCATTGAATTGCTCGCTGGCTTCGCTCCAGCGTCGTTGTGCGTTTTTGCGCTCTTGGTCGCTGGCGGCATGGCTGCCACTGATGCTGTTGGCCAGTTCTCTTTGTTGCATGGTGGCATCGTACAAGCCACGCCAACGGTCGAGTGCCCGAGAAAAAGCCTCGGGGGCTTGCTCAATAACACGTTCTATATAGTCCGGGCTGAACCAGTGACTGCCCTGCAGTTCTGTTTCCAGCTGACGGATCACGCCTTGCACGGCGATGCGGCTTTTCTCCAGTACCTCAGGATTAGAGAATGCCTGCTGAAGTTCGGGCTTAAGTGGTTTGGCGTCTTGTTCCAGGTCGAGTAGCGGCGAAATGCTGCTATCCAGTGAGGTTTCAGTACAAGCCAGCCAGACAGCTTGCAGGTGGCTTTCGATTAACTCGCGGTTACCTAAATCCAGTGTTGGTGCTTTCACCACGCCGTGCACCATGTCATTGGCATTATGAAAAAACCACTGGTCATGCGGGCTGAGCGAGGTGCAATAGGTAATAACGATGGCTTGCTGGCCGGAGCGCCCGGCCCGGCCGCTGCGCTGGGCATAGTTGGCTGGAGTAGGCGGGACGTTGCGCAGGTAAACGGTATTGAGTGCCGAGATGTCTACACCCAGCTCCATGGTGGGTGAGCAGAACATGACTGGCAGACGTTCCAGCTCGCCGGTTTTTCCTTCACGCTTACTCCATTCCTCACGATCCTTTTGCGTGAAGCGGAAGCGCTGTTCCAGTTCCTGGCGGCGGTCAGCTTCGACTTGCGCAGTGTGTTCTTGGGCTTCAAAAAGAAACAGTGGGTGCTCGGGTTGTCCGAGTAGCTGCGATAGACTGAGATATAGCTGTCGGAAATAGCTGTTACTGGTTTCTTCCGGCTCGGTTAGGCGCCATTGCAGTGCGCTGGCGCTCAAGCGATAACCCGCCAGCTCTTTATCAATCTCTGTTTTGCCTATATAGCCCCAGTCAACCGCGAGCTCAAGCAAGTCTTCGACAAGCTGTACCCATTCGTCATCTTTCCAGTCCTGTACTTTGCTGGCTAATGAGCTGTCCTTCCAGAAGCTGGCACGTTTGAGCAGACGAATGATGCGTGAGCGTGGAGCCGCAGAGATAAAGCCCAGATTGCGGTGGCCGCGCAATTCTTTTTTCGAGCGCGTCAATAAGTAGTTTGCTGCTTCCAGTCGCTCGTCAGGCTGGAACGCCCAGCGTTCACTGAGCTGGCTATAAGCGCTGGCTTTGGCCCGGTCTTGTTCAACGGCATCCAGGTAGAGGCTATCAATGCACAGGTTACGGCGCATTTCATCAAACAGTAGCCTGCTGAGTTGTTCACGGTTGTGCGGTGCGAGTTGGCGCAGATCGGAGTTGCTCGTGTTGGCAAAAGTTTCATCACTACAAAACTCGCCCAGCATGTGGTAATCCACCTGCAACAAACCCAGCTGGTCGAGGTTTGGGTTGTTAAAGCGCCAGCCTTGGCGCAAATCACGCAGCAGCCGATAGCCCAGCACATAACGCAAGGTGCGCTGGGCGTTTTGTCTGTGAAGCCCCATGGCCTTTGGGTTTTGTAGATACTCGCTTAGGGTGGCGGGGTCGGTTTTGTCAAAACCCAGTGCCATAAATACTGCATCGGCCAGCTGAGCTTCTTGCAGGCAGCCCTGGTTGGCTTGTAAGGCGCGAATCAGCCCGGCACGCAGGGTTAGCAGAAAAAGAAAATCGTTAAAGTGACCGGCCTGCAAAGCGGCATCCTGACGGTTATCGCTGAAACCAAGCAGTTTGCGCGGGTCAGGCAGATCGTCGGGTAGATCTTGCAGGGCAAACAACTGACGCAACGCAGCCAGGGTCAATACAGTAGTGGCCGATGAGCGTCCTTCGCCCGACAGACTGCTGAGGCGGTTGCTGTCTTTGCCGTGAGCATCATGGGAGCGGCTGCAGGCCAGACAAAAACGAAATTTTCCCGGGACGAACCAAAAGTCAGTGCCGCGCCCAGTATTGCCTTGTGGGTCAACCTTGTACTCGATGGGGGCGGCATTTTTGTAGCTTGGCTTGAGTTTTGGTTCAGCTTTGCTGAAATCAATCCAGTGTTCGGGCAGTTCTTCCAAGAGGCCTTTGTAAGCGAGGTTTTCCGTTTTTGGACAAAGAAAGCCGAAGCTCTGTTCAGCTTCTTCATTGTTACTGGTTTCACTAATATCGCGCGGGTTAAAACCAACATTGCTGCTTTCTGTGCGCCAAACCGGATGGTATTCCTGTCCGCAGTCACGGCAAAAGTGGGCGCTGTAAAGTAGAGCCAGCTCGTCCTGGCGACCCGGTGCAAACCTTTGTGCGTCTAGCGTAACGATGCGTTGTGTGGCGGGTTCCAGCGTGGTCAGTACCTTGCCCGGGCCGCTGATAAATTGGTGCAATTTAAAAGCGAAGGGCGCGCGACCTTGCGGATTGTGCATTTCATGGGCTTTCAGCAAAAAATTCTGCAGCGCCGTTGCTGCCTGTTCTTTGCTGGTGCCTGCGTCTTGGGCGAGAATGCTGGCGGCATCATCCAGAGTTTTGGGCTGGGCACGGCGCGGTGGTTCGTCTGTTGGTAGCTCGATACCAAGGTTGAGCTCAACCCAGATCGCCATGGGTGAGTCAATAAATGCAGCATAATCAGGCCAACTGAAGCTATTACGTTCGATTTCAGTTTTCAGCTGGCTTTTGATGGCTGCTACGTCTTTGCCTGGAGTGGTAACCCGTTCCAGGGTTTCGCCTATGACATCCTGTGGGCTAATTTGGGTGCCAAACAGCTTGCTGGAAACGTCGGCCACCACCTGATTACGCTCGGCCTGCTTGCCAGTGCTGGACATGGTGGCAGATGTACCAATGCAAACCATGTGCCTGGCTTGCAGGCGCTGGCGTAGACGACGCACCAGAATAGCTACATCTGCACCCTGACGCCCCCTGTAGGTGTGCAACTCATCAAGAATAAGAAACTCAAGCCCGTGACAGTTTTCCACTACGCGGCGGTCTACTTCTTCGTAGCGGGTCAGAATAAGCTCCAGCATCATGAAGTTGGTTAGCAGAATGTCGGGCGGATTATCAGCAATGCGCTGGCGCTCTTCTGCTTTTTCTTGACCGGTATAGCGCGCCACGGTAAACGGCTGTGGCTGCATACCGTGCAAAAACTTATCCAGCTCTTCCATTTGGCTGTTCGCCAAAGCATTCATCGGGTAGATGACAATAGCGCGGGTACGCGGCTTGGGATCTTGCGCTTTACCTTTGAGAACTGCATCGACAACGGGAATAAAAAATGATAGCGACTTGCCTGACCCAGTGCCCGTGGTGACTACATAGCTTTGCTTTGCCTGACCTTTGGCGAGTGCTTCAAGCTGGTGTTTGAATAGCGTCAATTCGCCATTTTGACCCTCTGGTTTGCCGGTACGAAAAATCTCACCGCACAGGGAGTGCAGGGTGCCATCGGCCGCCAGCTGCTGTACCGTGGTGTCACGGCGGTAATTGGGGTTGATCTGGATCAGCGGTTGCGGCCAGTAGCGCTCGGCGTCGTACTCTTGCTCGACCTTGGTACGAATATCCGGGGCGGCAATTTTGGCAAAGCTGCGGGAAAATGCGCTGTATTCATCAATCAATTGATCGCGAAAATCAAAAACGTTATCCATGTTGTGGTCCTTGGCGCAGCATTGCTATTGGCAGTAATTTATCAGGCTGGAAACTATGCCACAAAAGATGAGGGTTCCCAAAACTGGAGCAGCAAAACCAGGTTGCGGGGTTTGCAAAAAGTTTCCTTTAATCATATCGAGCGATACATGTATTCAGTGGTGGGCTTTTTTCACCCCCTGCTGCGCCTGCGCACCGAGCGGATCTTCCGGCCATGGGTGCTTGGGGTATCTGCCACGCATGTCTTTACGCACTTCGGGGTAGGCGTTGCGCCAGAAGCTGTGCAGGTCGGCGGTGACGGCCAGCGGACGCTGCGCCGGTGACAGCAGGTGAATCAGCACGGGCACCTTGTCGTCGGCTACCCTGGGCGTGTGCTCCCAGCCAAACAGGGCTTGTAGTTTGGCCGCCAGTACGGGGCCGTTTTCGGCGCAATAGTCCAGCCGTACCTGCTGCCCGGTGGGGATCTGCAAACTGGCTGGTGCCAGCTGGCCCAGCTGCTGTTGTTGCGCATAGTCGAGCAGGCTGTTGAGGGCGTTATACAGGTCGAGCTTGTGCACATCGGCCCAGCGCTGCATGCCGTGCAGGAAGGGCAGCAGCCAGTCTTCCAGGCTGTCCAGCAGAGCCTGTGTGGATACGTCCGGCCAGTCGTGGCCCAGCTCGCGGCGCAGCAGCGCAACCCGCGCCTGCCACTGCCGGCAGGTTTCATTCCAGGGCAGGCTGTCCAGCCCCTTGCTGCGCACGGCCTGCAGCAATGCCTGCTGAACCTGTTCCGGTTGCGGCTTGCCGAGCTCTTTTTCACTCAGTATCAACTGACCCAGTTTGCGTACCCGGCGCAGCAGCACGGTACCGCGTTGCTCGTCCCAGCCGGCTTCTTCGCGTTCGCTGATCAGCTCCGGCAGGTCCTGTTCCAGATCAGCCAGCAGTACCGGTGCGGCAAGAAAAATCCGTGCCTGTCTGGCCTGACCGTCCAGATCGGCGGCGACCAGCCATTCATGGCGCGTCAGCGGGTCGCCTTCGGGCAAGCTGGCACCCTTGCCGTTGCTGAGCTGATAACGCTCACCAGTGGCGCTGCGGCGCTTGCCGATACGATCGGGATACGCCAGTGCCAGCAGGCGGCCGGTTTCTTCAGCGCCGGGCACGCCGGTTACCCGGTCGTCTTTACGCGACAGCTGCCGGGCAGCCTGGCGCACCGCATTCAGGCGGGCGCGATCCACCCGTTGCGGGTATTCGCCATGCAGCAGGCGTAGCCGGTCGTGCAGGTCGGTACCGGCCTGTGGGCCGAGCAGGTCGCGCTCGCCCAGCAGGGCGGCGATTTCGGCAGCGGTGGTGCCCAGCCCCAGCTCGCGGCCGCGCAATACCATGCGCGCCAGTCTTGGGTGGATGCCCAGCTGACGTGCTGCTTTGCCGCTCTCGGTGATGGCGCCGTTGTGATCCAGCAGCCCCAGCAATTGCAGCAGGTCCCGGGCCTGATTCCAGTGTGCCAGCGGTGGCGGGTCAATCCATGTGATTGCATCGGGTTCACGTGCGCCCCATTGCGCTAGTTCCAGCACCAGAGAGGCCAGATCGGCTTCAAGGATTTCCGGCGGGGTAAATTCGGCCAGCGCGGCCTGTTCGGCTTCGCTCCAGAGCCGGTAGCACACGCCCGGTTCGATACGTCCGGCGCGGCCCTTGCGTTGTTCGGCGGAGGCTTTGGACACCCGGGTGGTCACCAGCCGGCTCATGCCGCTGTTGGGGTTGAACACCGCGCGGCGCTGCTGGCCGCTGTCGATCACCACGCGCACGCCTTCAATGGTCAGGCTGGTTTCGGCAATGGCCGTGGCCAGCACAATCTTGCGCTGCCCGGGCGGAGCAGGCTGGATGGCGCTGTCCTGTTCGCCGGACTTGAGGTTGCCGTACAGCGGTGCCAGCACAACATCGGCGGGCAGATTGCCGCCCAGGCGTTCGGCGACCCGGTGGATTTCCCCGGCTCCGGGCAGAAACACCAGCAACGAGCCGCTTTGTTCGCGTAGCGCGGCATGAATGCAGGCCACCACCGCATCACTGGGAAAGCGTTCAGTGTGCGGGCGGTAGAGCACTTCGACAGGAAACGCGCGGCCCTCGCTGCTGATCACGGGCACCTCGCCCAGCACGCGGGCGATGGGTGCGGTGTCCAGCGTGGCCGACATCACCAGCAGGCGCAGGTCTTCGCGCAGCGCCTGCTGGGATTCACGCACCAGCGCCAGACCCAGGTCGGCATGCAGCGAACGCTCATGGAACTCGTCAAACAGCACGGCCGCATAGCCTTCCAGCAGCGGGTCCTGTTGGATCAGCCGGGTCAGGATGCCTTCGGTGACCACTTCGATCTGCGTATCAGGGCCGATCTGGCTATCCAGCCGGGTGCGATAACCGACCGTCTGGCCGGCTTTTTCGCCCAGCTGATGGGCCATGAAGTGCGCGGCTGAGCGCGCCGCCAGGCGTCTGGGTTCCAGCATCAGGATTTTGCGCCCGTCACGCCAGTCGGCAGCCAGCAAAGCCGGTGGCACGCGGGTGGTTTTACCGGCACCGGGCGGTGCCTGCAGCAGGACGGTCGTGTGCCGGCTCAGGGTGTGCAGCAGTTCGGGGAGGATGACGTCGATGGGAAGCATGGCTGTGTGCGGCAATAAAACAGGGCTGCACACTATAGCGGCTTCTATTCGCTTCCCCCAGTTTAAGGAAACACTGAATAATTACCTGCGTTGTCAGAGCTGCGTTAAAAATCGGCTCAAAATGCTCATTTACTACCAGTAAACTGCGCTTTTTCGCCGATTTTTGCCTTGCCCTGACTGCCTCGCCAACATTATTCAGCGCTTCCTTAAGTACGCGGATGCGTCAGGGTTGCAACCTCAGGGGCCGGGCTCTGTGTCTGTCCACCGGCAAGTTATTCCAGTCCGGCGGACAGGCTGGCCGGTATCTGGCGGAATGCTTCGATGGCGCGTACACGGCTGGCTTTGAGATCGACGATGGGCGGCGGGTAGTTCCGGGTAAACAGGTCCTGTGGTGGCAAATGGATTTCCTGGTCGGACAGGTGTGCCAGTTCAGGCAGCCATTGGCGGATAAAGCGGCCGTGGGGGTCAAAGCGGCGGGACTGGGTGAGCGGGTTAAACACGCGAAAGTAGGGGGCGGCATCGGTGCCGGTGGAGGCGCTCCACTGCCAGCCGCCATTGTTGGCAGCCAGGTCGCCATCAATCAGGTGTTGCATAAACCAGTGCTCGCCCAGCCGCCAGTCCAGTAGCAGGTTTTTGCTGAAAAACATCGCCACTACCATGCGCAGGCGGTTGTGCATCCAGCCGGTTGCCGTCAGCTGGCGCATGGCGGCATCAATCAGGGGGAAGCCGGTGCGGCCTTGTTGCCATGCCTGCAGATCCTGTGGTGCCTCGCGCCAGTTGATGTGTTGTGTGTGCGCCTGATAGGGCGCGCCACGCGACAGGCGTGGATGCAGTGCCAGCAGATGCTGGTAGAACTCGCGCCAGAGCAGTTCGTTCAGCCAGGTCACCGTGCCCTGGCAGCCGCTGTCAAATTCGCCCTGATTGGTGTGTACGGCGGCCTGCCAGCAGGAGCCGACTGAGAGTACGCCGCAGGCCAGATAAGGCGATAGCCGGCTGGTGCCATCCAGTGCCGGAAAATCCCGCTCCTGCTGGTAATGCGCAAGATGGTGCTGGCAAAAGCTGTGTAGCTGCTGCCAGGCGTATTGTTCTCCGGCAGGCCAGAGACTGTTCCATTGCGGGTTGTGCGCCAGCAGCTGTTGCGCTTCTTGCAACTGGCTGGCAATGGCGACGGGCGCCTGTGCTGCCGGTGTGCGCAGGGTGCGTGGCGGGCTGTGATGCAGACGCTGCCAGCAGGCTTTCTTGAACGGGGTAAAGACCTGAAACATTTGTCCGTGCCGGTTGCGCACACTGCCGGGTGCAAACAGTACGCCGTCCTGGTGGCGCTGCACGCCGATGCCGGCCGCGTGCAGGATTGCGCTGCAGGCCTGGTCGCGCTGTTGCTCGTTGACACCGTACTGGTCGTTAAAGTGCAGCTGGCGCACCTGCCAGCGCTGGCAAAATTCCAGCAGTTTTTCCGGTAAATCCCGCCACAGTTCGCAGCGCAGCACCAGCAGAGGGACATTCAGTTGCTGCAGCCCGGCGGCCAGCTGCAGCAGGTTGCGCAGCTGGAAATCCACTTTGAGCGGTGCGTCAGCATGCTGTTGCCATTGCGCCGGGCTGACCACATAGAGCGCCATGGCCGGGCCTTGCTGCATGGCGTGCGTGAGTGCGCTGTTGTCATGGATGCGCAAATCCTGCCGGAACCAGACCAGTTGCATCACAGCACCTTTAACTGGTTGACCGGGTGCAGCTGCACCGGGTAGGGCGAAAAATAGTGCTGCTGGTGCAGGTAACTGTTGTCCAGCTGTGCAGCGTAATGCTGCAGCAAATTCAGCGGTACATGCAGTGGCTGATGGCCATGGCGGAACTGTTCGATGCTTTTGACCAGCAGCTGGCGCGCCTCGCGGCTGACATGGCCGCGCAGGTAGCCGAGCATGTGCTGCAGTGCATTGCTGTGGTTTTTGCGTGTGGCGGGTGTGGCCAGGCAGTGCATCAGCTGCTGCAGGTAATCGGCACAACGCTGTTGCAGGGGCAGGCTGTGCGACTGGGCCAGATAGCGGCCCATCTGGCGGGTGTGTTGCGGGTTGTGCGCCATCAGCAGGTATTTGTAGCGGGCATGGAATCCGGTCAGCCTGGCCGGTGCAGGCGCGGACAGAACCTGATTTCTGTAGTGCCGGTATGCCTGTACGCGCAACATGAAGTGGTCAAACAGTTGCGGGTTGTGCAAACGGCCTTCCTCCTCGACCGGCAGTAGTGGATAACGCGCCTGCAGCGCGCTGGCAAAAATACCGCGGGTTTGCTCGCGCTGCAGTTCGCCTGCGCTGTTGTACAGCTTGATGCGGAACAGGCCGCAGCTGGGGGAGCGGGCCATCAGGATAAAGCCGTCGAGGCTGGCAAAGCTGTCCAGCGCATCCTGAAAGCCTGCTTCCAGCTGTGGACGCAAATTCTGGCTGGCGTCCCTGACCTGCACCAGTTGTGGCTGGTGTGCCGGGCCGGTCAGGTGCATGGCCGGACGCGGCGTACCAAAGCCGGCGGCCTGTTCCGGGCAAAAGCTGACGAAGTCCACCCAGGGTGCCAAAACCTCCGTGCATAAAGAGGAGTGTTTGTGGCCGCCGTTATAGCGTACTTGTTGCCCCAGCAGACAGCCGCTGATGCCAAGGCGCAGGCGCGGTGCAGACGTGTGGTCAGGAGTGGTCATGGCTTGTCCTTTATTCAGTTCCCCGGTGTGGCGGGCAATGGTTACAGCGTGTCGGGCCGTGCAGGATGGGCCTGGCAAAGCCGCTTTCGCGGTGCCGGCCAGTGGGGGCTGCATGCGGTTCTTTCTTGTACAAAAAATAAAAATGTATAAGCTATGGTTATACAAAAATTTGTTTTGTACAAGTGGAATAAACCATGCAGGATGATTTGAATTTTCCGGAGTGCCGGTTTCCCATTGGCGAGCTGAGCAGCAAAACCGGTGTCAACAGCGTGACTTTGCGCGCCTGGGAGCGGCGTTATGGACTGCTCAGGCCGCAGCGCACGGAAAAAGGCCATCGCTTATATGGCGAGCAGGATGTTGAATGCGTACAGCAGATTTTGCTGCTGATGAAACGCGGTGTGCCCTTGCGCAAAATCAGGCCGTTACTGGCCGGGCAGGTTGCGCTGCCGCCGGCGCAGCACAATGAAGATGCACTGGACTGGCAGCAGCAATGCCGCGGCTGGCTGGAGCAGCTGGACCGGGCAGCACTGGAGCGGGGGCTGCAGCAGCTGTGCAAACAGTACCCGCCGGACTGGTGCCGCCAGCAGGTGATTGAACCGCTGTTTGGCTGGCTGCTTGACCATCCCGCACGCGCTGCGCTTGATGCACTGCTGCAGGCCGGTCTGATGCGCTATGTGCTGCGTTACCCACCGGCGAACAAGGCGTGTCTGCTGGTGATGGCCAGCGAGCAAACCGCCCCCTGGCGTGCGGCCTGGCTGGCACTGGAGCAGGACGGGTGCTGGCTGCCGGGGGCGTTTTCACTGACTGCGCTGCAGTACTGGTTGCATCTGCAGCCCGCACAAGCGGTGCTCTATTGCCTGGATGGTGTGCTGAATGCGGCACACACCGTGCAATTGCAACAGTTGCTGCACGCGCATCCCGGGCTGCGTGTGCAAGGTACCGCGGCGGAGCTGGCGTTTGCCGGCCATGAGCAGGTTGTGCGCGCGATGCTATGAGCCGCAATCGCAGCTGTGGTTGTCGCCGGCATGATGCTGGTGCTTGCTGCTGTGTACCATGTCGGCAGTCATGAGCTCCAGGGCGTTGCTGTGCAGCAGCTGCAACAGCTCGCCAAGTTCCGTGCTGCCGGGGCGAAACAGGATGCGCACACCGGCTGCGGTCAGCAGCTGGTAGGGCGTTTGCCCCATGTGGTTGGTGAGCAGGGTTTTGACGCCCATTGCAATCAGGTCCTGGGCCAGGGTTTTTCCGCTGGTATGACTGTTTTCCATGACTTCAACAATCTCGTCTTTGTTGTTGACCAGGGCAATCAGTTTGGCCTTGGTAAACAGGTTGACGTTTTTCAATACGCCGCCGTCGCGACGCGCTACGGGAATGGCAATCATGTTTTCACCCATGTGTATGCAAGACATGCAACCATGATGCGGTTGGCGGGTTGCAGTCACAAGGGTGGTAATGTCGCAGTGCGGTTAACCGTCCTTGCGGGACAACAGGTTCTGCAGGGCCGCAGACAACTCCGGCTGCTCCCACTCAAAACCGCTGTCGGCCGTACGTCTGGGCTGCACGTGATGACCGCCAACGAGCAGAACCGACATTTCACCCAGCAGCAGCTTCAATGCCCAGGCCGGAGCCGGCAGCAGGGCCGGGCGCCGTAGTGTCCGGGCCAGAATCCGGGTGAATTCGGCATTGCGTACCGGTTGCGGGCTGCAGGCGTTATAAATGCCGGCACAGCTGTCATTGGCCAGTACATGGGCAAACAGCCGGACCAAATCGTCAATATGAATCCAGGGCATCCACTGTTGCCCGCTGCCCAGCCGTCCGCCCAGCCCCAGACGAAATACCGGCAGCAGTTTGGCCAGCATGCCACCGTTGGCGGACATGATCGGTGCAACGCG
The DNA here is from genome assembly GCA_964394445.1 of uncultured Thiopseudomonas sp. GTDB lineage: Bacteria > Pseudomonadota > Gammaproteobacteria > Pseudomonadales > Pseudomonadaceae > Thiopseudomonas. The sequence continues at coordinate 15,545 of CAYMXO010000036.1, forward strand.
CAGGCAGGCTACCCGGGTGCCCAGTGTTTTTGCCCGCATCACCTCGGCTTCCCAGTCCTGGCATAGCTGGCTGGCGAAGTCTGCAGCAGGCGCTGCGCTGGTTTCGTCAACCGGCTCCTCGCCCCGGTCGCCATACCAGCCTGTGGCCGAGGCCGACAGCAGTACGGCAGGCGGTTGCTCGCGCTGTCCCATCCAGTCCACCAGATTGCGGGTCAGGCCGATCCGGCTTTCGCGCAACATCCTGCGGCGTGCCCGGGTCCAGGGGCGGTCGGCGATCGGTGCGCCGGCCAGATTGATGACAGCATCGACCGGGTCCTTGCCGGTCAGTTCGTTCAGGTTGCCGATACCGCGGGCTCCGCTGCACAGTCCGGGCACCTTGCCCGGTTGGCGGCTGAGCACAATCAGCGAATAACCCTGTTGTTTGAAATGTTGGCACAAGGCCCGGCCTACCAGGCCGGTGCCGCCAGTCAACAAGATCTGCATTGAGAATTCTCCCTTTTTGCCAGATATGCGTCCGCCCATGCTGATGCAGGCGGGCATGATGTGCAAGCAGACCAAGGGGACAACTCAGGGAGCGTCGGAACATGTACCCGCTGCGGTCAGAATGCTGTCCGGTTTTTCCTGCAGGTGTTCCTGTTGCGCCCTGATATACAATGTACGCATTTTTATGCAGCCTGCGTACTGTTGCGCGCGCTGTGTGGCTGGAATAGTCGGATGTTAGTGTGCTGCGAAGACAGGTGCACAAGAAGCTGGCAGGCAGGAGAACGGGATGGAGCAGCAAGGAAAAATTACCCGCTGGAATGACGACAAAGGCTTTGGCTTTATCACGCCGGACAATGGCGGCCAGCAGGTTTTTGTACATATCAACGGCTTTGCCGCACGGCAGCACAGACCCGGCGGTGGTGAGCAGGTGAGCTACCGGCTCCGGACCGACCGACAGGGGCGCGCGCAGGCGGTGGCGGTCTCGTTTGTGGACAAGCGCCTGAAAGTAGCCAGCCGTGGCCGCAATCCGTTTCCGCTTGTGTTTGTGTCGGGTTTTGTTGCCTTGCTTGGCGCTGTGGTTGTCACTCAACGCTTGCCCGGTATCGTAGTGGTGCTGTATGCGCTGGCCAGCCTTGTCACCCTGATTGTCTATGCGCGGGACAAGTCGGCAGCCAAAAAAAACCAGTGGCGTACCCCGGAAAGCACCCTGCATCTGCTTGCCCTGTTTGCTGGCTGGCCAGGTGCCCTGCTGGCCCAGCGCCTGCTGCGACACAAGTCTTCCAAGCAATCGTTTCAGCTGGTGTTCTGGCTGACCGTCGTGGTTAACTGCGCAGCGCTGGGCTGGCTGCTGACAGCGGACGGTAGCAGCATGCTCAACTCGCTGTTATCCATGCTGCCGCCACAGCTGACACGGCTGTTACAGGATTGGGGGCTGGCCGGGGCAAAGCCGGTATTGATCTGGCGCTGACAAGAACGCCCTGCTGTTTTCGTTTTGGCAATTGCTTTTGCTGCACTGTGGTCACGCCGCATTGATGACAGCCATCGTCTGGTTTATGCCGTCGATGATGCTGCCATTACGATTATCGCCTGTCGTTATCACCATCAAAAAAAGTAGTTGCTGCTGGTTGATGGCGGGGGTGTGGCAGGTGCGGCATGCAAGTTGATGCCCTGGGCATGCGCCGTGTTCATAAGGGTTTCAAAATGCAGCCTGGCGCCGGGGCAAGTGTCTTGCCCGGGCTTTCGCAACCAGTGCCGCTCTGACTGGCAATCTGTGCCATGTTTCTGGTTTTGGTGACATAGCCAATGGCACGCAGCAACTCATCGTTGCAGGCATCAAACAAAATCCCCCCACAGGTACTGCACCAGACTCAGGGCGACAACGGGTGCGGTTTCCGTGCGCAGCACGCGCGGCCCGAAGCAGGCGGCGTGAAAGCCGGACTGTTGTGCGGCGCTGACTTCTGCATCACTCAGGCCGCCTTCGGGGCCGATCAACAGGGCCAGCTGCTGTGGGCGTTCATGGCTGGCCAGCGGACTGGCGCCGGGGTGCAGAACCAGCTTCAAATCGGCTTCTACCGCCTGCTGCCACGTTTCCACGGCAACCGGTGCATGGATCAGTGGCACCGAGCTGCGGCCACATTGCTCGCAGGCGCTGATGGCTATCTGGCGCCAGTGTTCCAGGCGTTTTTCAGCACGTTCGTGATTCAGCCGCACTTCACAGCGTTCGCTGAACAGCGGAGTGATTTCCGCCACGCCCAGTTCGGTGGCTTTCTGGATCGCCCAGTCCATGCGTTCGCCCCGTGACAGCACCTGGCCCAGATGCACCTGCAGCGGTGAATCCGGCTGGCCCGGCTGGCCGCTTTCCAGTTCGACCACAACCTGTTTTTTTCCGGCTTCGACAATGACGCCGGGAAACTCCATGCCGCTGCCATCGAACAGCTGCAGCGCTGCGCCGGCCTGCATGCGCAGCACGCGGCTGATGTAGTGGGCGCTGGCGTCCGGTAGCGTGATGCGGCCGCTGGCCAGGGGCTGGTCGATGTAAAAACGGGACAGACGCATGGGTACCTGCTTTGAAAATTCGGGGTGGAAACAAGGCTGCATTGTCCGTAGGCTGGCAGGGAAACTCAACCATTTGCCGATGTGGTGGTTTTTTGTACAGTTCCCGCCAGCGCCGGCCAGCATTGGCCTGCAGCTGATTGTCCCGTGGTTATCCACAAGCTGTTCCAGACAAACGGGGGATATCCACAACTGGGCGAAAATCACGGCGGCACAAGGACAATACGACATGACAGGCAGTAACCGGCACTGGATGCAGCGCGACCTTGATGTGGTCTGGCATCCCTGCACCCAGATGAAGGACCACGAAACCATTCCGCTGATACCGGTGCGCCGGGGCGAGGGCATCTGGCTGGAGGATTACGACGGCAAGCGCTATCTGGATGCGGTCAGTTCCTGGTGGACCAACATCTTTGGCCACTGCAATCCGCGCAT
>CAYMXO010000037.1:0-16324 GCA_964394445.1 uncultured Thiopseudomonas sp.
AGTGAATAATGAGTTTCGAAGTCTTTTTGGCCATCGGAATGTTCACCGCCATCGTATTGGCTTTGGTGGTGCTGATTCTGGTTGCCCGTGCCAAGCTGGTTTCCAGCGGTGATGTCAACATTCTGATCAATGGCGAGCGCACAGTGACTGTGCCTGCCGGTGGCAAGCTGCTGCAAACGCTTGCTGCACAGAATATTTTCCTGTCCTCCGCCTGTGGTGGTGGTGGTACCTGTGCCCAGTGTACCTGCCAGATTTTTGAGGGTGGTGGCGACATGCTGCCAGCCGAAGGCAGTCACTTCACTCGTCGTGAGGCGAACGAGGGCTGGCGTCTGTCTTGTCAGGTGACCATCAAGCAGGACATGAAAATTCAGATCCCGGAAGAAGTGTTCGGTGTGAAGAAGTGGGAATGTACTGTGGGTTCCAATCCGAACGTGGCTACTTTCATCAAGGAGCTGACACTGGTTCTGCCCGAGGGCGAGGACGTCAACTTCCGCGCTGGGGGTTATGTTCAGCTGGAATGTCCGCCGCACCGTGTTGAGTACAAGGATTTTGTCATCGAGGAGAAATTCCACGAGGACTGGGACAAATTCAACATCTGGCGCTATGTGTCCGATGTGAAAGAGACCACCATTCGTGCCTACTCCATGGCCAACTACCCTGAAGAAAAGGGCATGGTCAAGTTCAACATCCGTATCGCCACACCGCCACCCGGCCGTGACGATATTCCAGCCGGCATCATGTCCTCCTATGTGTTCAGCCTGAAGCCGGGCGACAAGGTCACCGTGTACGGTCCCTTTGGCGAGTTCTTTGCCAAGGATACCGATGCCGAGATGGTCTTCATTGGTGGTGGTGCCGGCATGGCGCCCATGCGCTCGCACATCTTTGACCAGCTCAAGCGTCTGAAGTCCACCCGCAAGATCAGCTTCTGGTACGGTGCCCGTTCACTGCGCGAAGCCTTCTATGTGGATGAGTACGACAAGCTGCAGGAAGAAAACGAGAACTTCCAGTGGCACCTGGCACTGTCCGATCCTCTGCCCGAGGACAACTGGACCGGCCTGCAAGGGTTCATCCACAACGTTCTTTATGAGAACTACCTGAAGGATCACCCGGCACCGGAAGACTGCGAGTTCTACATGTGTGGACCACCCATGATGAACGCCGCCGTCATCAAGATGCTGGAAGATCTTGGTGTAGAACCTGAAAACATCTTGCTGGACGACTTTGGAGGCTAACATGCTGCGCAACCTGTTACAGGGTGCGGGATTTATAACAGTCATGAGCCTTGCGCTGGCCGGTTGCCAACCGGCCGAGCGCATCGAGGTGCTAACCGGCCCGACCATGGGCAGCACCTACACCATCAAGTATGTTGCAAACAAGACAACACCCGCTGCCGATGCAGCGGGTGTTGTCGTTCAGAGCATCCTTGACCAGGTCGACCGGCAGATGTCGACTTACCGTGCCGACTCGGATCTGTCCCGCTTCAACCGCTTGCCGGCCGGCAGCTGTGAGCCCATGCCCGGGCCCGTACTGGATCTGGTGCGTTATGCCGACGGACTGTCCCGCCAGAGCGATGGCCGTTTTGACATCACCACCCAGCCGCTGCTGAATGTCTGGGGTTTTGGTCCGGCGAGTCGTGAGCATGCCATTCCTGCAAAGGAGCAGGTGGAAATTGCACGCAGCCAGATGGGCTACTGGCACCTGAATATTGAGGGCAATCAGCTTTGCAAGGAAATCGACCTCAAGCTTGACCTCAACAGCATCGCGGCGGGCTATACTGTGGATCGTATAGCCGCAGAATTTGAAAGCATGGGCATCGGCAGCTACATGGTGGAAGTGACCGGTGAACTGATCGCCAAGGGCAGGAAACCGGATGGTTCACCCTGGCGCATTGCCATCGAACAGCCGCTGGGTAACGGAGAGCGGGTGCTGCAGCGCATCCTTGAGGTGGATGGCTGGGGCGTGAATACTTCGGGTGATTATCGCAATTATTTCGAAGAGGACGGAGTCCGCTTTTCACATACCCTGGATCCGGAAACTGGTGCACCGATTGCGCATAATCTTGCTGCGGTAACTGTAATTGACCGTTCGGCCATGGCTGCCGACGGGGTGGGTACCCTGTTGATGGTCCTGGGCAAGGACGAAGGCATGGAATATGTCAAACAACACGGGATCGCTGCGCTTTTTATAACCCGCGAAGGCGATGAATTCAAAAGCTACAGCAGCCCGGAGTTTGAACAAATGTATCCCGAAAAGGGGAGGTAACCTCATGACATATTTAATTATGGTGTTGGTAGTTTTTTCAGTCATGCTGCTGGTTGTGCTTGGCATGGCGTCAGGCGTGATGGCTGGCCGCAAGCCGATTGGTGGTTCCTGTGGTGGTATTGCTGCGCTGGGCATTGAAAAAAGCTGCTCAATTTGCGGAGGCGAGCGTCAGAAGTGCGACGAAGCCAACGCCGACGGTGCAGTGCAGGCCCGTGAAGAACTGGCCTATGACGCGATGGCACGCAAGTAATAACAAGTAGAAGGAAAGGGCGGTATTGCTGCCGGCAAGCTGGCTGTGCGATCCGCTTTTTCTTGCAGGTGAATTAGGAGTTTAAATGGCGGTTTATAATTACGATGTAGTCATTCTCGGATCTGGTCCTGCAGGTGAAGGTGCGGCAATGAACGCCGCCAAGGCCGGCCGCAAGGTAGCTGTGGTGGAAAGCCGTGGCGTGGTCGGCGGCAGCAGTACCCACCTGGGTACCATTCCGTCCAAGGCACTGCGTCACTCGGTACGCCAGATCCTGCGTTTCAACACCAACTCGATGTTTCGCCAGATTGGCGAACCACGCTGGTTTTCCTTCCCCGATGTGCTGAAGAGCGCCGAGAGCGTCATTTCGCGCCAGGTGGCCTCGCGCACCAGTTACTATGCGCGTAACCGCATCGATGTGTATTTCGGCACTGCCAGTTTTGCCGACGAACACAGCATCGATGTGGTCGGCCCCAGCCGGGTGGAAAAGCTGGTTGCCAACCAGGTTATTGTGGCCACCGGATCACGCCCCTATCGTCCGGCCGATATCGATTTCAACCACCCGCGCATTTACGACAGCGATACCATTCTTAGCCTGGGCTATACGCCGCGCCGGCTGATTGTCTACGGTGCTGGTGTGATTGGTTGTGAATACGCTTCGATTTTCAGTGGACTGGGTGTATTGGTCGACCTGATTGACACCCGCGACCGTTTGCTGAGTTTCCTCGATCGCGAGATTTCCGATGCTCTGAGTTACCACTTGCGCATCAACAACGTGCTGGTGCGACACAATGAGGAGTACGAGCGGGTTGAAGGTGTGGAAAACGGAGTGATCCTGCACCTGAAGTCCGGCAAAAAAATCAAGGCCGACGGCTTCCTCTGGTGTAACGGGCGTACCGGTAACACCGACCAGCTTGGCCTGGAAAATGTTGGCCTGGAAGCCAACAGCCGTGGCCAGATCGCGGTGGACGAGTACTATCGTACCGAGGTGCCGAACATCTATGCGGCCGGTGACGTGATCGGCTGGCCCAGCCTGGCCAGTGCGGCCTACGACCAGGGTCGTTCAGCAGCCGGCAACATCATTGACGATGGCAGCTGGCACTATGTGGATGATGTCCCCACCGGGATTTATACCATTCCGGAGATCAGCTCCATCGGCAAGACCGAGCAGGAGCTGACAGCCGAAAAGGTGCCATACGAAGTGGGCAAGGCGTTTTTCAAGAGCATGGCGCGGGCACAGATTTCTGGCGAGGAAACCGGCATGTTGAAAATCCTGTTCCACCGCGAGACGCTGCAGATCCTTGGTGTGCATTGCTTCGGCTACCAGGCCTCGGAGATTGTGCACATTGGCCAGGCCATCATGAACCAGCCGGGTGAAGCCAACAGCCTGAAGTACTTCATCAATACCACCTTCAACTTCCCGACCATGGCGGAAGCATACCGGGTGGCGGCCTATGACGGCATGAACCGGCTTTTTTAAGCGGCTCCGGCCAGGCAGTGGCGATGGCCGGAGCGGCCTTTGAACAACTGTTTACGGACTCCCGAGCGTGGCGCTGGCCAAGCCGGGAAAGTCTGTAATCAGACTATCAACGCCATACTGAACGAGCTGGCGCATCAGCGCCGGATCGTTCACCGTCCAGGCAGACACGTGCATGCCGGCCTCCTGTGCCTGCAAGATGCGTTTTTCTATACACAGGCTCCAGTTCAGGGCCAACAGGCTGCATTGAAACCGCAGGGCAGTTTTTACCGGGTCGAGCCAGGCGTATTCGGCCACCAGGCCGCGCTGCAGGTGCGGAGCCTGCTGCATCGCGGTGCGCAGCACCGTATGTGAACTGCTGGTCAGAACGATTCTGTCGCTAATGCCTTGCTGTTCGCACAGACGGTCAATTTCCTGGATCAAAATTGCCGCCCTGCGTCGTGACAGGCTTTTGATCTCCAGCTGCCAATGCTCGAACGGACAAAGCTGCACGACTTCTGCCAGTGTTGGTACCGGGCAGGGGGCAGGCCAGGCGGGTCCGGCATGACGAACGTCATGGGCGGCCAGTTCTTTTGCCGTCAGGTTTTTTACCCGTTCCTTGCTGCCGGCCAGCCGCTTCAGGTCAGCATCATGGATGACCACTGCCTGATTGTCGCGTGACAGGCGTACGTCCAGTTCGCAACGCCTGATGCCGGCATCCAGACAGGCCTGAAAACTGGCCAGGGTATTTTCAGGGGCGATCCCTTTGGCGCCGCGGTGGCCGTAGATAAGAGTCATGGCTGCTGTCTGCGGTGCTGGTGCACGCTGTTGATGACGTGACTGTGTTCAAAATAAACGGAAAACTCGGCATAGTCCCAGCGGGTGATGGGCGGCTGACCGACGCTGGCATGGCGTTTCACAGGCTCGCCGTAACGGTGCAACACGCTGGTCTGGCTTTCTCCGCGGGCCGGCAGTTTTTTGATTTGCTGGCCGCCTTGCTGGCCCAGCGGGATTTTCAGAGTATCCGCGCCAGCATTGCCAGCATTGCCAGCTGTGACTACCAGGGCCAGAAAGACGGATTTGACAAGCGAGCTGCGCATGATGGGGTTACTCCTGTTGGTCTGCCAGGGCTTCGCGGCGCTCCTGCGCCTGTTTGTGCATGATATGGCGGGCCAGCACCTGGCGTTGTGTTTCTGATGGTTCATGAAAACAGGCGGCGATCCGGTAACCGCCGTTAGCCGGTGTGCAATGCAAAACTCTGGCCTGGAGTTGCAGGCCAAATGCCTGCGGCAATAGAATCAGTCGTAATGTCAGGATGCTGTCGCGGGGGTGTTCCTGGCCATCCACAAAGTCGATACCGGCTTCGGACAGGGTCACGTCTTGTGGCTCACCAAAGTCTTTCATCAAGCCCTGGGCCAGAGCATTGGCCAACAGATCAATGCGCTTGTTGGTGATTTTCAGGTAATTGACCAGCGCACGCTGTTGCTCGCTGATACTGCGCAGCAAGGGCTGCGATTCAAGTTCGAGCAGGTAGAGCTCGTTCAACAGGCTGAACAGTAACGAGTCTTGTGCGGGAGAGGGCTCGCTGCTGATTTCCAGTGCGATCCGGTCGCGAATGCGGTAGTATGCGCGACGTTCTTGGGTGTCCTGTGTGAGCATGTTACGTCCAGACCAGCCTTGAGAAGAGTAGGAGCTTCCCGCCTGCAGACAGCGGAAGTTGCCCGCATTCTAGCCGTTAACCTTTTACAGTGCAGCATTATGTTTCGACCCCTGGCCTTGTTTGTCGGCATGCGTTACACGCGTGCCAAACGGCGCAACCACTTTATTTCCTTCATTTCCCTGACTTCCATGATCGGCCTTGCACTGGGTGTGCTGGTCATGATCCTGGTGCTGTCGGTGATGAACGGTTTTGACCGCGAGATGCGCACGCGGATTCTGGGCATGGTGCCCCACGCCACAGTCAGCTCCTACACGCCGCTGGAAGACTGGCAGGCCACCGGCCAGCAAGTGCTGGCCCACCCTGAAGTGCAGGCCGTTGCGCCTTTTACCCAGTTACAGGGCATGTTGACCCATAGTGGTAGCGTGCAACCTGTGCTGGTCAATGGTGTTTTGCCGGAAGCCGAGGATTCGGTATCCATCATCAGCCAGCACATGCAGGCGGGCCGGCTGGCAGACCTGAAAGGCGGTGATTTTTCCATCATCATTGGTGAAACCATTGCCCGGCGCTTCAATGTCCGTGTTGGTGACAAGCTGACGTTTGTCCTGCCGGAAGCCTCGGTGACACCGGCCGGTGTGTTCCCGCGCCTGAAGCGCTTTACCGTAGCCGGAATTTTCAAGGTGGGCGCCGAGCTGGACGGCTCACTGGCCCTGATCCATATTGAGGATGCGGCGCGCCTGTCGCGCTGGCAACCGCATCAGGTGGAGGGTATCCGTCTGAAACTGAATGATCTGTTTGATGCGCCCCGGGTTTCCTGGGAAATTGCCGCATCGATTGAAGACAGTGATCTGCACCCGCGCGACTGGACACGCAGCCACGGCAACCTGTTTGCTGCAATCCAGATGGAAAAGACCATGATTGCGCTGCTGTTGCTGCTGATTGTGGCAGTGGCGGCATTCAACATCATTTCTACGCTGGTAATGGTGGTGACCGACAAAAAGGCCGACATTGCCATCCTGCGCACCCTGGGTGCCTCGCCGCGGCAAATTATGGCGGTGTTCATGGTTCAGGGCACGCTGATTGGTGTGGTCGGCACCCTGATCGGTGGTGTGCTGGGGGTTATCAGTGCGCTCAACGTGACCACCTGGGTGGCGGCCATCGAGTCCTATTTCGGCCATCAGTTTTTGAGTTCGGATGTGTATTTCATCAGTTATCTGCCTTCGGAGTTGCGCTGGCAGGATGTGCTGTTGATTTGCAGCGCGGCGCTGGGCATGAGTTTCCTGGCAACCCTGTACCCGGCCTGGCGCGCTTCGCGCACCCAACCAGCGGAGGCTTTGCGTTATGAGTAACCCGGTTGTTCTGGAATGCCGCCAGCTGGGCAAGACGTATCAGGAAGGTCCGGCCCGGGTTGAAGTGCTCAAGGGCATTGACTTGCGGCTGCATGCCGGCGAGCGCATGGCCATTGTTGGCAGTTCCGGTTCAGGCAAGACGACCCTGCTGCATATGCTGGCCGGGCTGGATGTACCAACCACGGGCAGTGTCTGGCTGGCCGGTGAAGAACTGTCTGCACTCTCCGAGCGCAAGCGTGGTCTGCTGCGTAACCGGGCGCTGGGTTTTGTCTATCAGTTTCATCACCTGCTGCCCGAGTTTACTGCCATCGAGAACGTCTGCATGCCGCTGTTGATCGGCACCACGCCGATTGCCGAGGCGCGGGAACGGGCCGTGGCATTGCTGGAGCGGGTCGGGCTGGGTCACAGGCTTGACCACAAGCCGGCCGAGCTGTCCGGCGGAGAGCGTCAGCGGGTAGCAATTGCTCGCGCACTGGTCAACCGTCCCGAGCTGGTCTTGCTCGATGAGCCGACCGGCAACCTGGACCGGGCTACGGCGCAAAGCATTCAGGCACTGATGCTGGAGTTGTCCGAATCCATGGGAACCAGCTTTTTGGTGGTGACCCACGATCCGGAGCTGGCACAGCAGATGCAGCGGGTGTTGCGGTTGCAGGATGGAGTGCTGGTTGAGGATTGATTTTTGTGTTCCGGCGGATGGTGAGAGTGTTTGCACTGTGGTGCCTGGGTCAGGCGGAGCGCTCCGTCAGGCTGCGCTACGCTGATGCCTGGCTCCGGCCCCGCCTGACCCGAATGTGCCGGGTGCGGGTGGAGGGGGTGGCCCGGCTCTGCCGGGCTGCTATCGCGGTGGTGGGTACTGCTTTTCTGTAAGAGCGACAGTGCGTCACGGCACCGGAGCTGAGCATCAGCAACCGGGCTGGTTTAACGGTACGGGCAGCGTCAGCTTTGTGTGGCGCCTTACCCGTCAAAGCACAAACCACAGGGCATAAAAAATTTACCCGACCTTTTCCACAGCCGTCACCAAAATTTTTCCTGCCTCGGGGTAGCACCAGATTACATCGACATCATGCAGTCGTGCGCCATACTGTCGTGTGGGCTCCGGCTGCTGGTACGCAGGTTTGGGGTCCTGCGCAAGGCATTGTTCGATCAACTCTACCAGAGGCTCGTTCAGTCGCTGGCCGTGTTCTTGTGCGGCCTGCAGGGCGGCTGGTTGCCACTCAACCGGCAGTAAAAGCGGTGGTTGTTCGGCAATGTGGTTGTATGCATCCGCTACGGACTCCACGAAGGGGATGTAGGGCTTGATGTCCAGGACCGGGGTGCCATCAAGAAGATCGAGGCCAGAAACGTGCAACCGGCACTGCTGATCAATACGCTCCAGCCGTACTAGCGATTGGCCGATGCTGTTCGGGCGGTGGCTGGCACGACTGGCAAAGACTCCCAGCCGCTGGTTGCCGCCCAGCCGGGGCGGGCGCACTTGCAGGCGTTGCTGTTGCTCCAGTGCCTGGTGAAAGACAAAAATGATCCAGACATGACTGACCTGCTCCAGCCCGGCCAGCGCGTGGTGCTGGTTGTATGGCGGGTACAGTTCAATCGTGCCGCGCGCCGCCGGAGCCAGTGCCGGTTGGCGCGGTATGGCAAATTTTTCCTTGAAACAGGAGCGCACATGGCCGATTGCCTGCATCTGGAAGTTGTTCATTGATGCCTCCTGTTCGTCGGGATGTGGCTGGCCCGCCCCGGCACCTGGCCGGCAGCGGGACGGGTCAGGGGCGATTGAACCGCGGCTGCCTGCATTTGATGTATGGCAGGGCCTGATCAGCCGGCCACCAGTACGCGGACAGCCTCCAAGCGCACAGTTGCCTTGTTCAGCAGGATCTTGCCCTCGGCCAGCTGTTGATGCAGCAGGTCGATTTCTTCGTCACGCACGTTCGGGTTGATCAGTTGCAGGGCGCCGAGACGCTCGATTTCGGCATTCAGTGCCTGACTGAAGGCTGTCTGGGCCAGCTGCACCAGCTCCATGTGGCGTGGCTGTACCTGTGCATCGGCTTTTTTGACCAGCCCGGCCAGCTCTTCACGCTGGCTGCGGGCAAACTTGGCCGCGCTGGCGCGAGGTACGGTTTCCAGCTGGCCATTCAGTGTGTCAAAAGCAACTTTTTCTGCCAGGTCGCGTCCCTGCTGATCCATCAGGCAACGGATGACTGTTGGTGGCATGTAACGTCCCAGCTGCAGGTGACGGGGAGCAATGGCTTCGCTGACATACAGCAATTCGACCAGTACGGTACCGGGCTTGACCGCCTTGTTTTTCAGCAGGGCCACGCTGCTGTTGCCCATCGAGCCGGACAGTACCAGATCCATGCCGCCCTGAACCATGGGGTGTTCCCAGGTAATGAACTGCATGTCCTCGCGGCTCAGGGCCAGTTCGCGGTCATAAGTGATGGTCACGGCTTCGTCACTGCCGAGCGGAAAACTGGCATCGAGCATTTTTTCACCGGGGCGCAGGATGAAGGCGTTGTCCGAGTGATCCTCGCTGTGGATGCCGAAGGCGTCAAACAACTGCTCCATATAGATGGGCAGATCGAAGCTGCGCTCCTGCAAGGCAATCTGTTGCGCCAGTTGTTCGCCCTGTCCGCTGCCACCGGAGTTGATTTCCAGCAGGCGGTCACGGCCACGGTTCATTTCTTCTGCCAGCTGCACACGGGTGCTTCGTGCCTGCTCCAATAGTTGTTGCCAGCCCGGCTCATCCAGCTGCTCCAGCAAGGCAGGTTCCAGCGGTCCGGCAAATTGCTGCTCCAGTGCCTGGGCGGTTGGGCTGGTGCTGAGGAAGGCATTGTGTCCGAGGTGATACCACTCGAACAGGCGTTGCTGGCTGCCGCCGGCAAAGTAGGGCACGTGAATGTTGATGTCCTGCTGCTGGCCGATCCGGTCAAGACGGCCAATGCGCTGTTCCAGCAGGTCCGGATGCAGGGGCAGGTCAAACAGCACCAGATGGTGGCTGAACTGGAAGTTGCGACCCTCGCTACCGATCTCCGAGCAGATCAGCACCTGGGCGCCAAACTCTTCGTCCGAGAACCAGGCGGCGGCACGGTCACGTTCAATGATGGTCATTCCTTCATGGAAAGTGGTGGCCGGAATGCCGCTGCGGATGCGCAGGGCTTCATCCAGATCCAGTGCTGTATAGGCACTGGCACAGATGACCAGCACTTTTTTGCCTTTCAGCTGCGTCAGGGTTTCCAGCAGCCAGTCGACACGGGGGTCAAACTGCCACCAGCGTTGCGGGCTGTCTTCCGGCTGTTGTGACTGGTAATAAAGCTCTGGATAGAGACGGCCCTTGAGCCCGCTGGCTGCTGGCTGGTATTCGTCAGGCAAGGTGAGCGGGGCAGGGTGTAGCAGGCGGCCGGGGAAGCCGTGCATGGCAGCACGGGTATTGCGGAACAGCAGGCGACCGGTGCCATGACGATCCACCAGCATTTCAACCAGACGCTCGCGTGCGGCAGTTGCCACAGGCAGCCGGGCCTGTTCGATCAGCTCGCTGTTGCCGTCCAGCAGTTGTTCCAGCAGCTGGCTGTGTTCTTCAGTCAGGCTGCGTTCTTCCAGCAGCTCGTTGGCTGCTTCGGCAATAGTGTGGTAATGCCGGCTTTCTTCACGGAAGACGTCAAGGTCATGAAAACGGTTCGGGTCCAGCAGGCGCAGGCGGGCAAAGTGACTTTCCTGGCCCAGTTGCTCCGGTGTGGCGGTCAGCAGCAGCACGCCGGGAACCTGTTCGGCCAGCTGTTCCACCAGCAGGTAGGACGGACTGGCTTTCTCGGGCGTCCAGCCGAGATGGTGAGCTTCGTCAACCACCAGAATGTCCCAGTGGGCGGCCAGCAGGGCGGCGCGTGCCTGCTCGTCTTCGCGAATCCAGTCCAGCGACATCAGGGCAATCTGGCTGTCTTCAAACGGGTTGTCGGCATCGCTGGCGCGAAAGGTCTCGTAGTCAAAGATGCTGGCGTGCAGGTTAAAGCGACGTAGCAGCTCGACCAGCCATTGGTGCATCAGGGTTTCCGGCACAATCAGCAAGATGCGGCTGGCGCGGCCGGTCAGCAGCTGGCGGTGGATGATCAGGCCGGCCTCGATGGTCTTGCCCAGACCGACTTCATCGGCCAGCAGCACCCGTGGAGCCATGCGGTCGGCAACCTCGCGGCCAATGTGCAGCTGGTGAGGGATTGGCGCAATGCGCGGGCCGCCCAGTCCCCATAGCTCGCTTTGCTGTTGCTTGCTGCGCTGTTGCAGGCTGTGGTAGCGCAAGGCAAACCAGTTTAGCGGGTCGACCTGGCCGGCGAGCAGGCGGTCACTGGCCAGGCGAAAGCGGATGAAGTTGGAGAGTTCTGTTTCGGGCAGGCTACAGTTTTCATTGTTGCGGTCAAAGCCGTGATAGGTCAGGAGTCCGTCCAGCTCTTCGACTTCGCGCACGGTCATGGTCCAGCCGTCATGGTGGCTGATTTCATCACCCGGAGCGAAGCGGACGCGCGTCAGCGGAGCATTGCGCAACGAGTATTGTCTGGTTTCGCCGCTGGCAGGATAAAGCAGGGTCAGCAGGCGCTGGTCGCAGGTCAGTATGGTGCCCAAACCCAGTTCGGCTTCGCTGTCGCTGATCCAGCGCTGCCCGGGATAATACTGCTGGGACATTGAAATCTCCGCATAGAACGATAAAAGCGCGACATTCTAACGGATTCGATTACAGCCCGCACGACTCTTGGCCGATACAGTGGTACAGGCGGACCCTGTGCCCGAAGCATGTACCGGCCGGAGCAAGAAGCTGCGCCGGGCAGGCTGCTGCATAGATGCTGAGGTTGCTTGCTGTCAGAGTGGTTTGTCGGATGCGTTGATGGATGGCATTATGATGTTGTTGGAAAGGCGATTGCTTGCAGGCAAGGAGGTGCAAGATGCTACCCCCGATTCCCCAAGGTTTGATACCCGTTACGGTGCAGCAGGATCCGGCACGACCTCGCCCGGAAATTCAGCCGGTCACTCCGGCCAGTGAAAGTGAGGCCAATAGCCAGGTCAGCCTGGACCATCAGCAGTCCGGAGGACAGCAACAAAAGCGCCGCCAGTCAGATACCGATGGCGACAGCGAGGAGCAACTGCCAGAGGAAGAGCTGCTAAAACCCGGCAAAAAAGCCATGGCCCGCAAAGGGCAGCTGATCAATCTGCGTGTATAGCAAGTGATGAGTTTCGTGCGCCTTTACAGGCTGCAAGCCCGCAAGAGCCATATCTGGCCGAAAGTTCAGGAAAGCCTAGATATCAGGCTTGGCCTGCGCAGCACACAGTGTGTGAATGCCGGGCTCTGTTGATCCCGGTCAATAAGCGTCCCTGGAATCTGAATTACTGTTTGCCAAAGTTTTGTTATGACGTGGAGAGTTGTCATGTTTATGGACGTAGTGGTCTTCGCCGGTGTTGGCACTGTTGCCTTGATGATCTCGTTTTTTGTTGGGCTGTACTTTTTTGTCAAAAAGGCAGAAGAACGCAAGTCTTGAAATTTGTATTGCAGTGCATGCAAGGCTTTAGGGCGACCAGATGGTCGCCCTTTTTTTTGCCTGGGGCAAAACTGCATGTACAAGGGTGCTGGTAAGTCACTGTGACGGGCCCTGCCGTGCGGCTTAGTTGCCGCAATACTTGTTCATCAGGGCCCGCAATGCAGCGGGCTTGACTGGTTTTGCGAGAAAGCCCAGCTGTTCGCTGTGTGCCTGTACTGGCAGCTCAGGGCGTGCATCGGCGCTGATCACGATGCCGGGCAGTTGCGGTTTTTTCAGCAGCCCCCTGAGCCAGCGCATCACGTTGATGCCGGTCTGGCCGTGATCGAGGTGATAGTCGATCAGCACGATTTGTGGCACAAAACCTTCTTCCAGCAATGTTTCACAGTCGCTGCTGTTGCGTGCCGTACGCACATCACAGCCCCAGCGGCTGAGCAGGCTGTGCATGCCGATCAGGATGCTTTCCTCGTTATCGATACAGAGCACGGCCACATCTTGCAGTGGTTTGGTGGAGTGGGCGGTGGCTGGTGTCGCAGTGACCGGTTGCAACTGGCCCCGATACAGAGGCACGGTTACGCTGAACACACTGCCTTTGCCAAGCCGCGACTGAACCCGGATCGGGTGGGCCAGCAGTTTGCACAGTCCGTCGGCAATCGCCAGGCCAAGACCCAGGCCCTTTTCTTCGCGGGTCACGTGGCTGTCCAGGCGTTTGAATTCTTCGAAAATGAAATTCAGCTTGTCTTTCGGAATACCGGGCCCGCAGTCCCAGACTTCCAGACGAATGTGTTCGCCTTGCCGGCGTACCCCGAGCAGCACTTTGCCCTTGGCATACCTGAAGGCATTGGTCAGGAAGTTCTGAATGATGCGGCGTAGCAGCCTGGCGTCACTGTTGACGCGGATATCCGGCGCAAACAGGCGGAAATCAGTTCCTTGCTGTTCAGCCAATACAGTAAATTCTGCCCCGAGGGTTTCCAGCCAGGGGCGCAGCGCGAAGGGCTGTGGGTTGGGTGTCACGCTGCCGCCTTCAAGGCGCGAGATGTCCAGCAGGTCGCTGATCAGGTCTTCGGCCGAGCGTAGCGAACTGTCCAGGTTGCGTACCAGTTCCTGGGCTTCTTCGGGCAGGCTTTCCTGATGGGAGAGGGCGGCGGAAAACAGCCGTGCGGCATTCAGCGGTTGCATCAGGTCATGGCTGACGGCAGCCAGAAACCGCGTTTTCGAGGCGTTGGCGTCCTCGGCGATCCGCTTGGCGCTGGTCAGCTCCTGGTTGAGCTGTGACAGCTCGTGCGTGCGCTCACTGACCCGCTGCTCCAGCCCTTCATTGGCTTCCTTCAGCGCCTGCTCGGCCTTGCGGAAGGCGGTAATGTCGGTAAAGCTCATGACAAAGCCGCCGCCGGGCATCGGGTTGCCAATCAGTTCAATCACTCTGCCGTTGGGAAACATGCGTTCGGATGTGTGGGCGGTGCCCTGACGCATCCAGTACAGACGCTTGCTGACGTGGGTTTCTACATCGCCAGGCCCGCACAGGCCTTTTTCTGCGTTGTGCCGGATGATGTCACTTATTGGCCGGCCGACCTGAATCAGGCCTTCCGGATAATCAAACAGCTGCAGGTAACGAGTATTCCAGGCGACCAGTTGTAACGAGCGGTCTACCACACTGATGCCCTGGGTCAGGTTTTCGATTGCACCTTGCAGCAGGGTCCGGTTGAACTGCAGCGCCTCGGATGCCTCGCCGACAATACGCACCACATCCTCGACATGCATCTCGCGCCCTTCAATGGCTGCGCGCACCACAACCCGGGTTGAAGATGCTCCCAGTACACCTGTCAACAATCGTTCGGTATGGGCAATCCAGTCACTGCTGGCTGTTTCTTCCGTGTTGAAAGCAATGCCGCGGGTATAGGCAAAACGGATGAAACTGTGCCGGGCGCGGTCCTCACCAACAAAACGGCCGGCCAGGGTCAGTAAGTCGCCGACCTGTACTGACAGGGGTGCCTTGTTGCCCACTTGCAGGCTGATAAAGCGGTTGGCCTGCCAGTGTTCCGAGACCCGGGTGCGGGAAAAAAGTGAAACCAGAGCAAAAACAGCGAAGTTGCCGCTGAGTGACAGGGTTACGCCCAAAGTCAAAGGGTCTACCTCGAAGCCCAGGGGAATCCCGTACAGCCACTGGAGGCCGGGTATGCCTTCAGGGTCGGCGCCAAAACTGGTGGCGATCAAAGGCAGCACCAGGGTATAGACCCAGAGCAGTGAGCCGGTGATGAGTCCGGCGAAGACACCCTGACGATTGGCTTTTTTCCAGATCAGGGCGCCAATCATGGCCGGTGCCATCTGTGTTAGCGCGGCAAAGGCCACCTGGCCAATGGTGGCGAGGCTGGCGTTGGCATTGAGCAGGCGGTAGCTGACATAGGCTAGCAACAGAATGACGATAATGCTCAGGCGTCGTGCCGTAAGCATCCAGTGGCGAAACGCTTCAAAGGGGCGGTCAGTGGTGCGCGCCTGGAGCAGCATGGGCAGCAGGATATGGTTGGAAATCATCACTGACAGGGTCACCACCCCTACAATGACCATGCCGGTTGCGGCCGAAGCACCACCAATAAACGCCAGTACGGCCAGCATCGGGTACCCCTCGGCCAGCGGCAGGCTGATGACAAAGGAGTCGGGTACCACATTGGCTGGCAAGCGCAACTGTCCGGCCAGAGCCAGTGGAACAATGAAGGCGGCAACAATCAACAGATAAAGCGGAAAGATCCAGCGGGCGAACTTCAGGTCGGCAGTGACGTTGTTTTCCACGACCGTCACATGGAACTGCCGAGGCAGGGTGTAGACCGCCATCATGGCAACGCAGGTTTGTACCAGCATGTGCGGCCAGTTGATGCTGGTGTTCCAGAATTCTTCCAGCTCCGGTGCTGCCTTGGATGTTTGCCACAGATCGAGCGGGCCATTATAAACGCCGTAAAGGACAAACAGGCCAACAGCAATGAACGCCATCAGCTTGATCAGTGATTCAAAGGCAATGGCGAACATCAGCCCCCGGTGGTGTTCGGTTACGTCAAGGTTGCGGGTACCAAACAAAATGGTAAACAAAGCCAGACCCACAGTAACGAACAGGGCAATGTCCTGACCTTGTTGACCGGCTGTTTGTGCCGAATTGAGGGTCAGCAGGTTGACCCCAAGCACTATGCCTTTAAGTTGCAGGGCCAGATAGGGAAGGATGCCGACCAGGCTGATCAGGGTAATGAAAACGGCAAGCTTTTGTGATTTGCCATAGCGTGCCGCGATAAAGTCGGCAATTGAGGTGATATTTTCCTGCTTGCTGATGATGACCATTTTTTTGAGCACCCAGGGCGCAAAAAGCAGCAACAGGATGGGGCCCAGGTATATGGGTAAAAAAGACCAGAGTTGACCTGCGGCCTGGCCGACTGAGCCGAAAAAGGTCCAGCTGCTGCAGTAAACTGCAAGCGAGAAACTGTAAACGGCCACGCGCAACCTGGGATGCAGCGGCTTGGTTCGCCGGTCGCCGTAGAAGGCAATGGCAAACAGAATGGCCATGTAGGCCACAGCAACGAATGCAAGGAAACCAAAAGAAATCGCCATAACAAACCTGATCCGGGTAATGATTGCCAACGCTTATGCGATAGCTGCTGAATCATAGCCTTGTTGCGGTTGATCAGCCAGCAAGCAGGCGTGCAGTCTGCTGTCCGGTCGGTGAGGCGTGCTGGAATGTATTTGGTTGGCAGCGCTTGACAGCCCGCAAATCTGGTGTAGAATGCGCGCTCCTTTCAACGGCCAGCCCCGATCGGGATGGCAGCCTTGAGAAGACGCTCTGAAAAGAATTTTTCAAAAGGTGTTGAC
>CAYMXO010000038.1:0-15359 GCA_964394445.1 uncultured Thiopseudomonas sp.
CGACAACCAGAACCTTGACGTTGCGGTCGGCAACTTTGTTCAGGGCAGCGCCTTGGACAGTGAAGATTTCAGCGTTGGCGGCCAGCAGGTCGGCGCGCTCCATGCCTTTGGAACGGGGACGGGCACCAACCAGAATGGCGACCTGGGTGTCCTTGAAAGCGACTTCGGGGTCGTCGGATGCAACCATGCCGGCCAGCAGCGGGAATGCGCAGTCCTGCAGCTCCATCATGACGCCTTTCAGGGCTTCCTGGGCTTGTGGCAGATCCAGCAGTTGCAGAATTACCGGCTGGTCTTTGCCCAGCATTTCGCCACTGGCAATACGGAACAGCAGGGCGTAACCAATTTGACCAGCTGCGCCGGTGACGGCAACACGTACGGGAGCTTTCATTATGTCTCTCCAAGTCGTTATCAAACGTAAAGGTGTTCCAGAGTGTGGAACGGGTCATGCGGCCCGTAATGATAATGCCTGGGTCATTCGAGCCGGTTTTCACGGCGGAAAATGGTAGCAAGCCCCCCGTATGAGTACAAGGACTACTTAAGGGTTAGGTGGGGACTTGCCTTGCCCGGGAAGGGGGCACGGCCACCCTGCCATACAATCTTTAAAATATGTTCGGACCCACGCAGCGGCAACCTGCGGCCGCCATGGAGAGCACAGCTCTCCGCTACTAGTACATCTGCACCTGCTTCACCTTCGCACATGGCATCAAGCCGAACTGGGCACCCAAATGCCAAAAACCGCACGGCCTTGCAGAAGATGCACCGTCCCACGTAGCGGCGACCTGTGGTCGCCATGGAGAGCAGCTCTCCGCTGCAGGGCATTCGGTCGGCACACGGTGGCGAGGCATTGCACAGGCTGCCGGTCCGGCCTTGATAAATCCGCAGGTCAACCGGACAGGCTTTTCTGTTAGCATGCGCTGTCCGCCGGTTGCCGGGGTTGTCCCGGACGGCAAAAAAACCAAGTGAGGTGCACGTGTCTACTCCACAACTGAATACTGATGAATCCCGCGTCAGCTATGGCATTGGCCGCCAGATGGGCGACCAGCTGCGCCAGAATCCGCCTCCGGGCACCGATATTGAAGCCGTGATGGCCGGCTTGCGTGATGCCTTTAAGGGTGTTGAAAGCGCGGTTGATCCCGCACAGTTGAATGCAAGCTTTGCTGTGATCCGCGAGCGCATGGAAGCCGAGGCCGCCGAGAAGGCGCAGAAGTCAGCCCAGGCCGGCATTGATTTTCTTGCCGAAAATGCCAACAAAGACGGCGTGGTCGTGCTGGAGTCCGGTCTGCAATATGAGGTGGTGACTGCGGGTGAGGGTGAGAAACCTGTTGCGTCCAGCACGGTGCGGACCCATTACCACGGTACCCTGATTGACGGCACTGTCTTTGACAGCTCCTACGAGCGTGGTCAGCCGGCCGAGTTTCCTGTAGGGGGTGTTATCGCGGGCTGGACCGAGGCGTTGCAGTTGATGCCGGTTGGCAGCAAGTGGCGCCTGTATGTGCCCAGCGAACTGGCCTATGGCGGCCAGGCAGTGGGCAGCATCCCTGCGCACAGCGCTCTGGTGTTTGATGTGGAGCTGCTGGAAATTCTGTAAGCAGATGCTCCGCAGCAGGCGCTGTTGCGGCTGTGTCTAAAAGCCGCAGTGGCCCTGCGCGGGGATGGATGGGCAGCGTGGGCCGTGTCTTTACTGACGATCACAGCTCGCCGCGGCAGCGGTCCGCGTGGTGTTTCTGGTTGATGTCGAGCAGCAGGTTTCGTGCGGTTGCGGGCAAGTTTCCAGAGTTGCCGGGGTGCGCCAAAGTGCTTTGCTTGATTGCTATCAAGCGTGCCTGGCGGCTGCATTCATTAGTCTGTGCCGGTAGACAACCACTTTGTGAGGAATTGCCATGACTGTTGAAAACCATCCGCTGCTGCGTGAACACCCGGAGCTGGCTGAAAAGCTTCTGGAGCGAGCCATGGCAGACGGTGCTTTTGCTCAGCGTGCACAGCGTTACGCTGCCCTGGACGCCCAGATTCAGGATGCTTCAGCGGGTGCTGATGAAACTGCCGAGCACGCCAAGCTGGGCAAGCAGTTGCTGGGTGAGCTGCAATTGCCTGCCACCACCAGCTGCTGCGGCGGTTGTGGCGGCAGTGCGCACTAAGCTTCGCTGTTTTTGTTGTAACCTGCCTGCGATTGTTTTCTCTCCATGATTGCAGGCTGGAGTTGGGCTTGACGCCGGTCTTTGACCGGCGTTTTTTTATGGCCGTATGGCAGTGCGTGCGCTCGCTTGCAGCCATACCCGCCACGGCCCTTCGGTGGCTGCATCCCCTGGCAGCGGAGCACTGCAATTACCACCTGCAGGAACGACTTTGGTCGCGACCGGTGCAATGCCAGGCCCCGATGCTGCAGCTGGTTTTTGTGTCCGGGGCTGGCCCTGTTCGCGGCTAAAACCGCTCTTGCAAACCCTGGGCTCGGCATGATGGTTGTGTGCTGCACAAGTCCCCCTGTAAGAGCAGCTTAGTCGCGATCAATGTTGAGACAGCCCGGGCTAGTGTCGGGAGAGGGTCGCGGCTGAGGCCGTTTCTACAGGAATGGTTCTGCCGTTGTTGTGCCAACCCGAAGCTCTGTTGCCGGGCAAGGCCGCCAAGGCCCGCGTCTGGCAACTGCGTTATACTTTGACGTTTTCAGCAAACTGACAAGGACAGCCGATGGCCAAGGCAAAGCGTATTTTTGGGTGCACCGAATGCGGCGCAACCCAGCCCAAGTGGGCCGGGCAGTGTGCGGATTGCGGTGCCTGGAACACCATGGTGGAAACCGTGGTGGAAGGCGGCTCACGCAGCAGCTCGCGCACCGGCTGGGCCGGCGGGCATGCCGAGCTGAAGACCCTGGCCGATGTCAGCGTGGAAGAGATCCCGCGTTTCAGCACCCAGTCCAAAGAACTGGATCGTGTACTCGGTGGCGGGCTGGTTGACGGTTCAGTGGTGTTGCTTGGCGGCGACCCAGGCATCGGCAAGTCGACCATTCTGTTGCAGACCATGTGCAGTCTGGCACAGCATATTCCGGCACTTTATGTAACGGGTGAGGAATCCCAGCAGCAGGTGGCCATGCGTGGTCGCCGGCTGGAGCTGCCGCTGGACAAGCTCAAGGTGATGACTGAAACCTGCGTGGAAAGCATCCTCGCCGTGGCCCAGCGCGAGAAGCCGCGGGTGCTGGTGATTGACTCGATCCAGACCATTTACACCGAACAGCTGCAGTCAGCGCCTGGCGGTGTGGCCCAGGTGCGTGAGAGTACCGCCTTGCTGGTGCGCTTTGCCAAACAAAGCGGCACGGCGATTTTCCTGGTCGGTCACGTTACCAAGGAAGGCTCGCTGGCCGGCCCGCGTGTGCTTGAGCACATGGTGGATACGGTGCTGTATTTTGAAGGCGATGCCGATGGCCGCCTGCGCATGCTGCGGGCAGTGAAAAACCGCTTTGGTGCGGTCAACGAACTGGGCGTATTCGGCATGACCGACCGTGGCCTGCGTGAAGTCTCCAACCCTTCGGCAATTTTTCTCAACCGGGCCCAATCGGCGGTGCCGGGCAGCGTGGTGATGGCCAGCTGGGAAGGTTCGCGTCCGTTGCTGGTGGAGGTGCAGGCACTGGTGGATACCAGCCATCTGGCCAATCCGCGCCGGGTCACCCTGGGGCTGGACCACAACCGGCTGGCCATGTTGCTGGCGGTATTGCACCGTCATGGCGGCATTGCCAGTCACGATCAGGATGTTTTTCTAAACGTGGTCGGTGGTGTCAAAGTGCTGGAAACTGCTTCGGACCTGGCATTGATGGCGGCGATCATGTCGAGCCTGCGTAACCGGGCTTTGCCGCATGACTTGCTGGTGTTTGGCGAGATCGGCCTGTCTGGTGAAATCCGGCCGGTACCGAGTGGGCAGGAGCGTTTGCGTGAGGCTTCCAAGCATGGCTTCAGGCGTGCCGTGGTGCCAAAAGGCAATGCGCCGAAACAGCCGCCGGCCGGGATGGAAGTCGTGGCGGTGGAGCGGCTGGAGCAGGCGCTGGATGCGCTGTTTGAGTGGGCTGAATGAGCGTGCGGCAGAAAATCCGTCTGGTGACCTTTGATCTGGATGACACCCTGTGGCACACCGCCCCGGTGATTGCGCGGGCCGAGCAGAGGTTGCAAGAGTGGCTGGCCAGCCGGGCACCGCAGCTGGGAGTGATGACGCTGGAGCGGCTGCATGGGCTGAAAAATCAGGTGATGTCTGAACAGCCCCGGATTGCCCACAGTGTCAGCAAGGTGCGTTTTGCGGTTTTGCAGCGGGCGTTTCTGCAGGCGGGCGAAGCGCCGGGGCAGGCAGCTGTCATGGCGGAGGAGGCATTTCAGTTTTTTCTGGCCGAGCGGCAAAAGGTTGAAGTCAGCCCGCAGGCAGAGCCCATGCTGGCTGCATTGCGTGAGCAAGGCTGTTTGCTGGGGGCGTTAAGCAATGGCAACGCGGATATCCGGCGGGTCGGGCTTGGCGATTATTTTGATTTTGCCCTGAACGCCGATGCGCTGGGAGTCGGCAAGCCGGATGCGGCGGCGTTTGCTGCTGCCCTGGGCCGTGCCGGCGTGTTACCGGTCGAAGCTGTGCATGTGGGTGACAACCCGCAGGATGACATTGCCGGCGCGTTGAATGCCGGCATGCACGCGGTGTGGTTCAACCCGACGGGACAGGAATGGCAGGACGGGGTTGCACCAACAGCGCAAGTACGCTGCCTGAGTGCATTGCCAGCTGTTGTGGCCGGCCTTCTGTAGAGGCGATTTCAGCCGCGAACAAGGTCTGATCTAGGCCCCTGCCATGAGCAGTAGCACCGGTGTCTGGTTGCAACACCGGTCGCGACTGAAGTCGCTCCTTGTATGATCAGAACCGTTACATTGAAACAGTTACCGGGGAAGCCGGCTGCGGATGCGCTCGACAAGGCTGTCCATGGAGGCGGCATCGTTGGTTTGTACGACCTGACTGTATTGCAGCTCTTCGTCTGTCAGCGGCTCGCGTCCGGCCTGCTGGGCTTGAATCACCTGCAGGGTGGCATCGGACGGGTCCTGCCCGGCGGCCTGGCGTTCGCCCAGCCATTGCCGGATGACCTCGTCCGGTGCCTGGCAATCCAGAACCAGTAGTGGCACGCCACAGGACTGGGCCACTTCGGCAGCCTGCTGGCGTTGCTCATGCTTCAGGTAAGTGGCGTCAATCACGACCGGAAAGCCGGCCTGCAATGCGGCCAGCGCCTGCTGGTGCAGGTGGGCGTAGGTCTGACGGGTCAGGTCTGCACTGTAAATGCCTTCATTGAGAGGATTGTCGGCATCCTGCTGGCCAAACAGTCGCTTGCGTTCCACATCCGAGCGCAGGCGCAGGGCGCCCAGCTGTTCAACCAGCTGCATGGCCACCGTGCTTTTGCCGCTGGCGGATACGCCATGGGTAATGGCCAGAAAACGCGAGGGAATCACGCTATAGCTTTCCGCCAGGCGGGTGTAGCTGCGGTATTGGCGCAGCACTTCAGCCCGCACCTGCGGATCATTTTCCTGCGCCAGCCGGAACAGGTTGACCTTGGCCCGCACCATGGCGCGATAGGCCTTGTAGAAGTTGACCAGTGGCAGGCAGGCATAATCGCCGGTCTGCTCCAGCCAGTTATTGGTGAAGCGGCGAGCCAGCGCCGGCTGGCCACGGTCTTCCAGGTCCATGGCCAGAAACAGCGCGTCACAGGCGATATCAATGAAGCGGAAGGGTTCGTTGAACTCGATGCAGTCAAACAATACGACCTCGCCATCCAGCACGGTAGCGTTGCCGAGGTGGATGTCGCCATGACACTCCCGAATGGAACCATTCTGGCTGCGCTGTTCTAACAGGGGCAGCAGACGCTGGAAGCTGTCTTCGGCCCAGGCCTCGAGGGCGTCAAGCTGTTGCAGGTCGTGCTTTTCGGTCAGCAGCGGGCGAATTTGCTCAAAGTTTTGTCGCACAGGTGCCATAATGGCGCCCGGCTGGGCCAGGGGGTGGCCTTCTGCAACTACGGGGGCTTGCTGGTGAAAGCGGGCGATCTGGCGGGTCAGGGCATCAATTTCGACAGTGCCCAGCTCGCCGCGCTGCAGCATCCGGTCCAGCAACTGCTCCTGGGGGAACTGGCGCATGCGGATGGCATATTCGAACGGCTCGCCTTCACCACCCAGGTGCGGGGCTTGCGGGCTGCCGGTGATGGGCAGCACGTCCAGGTACAGGCCGCTGGTCAGACGCTGGTTGAGGCGTACCTCTTCATGGCAGAAATGCCGGCGCGCATCCAGGCAGGTAAAGTCGAGAAAACCGAAATTGACCGGTTTCTTGATCTTGTAGGCAAAATGGCCGGTCAGGATTACCGTGGAAATATGGGTTTCCACGATCTGGATGTCAGCGGTTTCATGCGGGTACACGGCCGGATTTTGCAGGGCCTGGATCAGGGCTTGGTTCACGACTCTTCCTTAACAATGCGGGCAGACCTCGCATTATGGCAACTGCGCACACGGGTGCAAAGGGAAACACAGGATTTAACACGGTTTGGCTATGAGCAAACGGCAAACAAAGGGCAAGAAAAAAGCGCAGAAGCAGCGCAGGTTCAACTGGCTCGGACTGCTGGTGAAGCTGGCAGTCGTGGCAGGGCTGGCGCTGGCAGGTTACATGATGTACCTGGACGCGATCGTGCAGGAGCGTTTTGCCGGCAAGCGCTGGACGGTGCCGGCCCGGGTGTATGCGCGCCCGCTGGAACTCTATGCCGGGCAAAAACTGCAGCAACAGGATTTCATGACCGAGCTGCAGGCGCTGGGCTATCGCCGTACTACGGCGGCGCAGCGCCCCGGCAGCATGTCGGTCAATGGCAGCCAGGTGGAAATCTTTGCCCGTGGTTTTGTTTTTTATGATGGCGAGGAGCCGGCGCAGCGGGTGCGGGTGCGCTTTGCCGGCGGCCAGGTGGCAGCGTTGAGCAAGGCCGACGGGACTGCGCTGCCGGTCATGCGGCTGGAGCCGCTGCTGATTGGCGGCTTGTACCCGGCACACCAGGAAGACCGCATCCTGATCCGTCTGAGCGATACGCCAGGCTATTTGATACAGGCGCTGACCGCCGTTGAAGACAGGGATTACTTTGAGCACCGTGGTGTATCCCTGCGTTCGATCGGCCGCGCCATCTGGGTCAATACCACGTCCGGCAAGCTGCGCCAGGGCGGCAGCACGCTGACCCAGCAGCTGGTGAAAAACTTCTTTCTTACCAACGAGCGCAGTCTCAGCCGCAAGATCAACGAAGCACTGATGGCCATCCTGCTGGAACTGCATTATGAGAAAGAAGAAATCCTTGAGGCATACCTGAACGAGGTGTTCCTGGGGCAGGACGGCAATCGTGCAGTGCATGGCTTCGGCCTGGCCAGCCAGTACTATTTCAGCCAGCCGTTGGCCGAGCTGGAGCTGCATCAGGTGGCCTTGCTGGTGGGTATGGTCAAGGGGGCTTCCTTTTACAACCCGCGCCGGCATCCGGAGCGTACCCTGGAGCGGCGCGATCTGGTGCTGGACATGCTGGCCGAACAGGGCGCGATCAGTGCGGAGCAGCTGGAAGCAGCGAAGAAGCAGCCGCTGGGTGTAACCAGTCAGGGCAGTCTGGCCAACACCAGTTATCCGGCATTTATGGATCTGGTCAAGCGTCAGTTGCGCGAAGACTATCAGGATAAAGACCTGACCGAAGAAGGGCTGCGGATCTTCACCAGCATGGACCCGGTGCTGCAAAAAAAGGCTGAACAAGCAGCAGTGGAGGCCTTTGCCCGCATGAAGGGGCGCGCCGGCATCGATCAGGTGGAAGCCGCAATGGTTGCCGTGCGTCCGGGCAGTGGTGAGGTGCTGGCCATGCTGGGCAGCCGCCAGCCGCGCTTTGCCGGTTTCAACCGGGCACTGGATGCCAGCCGGCCGGTTGGCTCGCTGGTCAAACCGGCGATTTACCTGACGGCACTGGCCCGGCCCGGCCGCTATACCCTGACCAGCTACCTGCAGGACAAGGGCTTTAGTGTGCGCGATAGCAAGGGGCGCAACTGGACGCCACAAAACTATGACCGGCAAGAGCACGGCACCGTATTTTTGTATCAGGGGCTGGCGCAATCTTACAATCTGTCTACCGCCCGGCTGGGTATGGATGTCGGCGTTGCCGAAGTGCTGAAAACGGCCCGCCAGCTGGGCGCCGATCATGACTGGCCGGCTTATCCCTCGATGCTGCTGGGCGCGGGCAGTCTGACCCCGCTGCAGGTGACGCAGATGTATCAGACGCTGGCCAACGGTGGCTTTCACACGCCGCTGCGCGCCATCCATAATGTGTTGACGGCAGAGGGTCAGCCGCTTGGACGTTATCCGTTGCATGTTGAACAGCGTTTTGCCGCGGAGCCGGTTTATCTGCTGCGCGAGGCCATGCGCCGGACCATGACCGAAGGCACCGGGCGCTCGGCCTATAACCGTATTCCCGGCAGCCTGCGTGTGGCCGGCAAGACCGGTACCAGCAATGATCTGCGTGACAGCTGGTTTGCCGGTTTTGCGGAAGACCTGCTGGCAGTGGTCTGGATGGGGCGGGATGACAACGGCAAGACCTCGTTGACCGGCGCCACCGGTGCCCTGCAACTGTGGGCCGAGCTGATGCGCATGGCGGCTCCCACACCGCTGTCGGCCAGCCGGCCGGATGGGGTGGTGGAGGTGCTGGTGGATCCGGAGCAGGGGCTGCAGGTCAATGAAGCGTGCGCCGGCGTGGTGCGCATGCCCTATATCAGGGGGAGTGAGCCGGAGCATGGCCATTATTGTGGCATGCCGCTGCCTGAAGAGCCGGCAGTGGATGAGGGCGGCAAGGTGAAGGGCTGGTTAAAAGGCTGGCTAAACCGACGGTGACAGCGTTTAATGTTGCAATTATGCCCGCGTGGCAAGGTTGGCAAGGAGTAATAAAGTGAACAAAATCATGTGTGCAATGCTGCTGGGTGCCGGGCTGCTGGCGGGGTGTGCCAGTGACTCGCCACGAGAAATTCCGGTGGTGGACTCGGGAACCCGGCTGTCGCCCGGAACCCTGCGTGACGTGGGCGATGCCCCGGTGGTCGCCGAGCGCGGGATCGAAGAGGGTGGAGTGGTCACTGTGATGACGCCACCGGAAGCCGGCCTGCCGGCTATTGCTGCCGGTGATTACCCGACAGAGCCGATTCGTGTGGATTCCGGCAACAGCGACATGCTGTTTGACGAGCCGGCCAGCATTCCGGCAGAGGCTGCGCCGGCTGTGGCTGCGGCTACCCGTACAGTCGATGCGCCAGTGCAGGCTTTGCTGAATACGGCGCAGCAGCAGCGCGGCCAGGGTGACCTGAATGGTGCCGCGTCCAGCCTTGAGAGGGCTTTGCGCATTGCGCCACAGGAGCCCCAGGTTCTTTATCGCCTGTCCGAAATTCGTCTGATGCAGGGCGATGCCGCCCAGGCCGAGCAGTTGGCCCAGCGTGGCCTGAGCTATAGCGGTGGCCGCCCGGCTTTGCAGGCAGGCCTCTGGGACCTGATTGCCGAAGCGCGGGAAAAACAGGGTAACGGACAGGGCGCCGCCGAGGCGCGACAGAAAGCCAGAGCCTTCATGTGATGTCACAGCCGTTGCATGAGCTTGCCGACTGCCTGCTCGAGATTGAAGCCGAGCTGCGTCGTCTGGGCTGGTGGGAAAACCAGCAGCCCTGTGCGAGCTCGCTGGCCAGCAGCGAGCCTTTTTGTGTGGATACGCTGGCCTTTGAGCAGTGGCTGCAGTGGGTGTTTCTGCCGCGCATGAAGCAGCTGCTGGAGCAGGCCAGTGAATTGCCCGGACGCTCGGCAATTACGGAAATGGCCGAAGTGGCGTATGTGGAAATACCCGGCAAGACGGTTGTCCTGCGTCGGCATCTGAAGCGCATGGACCGTTTGCTGGAGCGCCATGGCCAGGGGCGGAGCTAACCCGCGATGGATTGCTACAGGCCGCAGGCGATACACGAGTCGCTGCTGGATGCCGTCAGCAATGGCGCTGATCAGAGGTTGTTGCAGGACTCGTTGATTTTTGCTTCTGTTTCGCTGATCCGGTTTTGACGCTCTTCTTCGCTCAGGCGAACCATTTCCCCGTTCACCTCGGTCAGCAGGCGGGGGTTGTTTTTCAGCTGTGCAAGCCGTGTACGCATGGTTACACAATATTCCCTCAGCTCGGCTTGCTCGCTGGCTACCTGTCGCCTGACGTCGGCATCAATTTTTTTCTGGTCGATGTCGGCTTCCATGGGGGCTTTCTGGGCGGCAGCCGGACCGGTTGCGGCAGGGATCATCCGGTTGTGGGTGGTAAAGCGTTCGCTGTCCTGGCCGGCGGGCGGTTGCGAGCCGAAATGGGTCTGTCCCTGTGCGTCAGTCCATTTGTAAATGGTGGCCGCCTGCACGCCAGCAATGCTGGAAAGCAACAGTCCGGCGCAGAGCGCCAAAGCAGAGATCCGCATTCTTTCTATCCTGTAAAAATACGTAGTGGCTAAATGGTACATCATTTGTAAGACCACTTTGAGCATGAAAATTGCGAACAAGCCTGCAAAAAAACAAATAATTTGCGATATTTTCAAAAAGACCCTTGTTTTGCAGGTCATGGCTTGACTTGCCTGACATAAATCCCAACAATTCCCTTCTATATTTGCTGCAAGCCCCAAAAAGGCTGCACAAACAGATTCAGATCCAGGTACATATCGGTACCGTTCGCTATACCCGTTCGCGTTACCTCGTGCTGGGTGGGAAGTCCGGATGCGACTTCCTGAGCTGCAGGCCTGTGCAAGGCTGTTGGCCAGCGACCACCGTCGCCTGGGTCAAACATGCAGCAACCATATACAGAGTGCTCGCCCGAGCATGATTCTGGCGTATTAGAGGTGTTTACTGTGGAATTGTTATCCGGCGCTGAGATGGTCGTTCGCTCTTTGCGAGACGAAGGTGTCAAGTATATTTACGGCTACCCCGGCGGTGCTTTGCTGCACATTTATGATGCCCTGTTCAAGGAGCATGAGCTCGTTCATATTCTGGTTCGCCATGAGCAGGCGGCCACCCACATGGCTGACGGTTATGCCCGGGCCACCGGCAAGGCCGGCGTGGTGATGGTCACTTCCGGCCCCGGCGCAACCAACGCTGTGACCGGTATCGCGACGGCCTATATGGACTCCATCCCCATGGTGGTGATTTCCGGCCAGGTGCCCAGCACTGCGGTGGGTACGGATGCCTTCCAGGAAACCGACATGGTTGGCGTATCACGTCCGATCGTGAAGCACAGCTTCATGGTCAAGCATCCGTCGGAAATTCCTGATGTAATCAAGAAGGCGTTTTACCTGGCCGAATCCGGTCGTCCGGGGCCTGTGGTTGTGGATATTCCCAAGGATATGACCAACCCGACCGACAAGTATGAGTACAGCTATCCGAAAAAGGCCAGGCTGCGCTCCTATGCACCGCCGACCCGCGGTCACTCCGGCCAGATCCGCAAGGCCGTCGAGATGCTGCTGGCGGCCAAGCGTCCACTGCTATACTCCGGTGGTGGCGTGATCATGGGCAATGCTGCAAAGCAGCTGACCGAGCTGGCCAAACAGCTGAACTTGCCGGTAACCAATACCCTGATGGGGCTGGGCGCATACCCCGGTACCGACCGCCAGTTTGTTGGCATGCCCGGCATGCACGGCAGCTATACGGCCAACCTGGCCATGCACCACTGTGACGTGCTGTTTGCCGTGGGTGCGCGCTTTGATGACCGCGTGGTCAACGGCGTAGCCAAGTTCTGTCCGACAGCGAAAATCATTCATATTGATATCGACCCGGCCAGTATTTCCAAGACCATCAAGGCCGACATTCCCATCGTCGGGCCGGTCAATACAGTGCTGGATGACATGCTGGCCGAGCTGAAAAGCATGAATGTCCAGCAGGATGCCAATGTGGTCAGCAGCTGGTGGAAGCAGATCGACGAATGGCGTGGCAATGGCCGCCTGTTCCCTTATAACGAGGGCGACGGCTCCATCATCAAGCCACAGGCTGTCATTGAAGCGCTGATGGACGTAACCGGTGGTGATGCCTACATCACGTCCGACGTTGGTCAGCACCAGATGTTTGCTGCCCAGTACTACCGTTTTGACAAGCCAAACCGCTGGATCAACTCCGGTGGCCTGGGCACCATGGGCTTTGGCTTCCCGGCTGCCATGGGCATCAAGCTCAGCTTCCCTGACGAAACCGTGGCTTGCGTCACCGGTGAAGGCAGCATCCAGATGAACATCCAGGAGTTGTCCACCTGCCTGCAGTACGACCTGCCGGTCAAGATCGTCAACCTGAACAACGGCGCGCTGGGCATGGTACGTCAGTGGCAGGATATGCAGTACAACAGCCGTTACTCGCATTCCTACATGGAGTCCTTGCCTGATTTCATCAAGCTGGCCGAAGCCTACGGCCATGTCGGCATGCGGATCACCGATCCGAAAGAACTGAAGTCGAAAATGGAAGAGGCCTTTGCGATGAAAGACCGGCTGGTGTTCCTGGATATCCAGGTGGATACCAGCGAGCACGTATACCCAATGCAGATTCGTGATGGCGCAATGCGCGACATGTGGCTGAGCAAAACGGAGCGTACCTGATCATGAGACATATCATTTCATTGCTGATGGAGAACGAACCCGGTGCCCTGTCTCGTGTAATCGGCCTGTTTTCCCAGCGTAACTACAACATCGAAAGCCTGACCGTGGCGGCGACCGAGGATCCGACCCTGTCGCGCCTGACGTTGACCACCATCGGCAAGGAAGAGGTGATCGAGCAGATCACCAAGAACCTGAACAAGCTGATTGAAGTGGTCAAGCTGGTCGACCTGTCCGAAAGCGCCCACATCGAGCGTGAGCTGATGCTGGTGAAGATCAAGGCCAGTGGCGCGCAGCGCGCCGAGGTCAAGCGCACGGCAGATATTTTCCGCGGCCAGATTGTAGACGTAACCCCCAGTATTTATACCGTGCAACTTGCCGGCACAACGGATAAACTCGACAGCTTTATCCAGGCCGTGGGTGCCGCCTCCATTGTTGAGGTGGTGCGCAGCGGTGTAACCGGTATCGCCCGTGGCGACAAAGTACTAAGCCTTTAATTCAACCCCGGGGGAAGGCAGGGGCCTTTCCCGTTAGAGGAGCGTTTCATGCAAGTTTACTACGACAAAGACTGTGACCTGTCCATCATCCAGGGCAAGAAGGTTGCCATTATCGGTTACGGTTCCCAGGGCCACGCCCATGCCTGCAACCTGAAAGATTCCGGTGTGGATGTAACTGTTGGCCTGCGCGCCGGCTCCGGTTCCATTGCCAAGGCTGAAGCCCATGGCCTGAAGGTTGCCGAGGTTGCTGCTGCCGTTCAGCAGGCTGATGTCGTGATGGTTCTGACCCCGGACGAATTTCAGGGCCAGCTGTACCGCGAAGAGCTGGAGCCAAACCTGAAGAAGGGCGCTACCCTGGCTTTTGCCCACGGTTTCTCCATCCACTACAACCAGGTGGTGCCCCGCGCCGACCTGGACGTGATCATGATTGCCCCGAAGGCCCCCGGCCACACTGTACGCTCCGAGTTTGTACGTGGCGGCGGCATCCCTGACCTGATTGCGGTTTACCAGGATGCCAGCGGCAATGCCAAGAACGTTGCCCTGTCCTATGCCAGCGGTGTTGGCGGCGGTCGTACCGGCATCATCGAAACCACCTTCAAGGACGAAACCGAAACCGACCTGTTTGGTGAGCAGGCAGTCCTGTGTGGTGGTACCGTCGAGCTGGTCAAGGCCGGATTCGAGATTCTGACCGAGGCTGGTTATGCTCCGGAAATGGCCTATTTTGAGTGCCTGCACGAGCTGAAGCTGATTGTTGACCTGATGTTCGAGGGCGGTATCGCCAACATGAACTACTCCATCTCCAACAACGCCGAGTACGGTGAGTACGTAACCGGCCCTGAGGTGATCAACGAGCAGTCGAAGGAAGCCATGCGCAACGCGCTGAAGCGTATCCAGAATGGTGAATATGCCAAGATGTTTATCAGCGAAGGCGCCACCAACTATCCGTCCATGACTGCCTGGCGCCGCAACAATGCTGCGCACCCGATCGAGCAGGTGGGTGAAAAGCTGCGCGCCATGATGCCATGGATTGCAGCCAACAAAATTGTGGACAAGAGCAAGAACTGATTGCTTTCCACTAAAAACGCGGCCTGATGGCCGCGTTTTTCTTTTGTGAAGAAAAATACGGTAAAATCTGCCGGATACAGAGCGCAATTGAATGGAAAGCACAGCATGAGCAACAAACACCAGGCAAACAAAAACGATGCCGAACGGGTTCTCGAAAGTCTACTGCCGGTAGGTGAGCACGAGGAAGAGGGGCATGATGAAGAAGGGCGCAAGGTGCGTCATCGTGGCGTTTACTTGCTGCCTAACCTGTTTACCACGGCCAACCTGTTTGCCGGTTTTTATTCGATTGTCTGTGCCATTAATGGCAATTTCTATGTAGCCTGTGCGGCGATTTTTGTTGCCATGGTGCTGGACGGGCTCGACGGCCGGGTTGCGCGGATGACCAATACCCAGAGCGCATTCGGTGCGGAGTATGACTCCATGTCGGACATGGTGGCCTTTGGTGTGGCGCCGGCGCTGTTGTCCTACAAGTGGGCGCTCTATGAGCTTGGCAACGTCGGTCTGACCGTAGCATTTATTTACGCCGCCTGTGCCGCCCTGCGTCTGGCACGTTTCAATACCCAGATCGGTGTGGTGGACAAGCGCTGGTTTATAGGTCTGGCCAGCCCGGCGGCGGCCGGTGTGGTCGCGGGCCTGGTGTGGGCAATCAGCGAGCACGATGTGTATGGCAAGGACATGCCGGTGCTGGCCGGATTGTTGTTTGCTGCAGTGGTTGCGCTGGCCGGGCTTCTGATGGTCAGTAACATCAAATATTACAGCTTCAAGGACCTGGACCTGAAGGGCAGGGTACCTTTCGTGGTGATTCTGGTGGCAGTGCTGGCGTTTGCTGTGATCTTCAGCGATCCGCCGCGGGTCTTGCTGCTGCTGTTTCTGATTTATGCCGCTTCCGGCCCGGTTAACCTGGCCTTGCGTCTGCGCAGGATCCGCGCCAAAAGCTAGTTTTTGCGGGTAGGCCTTCTCGTGCAGCTATCTGTAAGGCCGGGCCTGTCTGAGAGCAATGGATAGCTGTCGGATGGCAGGGAATCTGTTTCTGGGGGTGGGTGCGGCAGGGTGAGGTCATAAAACTTTATTGGCCTGCTCTTGACAGTCCGCAAATCTGGTGTAGAATGCGCGCTCCTTTCAACGGCCAGCCCCGACCGGGATGGCAGCCTTGAGAAGACGCTCTGAAAAGAATTTTTCAAAAGGTGTTGAC
>CAYMXO010000039.1:0-14877 GCA_964394445.1 uncultured Thiopseudomonas sp.
GTAACCAAGGATTAAACCATGGCCAAAGCAACTAAAGAGTCGATTTTTTTGTGGGAAGGCACCACACGGCAAGGAACCAAGATCAAAGGCCAGATGTCCGGGCACGATCAGTCGCTGGTCAGGGCGCAGCTGCGCAAACAGGGGATCAACCCGACCAAGGTGCGCAAACAGGGCATGCAGCTGCTCGGCTCGGGCAAGAAAATCAAACCAATGGACATTGCCGTGTTCACCCGCCAGCTGGCGACCATGATGAAGTCCGGAGTGCCGCTGCTGCAGTCGTTTGACATTATTCTGGAAGGGCTGCAGAACCCCAACATGACCCGTCTGGTGGAGTCGATCAAGACCGACGTCGGCTCGGGTAACAGCCTGGCCAGCAGCCTGCGCAAGCACCCGAAGTATTTTGACGATCTGTATTGCAACCTGGTGGACTCGGGTGAGCAGTCCGGTGCGCTGGAAACCCTGCTCGACCGGGTGGCGACCTATAAAGAAAAAACCGAGGCGCTGAAAGCCAAGATCAAGAAAGCCATGAATTACCCGATCGCGGTGATTCTGGTTGCAGTGATTGTTTCGGCCATTTTGCTGATCAAGGTGGTGCCACAGTTCCAGGAAGTGTTTGCCAACTTTGGCGCCGAGCTGCCGGCATTTACCATGATGGTGATTGGCCTGTCGGAGATGCTGCAGGAGCATGGCCTGATCGTTCTGGTGGTGCTGGTGGTGGCCGCGTTCCTGTTTCGCACGGCGGTACAGCGCTCGGAAAAGCTGCGTGACAATATCGACCGTACCCTGCTGAAGATGCCGGTGGTCGGCAACATCATCTACAACTCGGCGGTGGCGCGTTTCGGGCGCACCCTTGCAACCACGTTTTCTGCCGGTGTGCCGCTGGTGGATGCGCTGGATTCGGTAGCTGGTGCCACGGGCAACGTGGTTTTCAAAAATGCCGTGCAACGTATTAAAACGGAAGTAACCGGTGGTACCCAGCTCAACATAGCCATGCGCTCGACCAGCGTGTTTCCGGCCATGGCGCTGCAGATGACTTCGATCGGTGAAGAGTCCGGAGCCCTGGATGAAATGCTGGACAAGGTGGCTACGCACTACGAAGCCGAAGTGGATAACGCCGTCGATGGCCTGACCGCGCTGATGGAGCCGATGATCATGGCTGTCCTCGGTGTGCTGGTGGGTGGTTTGATCATTGCCATGTACCTGCCGATCTTCCAGTTGGGTGCGGTGGTTTAATGAGCCTGATTGAATTGCTGCAGGACAGCACCGCCTTCCTGCTGATCGTTGCCGGCGTGCTGGGCTTGCTGGTAGGCAGTTTCTTGAATGTGGTGGTCTATCGTTTGCCGGTCATCATGCAGCGTGACTGGCAGCTACAGGCGCGGGAGGTGCTGGAGCTGCCGCAGGAGGAGCCGCAGGCAGCTTTCAACCTGCTCTGGCCGCCATCACGTTGCCCGCATTGTTCGGCACCCATCCGTGCCTGGCAGAACATTCCCGTGCTGAGCTGGCTTCTGTTGCGTGGCCGCTGTGCCTCCTGCAAGGGTGGTGTCAGCATGCGCTATCCGCTGGTCGAGCTGGCCGCCGGCCTGCTGTCGGTGCTGGTTGCCTGGCAGTTTGGCTTTACCTGGCAATGCCTGGCGATGCTGGTGTTGACCTGGGGCTTGCTGGCGCTGAGCCTGATCGATGCCGATCATCAGTTGCTGCCTGATGTACTGGTATTGCCGCTGCTGTGGCTGGGCCTGCTGTTAAACAGCATGGAGTGGTTCGTGCCGCTGACCGATGCACTGTATGGCGCGATGGCGGGCTATCTGTCCCTGTGGTCGGTGTTCTGGCTGTTCAAGCTGGTGACGGGTAAAGAGGGCATGGGCTATGGCGACTTCAAGTTGCTGGCCATGCTGGGTGCCTGGGGTGGCTGGCAAATTCTGCCGCTGACCATCCTGCTTTCTTCAGTGGTCGGCGCGGTGTTGGGCGTGATCATCTTGCGTCTGCAGCGTCAGGGGATGGCGCAGCCACTGCCGTTTGGCCCTTATCTGGCAATTGCCGGCTGGGTCGCGCTTATCTGGGGTGAGCAGATTACCCGTAGCTATTTACAGTTTGCCGGTTTCTAAATCTTTTTCCTGCCGGCTTCAAGTGTGATCAAGTTCGCGGTTTTGTAATAAAACCGGATGCTTTTCCGAGGCGGATTACAGTCATTGATGCATCACGGCAATACAGGAAAACATGTATTGCGTGGGGCTACATGGAATGGTCGCTACCCGGGTGGCGACCAGTCAGACTGACAAGGAGAGCAATATCATGATCATGAAGAAAAAACTGGTACCCCTGTTGTTTGCCGCCCTGGCTAGCTTGCCATTGGCATCCCAGGTCTATGCCCAGAACGAGCAACCGGTGGTTGCTGTGGCCGAGGCAACAACCCGCATCAACATCAACTCTGCCGATGCCGACACTCTGGTCAGGGAGCTCAAG
Source organism: uncultured Thiopseudomonas sp. (assembly GCA_964394445.1). GTDB lineage: Bacteria > Pseudomonadota > Gammaproteobacteria > Pseudomonadales > Pseudomonadaceae > Thiopseudomonas. The sequence continues at coordinate 2,461 of CAYMXO010000039.1, forward strand.
GGTATTGGTCCGTCCAAGGCCCAGGCAATTGTTGAATATCGCGAGCAGCAGGGCAGCTTTGTTTCGGTGGACGAACTGCTGGAGGTCAAGGGAATTGGTCTGGCAACACTGGAGCGTATCCGTGACCAGCTGACGATCGAATAACAGGACGCTCATGAGACAAGGCCCCGGCTGCATTGTAGCCGGGGCTTTTTTGTTGCATGCGGTACAGCAACTGTTGCGGTTTTTCAGTGCTGAATCTTATACACTATCGCACTGATTTTCTGTGGACATGCCGCAATGCACGACAAAAGCGTGCAGAACAGGCCGGCAAAGGTAGGGGTAAGCATGAAGCAGCTGCAGGCAGCATTACTGGGTGGAGTTCTCTTGTTGGCAACACAGGCGGGCTGGGGCGCGCCGGTCAGCGGCCTGTATCAGGTGCGTGAGCCGCTCGTACAGTCAGCTGATGACGACCGGGCAGACGCTTTTTCACGTGCCTTTGTGACCCTGATGCAGCGTTTGACCGGTACCGCCGACAGTGCAAAAAGCAGCGCGCTGACGGCTCACCTGGCCAACCCGCGTGATCTGGCTCTGGGTTATACCTTTCAGGAAGACGAGCTGCAGGTCAGTTTTGACCCGACAGGCGTGATGCAGGTACTGCGTGATGCGCAGGTTCCAGTGTGGGGCAATGACCGCCCCGTTTTGTTGCTCTGGTGGCTGCAGGATGGCCTGCAGGGTCGTCAACTGCTGGGTGATGGTCAAAACCGTTCACTGAATTTGCAGCAGGCTGCATTGCACCGTGGCTTGCCGGCACGCTTTCCACTGGCTGACCTGAGCGAGCAGGTAAGGGCAGACCAGGGCTGGAGCTCTGCCGACGAAAGGCAGCTGCAGGAGCTGTTGCAGCGCTATGGTGGTGACGCGCTGCTGGTGGTTGAAACCCGTGATGAAACCAGCGGTGTCAGTGGTAGCTGGCAGCTGCTGGGCAGCAAGCTGGAGCTCAAGGGCAGTTTGGCAGGCGAAAATGCAATAGCAGCAGCTGATGAGCTGTTTCAGCAGCTGGCCCGGGAAATGGCGCGTGAGTATGCGGTGGTTCCGGGGCAGGGCGAACAGCTGCAAGTGCGTCTGCAGGGGCTGGATCTGGATGCCATGCTGGATGCGGAAAAAGCCTTGCAGGTATTCGATGGGCAGTTGCTTGCCCTGCAGGGCGACGAGGCCGTCTGGCTGGTCACGGCACTGCCTGAGCAGCTGCGCAGCCAGCTGGCGTTATACCAGTTTCGCGAGCTGACGCTGGGTGCTTTCGATGACGGGGACGAAGCGCTGGATACGCCGGAAGAACTGTTGTTCGCGCGCTGATTGCCATGACATTATCGCCAATCTCCAATTCATGGTGGCCATGGCTGGCTGCGGCTGCCCTGGCTCTACTTGGCTATGCCCTGATGCCGGTTCTGACCCCGTTTTTGCTCAGTGCCTTGCTGGCCTATATGGGCAATCCGCTGGTGGAGCGGCTGCAGCGCTGGCAGCTGCTGTCACGAACCGGGGCGGTAGTGGTGGTCTTTCTGGTTCTGGCTGGTCTTCTGACCCTGCTGTTTCTGATTCTGGTGCCGATGCTTGGACGCCAGCTGTCCGAGCTTTATGCGCTGGCGCCGCGGCTGCTGGACTGGCTTCAGCAAAGCCTGCTGCCGTGGCTGCAGCAGACTTTGGGTCTGGAAGAAGACGTCTGGGATCTGGACCGGCTTAAACAGACACTGGGCGGGCAACTGGACAAGGCACCGGACTTGGCCGGCACGTTGCTGGGGGCGTTGGGCAGCTCGGGAATGGCGCTGGCGGGCTGGCTGACCAACCTGTTTCTGGTTCCTGTGGTGACGTTTTATCTGTTGCGAGACTGGCGCCTGGTTGTGGAGAAGATCCAGGTGTTGTTGCCGCGCCGGCACGAAGCGCTGCTGGTGCGCCTGATCAGCGAATGCCACGAGGTGCTGGGTGCATTTATGCGTGGACAGCTGTTGGTGATGCTGGCGCTGGCCGTGGTCTATGCGCTGGGGCTGATGCTGCTTGGCTTGAAACTTGGTTTGCTGATCGGCGTGCTGGCCGGGCTGGCCAGTATCGTGCCTTATATGGGCTTTATTGTCGGTATCGGCATTGCCCTGATTGCAGGCTTTTTCCAGTTTGGCCTGGATTACCTGATGCTGGGTGGCATTGTGAGCGTGTTTCTGGTGGGGCAAGTGCTCGAGTCGGTCGCGCTGACACCGATGCTGGTCGGCGACCGCATTGGTCTGCATCCGGTCGCTGTAATGTTTGCCATTCTGGCTGGTGGCCAGCTGTTCGGTTTTACCGGAGTGTTGCTGGCGTTGCCGGTGGCAGCGGTGCTGATGGTCTGGCTGCGTTTTCTGTATCAGCGCTATCAGGCTTCCGACCTGTATCGGCAGGGATAAGATGATGCCTACTGCAAAACCGGTTCAGCTGCCGCTGGGCATACGTTTGCGCGATGACGCCACCTTTGCCAACTATTATGCCGGTGCCAATGCCGCCGCGCAGGGCTATGTCGAGCGTGCCTGTCATGCACAGGAAAGCTGGGTGGAGAGCTTCATCTGGCTCTGGGGCAAGCCCGGCTCGGGCCGCAGCCATCTGTTGCAGGCAGCCTGCTTGCGGGCGGAAGAGCAGGGCATGCGGGTGCTGTATTTGCCGTTGGCTGACTGTCTTGATTATGGTCCGGAAGTCCTGGACGGGGTTGAGCACTGTGATGTGCTGGCCCTGGATGACGTGCAGCTGGTCGCTGGCCGTGCCGACTGGGAACAGGCGCTGTTTCATGCCTTCAACCGCCTGCGCGATGCCGGCCGGCGTCTGCTGGCCAGTGCCGACCGCTCACCGCGGGAGCTGGCGGTAACCCTGCCAGACCTGCACTCCAGGTTCAATCTGGCACTGGTGTTTCACCTGCAGGAACTTGACGATGACGAGAAACTGCGTGCCCTGCAGTTACGGGCGTCCCGGCGTGGGCTCTATCTGTCGGATGAGGTTGGACGTTTTTTGCTTGGTCGTTTGACACGCAGCATGGATGCACTGTTTGCTGCACTGGAGCGGCTGGATCAGGCATCCCTGCAAGCGCAGCGCAAGCTGACCATTCCTTTTGTCAAAGATGTGTTGTTTGGCGATAATGGCCAGTTCTAGCCTGCAAGCGACAAGCCGGCAGTTTGTGCAGTTGCAGACTTGCCCGCGTCCGGGGTGTTGTAACACTGTGCCGGGGCTTGTGGTTTTGATGTTCAACTTGATAGCGGATAGGCATGACTGATACTGACCAAGAAGCAGCAAAACCGGCAATGTCCGGTGTGAGAATCTACTTTCGCCTGTTGCGCTACGTAAAGCCCTATATCGGCTACTTTAGCCTGAGTATCCTGGGTTATCTGATCTTCGCCTCAACCCAGCCGATGCTGGGTTATATCCTCAAGTATTTTGTCGATGGCCTGACCAATCCGGAAGCGGTGCTGTTTCCCGACGTGGCCTGGCTGGCCGACCTGCGTCTGGTGCAGGCGGTGCCGCTGCTGATTGTCCTGATTGCTTTCTGGCAGGGTGTCGGCTCCTTTCTGGGTAACTACTTTCTGGCCAAAACTTCGCTGGGGCTGGTGCATGACCTGCGCGTGCAGCTGTTCAACAACCTGCTGACACTGCCCAACAGCTATTTTGACCACCATAATTCAGGCCATCTGATTTCCAGGATTACCTATAACGTGACCATGGTGACGGGAGCCGCCACCGAAGCAGTCAAGGTGGTGGTGCGCGAAGGCATGACGGTGGTTTTTCTGTTTGGCATGCTGCTGTGGATGAACTGGAAACTGACTCTGGTGATGGTGGCGATTCTGCCGGTTATTGCCCTGATGGTTGGCAGTGCCAGCAAGAAATTCCGTAAGCAAAGCAAGAAAATCCAGGTTGCCATGGGCGATGTCACACATGTGGCTTCCGAGGCCATTCAGGGCCACCGCGTGGTGCGAAGTTTTGGTGGCGAAAGCTACGAGCAGCAGCGTTTTCTTGATGCCAGCACGCACAATACCGCTCGCCAGCTGAAAATGGTCAAGACCACCTCGGTGTATACGCCGTCGCTACAGCTGGTGATTTATTCGGCGATGTCGGTCTTGCTGTTTTTGGTGCTGTGGCTGCGTGGAGATGCTTCGCCAGGTGATCTGGTGGCTTATATCACGCTGGCCGGCCTGTTGCCCAAGCCGATTCGCCAGTTGTCTGAGGTCAGCTCCACCATCCAGCGTGGCGTGGCTGGTGCGGAAAGCATTTTCGAGCAACTGGACGAGCCGCAGGAAGTGGATCAGGGTACCCGCCAGCCAGCGCAGATCCAGGGCCGTCTTGAAGTGCGCAACCTGAGTTTTGTCTACCCGCAGAGTAACAGGCAGGTGCTGGACAACATCAATTTTGTGGCCGAACCGGGCCAGATGGTGGCGCTGGTCGGCCGTTCCGGCAGCGGCAAGTCGACGCTGGCCAACCTGGTACCGCGATTTTATGACCACAGCGCTGGCGAGATCCTGATTGATGGCGTTGAAATCCGCCAGATGCCGCTCAAGTACCTGCGCCAGCAGGTGGCGCTGGTAACCCAGCAGGTTTCCCTGTTCAACGATACGGTATTCAACAACATCGCCTATGGTGATCTGGCCGACAAGAGCGAGGAAGAGGTCAGGGCAGCGGCCGAAGCAGCCTTTGCTGCCGAGTTCATCGAACGTATGGCGAACGGTTACCAGACGCTGGTCGGGGAAAATGGCGTGCTGCTGTCCGGTGGCCAGCGCCAGCGCCTGGCCATTGCACGGGCTTTGCTCAAGGATGCACCCTTGTTGATTCTGGATGAGGCCACTTCGGCGCTGGATACCGAGTCTGAGCGGCATATTCAGGCAGCGCTGGAGCATGCCGTCCAGGGGCGCACCACACTGGTGATTGCGCACCGTCTGAGTACCATTGAACGCGCCGACCTGATTCTGGTGATGGATCAGGGCCGCATTGTCGAGCGCGGCACCCATACGCAGCTGCTGGCTGAAAATGGCTATTACGCACGCCTGCACGCAACGCAGTTTGAAGACGGGGACGGGCATGACGAAGACTGACGGGCGTTACCAGCTGGATGACTTGCTTTATCTGATGGCACGTTTGCGCGATCCGCAGACCGGTTGTCCATGGGATGTGCAGCAGGATTTTCACAGCATCGTTCCGCATACGCTGGAAGAAGCCTACGAGGTGGCTGATGCCATCGAGCGCGAGGCCTGGGAGGAGTTGCCGGGCGAGCTGGGTGATCTGTTGTTTCAGGTGGTGTATTACGCACAGTTTGGCAGCGAGCAGGCGCGTTTTGATTTTGCCGGTGTAGTGGATACTGCGGTGCGCAAGCTGGTGCGCCGCCATCCGCATGTGTTTCCTGGTGGCAAACTGCGCGCCAGCAATGAAGGACAGGCTGTGGCCAGCGAAGAAGTGGCCGGGCAGTGGCAGGAAATCAAGGCACAGGAAAAGCTGGAGCAGGGCAAAAGTCGCCCGGCATCGATACTGTCGGATATTCCGCTGAACCTGCCGGCCATGACACGTGCCGTCAAGCTGCAAAAGCGTGCCGCCCGGGCCGGCTTTGACTGGAACGGCCCTGAACCGGTGCTGGGCAAGATCCGTGAGGAGCTTGTCGAGGTGCAGGAAGCACTTGCCACGGGCGGGCAGGCGGAACTGGAGCGCGAGATTGGTGATTTACTGTTTGCCGTCACCAATCTGGCGCGCCATGCCGGGATTGATCCGGAGCAGGCGGTACGGGGTACCAACCAGAGGTTTTGCCAGCGCTTTGCCCACATTGAGCGGCACGTGGCTGCCAGCGGGCGGCAGTGGCAGGATTGCAGTCTGCAGGAGCTGGATGCCCTGTGGGATGAGGCAAAAAAACTGCAGCAGTCAGAGTAAAACCACTAGCGGTTGATCATTCAGCCTGCCGGCTGGAGCCAGCAAGAAAACTGTTGAAAAGGAAAGGTGGAAGATGAGTTTGTCGTTGCGTGACCAGCTGCTCAAGGCGGGGCTGGTTAATGAAAAACAGGCGAAACAGGCCGAGCGGCAGCAAAAAAAGCAACAGCGGATGGTCAAAAAAGGCCAAGCTGAAGCTGACCTGAGCACCCGTCAGGCTGCTGAACAGGCGCTGGCGGAAAAAGCACAGCGTGACCAGGAGCTGAACCGCCAACAGCAGGAAAAGTCCGAGCGCAAGGCGCTCAGGGCACAGATCAGGCAGCTGATTGAAAGCTGCCGCCTGCCCAGGCTGGATACCGAAGATTATTACAACTTTGTTGACCAGAAGAAGGTCAAGCGCATTGCCGTCAACGACCTGATGCGCAACAAGCTCAGCAGCGGCAGTCTGGCGATTGTCAGTCATGGCGGCGGCTACGAAATCATTCCGCGCGATGCTGCGCTGAAAATTCAGGAACGTGATGCCAACCGCATTGTGCTGCTCAACACGGCAACCAAAACGCCGGATGAGGACGATCCTTATGCGGCTTATCAGGTGCCGGATGATTTGATGTGGTAATGGGCAACGCCCGCCTGGCGCGATCCATAATTGTGGCTTAGTAAAAAACCCGCTGTAACAGTTGCAGCGGGTTTTTTGTTTCTGCCAGACATGCAGACCCGGACAAGCTGGCGCATATATTGCTTTACATCTACCATCTTTTGATGCGCGTCATAATAATGGCGTCAATCCACATGTTAGTGTTTGTTCAAGTTGGCAGTGCATGCCCGACAGGAACCTATCTGTAACCGTTAGCGGTGGAGTCAGCGAAATGAGTCAACAAACCAGGGCGCGGCAAATGTCGGTGCAGACCAAGATCAACCTTGCCTTGCTGGCTGTGTTTTTTACCACCATGGCTGCGTCGCTGGCATTTTCCGTAGCCAGTGAACGCAAGTTGGTGCTGGGCGTGGTCGAGCAGCAGACCAGGGATGCGGCTGACAGCTACTTTGACAGCATCAATACCATGATGTTGACCGGCACCATGGCCCAGCGTAACGTGTTGCGCGAAAAAATTCTTGAGCGGCCGGGTGTGATTGATGCGCGGATCATCCGCAATGAAGCCATTACCTCGGTGTTTGGTCCCGGCTACGAGCACCAGGCGCCAGACGATGACCTTGATTATCGGGCATTGGCAAATGAATCCGTGGTCGAGCTTGAAAGCAGGGATGGCAGCCGGACCCTGACAGTCATCAACCCGATTCTGGCCACGAAAAACTATCGCGGTACCGATTGCCTGATGTGTCATATGGTGCCGGAGAACTCTGTGGTGGGCGCAGTACGCATCAGTTATTCACTGGAAGCGCTGGACCGGCAGGTGTTGCGCAATTTCTGGACATCGGCACTGATCCAGGCCGGCTTGCTGGTGGTTGGCCTGGCTGTGGTGATCTTTATTGTGCGCCGGGTGGTGATCGTACGGGTCAACACACTGCGTAGAACCATGGAAGAAATGACCCGTAACGATGACCTGAGCTGCACAGTTGCCATCAGTGCGCATGATGAAGTGGGCGCGATGGGACATGCGTTTAACCAGATGATTGGCAAGTTCCGGCGCAGTTTGCAGGCAGTGGCTGATGTTACCGGCCGGCTTGGGCAGGTATCCGACCAGGTTTCCAGCGTGGCTGACGAGACCCTGCGCCAGGTCATGCAGCAGCGTACGGAAACCGATATGGTGGCTTCTGCCATGAACGAAATGAGCGCTACGGTACAGGAAGTGGCGGGCAACGCGACACGCACCGCAGAAGCTTCGCAAAATGCGGACGATGCCGCTGGTGAGGGGGTGAATGTTGCAGCCCGGGCGAGCGAGGCCATTGCCGAGTTGATTGGCGAGATTGAAAATGCTGCCAGCATGGTGGAGCGGGTACAGACGGACTCCGCCAGCATCAGTGAAGTGTTGGGGGTCATTACCGGGATTGCCGAGCAGACTAACCTGCTGGCGCTGAACGCGGCCATTGAGGCGGCCCGGGCTGGTGAGCAGGGCCGTGGTTTTGCTGTGGTGGCCGATGAGGTGCGTACGCTGGCCTCGCGGACACAAAACTCCACTGAAGAAATTCAATCGATGATTCAGCGTTTGCATGCTGCGGTAACGGATGCCGTGAACGCGATGGAAGATGCACGGCAACGTGCTGCCCAGAGTGTCGGCCATGTCGGGGATGCAACCCGGAGTCTTGGCAGCATTGCAGCCGAGGTATCCAGCATCAACGACATGAACCTGCAGATTGCTGCAGCGGCGGAGGAGCAAAGCGCGGTTGCCGAGGAGATAAACCGCAATATTGCCAATATCAGCCAGGTTGCCGATAGCACTTCGCAGGGGGCTGCTGATACCCATGGTCAGAGCGAGGTGCTGGTCGAGCTGGCTGTCGAGTTGCGCCGTCTGGTCAGTCAGTTCAAACTGTAGCGACCACAGCATGGTTGTGCAGGAGACAGCAAAATGACACTTTTTGCAACGCAACTGAACGGCAGTGAAACACTGGTCGAGGGTACCCTGGCATTCCATCTGGAGCGCCCGCAGGGATTTGATTATCAGCCGGGCCAGTCGGTGGATCTGCTTCTGGCTGAAACCACAGAGGGGCAGGCGTGGGAGGACGTTGGGCATACCTTTTCCCTGGTCAGCGCTCCTCACGAGCCAGGCCTGACGCTGGCTACACGCATGCGTAACAGTCACTTCAAGAATGCCCTGGCCAGTCTGGCGGCAGGCGCACCACTATGGCTGGACGGCCCTTCCGGCACTGCGCTGGTACCCGATGACATGGAACGGGCACTGGTGCTGATTGCCGGTGGCATCGGCATAACCCCTTTCATGAGTATCTTGCGTGATGCCGCGCATCGACAGCTGCAACGTCCCACACGTTTGCTGTACGCCAACCGGCGACCGGAAGATGCAGCCTTTCTTGCCGAGCTGCAGGACCTGGAGCGGACTTTGCCTGCCTTTGGCATGCTCGCGAGCATGAGCAACATGTCCGCCTCGACCCGGGACTGGAGCGGCCCGACCGGTTATCTGGATGAACAGGTTATTCGTGGCTTTTGTACAGACCTGCAGCAGCCACTGTACCTGTTGTCGGGACCGCCGGCTTTTGTCGAAGCCATGTACGATGCGCTGGAGGATGCAGGAATCGACGAGGATGACATCCGCAGTGAGGGCTTTACCGGCTATTAGGGTGTGCTGCACCGGATCATCGTGCCAACCGGTTTTTGCTGCAGCAGAAACCGGTTGACCTGTCCGCCCGATGGCAGTTGACTGTCCTGTGACCACAACGGCCGGCTGCTTCGTTGTGTTGTTGTGATGCAGTCAGCATGCGGGATTGCCCGCCGGTCTATAATGTCATGAATTGTTAACTGGACCGATCTTGTTGCCGGGTACATGTTGTCGCTAGCGGAAGGAGATACAGGGCCGTCCATGCTGGCCGGGCATGCCGGAAAGGAACCTAGATGATGATCAATTTCAGCAGGATGCGCTTTCTTGTCGTGGACGATTTTTCCGAGTTCCGCAGTTCGATCCGTGGAATCCTTGGCCTGCTGGCAGTACAAAAGATTGATATGGCTGCCAATGGCGAGGAAGTCCTTGAGCTATGCCGGCGCAATCGTTATGACGTCATTTTGCATGACTACAATCTGGGCGACGGACTCAGTGGCCAGCAGGTGCTGGAGCGGCTGCATGCGGAAAAGCTGCTGTCGCCACATTGCATTTTCATCATGGTGACGGCGGAAAACACCCAGGCCATGGTGCTGGCAGCCATCGAGTGTGAGCCGGACGACTACCTGAGCAAACCATTCAGCAAGGTCGCGCTGCAGACCCGGCTGGAACGCATGGTACGGCGCAAACGGGTACTGGCTCCGGTGCTGAATGCGCTTGAGGCCGGTAATTACGGGCAGGTGGTCCAGGCCTGCCAGGCGATAGAACAGAAAGACCAGCGGCATGGCGTTCTCTGTCAGCGTTACAAGGCGGACGCGCTGTATCGGCTGGGACGCTATGCCGAACTTGAACAAATGCTGGAGCAGCAGGCCCGCAGCCGGCCGGCTGGCTGGAACCTGCAGCGTCTGGCCCGACTCTGGCTGCAACAGGGCAAGCTTGAGCGGTTGTCTCCCTTGCTTGAGGCAGCCATGCGCCAGTTTCCATTGATGCCTGAACTGCACGATATCCACGCTGCCCTGCTGGCCAGTACGAATGACCAGCAGGGCATGGTGCAATCGCTGCAGAAGGCGGTGTCACTGTCACCCAACACCTTGCCACGCCAGATTGCCCTGGCACGGCAAGCCTGGCTTGCCGGACAGCATGAGGTGGCTGCCCATGCATTGCGTCAGTGCTGGGAAGTGGGGCGCCATGCGGTTGCCTTTGATGCCGAGCTGCTGTGGCAGCTGGCGTCGATACTGCTGAAAAAAACGGGGAGTCGTTCGGCGGACGAGCTGCACAACTGGCTGCGTCTGCTGGAGCGCCGCGATGTACAGACAGTTGCCCTGCAGCCGGCTGTGGAGCTGCTGCGTCTGGTACAGCAACAGGAAAAAGGTGGCAATGAGGCTGCCCGCCTGACGCGTCTGCAGGATGTTGCCTACAGGCTGGATGCACAGCTTGCCGGCTATTCGGCAGTGACTTTGCTACAGCTGGGCGACTGGCTGCAGCAGGTCGGCAATCCGCAGGCTGCTGCCCGTTGCTGGCAGGCATGCGCAAGACGCCACGCTGATGTTGTCGGCGTGGCGGAGCAATTGCAGTTACGCCTGGATGGCCATGATTCGGCTGCTGCCTTGCAATATGTGCGGCAGCTGCGTGAACTGGTTGCACTTTATCTGAACGAAAATACCGACGGGGCTGCGGCCGGGTTTGCCCGCTTGCTGCAGGAGTATCCGGAGCAGGTAGGCCTGAACATGGCTGCAGCGCGCTTCTATGCAGGGCAGGCCGCTGCCGGCGATTTGCAGTCTGGTGCAATGTTGCAGGGTTGCCTGCAGCGGATAGGTCGGCTATCACCGCTGGAGCCGGAGTTTCTGGAGTTTTCCCGCATGAATAACCCGCTGGAGAGTCGTCCATGGTAAAACAGATCGAGTTTTCCACGCTGATGGCATCGGGCGTGCATGACATGAAAAATATCATTGCTGCCGTGAGTCAGGCCTATGAAAGCCTGTTGGCGCGCATGCCGGAGGAACTGCGGCAGTCGGCCGAAGTGCAGCTGATCAAGGGAGAAGCTTTACGCCTGGACGCCATACTGGTGCAGTTGCTTGGCGTGTACAAACTTGAACATGACCAGCTGCAGCTGCAAAGTGGCTATTGGCGGCTGGATGACCTGTTCGAGGACCTGCAGCAGCGTCATGTGGAGCTCTTGCAGTACCGCAAGATTGACTTGCAGCTGGAGCTGGACGACCCCGATCTTGAGGGGTTCTTTGATCGCAACCTGATTGCTACGGTGCTGGATAATGCCTTGGGCAATGCGCTGAATCATTGCCGTTCACGAATCTGCCTGCATGCCTGGGAAGAAGAAGGTCTGGTGAAACTAAAGGTCTGTGATGACGGGCCGGGTTATCCCGAGCAACTGCTTGGGCATGTGCGGCAGCGTACCGCCAGCGGAGTTGACCGTGAAACGGGCAGCACCGGATTGGGACTGTATTTTGCCGCCAGTATAGCTGCCATGCATGATCAGCCGGGCGTGGTAGCCGGACTTGAACTGTCCAATGGTGGGGCTCTTGGAGGTGCCTGCCTGCAAATCAGCCTGCCGCTGCCAAGCCTGTTTTAAGCAACTGTGCCGGTTCGTTTCAGGACTGCAGGCATGTCACAGTCGGTGGGGTTGTGTGCAAGATATACACGTGTGATGCGGGGCTAACACCCACTGCGCCCGGAGTATAGGTTTCGTCCCTGCACGAACTCCATTTTTGGGATCCGCGCTGCAGTTGTCTGGCATTTCTCGCAGGCAAGCCCGTTCGTACAGAAAAATAGTCCGTGCTTCAGCCCGGCAGGGTTCCGGCGATCAGGCTTGCATTGGCCGTGCAGCAGCGGGCTGTGCCCGCCACTTGCAGGGCCATGCCAGAAAACCTGTGCCGTGCACCGGCCTGTCCGGCAATCACCGGTCATGCCGGAGCGGCTTTGGCCGCGGCCGCTTCAGGGCGTACCGATCAGGTGTCGTAGGCCAGGTTGGGCATCAGCCAGCGCTCGGCCTCGTCCAGGCTCATGCCTTTGCGCGCAGCGTAGCTTTCCACCTGGTCTTTCTGGATTTTGCCCACGGCAAAATATTTTGCTTCCGGGTGGGCAAAGTACCAGCCGCTGACCGCTGCGGTGGGGAACATGGCGTAGTGCTCGGTGAGCGTGACGCCGCAATCGCCTTGCGGATCCAGCAGCTGGAACAACGGGCCTTTTTCCGTGTGGTCGGGGCAGGCGGGGTAGCCGGGAGCCGGGCGGATACCGCTGTACTTTTCCTGGATCAGCTCATCGTTGTCGAAATCCTCACCTGCTGCAT
>CAYMXO010000040.1:0-14645 GCA_964394445.1 uncultured Thiopseudomonas sp.
CAGCCAGCCACCTCACGGGCAAGCCCGTTCGTACAGAAAGCAACCGGCGCTATGGATTGCCTGCAGATGCTGCAATGGCTGGGTGCTTTTTCAGCTTCTATCATGTGTTTGGCTGGCAATGAGCGGCCATACTCTGCTTTAATTCTTCGCTGTACTTGTTGACTGTCCGGTAATGGAGACTTGTGTGCTTATTTGTCCGATCTGTGAGTCCGGATTAAACCCGACCCAAACCGGCGTGGCCTGTGAAAGCAGGCACAGCTTTGACCGCGCGCGACAGGGCTATCTGAACCTTTTGCCTGTGCAGCACAAGGCGAGCAGGGCGCCGGGTGACAACGCGGACATGGTTCAGGCGCGGCGAGCATTTTTGTCGGCAGGTCATTACGAAAAAATTGCAGAGTTTTTATGCCGACAGGCTATAGACGCTTGTCCGGCCATCTGGCTGGATATTGGCTGTGGCGAAGGGTACTACACCGATCGTATTGCTCAGTCGCTTGTGGAGGCGCAAGGCCATGCGCTGGATATCAGCAAAGAAGCCATACTGCAGGCAAGCAAACGCAACAAAAACATCAGCTGGCTGGTTGCCAGCATGGCGCGTATCCCGCTGGCAGATTGCAGCATGGATTTGCTCTTAAGCGTCTTCAGCCCGCTCAACTGGCAAGAAGCGTTGCGTTTGCTGAGCGACAAGGGCGTGTTGCTGCATCTGGGGTCGGCGCAGGATCATCTGATGGAGCTGCGTCAGCTGATCTATGAGGATGTCCGTCTGTATGATGATGCGAAACATTTGCAGGGTTTGCCTGAAGGTCTGCAGGTAGTACGCACTGAGGCGTTAAGGTTTGAGCTTGGGCTGGACAGCGAGGAAGGCCGGCGGAACCTGCTGTCGATGACACCGCACGGACAGCGCACAGGTGAATCAAGTTACGCCAAGGTGGTACAGGAGCTGGAGCGTGTTACGGTTTCTGTGCGGCTTGATGTGATTGCACGGAGCGGGGAATCAATCTATGCAGCCTGACATTGAAATCTATCTCAAAGACAGTTCGCACGAACAGGTTCATCAGTGGTTATGCGGGTTGTTTCAGCAGTGCAGCGACTGGCAGGCAAAGGGCAGCTTGTATCGCTGCATGTGCGATGACATTCCTGTGGTCTGGTACAACAGGGCCGTTGGTTCCTGGCATTCGCTGTTGTTTGACAGCGCGCAAACACCCTGGGCAACTGATCTGGATTGTGCTCAGGCTGCTCACCTTGCTTTGGGAGTCGAAGTGCGCTGTGCGCCCGGCGGCTGGCAAGAGGTGCACGGCGAGGCTGTGGCTGATGACTGGCTGCAGGTTAACGCACAGGGAGTCAGCCAGATTGTCTGGCGAACCTGAGCCTTGGTTACACTGTAGCCCTGTCGAGCAACGGCAACCCGCGGTTACCGCTGCAAGAAGTGAAGCACGCCTGGTGCAGGCTTAGTCGGTGACATGCAGTTGCTGGTACAGCCAGTTGCCAATATCAAGAATTTGCTCGTGGGTGACTTCGTGTTGCATCGGATAATCCTTCCAGGTGCTTGAGACACCCCATTCGCTCAGCTGCTGCGCTGCAGCCTGGCCCATCACCATGGGTACCACACCGTCATAGCGCCCGTGCATGTTCAGTGCGGGCGGCTTGGCCACCGGTTGCACGGCTTCCTCGAAGGTGGGCGCGTAGGTTGACAGTGCCATGACACCGCCGAGTGGCTGCTGCCAGCGCAGGTAAGCCGTGTGCAACACCACTGCGCCGCCCTGGGAAAAACCGGCAAGAAAAATACGCCGAGGGTCGATTCCGGCATCACGCTGGGCTTCGATGGTGCGAATCAGTTTGTTGCTGGACTCTTCCAGCTGATCGCTGTTGATGGCGCGTTTTCCCGGGCTGATAGACAAAATATCATACCAGCTGGGCATTTTATAACCGCCATTGATGGTGACCGCCTGGCTCGGGGCCTGCGGCAAAATAAAACGCACGTGGGGCAGCTGCGGCTGCAGCATGCGGGCAACCGGTTCAAAGTCGCTACGACCGGCTCCCAGGCCGTGCAGCCAGATTACACAGGCATCGGCGGGCTTCAAGGCTTCAACAATCAGGGCGGTTTCCAGCATGGGGTCCTCTCTTACAGTGATTCAAAGCGGCTTTCGGTACGGTTCTTTCGCACCTGGCCGGCCTGAAATATTTTTCCGTTCATTGCAATGTAAACGCCCGCGGGCAAACACTGCACCGCACCCAGAGCAAAACCCAGGTTAAAGGGCGCATCGCTATGCAGCATGCGGGCCGGCTGCATGGCGCCGGTAAAAACTACAGTTTTGCCAGCAACCTCGCCCAGCGCGGCAGCGCTTTGCGTCATGGTGTCGGTACCATGGATGATCAGGACTTTGCTGGCCGCTGTTTGTCGCACGTTCTGCGCCAGCAGTTCGCGGTCGGTATCGGTAAACTCCAGGCTGTCTTTTTTTAGCAGGCTGGTGATCCGGTAGGCAACGTTGACTCCGGCATCGGCTAACAAGGGGCCAGCCATGGGTTCGCCAATGCTGAACTCCGACAGGGCATCGTAGTAAACTTTGTCGAAGGTGCCGCCGGTGGTAAAGATCTGAATTGACATGGAGAATTGCGGATTTGTCTGTAAACGAATGCACAAAGTCTAGCCCAGAAGGGGATGCGCCGGCCAGCCCGGTGGACTGGTATGTGTATCTGGTGCGGGCAGCCAACGGCGCACTGTATTGCGGCATCAGTACAGATCCGCAGCGGCGTTTTCAGCAGCACCAAAGTGGTAAGGGCGCAAGATTTTTCAACAGCAGCCCGGCACAGGCCATGGTTTATGTGGAAGCTTGTGCGGATAAAGGGGAAGCGTTGCGGCGGGAAATCGCGATCAAACGGTTGAGCAAGGCGCAGAAGGAACGGCTGGCCGGCGCTTTCTGCTGAAACAAAATGCCCGGCTGCAAAGCCGGGCATTGTATGGGTTTTACCAGCAACCGACAGGTGTTTTATCGCCGCGGCTGTCGGCGGTCATGGTACCGCACTGCGGATCGGTTCTGGCGGCAGTTGCACTGACCGAAACACAGCGCGCAATGCTGCTGTCCTCGCAGGCTGCCATGGTACCTATGCTATACTTGCCAGTTTCCGAACCAGCAGATATATCCAGACCGACCAGGCTTGTGGTGTATGTCATATTCTGTGAGTGATGGCGCTCCTGTGCCTGGAGCACGCGCAGGATATGCGCGGCTCCTTCTGCCCGATTGGTTCGCAAGACATAGTTCTGATAGCTGGGGTAGGCGATTGAGGCGAGGATGCCAACAATCACCACCACGATCATCACTTCAATCAAGGTAAAGCCGAGCTGTTTTTTCATTATTCATCTTCCTCCTGTTCCCGCCAGTGGGTCGCCTTGATTGGGCTATCGTCTGGTGCAGTGTAGATGCCGTCATGCAGACCGCCTTCTGTGCCTTCTGGCGTAACCAGAATTACCGGGGTTGGTGGAATACCAGCCTGTTTGTTGACCATGCTGCGTATCTGTACGGTTTTGCCATCGATTTCAGTGGTAAAGACACCCTCGGCGGTGCGCAGGCTGAGTCCGTAGGTGCGACCGATGCCGACATCAGAGCCGCACTGGGAAACTGCTTCGCCGCGCGGCGAGAAGGTCGAGAACAGCACGGTGCCGCTATAGGAGATCGAGTCGGCCAGGACTTTTTCGCCTCGGGGCAGACGCAGCATGAAACCATTACTGCTCAGCAGGTGTTTTTTCTGCTTGTCACTCATGGTATCGCCAGCTAGATCCAGTTTTTTATACTCGTCATTGATTTTTACCCGCAGGGCATAAATGCCGGTTGTTGGGTGGCGGGTAGCTGCATAAGCCTCATCGATCAGGTCCAGGTAATGCTGGAAAGTACCTTCCAGACCGTCTGCCTCATTTTTTTTGAGGTCGGCAGCAGCAAGTAGGCCATCACGTTCTGTATGGAGCGCTGTTACGTCAGAAACGAGCTGATTATGGCTATTCTTACGGCTTTCAGAGTCGCCAAGCCTGGCCTGCTCCTGATCAACGCCTGCGAGAATGCCAGCAATATCCGCGGTGCCTGAGGTTACTCCGGGCAAAAGATTTGTAACTCCCGCCATGTCGTAGCTTGAGGGGTCGTTAACGAGTGCTGCGAGCTCTGTAAGCAGGTCAGTCAGGTTGCTGTTGATTGTCTCCCGGTTAGCGCCATTTGTGACATGAGTGGCATATTGGGATTCAAGATCCGCATCCAGAGGGTTAGCTAGGTCGGAAAAATCGCCGTAACCACTGTAATCGGTAATGGCACCGGGAAATTTGCTCTCAATTTCATTCTTCAAGTCCACGGTCAGATCGGGATGCGCGTGGCCTTTCAGGATGAAGTTTTCTTTCTCAACCAACGCATTGGCAGCCACTTCCAGGTCGTTTTGCATGGTTTCCAGGCCGGCGTACAGGTTAGCCAAATCTTGTGTTTTGGGATCAGTAGGGTCCATGGTCTGGATGGCATTCAACAGCTCCATTTTTACCTGCTGCAGACCGTGCTGGGCTGTGACTTCCTGATTGTGCTGTGCGTAGTACGATGGATTGTACAGGGCATGCGGATCGTAGTTGTCAGCATCAAAAACCGGGTAGAAGCCCATGATCTTGCCGTCAGCAACACGCATTTTGTCGGCTGCTTGCGTTGTTAGATCCAGGTACTGCTCCCTGAGCGCCGTGTAGCCGATGACGTTTTTATGGCTCTCGAAGTTGTTCTCCGCGCCTCTGACAGCATTTTCCAGTTGATCAATTTGTTCTTGCAGCTGGGCTACCTGGTCATACACAGCTTGCGCATTGGCATCGTTATCATCAAGGCCAGACACATCTGCGAGATTGTTTTCTGTAATCACCGGCGGGTTGCTCAAGGCAGAGCGTGACTGGGTCACATAGGTGTCACGGATCATATAGAAACGGTCATCGGTCTCCTCGTTTAGCGGGTTCTCGCGGAAACCGCTGCCGATGGAGACAGTGAAGTAAGGTGACTGACCGCGGTCACGGATCAGGGCAACGTCCGGGCTGTTGAAGAAACGGCGGTTGTTGCCCTTGTCGCTACCGCCAAAATTGGCAAAACGATGGCCTCTAATCTGGCCAACGTCGCCGCCTGCAATATCAAAGCGGAAAATTTGTCCGCGCAGGTCGGTGGCGTAAATGATGTCGATCAGGCCGTCATTGTTGATATCAATAAGGGTCGGGCTGGCTGGCATGCTGTTGGTCATGCTGGCAAGAGTCATCTGGTTAAGGCTGTCAGTGTTGGATTGCGTACGTCCGTTGTTGCCTGAAGCTCGCCACAGAAGCTCGCCGGTTTCTGCGTCAACAATATAGATGGCGTTGCCAACTTCATCATTTTTTGGCACGTTGTTGCCAACCACATCATGTTTGACATCATAGCCCCCGGTAAATACCAGCACGTCTTTGGTGCTGCCATTTACTTTTAGTTTGCCGATTTTGGCGGCAGAGTAGGTCAGGCCCAGGCGCTCAAAGCCGGGTGTTATATCGGTGGTGCCACTGGTTGGGCGGTAAATGTTGCTGTAGTTTTCGTTTGTTGCATCTTGATAAATCAGGTCGCGATAGTTGTCCTTGTAGGCCCCCTTGAGTACCCACTTGAGTTTCGGGCTGCTCAGGTCTTTTACATCTAGGGCATAGTAGTTGCTGCCACCACGGCGCATGCCAGCGTACAGGTAGGCCTTGCTGATTTTGCGGGTATCGTCGGAAAGCTTGTTGCCATATTGGGTCAGGGCAGTGAAGTAGCCGTCCATGCCATAGGCTTTATTGTTGTAACTCTTGCTGTCTGCACGGTATTTTTCCGGAATATGCAGTAATTCTTTAGGCAGAAAAGCGAATTTCTCTTTGCCGGTTTTGGCATCGATTGCATGAATAAAGCCTTCGTTGGTGCCGACAAAGATGGAAACTTCTTCTTTTGAACCGGCTCCCTCCGCACGCACGATATCTTCATCGGTAGTGTATGCAATCAGACGGGGTTCGTTATGCAAAATATCACCAATGGCCATACGATTGCCCGTACCGTCCGTTTTTTTACCCATGACCCAGTTGATAACTTCTTTGCGTTGGCTGGTGGTCGAAACTCCAAGCATCGCGTTGCTGATATCAGTTGTACTGTTTGTGTGGCTGGATGAGCCATTACTGGAGAACACCTTTAGATCTTCCGGTGTTCCGGCATTAGCACTGCCAGCTTTTTTGTCATTGCCAAACCAAGTGTAGATCTTGCGCGAACCGGGGGTCATATTGGAGGCAAAACCACCCTTGCCAACATCCTCACCATCCACGACCGTGTTCCAGAGGCTGGACGAGGTTTCCTTGAAAAAGCCGGTTTCAGGATCGATGGCTTGTGTGCCGTTACGGTCAACGATCATTGGCGTAATTGGCTTGCCATCTGCGTCCTGGGTTTTGAGCTTGTATTTTTTAACGTTGCCCAGCCAGTTGGTCCCTTCAGAAGGGCGGAACAGGGCATAGTAAAGCTCGTCACGGAAGCCAAAGTTGTTGTAGGCGGTAACCGCTACGCTGGGCGCCACAAAGGTAGTGTTGGCGGCCGTGATGTCGACAATAATGGATTGCAAAGCATCAGCCAGGCCAGAAGCGGTATTGGAAGTAAAATAATGCCCGCCGCCCGCTGCCGCCGCATTGACCAGTAACGGCAGGTCGAGCGCAAAGCCGACAAAATGGGAGGTGACGTTCTGCATCCGGTTGGTGGGATCACTGAACTTTTTCGGATAGCCATTTTCGGCAGCAATATCCTGGTTATACATGTATTCAGCCAGGTGCGGCAGGCACTGGCCATTTCCTGTGTCGCAACTGGATTTTTTCCAGACCGGGTTGGTTGACCCTCCTTGTGGTGCGGTTTTTTCCAACAAGGCCTTGATATCGCTGTTGGAGCTGTTGTCACTGACAGGTGCACCATCGGTAATATAAACGATATGGGTTTTCTGACAGCTGTGGCTGATAGGGGACTTGTATTGCCAGCTGCAATTATTTCTGCTGCTACAATTAGCAGTTGAATTAACCAGGGCATTCCTGTCCGTGCCATTGCGCTGATTAGCGTCATACTTTCCCCAAACTGGCTGCTTGCCGGCCAAATATAAGTAGGACTCGTAATAGGTTTCCGACATTGGGGTGTTGCCACCGGCAATAATTGTGGCGTTGATTTTATCCAGGAAGGCTTGGGTATTGCCGGGAGTCAGCTGTTCTACCGCTTTGGTTACGGCGCCTCCATCCCTGCCATGAAAGCGCATAAAACCCAGATTGACGTTTTTGTCTTTAAGGTCGTTTACCAGGTTGTGCACTACCTCGCGTAGTACTTCGATTCGTTGCATTTGTCTGGTTGTAGGTTGTCCCGATATATTAGTGCCTGTTTGTATGCTGGTACCGGGAACCCCTGTAGTCATGCTGCCGGAGGTGTCTAGTATCAGCAGGATGTTGGGGCGGATCTGTTGGTCGGCCGGAACTTCCTTGGGTACATAAATTTCAGTATCGTCAGCAAGGGCGACCTGCAGGCTGGCGCTTACATAGAGGCAACCGGCAATGGCGAGGGCCAGAGGCTTCAATTGTGTACGTTTCATGGGTTTGTCTTCCTAGTTTGCCAGTTTAGTGCAGCATGAGTTTGATGATGTCAGCAGTACTGGTGCTTAGTGTTTGCACAGTGCCTTCCCAGTCGACCTTGCTTTTCAAATATTCGATGGGTAGCTGCTCTCCATACTCATTAACCAATTCTGTGTCTTGGTTGATTTGCATGCGTTTCGGGGCGCAGGTGCTGCATTCATAGCCAAGTACGGTTGCCAGGCGCTTGCCGCTGGGCGACCAGTTTACAATCAGGTGCTCATATTCGCTCGCCAGAACCAGTGCTTCCTCTGCATGGGCTGTGTAAAAAGTCAGTGTGGCAAACGCCAACAGGGCAGCAGAAATAAGTTTTTTCATGTCAGTTTCCATCCGCAACGTTGTTCTTGAAAGTAAACCCCTGTACCTGTCTGGAGTGCGCACCATTGCCCACAGCAGCCTCGACTTCAAATTCAAAGTCGATACAAATAAACTGGCCGATACTGGAGCCGTCACCGCAATGGCCGTCACGCAGGAAGCGAATTTGGCGGTCTTGGCCTTGTTCAGGATTTGGCTTGGTATCTTTAATGGCAGCTATGGTGCTGCCAGGAACTGCCTCCAGATCTGTTTTTTTACTGGCTGTGGCCGGCAGGTACTTAAGTTTTCGGGCTTCGGTTTCTTTGGCTAACGCTTGATAATCCAGACCATTGAGCCGGTTGCGCCCGCCGGCGGTGGCAAAGTATTTCAGGTGGGTATTGATTTCGCTCTGTGCCTGCTGGAAAACATAGGCGCTGGTCTGGCTGTTGGCGGCCATGTTTTCTTCCAGGCTGGCAAAACGCATGGCGGTGATGCCGGCGATGGTCAGCACCAGCAAAAAGATCATGGACATCACCAGCGCCGAGCCGCGGCTGGAATAAAAGCTATGCAAGTTGTACATGGGAGCGGCTCCTATTGCAGGCTGTTGCGCAGATATACGGTAGTGGTAAACACCTGGCGCATTTTGCCATCATTAAATTTGTAGGGCCCAGCATCCAGCAGGTAGTAGTCCTTTTCGGGTGGAGCGGGGGATACCGGGTTAACCGAGTTGGCCAGGACGGCAATACGCAAGGCGATCACACGTTCCCAATCCACCTTGTTGGTTAACTGGTCTGCGGTGACGTAGCGAACGACGCTCTGCCGGCTTGATTCGTTATTGTCGTTTGCAAGGCCGTACTGGAACTGCACTGCGTCGATTCCGTCCACCAGTTCGACATAGCTGGAGGAGCCCGGTATGGCAGTGCCATCCTCAAAAATGCTGCGACAGGCTAGAGCTGTGGAGGTACCAAAAGCCACGCTGCTGAAAACGTTTACTATGTTTTTGTCATCATAGGCAGCCGGAACCGGGTTGCCTACACAGTCAAGACGCTGGTTGTTTTCATCCAGTGGCGGTTGGTAAACAAAGGCCACACGGTCGCCAGTTTCTTGCTTGTCTTCTGCACCATTGATCACGCCTTCGTTCAGCGTGCAAAAATCGGGTCGTTTGTCTGAGGGTAATGTACAACCGGCATCTGGATTCTGCGGCGGCATAATGGCCAGAGGTCGGTCAATGTGTTTAGGGTCGCGATAGCCCGCCATGCGCGCATGTTGCGAGATAAACTCAAGGGCAAAGCGGCCGTTTTCCTGCATCCGTGAAGAGGCCTCGTTGACCGCGTAGGTGCTACGTACCGACATGAAGATTTGCACGAAGCCGGCCATCAAGACCATGCCCAGGGCGAGGGCAACCATCAGTTCGACAAGGGACAGGCCTCGTTGTTTATGCCTGGAAAAAGTCATCGGACAATCTCCTGTTTGGTAGGGATACCGGAAGTGGTGGCGTTGGCCGAGCCCTTATAAAACCACTCTGCCGTTGCGCTCATATCGCCGCTGGCGGACAGGCTGATGATGTTGTTTTTGCCTTCAGCAGCCAGCAGCGCATCGCGGCTGCTATAAATATCATTGCTGTTGGCAGCTGCACGACTGCACTGGGTTTCCCATAGGTCAAAGTAGGCCATTTGTTCGGCTGTGCATGTGGTCGAGCTGGCGTTGCCCGGAACGGGAGCGCATTGTTTGGGTGGCGTGGTGCAGGTGACTGTCTGCCGGTAATTGGCATCGCTGGCTTTCGGGTTGGCACGCATGCGTTCAACCAGATCCTGCATCAGCCAAACCGCCTGGCTTCGTTGGCCACTGTCGGCGGTGGCCTGTAGTGCATTGAGTTGTAGGGCGGCCAGTCCCAACAGACCTACCGTGGTTACCAGAAGGGTAACCAGCACTTCAATCATGGTGATGCCTTTTTGCTTGTTCATTATTTTGTCCTGCAATAAGGAAATACTGTGTCTAGCAACTGGTAATGGCAGCGCGGCCGGTTTTGTGCAGCTTGATACAGCGTTTCTCGCTGTCCGGCAGGGTAGGGTCTGTAATCGTAAAGTCTTCTCCGCCGACTGCTCGCATGCCTTTGCGGTTGAGCTTGATTTGTGCGCCAAACCCGTCAAAGTCCATGTTCTTGCCCGAGGGGTGAAGCTGCGCAATAACTTACTGCATCCGCCGTCTTCGCATACACGCCAGCCTTTTTCCCATCCACCCGTGTCAGGCAAGACATAAATGTCATTATTTGCTTTCAAAGCCTCGCTGCGGGCATAAACCATACTCAGCACCATTTCATCGGCTGTGCTGCGTACGGCCTGCTTTTTGATGAAGGTGCTCATGTTGGGTACGGCGATGGCAATGATGATGGCCAGCACCGCGAGGGTAACCATCAACTCCACCAGCGTAAAACCACGCATGTCTGATGTTTTCGACATCATCTCTCTCCTGAGGGTTTTCTGAGCATCATCCTGCCAGTACGGGTTTGTCATGTCGCCTGATGAAGGACGACCGGTTGCCGGCCGGGGATGAGTGACCGGTATGTGATTGAATTTGTGAGCCGGTTGGCATTTGTCTGCGATCTTTGCGCACAGGTTTTCGCAAGGTTGAATTCGACATTAGACCAAGGCCGCGCTTTCCTTTTGCTTTTAACGGCTATACTCGCACTTACAACCATAAGGAAGGCAAGGATCTTTTATATGTACGAAAAACATCGGTTCGCCATGGAATTGGCTCACGTCTCGCGGGCATGGCGTGCGGAGCTGGATCGTCGCCTGGTCAGCACCGGCTTGTCGCAAGCGCGCTGGATGGTTTTGCTGCATCTGATTCGCAATGAGGGCGAGCCGCCCACCCAGCGCGAGCTGGCCGACCTGATTGGTATTGAAAGTCCGACCCTGGCGCGCACCCTTGATGCACTGGAAGGCCTGGGCATGGTTCAGCGTCAGCCCTGTGATATCGACCGGCGCATCAAACGGGTTTTGCTGACGGATCAGGCGCGGGAAATTGCCATTGAAATCGAAGAAATTGCCAAACAGCTTCGCAATGAAGCGTTTAGTGGCATTGCTGACGAAGACATCGAGTTTTGCCAGCATGTATTCCAGCGGGTATTAGGCAACCTGGCTGCCACAGCCCGCTAAAGACCTGCTGCGAAGCGAAGTAACGGCAGAGCACAAAAGGAACTTGCCTGATGCAGGGTAGCGAATGGCCGAAAATTCTTCACCATGGCGCTTATGCCGGAGTGACCGGTTCGTGCCACCAATTCTTTCTTGATGCCGGCACCAGTTTCCTGATTGATTGCGGCCTGTTTCAGGGCGCTGAAACCACCGATCTTGAACGTGGTGCACATACCCGTCTGGCCATTGATTTTGACATCAGCACAGTCAAGGCGCTGATTGTTACCCATGTACATATTGATCATGTAGGCCGCATTCCCTGGTTGCTGGATGCCGGTTTTGACGGGCCGATTTTCTGCACTGAACCCAGTGCACAGCTGTTACCGATTGTGCTGGAGGATGCTTTCAAGCTGAGCATCAGCCGCGAACGGGAGCTGGTTGACGGTTATTTGCGTCTGTTGCACAAGCGAATTGTGGCCGTGCCCTACAAACAGTGGTTGCCGTTGTTGCCTGGCTCTCCAGGGCAGCCAAGGATGCGGCTACAGCGGGCGGGGCACATTCTTGGCTCGGCCTATGTGGAATTTGAATTACCCAGGTCCGCACCCGGCAGGCTGGCTCCGCGCATAGTCTTTTCCGGTGACCTGGGGGCACCTCATGCGCCCATTCTGACTGCTCCAAAACCACCGTACCGGGCTGACCTGCTGGTGCTGGAAAGTACCTATGGCGATCGCCTGCATGAAAATCGCCGCAACCGGCGCCAGCAGCTGAAAAAGGTTGTCGAGGCTGCCGTGCGTGATCAGGGCACGGTACTGATCCCGGCGTTCAGCATGGGGCGCACGCAAGAGATTCTTTACGAGCTGGAGGCGATCCTGCATGAGGCCGGTTGCCGCAGTTGTGTGACTGACCCACTGGGTTTGTTTACCCGTGAACTTGACCCGCAGGCTGAGCCGCGCTGGGAAGATATTCCGGTCATTCTGGATTCGCCGCTGGCCAGCAAGTTTACTGCTGCTTATCAGCGGTTGCGCGAATTCTGGGATGGAGAAGCCCGCCAGAGGTTGAGCCAGGGACGCAATCCGCTGGATTTCCTGCACCTGCTGACCATAGACGAGCATTCGGCACATGAGCAAATGGTCGGGTTTTTGGCCCGTAGCGGCCGGCCCGCCATCGTGATTGCCGGAGGCGGCATGTGTGAGGGCGGCCGCATCGTCAACTATCTGCAAAAGATGCTGGACGATCCGCGTCACAACGTTCTGTTTGTCGGTTATCAGGCTGAGGGTACATTGGGGCGCAAGATTCAGCGCTACGGGCCGATAAATGGTTATGTGGATATCAATGGTCAGCGGTTGACCATTCGAGCAGGGGTTGCCGAAGTGGGTGGTTACTCGGCGCATGCTGATCAGGCCGGCCTGTTGCGCTTTGTCACCGGCATGCAACTTTGGCCGCAGCAGGTGCGGCTGGTGCACGGTGAATTGCGGGCGAAGCAGGTGCTCAAGCAGAAGATCGAGCAGGTCTTTGCCGCCCGGGAGCATGCGGGCCAGGCGGTGATTGCTGACGGCGCTGACGATTAGTCCGGGCGCCAGCACAGAAAACACCTGCACGGGTCGGGTCATTTTGCCGGAGCAGCTTGTCTATTGAATGTTGAGTGCGCTAGCCGGGTGCTCTGGCTTTGCTTTAATTGTTGATGCAGATCCAATAGGTGGCCAATTATTCGGTTGCCGAGGTGATGACTTTGTTAAAGTGTGCATCGGTTTTGATACCGAAATACAGGATAAGGTATAAGTTCGTCGCTGATGGCGTTGGCGATTGGTGGTGACAGGTTGTCTGGAGTGGGTGAAGCACATGAATACTAGGGTTAACCTTGCTGGTCTGGCTCGGGCAGCCGTGGATGCCGGCTTGCTGGAAGAAAGCAAAGCGGTGGATGCCGCACAGCAGGCCCGGCGCAATTCCACTCCGTTGGTCACCTGGCTGGTACAGAACAAGCTGGCATCGGCAAGACGTCTGATGGAGCTGGCTGCTGACCAGTTTGGTGTGGCATTCATGGATCTGGGTGCAATCAACCCCGAGGTGTTTGTCAAGGATGTGATCAGCGAAAAGCTGGCGCGGCAACACCGTATTCTGCCGCTGTACAAGCGCGGCACCAAGCTGTACATCGCCATGTCGGACCCTGCCAACCAGCAGGCGGTCAACGATGTCCAGTTCAGTACCGGACTGTCTGTCGAGGGTCTGCTGGTTGAGGACGACAAGCTCGGTGCGGCGATTGACCGGCTCTATGACTCTCCTTCTGCGGCGCTGGAAGGGCTGGATGATATCGAGCTTGATGGTCTGGAGTCGGAGCATGTCAGTGATGATGGCAAAGATACCGTTTCCATGGACCCGGCTGACGAGGCCCCGGTGGTGCGTTTTGTCAACAAGATGCTGCTGGATGCCATCAAGGGCGGCTCTTCCGACTTGCACTTCGAGCCCTACGAAAAGTCTTATCGCGTACGTTTCCGTACCGATGGTGTCCTGCATGAAGTGACCCGGCCGCCGATTCAGCTGCGCGACCGTATTTCCGCGCGCCTGAAGGTCATGGCCGGCCTGGATATTTCCGAACGCCGCAAACCCCAGGACGGACGCATCAAGCTCAAGATTTCGGCCAACAAGTCGATAGACTTCCGGGTCAACACGTTGCCGACATTGTGGGGCGAGAAAATCGTCATGCGCATTCTGGACGCGAGCAGTGCCCAGATGGGGATTGATGCGCTGGGTTATGAGGATAAGCAGAAACAGCTGTATCTGGAGGCGCTGGCGCAGCCGCAAGGCATGATTCTGGTGACCGGGCCGACCGGTTCGGGCAAGACGGTGTCGTTGTACACCGGCCTGAACATTCTGAACACGGTCGGGGTGAACATTTCGACCGCTGAAGATCCGGTGGAAATCAACCTGGAGGGTATCAACCAGGTCAACGTCAACCCCAGGCAAGGGATGGATTTCTCCCAGGCGCTGCGGGCTTTTTTGCGTCAGGACCCGGATATCATCATGGTGGGCGAGATCCGTGACCTGGAAACTGCGGAAATCGCCATCAAAGCGGCACAGACCGGGCACATGGTGATGTCTACGCTGCACACCAACAGCGCGGCGGAAACCCTGACCCGCTTGCGCAACATGGGTGTGGCAGCGTTTAACCTGGCAACCTCGGTCAACCTGATCATTGCCCAGCGTCTGGCGCGCCGGCTGTGCAAGTGCAAGGTCGAGGTGGAGGTGCCGGACGAGGTGTTGCTGGGCGAAGGCTTTACCCGCGAGCAGCTAGGCACTTTCAAGGTCTACGGGCCTAAAGGTTGTGAAAACTGCAACGCTGGCTACAAGGGACGTCTCGGTATTTATGAAGTGGTCAGGGTTACACCGGCCCTGCAGCGCATCATCATGGAAGATGGCAACGCAATTGATATCAGTGAGCAAATGCGCAAGGACGGCTTCAATGATTTGCGCACATCGGGGTTGATGAAAGTTGTCCAGGGCGTGACCAGCCTGGAAGAAGTAAACCGTGTAACCCCCCTCTGTCAGGATAGTTGTCGCCCCCTTCTGCTAAACTTTCTTAATTGACT
>CAYMXO010000041.1:0-13956 GCA_964394445.1 uncultured Thiopseudomonas sp.
CAAAAACACAACTCGCGGCATCTGGCACCCGCACGGATCAAGAAAGCTATCCAGTCCGTGTTAACTTAATATTAATCTTAAGTTTCAACAATCCGGGGCTCAGCGAACGACCAGGCTGTGCAGGGTATCAGCCACCCCGCCGGCGGTAAAACCCTGTTCACTCAGACTGATTTTTTCCCCGTCCATGCGCAACAGGCTGGTCGCACGGGTGCCATAGTCCTGCCCGGTAATGAAGATGCTTGACAGCTGCCGCTCTGCGGCAAGCCCTACACCGGTTTCCGGCAGCATGCTGTCGGCCGGTCGCCAGGTATCACGCATCAGGGCAAACAGCGCCTGCTCATCCTCTTGCCGCATCCGCGCAAAAGCGCTGCGCAGGCGTACCAGCTTTGGCCAGGGCGTGTCCAGGCTGGCATTGCACAGGGCGTAAATGCCCGGCGCCAGGCGTTGTGCAGTAGCAGCTCTTGAGTGTATAAACCAGAGTTCGTCAGCATTTCCGGCCAACAGGTTAAAGCCACTGTAACCACCTGCCGTGGTCGCCAGCTGTTGCATGTATGCGCGTGGCGTTTGCTGGCCGGCCAGAAAACTGCTGACCAGCTCGCCCCGTGAGCGGGGCCCTGCCGGCTGCATTTCGCGGATGTTGGTCAGGGCCGCAAAGCGGCGCCCGGGAGCGGCACCCAGCCAGCTGCCACCGGCTTCCAGGTCCCGCCCGGCATGGATTCGTGGCTGGTCTGCCCACTGCGCCAGCGCGGCAGTGGGCCGGGCATGAAACTCGTCACGGTTGGCGAGCAACAACAGCGGTTGTTGTGTGCCGGGCTGCCAGTCAAACACCAGAATGCACATGCCGGGCCCTAGGTATTTTCATGGTGCGGCGTTACCCGCAAGACTTCGGCCACGGTGGTCAGGCCGGCGGCCACCTTCTGTGCACCCGACAGGCGCAGGCTGCGCATGCCTTCGCGATAGGCCTGCTTGCGCAGCATGCCCAGGTCGGTTTCTGCGGTAATCAGCCCTTTCAGGCGCGCGTTCAGCACCATGATTTCATACAGGCCGGCCCGCCCGTGATAGCCCGTCTCCCGGCACTCGATACAGCCAACAGCGCGGTACGACTGCTTCGGCAGCGCCGCATTCCAGGGACGCGTCAGGGTATTCCAGTCTTCGACAGACACCTCGCCCGGCTCCTTGCAGTGCGGACAAAGTGTGCGCACCAGGCGCTGCGCCATCACTCCGAGCAGGGATGCACGCAACAGGTAGTAGGGCACGCCCAGCTCCAGCAGGCGGTTGATCGCTCCCGGCGCATCGTTGGTGTGCAGCGTCGACAACACCAGGTGGCCGGTCAGCGCCGCCTGGATGGCCATCTCGGCAGTTTCCAGGTCACGGATCTCGCCCACCATGATGATGTCCGGGTCCTGGCGCATCAGCGCACGCACGCCACTGGCAAAGGTCAGGTCAATGTTGTGCTGCACCTGCATCTGGTTGAAGGACGGCTCGATCATCTCGATCGGATCTTCAATGGTGCACAGGTTGACCTCTTCGGTCGCCAGCTGTTTCAGGGTGGTGTAGAGCGTGGTGGTCTTGCCGGAGCCGGTCGGTCCGGTGACCAGGATAATGCCGTTGGGCTGGCCGGTCATCTGGCGCCAGCAGGCCAGGTCGTCGGCAGAAAAGCCCAGCTGGTCAAAGCTTTTCAGCAAGACATCCGGGTCGAAAATCCGCATCACCATTTTTTCGCCAAAGGCGGTCGGCAGGGTCGACAGGCGCAGTTCAATTTCCTGGCCTTCCGGTGTCGAAGTCTTGATGCGGCCATCCTGCGGCTTGCGCTTTTCCGCAACATTCATGCGGCCCAGGGTTTTCAGCCGGCTGATTACCGCCAGGGTTACCTGCGGCGGCAACTGGTAGACGGTATGCAGCACACCGTCGATACGAAAGCGCACCTTGCCCTGCTCGCGCCGCGGTTCGATATGGATATCGCTGGCCCGCTGCTGGAAAGCATACTGGAACAACCAGTCGACAATATTGACGATGTGGGCATCGTTGGCATCAGGCTCCTGATCCGAAGCGCCAAGACGCAACAGCTGTTCAAAGTTGCCGGTGTTGGTATTGGCATATTCCTGGCCGCTGGCACCGGAAACCGATTGTGCCAGCCGGTAGAACTCGGTGGTGAAGCGACGGATGTCTTCCGGGTTGGCCACCATGCGGCGGATTTCACGCCGCAACACATGCTCAAGATTGCTTTCCCAGCTGCGCACGAAAGGCTGGGCACTGACAATGGTGACACTGCCGGCGTCCTGGGCCACCGCCAGGATTTTGTGGCGCTGGGCAAAAGCGTAGGACATCAGCGGAGTCACCGCGGCCACATCAATCTTCAGCGGGTCAATGCGCAAATAGGGCTGTCCGGCCCAGTCAGCCAGCCACTGGGTCAGGGTTTCCAGATCCAGTTTCTTGCCCGGGCGTTTCAGGTCATCCAGTTGTTGTGCGGCAATCAGTTCCAATGGATGCTGCGCCTGCTTGCCGGCAGCAGGCTGCCGTTTGGCCAGGCACTGCTCGGCCATGGCCTGGTCAATGTGCCCCTGCTCCGTTAGCCGGCCCAGAATATTGCCCAGTTCCAGCACCAGGTCGGGCCCGGGTACGCTAAAGCTCATGCATCCACTTCCTTCACACCAATCATCGCCGCTACAGTAACTCGTGCGCCGTGCGCCAGCTTTGCGGATTCAGCCAGCAGCAATCCCGGCCGGGGCGGTCCCGCATGGCTTGCGCAGCCAAAATAGTCGTCCTGACGCTTCAGTAGCGTCCCCGCAACAGTGCTTTCCAGCCCTTGTCGGCACATACCTCGCCCAGGCTCGCGGCCCGTGCGTCCAGATCATTTTCCAGCAGCCCGGCGTGCAGCTTGCGCAAGGCGCCCAGAGTATCGTCCAGCTCGCTCGCCGCCAGCACATGACGGGCCGCTTCCAGCCACACCAGCACCCGTTCCAGACGGGGTTGCTGGTCATCCAGCGCGTGGGCCTTGAGCTTGTATGCTTCCAGGCCCAGGGCTGTTGTTTCTTCTTGCAGGAAGCGCACCAGCCAGCGCGCCAATGGTGCCGCGGCCAGCCGCTGAACCCGCTCGCTGCGGCCCTGCTGCCAGGCATGCTGGTGCAGCCAAAATGCCAGTTCAAGCGAAAAGCGGCCCCAGCGGGTATGCTGCAGCTCGGTTGCGAAAGCGCTTGCGGCGCCATCACGCGCCTGTCGGGATTGCACCCCGGCCTTGATCCTGGGCAGCCAGTCCGCCAGCAGCGCATCCAGTGCCAGCCGCAAACCATGACTGGTTTTGCGCGGTACGACCTGGCCCATGCTGCCCAGCAGGGCGCGCATGCCGGTGAGCTGGTCAAACCAGGCCTGTAGCAGTTTCCACTGGCTGGTATGGCGGTATTGCTCGGCCAGACGCTGGCTGGCGGCCAGTTTTTCCTGCATCAGGGCAGCAAAGGCCGAATCGACATCCTGCTCTGCCGTCAATCCGGCCGGACAGATGTGCAAATCATAGCTGTCGGCCTGCAACAGCCGGTAACCACGCTCGGCCTTGCTGATGTCACAGGGCATCAGGGCGATATCTGCGGCCAGTTGCATGGCCAGCTCCAGCAGGGTTTCCGGCCGGCCTTCACGCAGCTCCAGTTCCAGCTCGCAGATCTGCTCATCGCCCTGCGCCGTGATCACCCTGCCCTGGTCCAGCGCCACCTCGACCCGGGTCGGCACGTCGTGCGCCTGCCAGGCCAGCTCGACGCTCTGGCGGGTAAAGTCGGTACGGAACAGCTCTTTCAGCTGTTGTTTGTCCAGCTCCTGCAGGCTGGCCGGCCAGCAGCTCTCATCCAGGTGGGACATCACCAGATTGTCGTCCCCGACATACCAGTCCCATTCATTGCGCTCGGACAGGCCGGCCATGCTGGCCCCCTTGCTTTTCAGGGTCTGGATGAACTGTTCGCCGTCACGGCGGATGCGCAATGCGACCTGCGCCCTGGCCAGGTCGCCCCGGTCCGTATCGTAATATGCGTTCAACAGTTCGCGGGTTTGCCAGTCCTGGCTGCGGTAACGCTCGAACAGCGGATGAGCGGCCAGCCGGTCGATATCCGACGGGCTGACCCTCAGCTTGATTTCAGTTTCTGTGCCCATTGCGGATCCAGTAAAAAATTCAAAATAACAACAATATTTTCAGCCTGACGCTGCTGCAACACATTGTATGACAAAGGGCGGATCGACAATTGCAAGGCCGGCCGGCACCTCTGTGTTACCAAAAAATTCCGAAGCTAGGCGAATCTGGTGCAGACAACGTATAATCTGCACACTTTTTTGGTTACCGAGCATTGTTGCCATGTCACTTAACCCTTTTGTCAGCCTGTTTGGACGCTCGCCCATTGGCCCCATGCAACAGCATATCGCCAAAGCCTACGAGTGTGCCGCCAACCTGGTCCCGTTCTTCGAGGCCGTCATGGCCGAAGACTGGGAGCGTGTTGCACAGGTACAACAGGAAATGGTGCGACTGGAAAAGGAAGCCGACAAACTCAAGCGCGATGTGCGTGTCCACCTGCCCAAAAGCCTGTTCTTGCCCGTACCCAGATCCGACCTGCTGGAGCTGCTTAGTGTACAGGACAAAGTAGCCAACCGTGCCAAAGATATCGCCGGACTCATGTTGGGCCGCCAGATGAGCATTCCCGCAGCCCTGCAGCCGATCATCCGCCAGTACGTGCAGCGCACCGTCGAGGCCTGCGAGCAGGCACTCAAGGCAATGAACGAGCTGGACGAAATTCTTGAAACCGGTTTCGGCAATCGCGAGATTCGCCGTGTCACCGAAATGATCGAGGTTCTGGAAGATATCGAGCACGATACCGACCGCATCCAGATCGAGGTTCGCCGCAGCCTGTTCCAGATCGAAAAAACCCTGCACCCCGTCGATGTGATGTTTATGTACACCATCATCGAGTGGATTGGTGATGTCGCTGACCGTGCCGAGCGGGTCGGCAACCGTCTGGAACAACTGCTTGCGCGCTAACTCGGCGCGCTCTTTTTATACGAAGCGGATAATCTTATGTCCTTTATTACCGATTACGGCATGATCTTGCTGGTCATGGCCTGTATTTTTGGTTTTTTCATGGCATGGGGTGTAGGCGCCAACGACGTTGCCAACGCCATGGGTACCTCGGTCGGCTCCCGGGCCCTGACCATCAAACAGGCCATCCTGATTGCCATGGTGTTCGAGTTTTGTGGTGCTTACCTGGCCGGTGGCGAGGTCACGGATACCATTAAAAACGGCATCGTCAATGTGGATGTCATGTCGGTCGACCTGATGGTGCTGGGCATGATGTCGGCACTGATGGCAGCCGGCACCTGGCTGATGATTGCCACCAGCCGCGGCTGGCCGGTATCCAGCACACATACCATCATCGGCGCGGTGGTTGGCTTTTCCGCCGTGGGGGTCTCGGTTGATTCGGTTTACTGGAACGCCATCTTACCCATTACCGCCAGCTGGATAGTCACTCCCTTCCTGTCCAGCACCCTCGGCTTTCTGCTGTTCATGAGCGTGCAGAAGCTCATCATCAACACCGAAAACCCCTTTGCCAGCGCCAAGCGCTATGTGCCCATCTACATGTTCCTGACCGGTTTCATGGTCGCCCTGATGACCCTGTCCAAGGGGCTCAAGCACGTTGGCATCAGCCTGAACAGCGAACAGAGCATCCTGCTTGCGGTGCTCGCCGGCCTGCTGGTGATGGGTGGCGGCATCCTGCTGCTGCGCCGGGTGCAGCTGCCGGAAAACGCTTCCCGCCGCGCCTACTATCACAGCGTGGAAAAATCTTTTGCCATCCTGATGATCTTTACCGCCTGCTCCATGGCCTTCGCCCATGGCGCCAACGACGTGGCCAACGCAGTGGGGCCGCTGGCTGCCATTGCCGGCGTCATCCAGAACCAAGGTATGGCTGACCTGACGGCAAAAACTGCCGTGCCGGCCTGGGTGCTGTTGCTTGGTGGCATCGGCATTGTGGTCGGGCTGGCCACCTACGGCTACAAGGTGATCGCCACGGTCGGCAAGGAAATTACCAAACTGACCCCCAGCCGCGGCTTTGCTGCCGAACTGGCCACTGCCTCCACCGTGGTCACCGCTTCAGCCTTCGGCCTGCCGGTTTCCACCACCCATACGCTGGTGGGTGCCGTTCTGGGCATTGGCCTGGCCCGCGGCATTAGCGCGCTGAATCTGCGGGTGATCCTGTCGATTTTCATGTCGTGGGCCATTACCCTGCCTGCCGGTGCCATTCTGGCCATCGTATTCTTCAGCATTCTGAAGCTGATTTTCCTCTAGGCCGCCCTCTCACAGACACAGCGACCGGCTTAAGCCGGCCGCTGTGTACTCCCCCCTAGCGGGACTCTGCTATAGTTTTCACAAAACCGGAATCAGGCTGCAGATATGCACGACTATGTAACCTGGCTGCGTCATTCGTCGCCCTACATCAACAGCCACCGCGAACGTACTTTCGTCATCATGCTGCCGGGCGAAAGCCTGGCCCATGCCAACTTCAATACCATCGTGCATGACCTGGTGTTGCTGCACAGCCTTGGTGTGCGCCTGGTGCTCGTGCACGGCTCACGGCCACAAATTGAGCAGGCATTGCAACTGCGCCAGCTGGAATCGCGCTATCACAACAACCTGCGCATTACCGACCGCGATACCCTGGACTGCATTATCAGTGCGGTCGGCCAGCTGCGTTGCCTGATCGAAGCGCGTTTTTCGGTCAACATGGCGGCTTCACCTATGCAAGGCGCCAAGGTTCGCATCGTCAGCGGCAACCTGGTCATGGCCCGCCCCTGCGGAGTGGTCGACGGAGTAGACCTGCTGCATACCGGCGAGGTACGCCGGATTGATCACCAGGCCATCGGGCAGTTGCTCGATCAGCGCCACATGGTATTGCTGTCACACCTTGGCCACTCCCCCACCGGAGAAACCTTCAACCTGTCCTGCGAAGAGGTTGCCACCCGTGCCGCCATCGCGCTGAATGCCGACAAGCTGATCCTGTTTACGGCCGGGCAAGGACTGCTGGGCAACACCGGCGAGCTGATTCGCGAACTCGACCTGCAACAGGCCCGCAACTACCTGCAGGAACTGACTGCACCCGCCATGAAAGCCACCGTACAGGCCGCCATCGAAGCCTGCGAAGCACAGGTGGCGCGCTGCCACATCATCAGCTATCAGCGTGACGGTGCCCTGCTCAGCGAACTGTTTACCCGTGACGGCTGCGGTACGCTGCTGGATCAGGGCGGTTTTGAGCAGGTACGCGAAGCCGGCATCGATGATGTTGGCGGCCTGCTCGAACTGATCCGCCCGCTGGAGGAGCAGGGTTTGTTGGTACGCCGCTCCCGCGATCTGCTGGAGCAGGAAATCCGCCAGTTCAGCGTGGTCGAGCGTGATGGTCTGCTGATTGCCTGTGCCGCGCTCTATCCGTTTCCCGAAGACCGCACCGGCGAGCTGGCCTGCCTTGCCGTGCACCCGGATTACCGGCACGGCGGCCACGGCGATACCATGCTGGAACGCATTTC
Organism: uncultured Thiopseudomonas sp.; assembly: GCA_964394445.1. GTDB lineage: Bacteria > Pseudomonadota > Gammaproteobacteria > Pseudomonadales > Pseudomonadaceae > Thiopseudomonas. The sequence goes on from CAYMXO010000041.1 coordinate 7,546, forward strand.
GCAGCGCGCCCGCGAGCAAGGGCTGACCTCCCTCTTTGTGCTTACCACGCGCACCGCACACTGGTTTCAGGAGCGCGGCTTTGTTCCCTGTCAGGTGAGCGACCTGCCACAGCGCAAGGCGGCTTTTTATAATTTTCAGCGCAACTCGAAAGTCTTTCGCCTGCCCCTGAGCGAAAAGTGAATAAACAACTGGTTTTCTGACACCCGTGCACAGAATGACCGGTTTTCGACCAATTGCTCCCGCCGCAAGGTTTCATAAGGGCAATCAATCATGTATAACCAACCCAAGTGCCAGACTGACCCGCTTCAGCTAATACCGTTTCACCTCTCAGGGCACTAAACCAACAAGAACCAAGGAGAAATTCCATGAAAAAAATTACTACTCTGGCCGTGGCCCTGTCAGCCGCCGTGGCAGCCATGAGCATGAGCGTCGGTGCACAAGCAGCTGACGAAAAATTTGTCACCATAGGTACCGGTGGCCAGACCGGTGTTTATTATGTTGCCGGCCAGTCCATCTGCCGCTTCGTCAACCGTGATACCAAAACCCACGGCATCAAGTGCAATGCCCCGGCCAGCGGCGGCGGTGTGGCCAACGTCAACGGCATCCGCAGTGGCGAATTCAACATGGGCGTGATGCAGTCCGACCACCAGTACAAGGCAATGGAAGGCCTGGCACCTTTTGACCGCAAAATGGACGATATCCGCGCCCTGTTCTCGCTGCAGAGTGAGGTCTTTACTGTTCTGGCACGTCGTGACGCCCATATTGCCAAGCTGGACGACCTGAAAGGCAAGCGGGTCAACATCGGCAACCCGGGCTCCGGTCAGCGTGACACCCTGGAAGAAATCATGGCCAAAAAGGGCTGGGACCGCTCTGTCTTCTCGCTGGCTGCCGAGCTGAAGCCGGCAGAACAGGCCAGTGCACTGAATGACAACAATATCGACGCCATGACCTACTTTGTCGGCCACCCCAACGGCGCCATTCAGGAAGCCACCACCACCGTGGATGCCGTTCTGGTACCCATTACCGGCCCGGAAATTGACGAGCTGCTGGCAGAAAAGAGCTACTACACCAAGGCCGAAATCCCCGCCGGCCTGTACAAGGGTAATGACACCCCAACCCAGTCCATTGGCGGCAAGGCGGTTATCAGCGCCAGTGCCAACACCAGTCCTGAACTGGTCTACCAGGTAGTCAAATCGGTTTTCGACAACCTCGACCGCTTCAAGCGCCTGCATCCTGCATTCAACGATCTGGACGAGCAAGAAATGATCAAGGCCGGCCTGTCTGCTCCGTTGCATGAAGGCGCGGTGCGCTACTACAAGGAACGCGGCTGGATGTAAGCTGCCCCTGTCACCATCCGGGCACGGAGCAACCGCCCGGACGGTGCCTACTGATTAGCCGTTTCAACCGTCACAAGCGGTACCCCAAAAAATTACAAGGGCCGCCCTGTTACCCACAGGTACGTCCCACAGATGCCGGAGCAACACCATGGGCAAACATCATCAATTAGACGCAAACGAGATGCTGGCACAGGAGTCGGGGGCCCGTTCACCCGCCGGCCTGATGGCTATCCTGATTGCCGGGATTGCCCTGTGCTGGTCTTTATTTCAGCTGTGGATCGCTTCCCCCTTGCCTTTCATGCTCAAGTGGGGCGTGCTGAATGACACCGAAACCCGCGCCATCCACCTGAGTTTTGCCCTGCTGCTCTCGTTTCTTGCTTATCCGGCTTTCAAGCGCTCACCACGCAACCATGTGCCTCTGGCCGATATTGTGCTGGCCTTGGTCGCAGTTGCCTGTGCCTCCTATCTTTTCGTGTTTTATCAGCAGCTGGCCCTGCGTCCGGGCATTCTCACCACGACCGACCTGGTGGTGGCCTTACTGGGTTTGCCACTGCTGCTCGAAGCCACCCGTAGAACCCTCGGCCCGCCTCTGGCGATCATCGCCCTGTTGTTCATGGTCTATAGCCTGGCCGGCCCCTACATGCCGGACCTGCTGGCCCACCGTGGCGTCAGCCTGAACGCGCTGGCCAACCACCAGTGGATCACCACCGAAGGCGTGTTCGGCATTGCCCTTGGCGTATCCACCAGTTTTGTCTTCCTGTTTGTGCTGTTTGGTGCACTGCTGGAGCGTGCCGGCGCTGGCAACTACTTCATCCAGCTGGCCTTCAGCATGCTGGGCCACATGCGCGGCGGCCCGGCCAAGGCGGCCGTGGTTTCATCCGCCTTGACCGGCATGATTTCCGGCTCCTCCATTGCCAACGTGGTGACCACGGGTACATTTACCATCCCGATGATGAAGCGGGTCGGATTTTCTGCTGAAAAAGCCGGTGCAGTAGAAGTGACATCATCGGTCAACGGCCAGATCATGCCGCCGGTCATGGGGGCTGCCGCCTTCCTGATGGTCGAATATGTCGGCATGCCCTATGTGGAAATCATCAAGCACGCATTCCTGCCCGCCTCAATTTCCTATATCGCCCTGCTGTACATTGTGCACCTTGAAGCTCTCAAGCTGGGCATGCAGCCCATTGGGGCGGTGGTGCATCGGCCATGGCTGCGTCGCCTGACCGGCTTTGCCTTTGGTGCAGCGCTGATTTCCGGCCTGTCGCTAGCGGTTTATTACGGGCTGAGCTGGCTCAAGCCGCTGCTTGGCGAACATGCGCTGAGCGTGATCATCCTGCTGCTGGTAGCGGTTTATCTGGGGCTGCTGAAAATCGCCGCTAACCGCCCGCCACTGGAGCTTGAGGACCCGGACGAACCGATAGAGAAACTCCCGGAAACCCGTCGTGTTCTACTTTCGGGGCTGCATTTTATCCTGCCCGTGGTGGTACTGGTCTGGTGCCTGATGGTTGAACGCCTGTCTCCCGGACTGTCAGCCTACTGGGGCAGTCTGATGCTGATTGGTATCCTGCTGACCCAGCGCCCGCTGCTGGCCTGGATGCGTGGCGATACGGCCGCCGTTGGTGCCGAAACCAGAGAAGGCTTTACTGACCTGCGTGAAGGCCTGATTGTCGGCGCCCGCAACATGATCGGCATCGGCATTGCCACGGCGACGGCGGGGATTATCGTTGGTGCCGTATCCCAGACCGGCGTCGGTCTGGTGCTGGCCGACCTGGTTGAGCTGTTGTCGATGGGCAATCTGCTACTGATGCTGGTTCTGACCGCCATCTTTAGCATGATCCTCGGCATGGGGCTGCCTACCACGGCCAACTACATTGTGGTTTCCAGCTTGCTGGCCCCCGTTATCGTTGCACTTGGCCAGCAAAACGGCCTGATCGTACCGCTGGTAGCCGTCCACCTGTTTGTGTTCTATTTCGGCATCATGGCCGATGTCACTCCACCGGTTGGCCTGGCCTCTTTCGCTGCTGCTGCAGTGTCCAAGGGCGACCCCATTCGCACCGGTGTGCAGGCGTTTTTCTATAGTTTGCGTACGGCAGCGTTACCGTTTTTATTCATTTTCAATACCGACCTGTTGCTGATGAACGTCAGCTTCGCCCATGGCCTGGTTGTTTTCATCGTTGCCACGCTGGCCATGCTGATTTTTGCTGCAGCCACCCAGGGCTGGTTTGTGGCACGCAGTCGCTGGTATGAAAGCATTCTGCTGTTACTGGTTGCCTTTACCCTGTTCCGCCCCGGCTTCTGGCTCGACCAGATTCATAATCCCTACCAGGAAATTGCACCCGAAGAGTTTGTCCGGGTACTGGGTGAAGTGGAACCGAAAAGCCGGTTGCGCCTGCATGTCGAGGGCGAAGACCAGGTTGGCAACATGAGAAGTCTGGTCATGATGTTGCCCGTGCCACAGGGCGCAACAGGCGAAGAGCGCCTGGAAGCTCTGGGCATGGAGCTGATTGTCGAGGACGGCCGGCTGGTGATTGATCACGTCAAATTTGCCAGCCCGGCCGAGGGACTCGGGCTTGAGTTTGACCAGGTCATCATCAGTGCCAAGCAGCCAACCGAACGCATCAGAAAAGAAGTCATGTGGCTGCCGGGCCTTGCATTGCTGGGACTGGTCTTCTGGCTGCAGCGCAGAAGACGACACAGTCAATCCTGATCCATTTGCTTGAAAAAAAGCCCGGTCAACCGGGCTTTTTCATAGCTGTCTGCAGTGCTCAGGCCTTTTTCATAAAACAGGATTTGAGCAGAAGTTTCTGACCATCCACCCGGCAATCCACATCGTGGTCACCCTCAACCAGACGGATGTTGGCAATGCGTGTACCCATTTTCAAAACGGTTGAACTGCCTTTGACTTTCAAATCCTTGATCAGGGTCACGGTATCGCCATCCTGCAGCGGCGTTCCGTGGGCATCCCGGTATTGTGGAACCTCTTCAGCTCCAGTGTTTTGTTCACTGGCTGACCACTCATGACCGCAAGCCGGGCAAATCAGCTGGTCACGGTCGGGATAAGTCATATCTTCATGACATTCGGGGCAGGGTGGCAATGCGCTCATTTCATTATTCCTTGTTGATACGGCAAACAGGCATCTTATCCCATTGCCAGCCTGGCTGGAACGCCTTGCATCGGCTGGGCTCATCGCCTAGTTTAAAGCTGTTAATAACAATAAGGAGAAGCACCATGACAATCCACACACCCGTCCGTACCCTGCTCTATGCCGCATTGCTGTCCGCCAGCCTTATCACAACAACCAGCGCACGCACGAATGAAGCCCCGTTCACGCCCGCAGCCACGATACAGGCAGCACAGCACTACGACCACCAGCTTGATGTATTCCATCCTGTTACCGCCACTAACGGCATGGTTGCCAGCGAGCACCACCTGGCGAGTCAGATCGGCCTGGATATTCTGCGCAAAGGCGGTAATGCGGTCGATGCGGCTGTCGCCATGGGTTTTGCACTGGCCGTGGTGCTGCCCAATGCCGGCAACCTCGGCGGTGGCGGTTTCATGCTGTTGCATGACAGCGAGGCACAGGCTACACGCGCCCTTGATTTCCGTGAAGTCGCTCCGGACCGTGCGCACCGCGATCTATACCTGGATGAACAGGGCAACCTGATTGATGGCAAGTCCATCTATAGCCACAGCGCAGTTGGCGTGCCAGGCACCGTTGCCGGACTCGAGCATGCTCTGCAAAACTGGGGCAGCCTGTCGCTCAAGGAAGTTATAAAGCCAGCAATCAAACTGGCAAAACAGGGCTTCGAAGTCAGTACAACCCTTGCAGACATGCTGGAAGTGCAAAAAGAGCAGCTTGGTCAATGGCCGGCCACACGTGCGATATTCTTCAAAAATGGCCACCCTCTGCGAGCCGGCGATCAGCTCGTGCAAAAAGATCTGGCCAAATCACTCCAGCTGATTGCCAAACAAGGCAGCAAAGCATTTTATAACGGAAAAATTGCCGAACGCATCGTTCAGGAGATGCAACAGCACGGTGGACTGATCAGCATGCAGGATCTGGCTAATTACCGGGTAGTTGAGCGCGAACCCGTGCGTGGAAACTATCGCGGTTATGAAGTTGTCAGCATGCCACCACCCAGCTCTGGCGGAATCCATCTGCTGCAAATGCTGAACATTCTCGAGCATTTCCCGTTGAGCACGTATGGGGCTACCAGTGCTGAAACCATGCGCCTGTTGGCCGAGTCAGCCAAACTTGCCTACGCCGATCGTTCAGAGTTTCTCGGCGACCCGGATTTTGTCCAGGTTCCGCAACAGGGGCTGGTCAGCAAATCTTATGGTCGTGAACTTGCAGCAGGCATTCATCCTGGCGCCGTCAGGGACGCAGCCACCATCAAGCCCGGCAATCCCGGTGACCATGAAAGCGACCAGACCACCCACTACTCGGTCATCGATAAAGACGGCAACATGGTCGGTGTTACCTACACTCTCAACCTCAACTTTGGCAGCGGTATTGTGGCAGCCGGAACCGGCATCCTGTTGAATAATGAAATGGATGATTTCTCCGCCAAGCCCGGTGTAGCCAATGCCTACGGGCTGATTGGCGGCGATGCCAACGCTATCGAAGCCGGCAAGCGTCCGTTATCCTCAATGATGCCCACCCTGGTTCTGAAAGATAACAAACCCTGGATGGTAACCGGCACGCCCGGCGGTGCGCGCATTATCACTACCGTTTTACAGACTGTAGTGAACGCAATTGATTTTGGCATGAACCCTGCGGAAAACGCAGTAACACCGCGCATGCACCATCAGTGGCAACCCGATGTACTGCGCATTGAAAAGGGCTTTAGCCCTGACACCCTGAAACTGCTGGAAAAGAATGGCTATGAGATCGAGCTGAAAGCCAGCATGGGGCGCACCCAAACCATTCAGTTGAACGAATCAGGCATCAGCGGATATTCAGACCCACGCAACCCCGATGGAGCCACCTATGGATACTGATGTTGTGAAAGCGACTAGCCATTGCAGCATCTGCAGGCAATCCATAGCGCCGGTTGCTTTCTGTACGAACG
>CAYMXO010000042.1:0-13931 GCA_964394445.1 uncultured Thiopseudomonas sp.
GCCAGGTTCTGGATGTCGGCGTAGCTGCCATCCTTGACGTTGGCTTTGTCGAAGTCAAACAGAACTTCCAGCTCAACGCGAACGGTTTCTGGCTCAACCGGCTCTTCGTATACAACAGGAGCTGGCTCTTCAGCCACGACTACTGGAGCAGGCTTGGCACCGCCACCGAAGTTCAGGCCAATGCCCATGCCGGCCATCCACTCGGACTGATGGTTGTCAAAGCCGTGCATACCGTCAACACCGGCACGTACGAAGAAGTTTTCGCCGAAGTAGTACTTGGCACCGGCACCGATCAGCGCCATGGTGGTGCGGTCACGGCCGTTGCCGGACTGGCTGTAGGCGCCCTGCACATTGCTCAGGCTCTGGTGGCCCAGGCCGGCAGACAGGTAAGGACGCAGGGCATCGTTGGCGCTACGGAAGTGGTAGGTTGCATCCAGGCTGGCCAGGGCACCGTTGATTTTCTTGCGCTTGTTGCCTTCGCTTGCCAGCTTGTCCTTGGAATCCAGGCGATGGTACTCACCATAGGACAGGCCAAGGGATACGGCTTCGGTCAGGAAGTAGCTGACAGAACCACCGTACAGGTTGCCGTTGTCCATTTTGCGGGCGCTGTCAGTGAAGTAGCGCTTGGCAAAGGCTTCGGCTTCAACCGCGCCCTGACCTTGTGCAAATGCGTTAACGGAACCTGCAGCCAGAGTGGCAGCTACGGCAAAACCCAGGGTATTCTTCAACTTCATAAAATTTTCCTCATCAGAAAGGAAGGTTGGTTGGTTAAAACCCGATGATTATAGCAGCTTATCACCGGAATAGTGCTGTTTTAATTTATCTATCGCCCTTTTGTACCGCATTTTGGTCGCACTGAGTCCCAGATGCATGATATTGGCGATTTCCTGAAATTCTAACTCAGCTACAAATCTGAGAATGATTATTTCACGATCTATTTGGTTTACGTTCAGCAACCAGCGGTCCAGGCTGGGGTTTTCTCCAATGTCGGGAGTATCACTGTCGCTGGCCTCCTCTACCGGATTCAGGCTCAGCGCATCCATCAAGCGTTTTTTTCGCTTTTCCTTGCGGTACTGGGTGATGCATTCATTATAGGTAATGCTGTACAACCAGGTTTTGAATTTTGATTTGCCTTCAAATTTCTTCAGCCCGTAAAGGACTTTCAGCATGATTTCCTGGCTGACATCATCAGCATCACGCTCGTTACCCAGGTAACGGGCGCACACATTGTACAGGGTCGCCTGATACCTGCGCATCAACTCTTCATAGGCACGCGTGACGGTAAAAAGTTCCGTCTGCGCACGCACGACCAGCTCCTCGTCAGTCAACTGCGCGGGATCATAGGCAGTAGAAATTTTTTTCAGACTGTTCAAGGCGTATCAGGCCACACAGACCGTGAATGGTAAGCCCATGTGCCGCTCACTTTCCGGGGCTGATCACGTGCTGCTCCAACAGCACCCTGTTGGCAAAATACACCAGTTCACCGTCAGCAGTCTGAATAATGGTTTTGACGGTGCCGATTTCTTCAATGCTGCCTTCGATGCCGTCCACCACCACCTGCTGGCCAAGCTCGTACAGCTCACGCACATAAATGCCGGCGATGATCTGGCCCGCAATACCCCGGCAGCCAAGGCCTATCGCCAGCGCAACAGCAATACCGATACTGAGCAGAATGATGGCTATCACGTAGTTGAGCAGTTCTGCCTTGATCTCGAGCTGACCAATGGCCACCGACACACTGATGATGATCACCAGTCCCTGCGCCAGCCGGCCTAGTGCGCCCGCATAATCAATCCCGACACCTTCGGCAGCACCAGAGACGACCGAGTTGAGCAGCTGTGCCAGCAGGATACCGGCAACCAGTACCAGCGCTGCGGCAAACACTTTGGGCACATAGAGGGCTAATGTATCCAGCGTTGCGGAGATCCGCTCAAGGCCAAGCGATTCAAGCGCCGACACCAGAAACACCAGCAGGACAAACCAGTAGACGATCCGGCCGATCAGGGTGGATACCGGCACCTTGACCCCGACCCGGGCCATCATCTTGTTCAGCCCGGTACCCTGCATCAGGCGGTCGAGCCCGAGTTTGGCCAACAGTTTTGACAACAGCGCATCCAGCAGACGGGCCACCACAAAACCGATAATGACAACCACCAGCGCACCGATCAGGTTCGGGATGAACGCGGCGATTTTTTGCCACAGGGTGCTCATCGCACCGACCAGGCTCTGGGTCCAGGAATCTAGCTGCATATCTATTGTGCCTTGTGCTTGTCGATGGTGTTGCGGTTCAGCCGGGATACCGGTCGCCAGTGGGCGGAAGCGCCTTCCAGCGCCATCATGACCGACTCCAGAGCGCGCCCGGACAGCATCAGCAGCGCGCCGGCACCGGTCTGCCGGTTGGCCGTTTTCAGCACCCGCTCCAGCACCAGCTCGGGTTGCTGTCTGGCACTGGACTCCTGCAAAAGTTCACGCAGGGACTTTTCAAAAGGATCGTTATCCATCCACCTGTCCTGAAGCACTGAAAATGACGGCCATGCACCTGGCAACACGGATTGCCAGCCATGCGCGGGTTTGTCTGCGACACGGCACAAGGCCGTGCCTGATGGGGAGATTACTCGGGCATTGTCAGCTCGTGGCTGGCGACAATGATGCCGTTGTTATCGGCATAGACGTATTCGCCCGGACGGAAAGTAACACCGCCGAAGGTCACTTCCACATTAAGGTCACCAATGTTGCGCTTGTCGGTTTTCATCGGATGGCTGCCCAGCGCCTGTACACCCAGGTCAATGTCTGCCAGCACGTCGACATCACGCACACAGCCGTAGACAATGATGCCTTCCCAGCCGTTTTCTGCTGCCTTGGCGGCCAGCATGTCACCAAGCATGGCACGGCGCAGTGAGCCACCGCCGTCCACTACCATGACTTTGCCCTTGCCCGGCTGTTCGACCTGGGCCTTGACCACCGAGTTGTCCTCAAAACACTTGACGGTCACGATCTGGCCACCAAAGGAGTCACGGCCACCAAAATTGGCAAACATGGGCTCGACAACCGCAACGTCCGGGTAGGCATCACAAAGGTCGGGGGTTACATAGTTCATGGCAATTTCCTTTCTGGCTGGACTGAAAGTGCATTAGTTTATACGGCCGCCGGCACTGGAACAAACCCGAATGACGGCTTTCCCCGCCATCAAGCCTGTTCCCGGCCTCACAGCGGCTCTGCCAACAGGGTACCGGCATCCAGTTGTTGCAGCTCCAGCGACCGGCGCAGACTGGCCAGCGCCCGGTCACGCAGGGTTATCACGCGCTGGCGGTTAATCTGCAGGAGCCCGGCAATTTGCACCAGTGTCTGCCGCGGCTGTTCGTCCAGACCGAAATAAAGCGTCAATATTTGCGCTTGCAGTACCGGCATGCAGGCAATCCATTCATGCAGCCGCTCCAGCAGTTGTTCCCGTTCCAGCTGCTGGCAGGGTGAGCCATGCCAGCCCCCCTGACACGGTTTGCCGGAACAGTCAGCAACAACAGGGTTACCTTCCCCGACATCCAGGGTCAGATCCTGCCCGCCGGGAAAAAAGCCGGGTACTGATGCACCGACCGAAGGTTTTTCCTGCTGCTGTCGCAGCAACAAACGACGCTGCTGCCGATGCTGCAACAAGAGTCGGCGCGGCCGTCGTACTACCGACATCTGTTGCTCCGCGACCTGCTCTATGGCCTGCTGTACCCACCAGGTTGCATAAGTGGAAAACCGGTAACCCAGCTGCGGATCAAACTTCTCCACTGCCCGGATCAGGCCAAGGTTACCTTCGCCAATCAGGTCGGCAAAAGACACCCCGCTACGGCGGTATTTACGGGCAATACTGACAACCAGGCGCAGATTATGCTGGATCATCAGGTTTCGGGCATTCAGTCGCCCCGAACGGGCCTGAGTGGCATAGCTGCTTTCCTGTTCCGCTGTCAGTGGAGGCAAGTCACGCAGCGCAACGAGATAGCGCCCGACAGTTTCACCCACCCCGGAATGTTCGGGACGGCTCAAGCCAGGAGCTGAGGAAGAAAAAATCGGGTATGTGCCGGATTTTGCGGATGATGTACGCATTTGACTGTCCTCCTTGACGTCAACTTCATAACGGCATTCCTTGCCGTCGCGGGTGATGACTACATGCGTTGCCGCCGTCAGCGGGCTGGCAGGTACTGCAGCGGGTCTACCGGGCTGCCTTGCCGGCGAATCTCGAAATGCAGCTTGACCCGGTCGGTCCCGGTTGAACCCATCTCGGCGATCTGCTGGCCCGCCGCAACCTGTTGCCCTTCATTAACCAGCAAACGCCGGTTGTGGCCGTAAGCACTGATGTAGGTATCATCGTGCTTAATGATAATCAGCTCGCCATAACCACGCAAGTCGCTGCCCGCGTAGACTACCGTGCCTTTGGCAGTTGACTTGACCGGCTGGCCAATCTGGCCGGCAATATCGATTCCCTTGTTCAGGGTGGTGCTGGATGAAAAGCGGCTGATGACACTGCCCTCTGCCGGCCAGAGCCACTTGCCGGTCGGCGCCGCAGCCGGTTTGCTGGCAACCGGCTTGCTCACTGGAGCAGTCGCCGGCTTTGCTGCCGGCTTGGCCGCAGGCTTGCTTGCCGTTGTTGGCTGGCGGACGGGCGTTGCCGGCTTGCTGGCTGCCGCCGTAGTCTTCTTCTTGGACAGGTAAATGACCTGCCCCGGCTTGATCGTATAGGGTGCGGCAATACCATTGCTGGCCGCCAGCTCTTTCCAGTCACGGCCAAAGCGAAAAGCAATCGAATACAGGGTATCTTGCGGGCGTACCACGTAGGAGCCGCTGGTAACCGGACGCACCGCCTTCGTCTGCCGCACCGCAACCGGTTGGCTTCGGTGCTGGCGATCGACCACCGGCGCATTGGTGCTACTGGCACAACCGGCAAGCAGCGTGGCCAGGCTGCCAGCCACCAACAAAACGGACAAAGTACGCCTAGTTGCGCCAGAAACTGTACCCTTCAGCATGAATTTTCCTAATCTTCAGTCCTGCGAACAGGTTGCATTATGCTGTAATTTTATCTTCAGGCAAGCTTCAACCGGTACTTTCCTGCACACTGTCGGCCTGTGGTTGCGCAGCTCTGCCTGCAAACCATTCAAGAGCCAGTACCAGCACAATGCCGCCAACGGCCAGGGCAACTGCTGCAAAAAGCTGTGGGTTCTGACCGGCACTTTCGGCAAACTGCCATGGCCACAGGTTTTCTTGCTGTAGCGGCACCTGCTGCCCCTTGCTGTTGCTGTAGAAACTGACAGTTTGCTTCCACGGCCAGACCTTGTTCAATGATCCCAGCATGAAGCCGGTCAACAAGGCCAGAGTCAGATCATGATAACGATCCAGTGCAGCCTTCAAAATCCGCGCAAAGCCGAGCAGGCCGAACACACAGCCCAGGGCAAAAATGGCAATTATATCCAGCTCAAAGCCTTTCACGGCATCCAGTACAAAGTGGTACAGGCCCATCATCAACAACAGAAAACTGCCGGAAACACCAGGCAGGATCATTGCGCAAATGGCGATTGCACCGGCCATAAACAGGCTCGCATAGTCCTGCCCCCAGTTCAGCGGAGCAGCCACCGTGATATACCAGGCGCATATGACACCGATGGCAAAGGTCGCCATGCTGCCCGCTCCCCAGCGTTTGATGGTGCGCCCAACCATCCAGCAGGACACCATAATCAAGCCAAAAAAGAATGACCACAGGGGGATTGGCTGATGCTCCAGCAACCAGGTAATCACCCGGGCCAGGCTCAGGATGCTGGTGGCAATGCCTGCCAGCAGTACCAGTAAAAAGTTGGCATGCACCAGCGCCCAGGCTTCGCGCACCCGCCCCCGCAACAGCCAGACGATGCCCTGCGGCATTCTGGCCAGCGCTTCAAGCAGCTGCCCGTAAATTCCGGAAATGAAGGCAATGGTGCCACCGGATACGCCGGGCACCACATCCGCTGCGCCCATGGCCATGCCCTTCAAATACAACAGAAGATGTTTTTTCACTGCAAGGCTCCACTCAGCAGGGGAACAAAGCGTACAGGGTCCAGCTCATGTCGAACCAAACCCTGCTCGGTATTTTCGATCAGGTAAAGATGCTGCTCGCCCTGCTCGTCGCCCACCGGAATCACCATGCGCCCGCCTGGCGCCAGCTGATCCAGCAGGGCCTGTGGTACTTCACTGGCAGCCGCCGTAACCATGATGCCGTTGTAGGGAGCCAGCGCATTCCAGCCGGTCCAGCCGTCCCCCCAGCGGTACACCACATTACGGATGTTCAATTGCTGCAGGCGCTCCTTGGCCCGCTCCTGTAGCGCCTGGATGCGCTCAACAGTAAACACCCGCTCCACCAGCTGGGCCAGAACCGCGGTTTGATAGCCACAGCCGGTGCCGATCTCCAGCACCTTGTCCAGCGGACCGGCAGCCAGCAACAATTCGGTCATGCGGCCGACCATGTAGGGCTGGGAAATGGTCTGGTTATGCCCAATCGGCAGCGCGGTATCTTCGTAGGCCCGGTGGGCCAGGGCCTCGTCAACAAACAGGTGGCGTGGCGTGCGCGAGATCACATCCAGCACCAGCGGGTTGCTCAGGCCGTCTTCCTGCAAACGTTGCACCAGGCGTTCCCGGGTGCGTTGCGAGGTCATGCCGATGCCCCGTTGTAACAGACCGTTCACAGCAAGCCCTCCACCCATTCCTGGACATCATCCAGCCGGGCATGAAAAGTCCGGTCCAGCTGTAACGGCGTCACCGATACGTAGCCCTGCCGGATTGCATGAAAGTCGGTTCCTTCCTCGCCATCGGCCACTGTGCCTACCGCAGCCAGCCAGTAACCGGTCTTGCCGCGAGGGTTGACACTCTTGACCGGAGCCGCAGCGCGGGCACGATGTCCCAGACGGGTCAGCTTGATGCCACGTATCTCGTCCAGCGGCAAATTGGGCACATTCACGTTCAGTACGCTGTGCGGCGGCAGGGAGAGTTTGTGCTGGCCCTCGACAAGCTGCCGCGCAAACCAGCCTGCCGCTGCCAGATTGCTGATCTCGCGTGACACCAGCGAGAAGGCAAAGGCTGGCCGTGCAAGAAAGCGCCCTTCCAGGGCGGCGGCCACAGTGCCGGAATACAGCACGTCATCGCCCAGGTTGGCACCCAGGTTGATGCCGGCCACCACCATGTCGACCGGCTTGTCCAGATAGCCATTCAATGCCAGGTGCACACAGTCGGTAGGCGTACCATCAACACTGATAAAGCCGTTTGCCAACGCTTGCGGATGCAACGGGCGGTCCAGGGTCATCGAACTGCTGGCACCACTGCAATCTTGTTGCGGCGCCACCACGGTGCAATCGGAAAAATCGCGCAATGCCTCATGCAGGGCCGCCAGCCCTGGCGCATTCACACCATCATCATTGGCTATCAGGATTCGCATCGCGGATCATCCCCTTCCATAGATATCAGTTGGACCAGTTCACGCACCACAACGGTGGCAAAACAACCGGTCGGCAAAACAAATTCGAGCTGCAGGCAGTCAGTTGACAGCCAGCTCCAGCACAGGTCGCGCACCGGCAAGCGCAGAATGCGGCGCTCCTGCTTCAATCCGGCCTGTTCCAGCCATCGGCACAACTCCGGCTCGTCAGCTGCTACAGCCTGCTCGATTGTCTGTGCGTGTCCCGTTATCGGCAGCTCACCATTTCCCCACAGGGCTGCCGTCGGATGTACATCCAGCTCATCAAGTCTCGGATCGCTGCAGTCATCGACACCGGCAATAAAAAAACTGCGACTTTGCGTAAAGGACAACGCATCACCCGGTTGCGCCCGGTTCCAGCTACCCTCTTCCACCCGCCTGGCCAGCATGCGGTTAAACAGGGCACTGCGCGCAACACTCAACAACCTTGAGCGTAAATTGCGCCGCTCAGGCAGTTGCTGCTGACCGGCATAGTGCCGTGCCTGCAGCAGGTTATGCCCGTCATGGCCAAAACGCTGCGGGCCATAATAGTTGGGTACACCCTGGCGGGCAATCTGCTGCAGGCGCTGTTCAATGCAGTCTGCGTCCGCCTGCATGGCGGTCAGGCGTATGACAAAACCGTTGGCGCTGTGTGCGCCCCGCTGCAGCTTGCGACCATGCCGTACTGCCTTGAGGATCTTCAGTTGCGGGTGCTGCAGGCCTGCAATATCCAGCTCACGACCGGGCAGATGCAGGCTGAACCATTGCCTGGTCAAGGCATGACGGTCTTTGAGACCGGCGTAGCTGATGTGCTTTTGCGCAAGGCCAAAGGCCCTTGACAGGATGCGTGCGGCTTCTTCGGTATTCAAGTCGCGCTTTTCCACCCACAGCCAAAGATGCTCGCCTGCTCCCGACAGGGAAATTTCCAGCACTTCATTGACCTGGAAATCATCCGCACTGGCCTTCAGCACGGCGGTCCCGCAAGGCGCTCCCCAGGCCGTGCTGCCAAGCAGTTCAAGTTGCCCCATTACTGCTCCAGCAGAACCACGGCATGGGCGGCGATACCTTCCTTGCGCCCGACAAAGCCCAGCGACTCGGTAGTGGTTGCCTTGACGTTGACCTGTTCTTCGGTGACCTGCAGCTCTTGTGCGATCACGCTGCGCATGGCATCAATGTGCGGTGCCATTTTGGGCGCCTGGGCCTGGATGGTGCAATCCAGGTTGACCACCCGCCAGCCACGCGCATCCACCATGTGCATGACAGTCTGCAACAGTACGCGGCTGTCGGCGCCATGAAAGCGGGGATCGGTATCAGGAAAATGCCGGCCGATATCACCCAGCGCCAGCGCACCCAACAGCGCATCACAGATGGCATGTAACAACACATCGCCATCAGAGTGGGCCACAAACGACTGGTTATGCTCAATGCGCACGCCTCCCAGGGTTATGTGGTCACCCTCCTGGAAACGGTGCACGTCATAGCCATGACCTATACGCATCATCTGTCTTGTCTCCTGCCGGCTATGCGACCGTCCCTTCCGGGGCAAAATGTTGGTTCAGGTAGTCAATAATGGCTGAAGACTCATACAGCCACTGCACGCCTTCGGCAGTTTCAATACGCAAACAGGGCACCTGCTTTTTCCCGCCCTGTGCCACCAGCTCCTCACGCGCCCGGGTGCCGGCCGAGGACTCGACCACCTCCACCGGAACATTCAGACGGTGCATGTGACGGCGTACCTTGACGCAAAAGGGACAGGCGCGAAACTGGTACAGTTTCAGCTGCTCTGCCTTTTTGTCGATCTCTGCTTGTTGCCCGGCAGGACGCCTGATTTGTCGCGGCAGGGTTAGCCAGTTGGCAAAAACAATGACCATGCCCAACCCGTTACGCAAGCCCTTGACCAGCATTGCAGTCTCCTCCAGTATTTGTTCAAGTCAAACGGGGCATTCTAACAGGCTTTACCGTCCCGGGTTACCTCTTGCCTGCCCCGACAAATGGAAGCCAACACGACAATCCCGTCACCACGGGATACCGCAGGCTGCTTCATTGTACGAGCGGGTTTATCCCGTGTGGCGCCACCCACCGGACAGGCCGGCACACACAGACAGTTACCGCCGTGACGCAAGACGCCCGGGCAAAGGCAAGCTGCATACTGTTTTTCTCTGAAATGCAACGTATAATGGCGCCTTTGCAAAACCACTTTTTTGACAGGACAGCATTTCCATGGCAACTCATGCGACCAACGAATTCCGCCCCGGCCTTCGCGTACTGGTAGAAGGCGAACCCTGCATCATGATCGATGTGGAGTTCGTCAAGCCGGGCAAGGGCCAGGCCTTTACCCGCGTTAAAATGCGCAACATCCGCACTGACCGTGTCTGGGAACGCACCTTCAAGTCCGGTGAAACCCTGGAAAGCGCCGACATCCAGGAACGCGACATGGAATACCTGTACACCGATGGCGAGTTCTGGCACTTCATGGCCACCGACGGCTCTTTCGAGCAGCTGGCTGCCGGTGAAAACGCCCTCGGTGACACCCTGAAATGGCTGAAAGAGCAGGAAGTTTACAACGTCATGCTGTTCAACGAAGCCGTGGTCAGCGTGACTGCACCCAACTTTATCGAACTAGAAGTTGCTGAAACCGACCCCGGCCTGAAAGGTGATACCGCCCAGGGCGGCTCCAAGCCTGCCACCCTGAGCACCGGTGCCGTTGTCCGTGTACCGCTGTTTATCGTGACCGGCGAAAAGCTGAAAATCGATACCCGCACCGGCGAATACGTCAGCCGCGCCTGATTGTTGCCCGATGCGAACGAAGGGAGCTGCGGCTCCCTTTTTTCTTGACTGGAAACCTGTAATGTCCGACTGGAAACCTTCCGCAGCCCTGCCCTTGCTGCAGGCCCGTCAACAGCTGTACCGCAAGATCCGCGACTTTTTCCACCAACGCAAAGTGCTGGAAGTGGAAACCCCGCTGCTGGGCCAGGCACCGGTGGCCGATCCCAACATCACGCCCATGCAGGCAGACGGCAACCGCTGGCTGCATACCTCGCCCGAGTACGCCATGAAGCGGATGCTCTGTGCCGGCAGCGGTGACATCTACCAGATCTGCAAGGTGTTTCGACAGGGTGAAGCCGGCCGCCGCCATAATCCGGAATTCAGCATGCTCGAATGGTATCGGGTCGGCTGGAGCCTGCAGCAACTCATGCAGGAAGTTGCCGACCTGCTGCAGCTGGCACTGAGCGAGCGCTATCGGCAACTAGCGGTCAGGCATTACAGCTACCGCCAGGCACTACAGGAATTTACCGGGCTTGATGTGCTGCACTGCAGCGATGAAGAGATTGCCAGCCTTGGGCGCCAGCTGGCCAATGCCGATCTGGGTCTGGCGCGCGATGGCTGGCTGGACGTGATCATGAGCCACCAGGTCGAGCCGGCCTTGCCCCGCAACACCTTGGTATTTATCGACAACTTCCCTGCCTCACAGGCGGCCCTGGCCAAGATTCTGCCACACGCCGACGGCAGTGCCTGGGCCCAGCGTTTCGAGGTGTTTTTCAACGGCATGGAACTGGCCAACGGCTACGACGAACTGCTCGACGCCGGCATCCAGCGCCAGCGCTTTGAGCACGAGCTGCAGGGCACCGGACGCCCCCGTGACGAGCGCTTGCTGGCCGCTCTGGCGCATGGCCTGCCGGACTGCAGCGGTGTGGCACTGGGGCTTGATCGTCTGCTGCTGCATGCAACCGGCGCGCAAGACATTCGCGAGGTACTGAGCTTTGACTGGAGCCGGGCCTGAGCCGGAAGACGTTTCTTCCGGCCGGCAACCAAGACGCTTTTAGCTTATTTCGATCTCGGGCATCGCCGCACCGCTTTGGGCAGCCATGCTCAGGCGGGCACCTACGGTGCGGGCCAGCTGCTGATAGATCATGGCAATCTGGCTTTCCGGATCAGCAATGGCGGTCGGCTCGCCGCCGTCACACTGCATGCGGATGGTCATCGACAGCGGCAGCGAGGCCAGCAGCTCCACCTCGTAGGCATCGGCCAGCCGGCCACCACCACCCTCGCCAAAGATATGCTCGATATGGCCGCAGTTGGAGCACACGTGCATGGCCATGTTTTCCACCACGCCCAGCACCGGGATATTCACCTTGCGGAACATCTCGATACCTTTCTTTGCATCCAGCAGGGCAATGTCCTGCGGCGTGGTAACAATGACTGCACCGGCCACGGCCGCCTTTTGTGACAGGGTCAGCTGAATGTCACCGGTGCCCGGCGGCATATCCACCACCAGATAGTCCAGCTCGCCCCAGACAGTCTGGGTCAGCATCTGCAACAAGGCCCCGGATGCCATCGGGCCGCGCCAGACCATCGGTGTTTCATCGTTGGTGAGAAACGCCATCGACATGACCTTTACGCCCATGGCCTCGACCGGTACGAAGTATTTTTCATCTTTTACGCCTGGACGGGTGCCGGCTGGCAGGCCAAACATGATGCCTTGGCTCGGCCCGTAAATATCGGCATCCAGCACGCCAACCTTTGCACCCTCGCGGGCCAGCGCCAGTGCCAGGTTGGCAGCCGTGGTGGACTTGCCCACACCGCCCTTGCCGGAAGCCACGGCAATGACGTTCTTTACCTGCGCCAGCGTTTCCGGTCCGGCCATGCCGGCCTGTGCCGGTACGTCCCAGCCCACATTGACCCGGGCACTGACAACCCCGGCCAGCTGCTCCAGTTGCATCTGCAGCATCTGCGCCCAGCCGTTTTTGAACTGGTCGGCGGCGTAGCCAAGCTGCACGTCCACTTCTACACGGTCACCCTGAATGCGGATGTCCTGTACGCAGCCCGCGCTGAGCGGATCCTGATTCAAGTGCGGGTCGATCAGTCCACGCAATACATTTTCAACCTGTTCAAGACTTGGCCGGGGCATCATTGACTCCTGCATCGATAAATAAAAACCAGTCCAGTGTAGGCCATCAGCACTTTTTTTGCTTGATCACAAAGCTCTCCAAAATCATGGAAAAGCCAAACCCTGCCGGCCTGGCCGCTGTAAAAAACGAGATCCCGTACCCGCCATGAACCCGGCCGTCAAAACGGCCACGATGACAGAGCCAACAGTGCATGGCCAGGCTTTTTTCGCTACAATGTCCAGCTTTACATATTCTTTCTTACTGTCTGTGAGCACCATGACTTCCACCCGCAAAATTCTCGTCACCAGCGCCCTCCCCTATGCCAACGGCTCCATTCACCTGGGCCACATGCTTGAATATATCCAGACCGATATCTGGGTGCGCTTCCAGAAAATGCGCGGGCATCAATGCATTTACGTGTGCGCCGACGATGCGCACGGCTCGGCCATCATGCTGCGCGCCGAGCAGGAAGGCATCACGCCGGAACAACTGATTGATGCCGTACACGAAGAGCACAGCGATGATTTTGCCGACTTTCTGGTGGATTTCGATAATTATTACAGCACCCACAGTGAAGAAAACCGTCAGCTGTCGGAGCTCATCTACAACCGCCTGAAAAAGGCCGGGCATATTGCCACCCGCAGCGTCACCCAGTATTACGACCCGGAAAAAGGCATGTTCCTGGCTGACCGTTTCATCAAGGGCACCTGCCCCAAGTGCAAGGCGGAAGACCAGTACGGCGACAACTGTGAAAAGTGCGGTGCCACCTACCACCCGACCGAATTGAAAAACCCGCGCTCGGCCATCTCCGGCGCCACCCCGGTGCTGAAGGATTCCGAACACTATTTTTTCAAGCTGCCGGACTTCAGCGACATGCTCAAGCGCTGGACCCGTGGCGGCGCCCTGCAAACATCCGTGGCCAACAAACTGGCCGAGTGGCTGGATGCCGGCCTGCAGGAATGGGACATCTCCCGTGATGCACCCTATTTCGGCTTTGAAATTCCCGGTGCACCCGGCAAGTATTTTTACGTCTGGCTCGACGCCCCCATCGGTTACATGGCCAGCTTCAAGAACCTCTGTGAGCAGCGCGACGACCTGAACTTTGACGAGTTCTGGGCCAAGGGCGGTGACACCGAGCTGTACCACTTCATCGGCAAGGACATCATCAACTTCCACGCCCTGTTCTGGCCGGCCATGCTGCAGGGTGCCGGCTTTCGCAAGCCGACCGCGGTCAACGTGCACGGTTACCTGACCGTCAACGGCGCCAAGATGTCCAAATCCCGCGGTACCTTTATCAAGGCGCGCACCTATCTGGAACACCTGCAGCCCGAATACCTGCGTTACTACTACGCCACCAAGCTGGGCCGTGGCGTCGAAGACCTGGACCTGAACCTCGACGACTTCATCCACAAGGTCAACTCCGACCTCGTCGGCAAGGTCGTCAACATTGCCAGCCGCTGTGCCGGCTTTGTGCACAAGGGCAACGCCGGCGTGCTGGCCGAAACCAATGCCGCAGCGCAATTGTGGGACAGCTTCCTGGCCGCCGAAGACAGCATTGCCGAGGCCTACGAAAAGCGTGACTTCGCCCG
>CAYMXO010000043.1:0-13758 GCA_964394445.1 uncultured Thiopseudomonas sp.
TGTTGGGATTGCTGCCGGCCTAAGCAGCAATGCGGGGCGAACGTCCTGTCGCCCCACAAGCAGGATTGCAATCAGGCAGCGAGCTGTTTACTGCTACGCCAGTTCCAGGCGAACAGCAGTCCGACCACAATAATACCGGCGATATCGGTGTAGGTTTCCGGAATGATCATCATCAGTGCGCCGGCGGCCAGAATGATTCGCACCAAAGGTGACAGGCTACTTTTCAGATAGCCTTCAACCGCAGCCCCCAGCGCGATGATACCGACTATCGAAGTGAAGCTGATGGAAATGATGTCCCAGACCGGCGGTAACGGGAACTCGCGAGCGTTCATCGGCAGGCCGGTGATGTCAATCATCATCATCGCCGGATTGTAAACGAACAGAAACGGCACGATAAAACCGGCCAGCGCCAGACGCAGCGAGATAAAACCGGTACGCATCGGGTCGCCGCCAGCAATGCCGGCACCTGCAAAGGCAGCCAGTGCCACCGGCGGTGTGATGTTGGCAAACAGGCCGAAGTAGAATACAAACATGTGTGCGACCAGTACCGGAATGTCAAAGTTGGCCAGCGCCGGAGCAGCCATGGTAGCCGTGATGATATAAGCCGGAATGGACGGCAGGCCCATGCCCAGAATCATCGAAGCCAGCATGGTAAAGATCAGTGTCAGCATCAGTGACCCGGCCCCAATGCTCATGATGGACGAAGTCATGACACTGCCGAAGCTGGTCAGGCTGACCACACCGATAATGATGCCGACCACGGCACAGGCAACCATCACCGACAGTGACTGGCGTGCGCCATCGGCCATGGCTTCCAGAATGTCGGCAAAGGACATGCGGGTGCTTTTACGCAAGCTGCTGACAATAACGGTAATGATGATGGTGTAAAAAGCGGCAAAACTGACCGGCACCGATTTGAACAGCAAAACAACCAGCGCCACGATTGGAATCAGCAGGTGGCCGCGCTCCTTGAGCACTTCCATCACCTTGGGCAGGTCTGCTTTGGGAATGCCTTTCAGGTTTTCCCGGCCGGCACAAAAGTGAACCTGGGCAATCACGCCCAGATAATAGAGCAGGGCCGGCAGCAACGCGGCCAGTGCAATGCTGCCATAACTGACGCCGGTGGTTTCGGCCATGATGAATGCACTGGCTCCCATGATCGGTGGCAGAATTTGTCCGCCGACCGAAGCACTGGCTTCGACCGCACCGGCAAAGTTTTTGCCATAGCCGATCTTTTTCATCAGCGGAATGGTGAACGCACCCGTGCCGACCACGTTGGCTACGGCGGTGCCATTAATGCTGCCCATAAAACCACTGGAAATGACCGCTACCTTGGCCGGGCCACCCTGCTTGTGACCGGCCAGTGCCATGGCCAGATCGTTAAACAGCTGACCCATGCCGGACTTGGCCAGAAAAGCGCCAAACAGGATAAACAGGAAGATAAAGGTGACCGACGCACCAATGGCGGTGGAGTACAGACCCTCAGTTTTCAGATACATCTGGCCAAAAATGTCACCCATGTCAAACGCACGGGTCAGTAGACGATCCGGCATGAATTCGAAATGACTGATAAACGGATAAGCTAGAAATACCAGAGCCAGAATCGGCAGCATCCAGCCCATGATGCGGCGGGTGCCCTCGACGACCAGCACCACGGTAAGAATGGAAAACGCGATGTCGAGCGTATTCGGAATGCCACCGCGGGTGGTTACAATTGCCTGATACTCCAGGGCCAGATAACCAAAGCTGGCGCCACTGGCCAGCACCAGTATCCAGTCAACCAGTGTGACCCGGCTACGGCTGGTGGTCTGCCGGGCAGGGTACAGAAAGAAAATCAGGCACAGGCCGATGGCAACGTGAGCACTGCGTTGCAGCAGCTCGGGCATCGGGTTGTACGTGATATAGAGGTGAAACAGCGAATAGGCGACCGACAGGCAGAAAACCAGCAGTGCCACCGGCTTGTTGGCGATGTTGCGCAGTACTGAAGCGCGGTCAAATTTTTCCAGCAGCTCTTGCTCATTGCTGCTTGGCGGGGTGTGCTTGTCTGAAGAAGTCATGACAGGAGTCCATCAGTAAAAACTGCAAAAAGGGTATGCGCCTGACGCGAAAATCCAGCTCGGTGTAATCGTCAACCAGAGCATGGACCGGCCAGGGGTTGCCGTCTATCCACAAAGTGGATTGTACGTTGTCCGACACAACCCAGCTGAGTTCGTTGAGCAGGCGGTCAACGCGATAGTCGATCAGCTCGTTGTTGTCGGTGTGTAACTCTCCGCTGCTGGGCGTGCCTGCACCGTAGGTTTTGAATTGGCTATGTGTCAGCAGCAGTTGCTGGTCATGGCGCTGGTAGGCTTCGCGCCAGTTTTCTTTTTCGACAGAATGCTGCCATTGCAGGGCAAAGTCCGTGTCAGGCAGAAGGCAGGATTGTGTGGGCAAAGTCAACACTACATTGGTGACTGGCCATAAGATACCGCCCAAAATAAAAAGGCCGGACAGCCCTAGCAGGATGCCCGGCCTTTTCTGGATGGGTACGGAATCAGTCCGCAACCAGCTCGTCATAGTATTGCTGGGCACCGGGGTGCAGTGGCGCTACCAGGCCTTGCTGAGCCGTTTCGACCGAAACATCATTCATTGCCTGATGCGAGTTACGCAGTTGCGGCAGGCTTTCGAAGAACGTTTTGGTCAGCTTGTAAACATCGTCCTGTGACAGGTCTGAACGCACGGCCAGTGCATTCATGATGGCTGCAGTGGCAACTGGCTCGTCATTGCCATAGGTGTTGGCCGGAATCTGCAGGGACACGAAATAGCTCTTGTCTTGCGCGATACGCTCAATGTTTTCTGCCTCGATGCTGACCAGCTGCAGATCGAAACTTTGTTCCAGCTCCAGCAGCGAAGCGTTGGGCAGGCCGCTAGTGAGGAAAGCTGCGTCCAGCTTGCCGGCTTTCAGGGCATCGGCTGCTTCTGCATAACCCAGATAGTCAACACGCAGATCACCATAGCTGATGTCGTGGCCGTTCAGCAGGTTGCGGGCGTTGACTTCAACACCGGAGTTTTGTGCGCCGACAGCAACACGCTTGCCGCGCAGATCGCTCAGGGTTTTGATGCCGCTCTTTTTGGAAGTAACGATTTGTACGTAGTTGGGGTACAGGGCGGCAATCTGTTGCACATTGGTGACAGGAGCCTGGAAGCTGCCTTCGCCGTTCAGGGCGTCACTGAGCACGTCACTCATCAGAAAGGCCAGCTCAACCTTGTTCTGAGCCATCAGGTTGACGTTTTCAACCGAAGCACCAGTGGTCTGGGTTTTTGAGTTGACGCCATAGGTTTTGTTGAAAATCTCGCCCATGGTAGTGGCGATAATGTTGTAAGGCCCGGAGGCGCCGCCGGTAGCGATGGTGGCAAAGCGGGTTTCCAGCTTGTTATCGGCAACCGGGGTTGCAGACGTGCTTTCGGAGCTGCTGCTTGCTGCCGGAGCGGCTGCCTGTTTTGGAGCCTCATCGGAACAGGCGGTCAGCAAACCGGCAAGAGCGATGACACCGAGACTGGTGCGAAGGGTTGTTTTCATAATTATTTTACCTTTTATCAAGATTTGGAGTTTCAGGACTTGGGCGTGTGAAGTGCGCTGAAAGCAAGGGTCTCCCTAGTCTGCTGGCAGGGTTTTTCCAGTAATTGTCAAGACGCCTGCATGACGCGGATTACTTTAACACAACAAACAACCAAGCAAACCCCTTGGGAGAGCGGAACGGCAAGGATTATTCGTGTGTCAGCAGCTTTGCCAGATCAAGAATGCAAATGCGGCGGCCCTCCAGCAGCAGCACGCCTTCGCGCTCCATCTGGTTAAGCACCCGCGACAGTGTTTCCGGCTGGATCGACAGCTGACTGGCAATCAGCCGTTTGCTGGCCGGCAGCTCGAACTGGGGCGCATTGCAACGCTGGCACGATTTGAGCACCTGACAAAGCAGGTAACGTACCACCCGGTCTATTGATTTTTTGAAAGACAGAATTTCCAGCGTTTCCAGACTGTCTTGCTCCATTTGTGCCAACTGTGAGAGCAGGTCCACGGTGATTTCAGTATTGCTCAGTGCAATTTCACGGTACAGCTCAATTGGAAACATCACCGCTTCGGAGCTTTCAATCGCTTTGGCGGTGTAATTGTGTGCGGTGGTAATGGAAAACAGCATGCCTTAGGCCAGTGAATCACCGCTGGAAAGAATACGGAAAACCTTTTCTTGGCCATCCTGT
Organism: uncultured Thiopseudomonas sp.; assembly: GCA_964394445.1. Lineage (GTDB taxonomy): Bacteria > Pseudomonadota > Gammaproteobacteria > Pseudomonadales > Pseudomonadaceae > Thiopseudomonas. The sequence goes on from CAYMXO010000043.1 coordinate 4,237, forward strand.
GTCAGGCGATACAGTTTGAGTGAACCTGACAGGACAAAGCCAAAGCGTCGTGCGTTGTCGCCTTGTTCATGAAAGCTCTGGCCGCGCGCCAGACTGACCACTTCGGCCTGTTCCTGTAGCCTGATTTGCTGTTCTGGAGATAAATGGCTAAACAAGGGGTTGGCTTGCAGTTGAGGGTAACGGGACGAAAGGCTCATGCAGGATTCTTGACTCATGGCGTACATTGCGGAACGCAGATGGAAATAGTTGAGAACGCAAGTTTATCACGAAGCGCCGCAGCGGACATGAAAGATCGGACTGGCCAGTCAGTCTGAACCCCGTACTGGCAGGACAGATTGCCCTCGCAGGGGAAAGCAGGGTGTTTCAGTAAATGTGTTGGTTATGCCGTGTACGGGCCCTATAATGCCAACACATTGCCTCATGGTAGAGAGAGAATTTGAATGACAGTTAAACAACCGGTGGCTGTACTGGGCGGTGGCAGTTTTGGTACAGCACTGGCCAATCTGGTGGCAGCCAATGGTTATCCGGTCATGCTGTGGATGCGTGATCCGGCCCAGGCACAAGCCATCAGGGAAACAGGCAAAAACCCAAAATACCTGAAAGATGTCAGCCTGTTGCCCGGAATTGATGCCTGCACAGACCTGCAACAGGTCCTGCAAGCCTGTGAGCTGGCGTTTGTAGCGTTGCCGTCCACGGCGTTGCGTGCAGTGCTGTCTCCGTACAGTGAACAGCTGGCGGGCAAGCTGCTGGTCAGCACCACCAAAGGCATTGAGGCGGAAACCTTTTTGCTGATGAGCCAGATTCTGCAACAGGTGGCACCGGATGCACACATCGGCGTGCTGTCCGGTCCCAATCTGGCCAAGGAAATTGCCGAACACGCGCTGACCGCAACCGTAGTGGCCAGCGAACACCCGGACCTTTGCGCTCGCGTACAGCAGGTCCTGCATGGTGAAACTTTCCGCGTATATGCCAGCAATGACCGTTTCGGGGTCGAGCTGGGTGGCGCTTTGAAAAATGTCTACGCAATTATTGCCGGTATGGCTGCGGCCATGGGCATGGGTGAAAACACTAAAAGCATGCTGATTACTCGTGCGCTGGCCGAGATGACCCGCTTTGCCGTCAAAATGGGGGCCAACCCGATGACCTTTCTGGGCTTGTCCGGAGTCGGTGACCTGATCGTGACCTGTACCTCGCCCAAAAGCCGGAATTACCAGGTGGGTTATGCACTGGGGCAGGGCGTGCCGCTGGAGCAGGCAGTCGAACAACTGGGCGAAGTGGCTGAAGGCGTTAACACTTTGCGCGTGCTCAAGCAAAAAGCTGCCGAGCTGGATGTCTACATGCCGTTGGTCAATGGCCTGCATGCCATTTTGTTTGATGGCTATCCGTTGCAAAAAATTATTGGCGGCCTTATGACTGGCGAGCCAAAAACCGATATTGACTTTATTTCACCTGACGGATTTGCGGAGTAATCATGGAATCTGCAGCAAAAAGACTTGAACGCGAAGCACTGGTTTTCCGCATTATCTGGATGCTGGCCTACGCACTGGCATGGCAAGTGGTCACTCCGTTGTTGCTGCTGGTAGCTGTTGCTCAACTGCTGTATCGCCTGTTCAAGGGCCAGCGACATGACGGACTGGCACAGCTGGGTGGCGGACTGGGTGGCTTTCTGGCGCAAATCGCCCGTTTTACCTGTTTTCAGAGTGACGACAAACCCTGGCCGGTCGCTGACTGGCCGGCACCCCGGAACGACACTCAGGCCGAAGACGGACAGCCAACATGAAAATCTGGTTGTTGCGCCATGGCGAGGCCGAACCTGCGCGCGGACGTGATGCTGACCGACAACTGACTGCCCATGGCCACGAGCAAGTGCTGGCCATCGTCAGTCATTTACAGCAGCAGCCCCTCGACCAGATTCTGTGCAGCCCTTATATCCGGGCGCGACAAACCACAGAGGTGCTGTTGGAGGCACTGGAACTGGACAAGGCACCGCTCATTGCTCCCTGGCTGGTGCCGGACGAATCGGTACAGGCAGCCGTCCGCCAGCTGGACAGCTTGCCCGGTCAAAATATTTTACTGGTCACTCATCAGCCGCTGGTCGGCTTGCTGGGCAGCTGGCTGTGTCATGGCAGTTTTGATCATCCACTTCCCATGGGCACGGCAAGCCTGGCCTGTCTGGAGGGCGATTTTGCCGTTGCCGGCCTGATGCATTTGCAAGCGCTGCACCATCCGCAGGTTTGAGCTAACTTGTATTTTTAACTGGATCATCAGCGAGTATGGAAATGGCAAAGTTAGCTGAATACAGGTGAAACAAGTCTGGCAAAGGCCATGCAGTTTGTTTTGCTTTCGCACAAATTGCATTTCCGCCATCCTTGGTGGACAGATTGCGCTATGAACCCCTCAGAAACATCTTTGCAACGTGCTTGTGTAGTCTGAACTTCATTGATCTGACCAGATACAATCAACAGCAACACCCTTACAACTATAAAAAAGGAAAACGCATGTTTCAGGTTGAAGAAATCCGTATCCAGCTACCCCATATTGACCTTGCAGCACGGGTCTATGGCCCTGAAGACGGCCAGCCGGTACTGGCCTTGCATGGCTGGCTCGATAACGCCATGACCTTTGAGTTGCTGGCCCCCAAACTGCAAGGCGTGCGTATTGTGGCGCTGGACATGGCCGGCCATGGCCATTCGGGCCGCCGTGGGCCAGGCGCCGGTTATCAGCTGTGGGATTACGCCCTAGATGCGCTGATGGCCGCTCACCAGCTGGGCTGGCAGCGGTTTTCCCTGTTGGGGCACTCGCTGGGTGGCATTATTTCGGTGCTGATAGCCGGGGCGGTGCCTGAGCGCATTCAAAGTCTGGCCTTGATCGACGGCTTGGTGCCGGATACCGGCGAGGCCGCACAATCACCGAAAAAACTTGGCGAAGCCTTGCAGGCGCAGATTGATCTGGCCGACAAGAAAAAAACCATTTACAGCTCTATCGAACAGGCCGTGGAAGCACGTAAACGTGGCCTGATTGCGGTGAGCCAGCAAGCCGCCGAATTGTTGGCGTCACGCGGGCTCAGCCCGGTTGCGGGCGGTTACAGCTGGAATACCGACCAGCGTTTGACCTTGCCATCTCCCTTGCGGCTGACCAATGCCCATGCCATGGCCTTTGTCAACGCGGTGCAGTGTCCGACCAATTTGGTGTTGGCCGAGCAGGGATTACTACTGAGTATTCCAGAGTTTATGCAGTTTATTGAATGCCTAGATAAGCCGAATTTTCAGGTGCACAGATTGCCCGGTGGGCACCACCTGCATGTCAACGATGACGCGGGAGCCTGTGCTGTGGCCGACTGCCTAAATACTTTTTTTGCCGCCAATTGAGCGGATACGGGGTGTTGCTGAATTGATGATCAGGATTCGTGCTGTACTGGCTGCGGCCATGGTGTTGGCCGGGCTGCCTTTGGGTGCAGCCGGTGCCGAACAGGCGCACTTTAACACCCTGTCGGCGCTGACGGATGCGCGTCTGCTGGACTCTAGCGTGCAGCCGGATGTGGAAAAAGTGTATCCGCTGGGCTCGGTCAGCCGCATCAGCGGGCAGTTGCGCTTTGGCGATGAGATCAGGGCGCGCGGCCAGCGCCAGGCCCATAGCTGGCAGCTGTCACCGTTACACAGCGCGGCGACAGCCTTCACCGAAGCCCGTGAGCAGCTGCAACAACAGGGCGCACGTCTGCTGTACTGGTGCGAAGGCCGTGATTGCGGGCCAAGTAATCTGTGGGCCAATGCCGTTTTTGCCAACGCGCGCCTGTATGGCCCGGATGAGCGCCAGCAATACGCTCTGCTGGTTTCCGGTCAACAACTGGCCGCCCTATATGCGGTGACACGCGGCAATGGGCGCGGCATGTTACATGTTGATTTGCTGGATGCCAGCGAACCCTTGCCGGCACAGCTGTCTCCAGCCGCAGCGACCTTACTGCTGCAGTTGCGCACCGATGGCGGGCTGACACTGGATCACGCGCAACCCAATCAACTGGCGCGGGCGCTGAATCGCGATATGACCCTGCGTGTGCTGCTGGCCGGTGCCGAGGCGGCCGACTGGCGTGAGCGCCTGATTGCTGCTGGTGTGCGCGCGGCGCGCATTGAGCTGTCGGATGCGCCGACTGCGGTTACACGAATCGACGTCCTGCGCTAAGCGCAGGCTCAAGGAGGGCATGTGCTGACAAGTGATCGTCTGGTTGCCCAGCTACTGTTTTTAGCGCTGCTGGCAGCCTGCCTCTGGGTACTGGCTCCTTTTCTGACCGCGCTGTTCTGGGCAGCGGTGCTGGCCTTTGCCACCTGGCCGGTGATGCGCCGGCTGAGCCGGCTGCTGGGCGGCAACAGCACGCTGGCAGCCTCGCTGCTGACTGGGCTTTGGGTGCTGCTGGTGGCCATCCCGCTGGTGTGGCTGGGCTTTAATATTGCCGACTACATTCGTGAAGGCACTGAGCTGGCCAAAAATTACCGGGTTACCGGCATGCCTGCCGAGCCGCACTGGCTGGGGCGGGTGCCACTGGTGGGCGAGCGCCTGCAAGAGCTTTGGCACACGCTGGACGAGCAGGGCGAGGCTTATCTGGCCACCATCAATCCGTATTTGGGGCAGGTCGGCAACTGGCTGCTGGGACGCAGTGCCAGCATTGCCGGCGGCATTCTTGAATTGGCGCTGAGCCTGTTTTTGGTGTTCTTCTTCTACCGTGACGGCACTCGTCTGGCGCACTTTGTGCGTAGCTTGGTGCTACGGATCATGCAAGAACAAGAACGTACCGATCACTACATCGACCTAGTCGCCGGCACTGTGCGCCGTGTGGTGAATGGCGTAATCGGCACCGCCATGGCTCAGGCCATAGTGGCTTTCATCGGTTTCAGCATTGCCGGCGTACCCGCCGCCATTGTGTTGTCGACACTGATTTTCGGGCTGAGCATTATTCCCATGGGGCCGCCGCTGGTATGGGCACCGGCGGTGGCTTGGCTGTTTTTTCAGCAAAGCTACGGCATGGGCGTCTTCATGCTGATCTGGGGTTTTGTGGTGATTAGCAGTGTGGACAATATCCTCAAACCTTACCTGATCAGCCGTGGCGGTAATCTGCCGCTGATTGTGGTGCTGATGGGGGTGTTTGGCGGCATCATCGCCTTTGGTTTCATGGGCATTTTTTTGGGGCCGGTTTTGCTGGCAGTGGCTTACAGCCTAGTCAGTGACTGGATCAACCTGAGCCAATCGGTGCAGGGGCCATCTGTGCCAGCAGCACCGGAGCGGACAGACACATAAAGGAAAACTGCAATGCACAACAGAATGAAAGGGGCGGTGCTGATCCTGTCGTTGGCGCTACTGGGTGGCTGCGCTGGCAAAACCCAAAACCGCGCCGCCTGCGCCAGCCAACTGGACGCCGCTTGGAATGAACTGAGCTTGGCCAAGGCCGATGGTTTTGCCGGCACCGTCAGTTATTCCAAGGCGCTGACGCTGCTGACCGGGGCTAAGACCCAGCAACAGTTTGAGGGCTACGCAGGTTGTCGGCGCAAGGCACAAAAAGCACGTTTTTATATCAGGGAATCCAGAGCAGGGCGCTAAGCCGGCCGCGATCACAAACAAGGGAGCGTACAGGTGGTTTTAAAACAACTCGAACAGGCGCTGAGCGCCGTCAATCAGGTGGTGCTAGGCAAGGAACATCAGGTGCGCATGGCATTGGCCTGTCTGTTGGCGCGTGGACATCTGTTGCTGGAAGATTTGCCTGGTATGGGCAAAACCACCCTCAGTCATGCGCTGGCGCAGGTATTGGGGCTGTCCTATCAACGTATCCAATTTACCTCTGACCTGTTGCCCGGCGATATTTTGGGGACTTCGGTGTTCGAGCGCGACAGCAGCAGCTTTGTGTTTCACTCCGGCCCCGTATTTACCGAGCTGTTGCTGGCCGATGAAATTAACCGCGCCACGCCAAAAAGCCAAAGCGCGCTGCTGGAGGCGATGGAAGAGCGTCAGGTTTCCGTAGACGGCACCACGCGCAGCCTGCCGGAGCCGTTTTTTGTTATTGCTACCCAAAACCCAGCCTCGCAAAGCGGCACCTTTAGCCTGCCGGAATCGCAACTGGACCGCTTTCTGATGCGTTTATCGCTGGGGTATCCCGATAGCCGTGCCGAACATGCGCTGCTGGGCGGCAGCGGTGGCCGTCAGCAGGCCATTCGCCCCGAAGCCATGCTGAACAAACAGCAGCTGTTGGCTGCCCAGCAACAGGTAGCAACGGTGACGGCCAGCGATGCTCTGATCGGCTATGTGCTGCGGCTGGTGGATGCTACCCGCAATCACCCACAACTGACCTATGGTCTGTCGCCCCGTGGCAGCTTGGCCTTGTTGGCGGCGGCCCGTGCGTGGGCCTTTTTGGCGGCGCGGGACTATGTGATTCCCGAAGATGTACAGGCAGTGGCCACGGCGGTCATCAGTCACCGGCTTGGCCATGCGCTGCATGCGGGACGCGGCCATAGCGCCGAGGCCCTTGTGCGGGCCATTCTGGATGAAGTGCCGGCGCTTTGATGAACAGGTTCAGGGAGTGGCTTAGGCAATGGTGGAACCGACGGGTTCCGCCGGCACCCAGAGTGCAGCTCAATCAACGTCAAGTATTTATCGTACCCACTCGCACCGGTTTTGCCTTTGCCGGTGCTTTGCTGTTGATGCTGCTGGTGGCCATCAATTACCAGAACAGTCTGGCCTATGCGCTGGCCTTTTTGCTGGGATCATTGGGGCTGCTAACGGCCCTGCATACGTGGCGTAATTTGGCCGGTTTGGAGCTGCAGGGCTTGCAAACCGCCCCCTGTTTTGTCGGCGAAGACGCCGTTTTTAATGTGGCGCTGACGGCCAAAGGTGCCCGCTACGGCATTGATCTGGGTTGGCGTGCGCCGCTGCATACCCGCACTGACGTTATGCGCGATCAGCAGGCGCGCGTTGTGCTGAGTCTGCCGACGACTCAGCGCGGCTGGCTGACTGCGCCTAGGCTGCGGGTAGAAACCCGCTTTCCGCTGGGTATTTGGGTCGCCTGGAGTCAGGTGGATCTGGCGATGCGCACACTGGTTTACCCGCAGCCGCTGGACGCTGGACTGCCACTGGCAGCCGCCCGCAATGAAGACGATGCGCAGGGGGTGCAGGCGTTGGCCCGTGGCACCGATGACTATCAGGGATTGGAGGCGTGGCAGCGGGGCGACTCGCTACGCCGGGTTGACTGGAAAGCCTGGTCGCGCGGGCAGGGGTTGTGGGTCAAGCAGTTCAGCGACGTGCTGGGCAGTGAAACCCTGCTCGACTATAGCCAGCTGCAGGGGGATACCGAGCAGCGCCTGTCGGTGCTGTGTTTTCACGTCTTGCGCCTAGAAGACGCCCTGCAACCGTACTCGCTGCAATTACCGGGTCAGGCACTGCTGGGGCCCGACAGCGGGGCGGCTCATCGTGACTGCTGCCTGAGCGCCTTAGCGCTGTATGGCTTGGAGGCCGCATGAGCAAACATCAGCTACTGGACGCCATTCCGCGCAATGCTTTGCTATGGCTGCTGATTGCCCAAGTGCTGGTGATTGCGCCGCACCTATTTCATATTCCGCTGTGGATTGCTGGCCTGTGGCTGTGCTGTGCCGGATGGCGGGTACAGGTGTATCGCACCCGCTGGAAGCTGCCGCGTTCCATCGTCAAGGTGGCGATGATGACCAGTGCCGCTTTTGCTGTGTACCTGAGCCGAGGCGGGCTGATCGGGCTGGATGCCGGCGTGGCGCTGCTGATTACCGCCTTTACCCTCAAACTGGTCGAACTGCGTAGCCGCCGCGATGCGCTGGTGCTGATTTTTCTGGGCTTTTTTGCCGTGGTCACCAGCTACCTTTATGACGACAGCCTGCTGGCCGCGCTCTACTCGTTGTTGCCCGCGTTGGCTTTGTTGGCGGCTTGGACCGGCCTACAACAGGGGCAAAGTGTTGAACCGCTACGCCGTCATTTGTTTTTTTCATTACGGCTGCTGGCGCAGGCCATTCCTTTTGCCTTGCTGCTGTTTGCATTTTTTCCACGGCTGGAGCCGCTGTGGACCCTGCCGCAGCCGGGCGGCAAGGGTAAAACGGGGCTGTCTGGCCAGATGTCGCCCGGTGATATTGCCGAATTGAGCCAGTCCACCGAGCTGGCCTTTCGCGCCACCTTTGCCGGCGACATTCCACCCAAAAGCCAGTTGTACTGGCGTGCGCTGACGCTGCCGGTGTTTGATGGTCGTAGCTGGCGTCTGCAGGATTTTGGTATGGATATGCGCCCAGGCCAGTGGCGTGCGCAGGGGGCATCACTGGCTTACAGCGTGATCGTGCAGCCCAGCCACCGGCCTTGGTTGTTCAGCCTAGATTACAGTGTGTCGGCGCAGGCCGATGTGCAGCAGCTGACCGATTTTCGACTGCAGCGCAACCGGCCCGTACACCGCAGCTATCTGTATGAAGCCACCGCTTGGCCGCAATCCATTGCCGATCCGGTGTTGCCGGCGGCCCGCAAGCGCCAGTATTTGCAGCTGCCTCGCCCCGGTAATCCGCGTACCCGCGAATGGGCGCGCCAGCTGCGCGAGCAGTACGCGGATGACCGGCAGTTGGTCAACGCCTTGCTGAGCCATTTCAACCAGCAGCCCTATCACTACACCCTTAAGCCGCCGCTGCTGGGCGAGAACAGCATTGACGAGTTTATGTTTGATACCCAGCGTGGTTTTTGTGAGCACTATTCCAGCGCCATGACCTTTGCCCTGCGTGTTGTCGGCATTCCGGCACGGGTCGTGACCGGCTATCAGGGTGGCGAAATCAATCCGGCCGGCAACTTTGTGCAGGTACGCCAGATGGACGCCCACGCCTGGGTTGAGTACTGGCTGCCGGGGCAGGGCTGGCAACGGGCCGACCCCACCTTTCAGGTCGCACCAGAGCGCATTGAGCAAGGGCTGCAGGATGCGCTGCTTGACGAGGCTGAATTACTCAGCTCGGGTTTGTTTTCGCCCATGCGTTATCGCCATGTGGCCTGGGTCAATCAGCTGCGTTTAGGGTGGGAGAACCTCAACCATGGCTGGCAAACCCGTGTGCTGGGCTATCAGAGCGAGCGTCAACAGGCTTGGTTGCGTCAGCTGTTTGGCCAGGTTAATTGGCAGCAAATTGGTGTCGGGCTGGTGCTAGCGCTGGTGCTGATGATGGGCGTGCTGGCGCTGTGGCTGATCCGCCCGTGGCGCAACCGCCTTGACCCTATCAGCCTAGAGCTACAAAAGCTGGACCGGCTGCTTGCCAAACACGGGCTGGCGCGCGGACAGGGCGAGGGGCTGAATGCCTTCTACCAGCGCTGCCAAGCCAGCGACCGTCTGAGCAAGGCACAACTGGCGGCGTTGGAGCAGTTTTGCGCAGACTATGAAGCCCACTGCTTTGCTGGCCAGACAGTCCCTGTGGAACAGCTACGCCTCGCCCGCCGCCAACTGAGCGCCCGCTTTCGACCTTGGAGCCGCGACTGAGCGGGCCTGTATGTACCGGCCAAACA
>CAYMXO010000044.1:0-13737 GCA_964394445.1 uncultured Thiopseudomonas sp.
CCGGCAAGGAAGTGGTTGCGCGCAACCTGCACTACAACTCGGATCGCCGTGACGGCCCCTTTGTGCCGGTCAACTGTGGTGCGATTCCTGCCGAATTGCTGGAAAGCGAGCTGTTTGGCCATGAAAAAGGGGCTTTTACCGGCGTCATCAGTGCCCGTGACGGGCGTTTTGAGCTGGCGCGGGGCGGTACGCTGTTCCTTGACGAGATTGGCGACATGCCGCTGTCGATGCAGGTGAAGATCCTGCGTGTGTTGCAGGAGCGCAAATTCGAGCGCGTGGGTGGCAACAAGTCGCTGGAGGCCGATGTGCGCATCATCGCGGCTACTCACCGCGATCTGGAAGCGATGATTGTTGACGGCAAGTTCCGCGAAGACCTGTATTACCGGCTGAATGTATTCCCCATCGAGATGCCGGCCCTGCGTGACCGTACCGAGGATATTCCATTGCTGATCAACGAACTGGTGCTGCGGATGGAGAAGGAAAAGCGCGGTTCGATTCGTTTCAATGCGGCGGCAATCCTGTCGCTGTGTCAGCACGACTGGTCGGGTAACGTGCGCGAGCTGGCCAACCTGGTTGAACGCATGGCGATCATGCACCCGCATGGCGTGATCGGGGTTAGCGAACTGCCGAAGAAGTACCGCTACATCGAAGAAGACGCCGAAGTGCAGGAAATGCGCGAGGAGCTGTCCGAGCGGGCGGTGCTGAACGAGCTGATGCAGGGTACTGCGCCGGTGATTTCTGTAGAGCAGGCGCTGCCTGAAGAGGGTATCGACCTGCGCGAGCACCTGGCCGACATCGAGCAGGCTTTGATTGAAAAAGCCCTGGATGAAGTGGGTGGCGTGGTTGCCCGCGCCGCCGAACGCCTGCAGGTGCGCCGTACCACTTTGGTAGAGAAAATGCGCAAATACGGCATCAACCGCAGGGACGACGAGTAAGGCCAGCTTTGGTGCTGTGGGTAACCTTCCGGGTGTGGCCCGACCTTGATCGCGGCTAAAGCCGCTCCTACAGAAGCTTTGCTTGGCGTGATGAGCACATGCTGCACGCACTCCTGTAGGAGCGAATTTATTCGCGACCGGTGGGCCAGACAAGCTCTGGTGGTTATCACCGTCCCTGATACAGGCCCTGTTCGCGGCTGAAGCCGCTCCTACAGAAGCTTTGCTTGGTATCGGTATGGGGTGCACGCTGTCCTGTACGAAGGGGCTTGTCCCCTGAGACATGCAGGCTGCCGTTGTCGAAGGCAAGTCTTCTCCTAAAAAAGCGGCGACCTGCATGGCGGTCGCAAATCGCCGCTACGGAAGTTGTGCCAAGCCCGATGACTGGTGTAATGCACAGGGAAGTCTTTTCTAATTGTTTTCCAGCAGTTCTTTGGGTACCTGGTGACGCAGGCACAGCTGGCATTGTCCGGTTGGCTTGTCGAACAGGATGACCGCTTTGCCGTTGTCCAGCGCTTTGCGTACCCGTTCGATGCGGGTGGAGAATGGTGTGTCATCGCCGTTATCGGTGCCGTCGCGGGTGACAAAGTCCTCGATCAGGCCGTTCAGGGCTTCGGCGCTGAGCTGGTCGTGTGGAATCAACATGTAAAACTCTCCAGTGATTGTGTGGCGGGCCGGCCTTCATGATAGCGCATGGTTGGTCAGCTGCCGTATGCAGGGCTGGATTTTGCCTGGGCGCCGGGATTTCTGCAGAAGGGACTTTGTCCTCCGATTGTAGTGCTGGTTGATTCTCAGGGGGCGAGCCCCTTCGTACAGGGTGTGGTGCAGCTTGCAGGCAGGGTGTCCGGGTATTGGCTTTGCAGGGAGGGCGCGGTAACGGTGCTGGTTGATTCTCAGGGTGCGAGCCCCTTCGTACAGGGTGTGGTGCGGCCTGCAGGCAGGGTGCCTGTATGCTTTGTCCAGGTTTTGCTGCAAATGATTGTGTTTTGCCGCAAAAGCCGGCTTTTGTCCTTGTCCCCCGTGATTTGTCTGGGCTAGAGTAGCCGGCTTTTACAGAACGTTTCCGGGGGAAACCATGAATGCTGTTGTAATCGCCGTAGCCTTGATGCTGGTGCTCAGCCTGTGCCGTGTGCATGTGGTGGTAGCGCTGATTATTGGCGCCATGACGGGCGGCCTGTTGGGCGGGCTGGATGTGAACGCCACGCTGGCTGCTTTCAACAAGGGGCTGGGTGGTGGCGCCACGGTGGCGTTGTCCTATGCGTTGCTGGGTGCTTTCGCCGTGGCCATCGGCAAGTCCGGCGTGGCCAATGCGCTGGCCGAGAAGATTCTCGCAGCGATCGGTCGCCAGGATGGCACCGGTGTGCAAACCGTCAAGTGGGTGTTGATCCTGCTGCTGTTGCTGGCGGCGGTTTCCTCGCAAAACATTCTGCCGATCCATATTGCTTTTATTCCGCTGCTGGTGCCGCCATTGCTGTACGTGATGAGCAAGATGCAGCTGGACCGCCGTCTGGTAGCCTGTGTGCTGACGTTCGGCCTGATTACGCCTTATATGTTTTTGCCGGTCGGCTTTGGTGGCATTTTCCTCAAGGAGATCCTGCTGGCCAATGTCGAGCGCGGTGGTGTCGATGTCACCGGCATCAGCGTGATGCAGGCCATGTTTATTCCGGCACTGGGCATGCTGGCCGGGCTGCTGATTGCCATTTTGTTTAGTTACCGGCGCAAGCGTGTGTATGCCCTGCCGGAAGAGGGTGCCGAGTCACCCGTCGTGGGTAGCAGTTATAACGCCAAAAGCCTGGTGGCAGCGGCGGTTGCGGTAGCGGTCGCTTTTGCCGCCCAGCTCTGGCTGGACTCGATGATTATCGGTGCGCTGCTGGGCTTTGTGGTGTTCTCGTTGTCCGGCGTGGTGCGCTGGAAAGAGGTGGACGATCTGTTCACCGAGGGCATGAAGATGATGGCCATGATCGGCTTCATCATAATTGCCGCCTCCGGCTTTGCCGAAGTGATGCGCGAGACCGGCCAGGTGCAGACGCTGGTGGACAGCTCGGTGGCGATCATTGGTGACAGCAAGGGGCTGGGTGCTTTCCTGATGTTGCTGGTTGGCCTGCTGGTCACCATGGGCATCGGCTCGTCGTTCTCCACGGTGCCGATCATCGCCGCCATCTTTGTACCGCTGGCGCTGCAGCTGGGCTTTGAGCCGCTGGCAATTGTCAGCCTGGTAGGTACTGCGGGTGCGCTGGGCGATGCCGGTTCGCCGGCGTCCGATTCCACCCTTGGCCCGACTGCCGGCCTGAACATGGACGGCCAGCACAACCATATCTGGGATACCGTGGTACCGACCTTCATCCACTACAATATTCCGCTGCTGGTGTTTGGCTGGATTGCCGCCATGGTGCTGTAGTGGTTTGCCCGGCTGGTTTTGTTGCCCGGCCGGGCGTAAAAATTATCAATAATTGTTCTTTCTACACCTGCGGCCGGTGCACTATCCGGCCGCAGCGTTTCCTTTAGCTGTTTGCCTTGCGGGCTTTTAGCACCACAAATTTTGGATGTGCAGCCAGCTGTTCTACCCCGGTAAACCAGCGTCTGAGCTTGGCGTGGTAGCCCAGGTGGCGATTGCCGACAATGCGCAGCTCGCCACCGGGTTTCAGTGCGCGCCGGGCCTGGCGGAACATGCGCAGGGCAAGAAAATCGTTCATCGCTTGCTGCTGGTGAAAGGGCGGATTGCACAGTACCAGATCAAGGCTGTCTGGCGGCACATCGTATAGCCCGTCGCCGCTGCGGATCTCCACCGGGCGCCGGGCAAAGGCTGCTTGCCAGTTATCCCGGGCCGAGCGTACGGCGGCATGGCTTTCATCCACCAGCAAAAAACGGGCTTCCGGGTTCAGCCGGGCACAGGCCAGGGCGAGCACGCCGTTGCCACAGCCAAGGTCGGCAACCTGCTTGTCCTGCAAGTCTTCCGGCAGATGCTGCAGCAGCAGGCGTGTACCAACGTCAAGCCGTTCCTGGCTGTAGCTGCCGGCATGATTGACCAGCTGCAGGTCGAACTCCGGCACGTTGTAGGTTGTTGGCTGCGGGAAGGGCTGCGTTGGCAGGCCGGCTACCTGCGCCTGCAACAAACGGGCTTTCTTCCAGGCCAGGCTGGCCTGCACGGGACCGATGTACTGTTCCAGCAGGTCACCGGCGGCACGGGGCAGGTGTTTGATCATGGCACCGGCCAGCACCAGGGTGTCAGGCTCAAGCAGTGACTGCAGGCCGGCCAGCTGGTCTTGCAGCAGGGCCAGGGTTTTCGGAATCTGGATCAGTACGGCAGCAAAGGGGCCGTCAAGCTCGCACGTGCGGCTGACCTGTTCGATGCTTTCGGCTGCCAGCCCATTGTGCCTGGCGTTCAGCTCCAGCCCCTGCAGGGCCAGGAAGGAATCGCTGCAGCTGCTGACACGGTATTGCCGGCACAGACTGAGGGCCAGCGCACCAAAGCCGTCATTGATTACCAGGACACGGCTTTGCGCCGGCAGTTGCAGCTCGTGCAGGCGCTGCAGGAGGTATTCGTCGGCAGCACTGAATGCCTGCAGGGGCGAGCCGGGCTGGGCAGGGAAGCGCTCCAGCTCAAGGCGGGTAAAAGCGGTGTCAAAAATGGCCATATAAAATTACCGGTTTTATTTTTTTGCAAAAGGGTGTATGAATGGTATCCGAATAACCTAGTAAAGGAGTCGGATATGAGTCAGCCAGATGAAAAGTTCACCCGGCAAACCATCACGGAAATACAGCCATTGACGCCCAGCCTGTTCAGCTTCCGCTGCAGCCGTGATGACGGTTTCCGTTTTACCGCCGGCCAGTTTGCCCGGCTGGGTGTGCGCAGCGAGCGTGGCAATCTGGTCTGGCGGGCGTATTCGATGGTGTCCGCGCCCCATGACGAGTTTCTGGACTTTTTCTCCATCGTGGTGCCGGATGGCGAGTTTACCAGTGTCCTGAGTCAGCTGCGCGTGGGCGATGAATTATTGATTGAAAAGCAGCCGCAGGGCTTTCTCACACTGGACCGCTTTGTGGACGGTCGCGATCTGTGGATGCTGGCGACCGGTACTGGTGTGGCACCGTTTTTATCGATCCTGCAGGATCTGGACGTCTGGGAACGGTTTGAGCGCATTGTGCTGGTTTACAGTGTGCGCACCCACGCCGAGCTGGCTTACCGCGAACTGCTCGAGGAGTTGTTGACGCGCGAATATGTAGCACCCCATGCACACAAATTCAGCTTTGTACCGGTGGTGACGCGGGAGAAAGTGGAAGGCTGCCTTGACCAGCGCATCACCGGTTTGCTGGAAAACGGGCAGCTGGAAAAAACCGCGGGCCTGGCAATGGAACCGGAGCACTCCCGGATCCTGATCTGTGGCAACCCGCAGATGGTTGATGACACGCGCAAGATGTTGAAACAGCGTGATCTGCAACTGTCCCTGACCCGCCGCCCGGGGCAGGTGGCCGTGGAAAATTACTGGTAGCAGTGGTTTTTGAATAGTTTGTAGTGCAGAACGGTGTGCTTCATGGCGACCACAGGTCGCCGCTACAAAAGCAGAACCGGGCCATGACAGTGCAAAATTCCGGCCCCGGTGTATCACGCGCAACCGGTTGCGTATGCTTGGGTTTGTATAGCGTGCAAGTTTTTATAGGAGCGGCTTTAGCCGCGAACAAAGCTTGATCCTGGCATCAAAAATGAGCCGTCATGCGAGAATTTTTCTGAAAACTGGCCGTGTATACATTTGCTCCTGCGGAAAAGACAGGCTTTGATTGACAGGTTCGGGCTTTCTCAGGGGCAAGCCCCTTCGTACAGGGGGCAATCCAGCCTGCGCAATAACGTGGTGTTCCAGTTTCTCAGGGGGCAAACCCCTTCGTACACGGGAAGATTCAGTCTTTATATCCCCGCCAAAACAGCCTGGTACACCGCATTCAGCCCGTTGCTGCGCGAGGTCGAGAGTTGCCGCGCCAGTCCAAGCCGGCTGTACCAGTCTGCCAGATCCACTTCAGCCAGCTCGCTGGCGGTCAGTCCCTCCAGCCGTACCCGCAATACTTCCAGCAGGCCGCGCAGCAGGCGTGCATCGGTATCCAGCAGCAGGTGCAGGCGGCCCTCGGGCCACTGGGCAAGGCACCAGACCGGGCTCTCACAGCCACGGATCAGTCTTTCTTCGGTGCGCTGGTCGGCTGACAGCGCTGGCAACTGCTGGCCTTTTTTGAGCAGCAGGCGGGCGCGCTGTTCCCAGCCCTGGCAGGCAGAAAACTCATCGAGCAGGGCCTGTGCCGCCGGGCCCGGATCACTCATGCCAGAATCTCCAGGGCTGCATCCAGTGCGTTAAAGAAACGCTCAAGATCGGTGCTGTCGTTATACAGCGCCAGTGATGCCCGCACTGCACCGGGGATGCCCAGACTGTCGAACAGAGGCATCGTGCAATGCTGGCCGGCGCGTACGGCAATGCCTTGCTCGCCCAGCAGCATGGCCAGGTCGGCACTGTGCACGCCCGGGGCGTTGAAGCAGGCCAGTGCGGTGTCCGGGCGGCCCAGCAGCTGCATGCCACGTTGCTGCAAACCCTCCAGCAGCCGATGGTGCAGGGCGGCTTCGTGCTGCCGGATGGCTGTCGCATCCAGGCTGTTCAGCCAGTCCAGTGTTGCGGCAAAGGCCATAATGCCGGCAATGTTGGGTGTTCCGGCTTCCAGTCCCAGCGGCAGCGCGCGGGCACGGGCTTGCCGGTAGTCACAATGCTCGACCATTTCGCCGCCCCATTGCCAGGGTTGCAGCAGGCTGTGGCGACGCGGATGGGCGTAGAGCAAACCCACTCCGTCGGGGCCATACAGCTTGTGCGCCGAACAAACAAAGAAGTCTGCATCCAGCTGCTGCAGGTCGGGGCGCTGATGCACGGCGTACTGGGCACCGTCGACCACGCTGATCACGTCCAGCTCGCGTGCCCGTTGCAGCAGCGGCGACAGGTCGTGTATGCGGCCCAGCACATTGGACAGGGGGCTGAGCGCCAGCAGGCGCGTGCGGGGACTCAGCATGTCGCGGGCCTGCTCAAGATCCAGCGCACCATCGGTAGTCAGCGCAATGATGCGCAGCTTTAGCTGCTGGCGCAGCGCAAGCTGTTGCCAGGGCAGCAGGTTGGCGTGGTGTTCGTGGGCACCCAGCAGGATTTCATCACCGGGCTGGAACTGTCCGGCCAGCGCATGGGTGAGCAGGTTGATGCCTTCCGTGGTGCCACGGGTAAAGACGATAGTGCAGGCATTGCCGGCATTCAGCCAGCCGGCAATGCGGCTGCGTGCCTGCTCGAACGCGGCGGTAGCCTGTTCTCCCGGCAAGTGCTGGGCGCGATGCACGTTGGCCACGCCGCCGCTGTACCACTGCTGCAGGGCATCCAGCATGGCGCGGGGTTTTTGTGCGGTGGCAGCACTGTCCAGCCAGGTCTGGCCGTCGGCCTGCAATTGCAGCAGGCCGGGAAACGCTTCGCGCCAGGGTGAAAGCAGGGGGCTGCCCATGGCTGGTTACTTGCCCAGCGCCGCGGCGTAGCTGTCGGCGCTGAAGCCGACCAGGGTGCGGTCGCCCAGATCCAGCACCGGGCGTTTGATCATCGAGGTGTGTTGCAACAGCAGGCTGATGGCTTTTTCCTGATCGATATCCTGCTTGTCGGCCTCGTCCAGCTTGCGGTAAGTGGTGCCGCGCTTGTTGAGGATGGTTTCCCAGCCGTGCTCGTTGCACCAGCGCTCCAGAGCTGCGCGGTCGATGGCGGACTTCTTGTAATCGTGAAAGTCGAATTCCAGACCCTGGTCCTGCAGCCAGGATTGGGCCTTTTTCATGGTGTCACAGGCTTTGATGCCGTAGAGGGTCAGGGTCATGGGGGAGTCCTTAATACGAGAGGGCTAGCACAATACGGTAGATGATCGAGCTCATCATGCTGAGTACGCCAACCAGCATGATCACCGGGCCCCAGTGTTTGTGGCGCCAGGTGTAACCAAATACCAGAATGATCATGCTGAGAATGATGAGCAAGGTCATGACATTGAGCGGGTTGTTCATTGTGGGTCCTTATTGCGGTGCGGCGCTTAGTGCGCCAGGCCGGGGGACAGCTGGCTGGTCAGGGTTTCCTGCAGCTGCAGGCACAACGCGGGATCGGCCAGTGGCTGGCCGCTGCTGTCGGTGATGAAGAAAACGTCTTCAATGCGTTCGCCCTGGGTGATGATCTTGGCATTGACCAGTGACAGGCCAAAATCCATGAATACCTTGCCGATGCGGGCGAGCAGGCCGGGGCGGTCGGGTGCCATGACCTCCACCACGGTGTAGGGTCGCTGGGCCTCGTTGTGGATGTTGACCACGGGCGCGAAGGTAAAGTGTTTGAGCTGGCGCGGTACATGGCGCTGGATGACGTCGGGGTACTTTTCCGGGTTGCGCAGGGTTTCGCTCAGGTGTTGCTGGATTTTCCGGATGCGCTCGGGATCGTCACCGATGCGGCCATCGTCGGCTTCCAGCACGATGTAACTGTCGATGGTGTACTGCGAGCTGGAGGTGGTAATGCGGGCCTCGTGCACACTCAGGTTGAGCTGGGCCATGGCTGCCGTGGTGACGGCAAAGAAATCCTGCCGGTTGGGGGCGAAGGTAAAGATCTGGGTGCCGCCGGCAAAGCCGCGCTGGTTTGATTCACGCACCCGTACCAGTGGCTCCTGGCTGTCGCCATGTTCCAGCATGGCAGCGGTGTGCCAGGCAATGTCGCCGGCGCTGTGGCGCAGAAAATAGTCATCGCCGAGGTTGGCCCAGATGGCCTCAACCGCGCTATTGCAGGCGCCGTCGGCGCAGAGCAGGCTGAGGGCAGTGCTTTGCCGGGTTTCGATCAGCTCCTCGCGCTCAAGCGGATTGGCCAGGCCACGGCGCAGGGCGCGACGGGTTTCGCTATACAGCTGGCGCAGCAACTGGGCGCGCCAGGAGTTCCACAGCTTGGGATTGGTGGCGTTGATGTCGGCCACGGTCAGCACATAGAGATAGTCCAGGCGCATCTGGTCACCGACCAGGGTGGCAAAGTTGTGGATCTCGTCCGGGTCGGACAGGTCCTTGCGCTGGGCCGTGGTGGACATGACCAGGTGGTTGCGCACCAGCCAGACCATCAAACGGCGGTCTTCGGCTGGCAGCTGATGGCGCAGGGCAAAGGCGTGGGCGTCTTCCGCGCCCAGTTCGGAGTGATCGCCACCGCGACCCTTGGCAATGTCGTGATACAGCCCGGTCATGTAGAGCACTTCGGGCCGTGGCAGGCGGGCAATGATGGCGCCGGCCAGGGCAAATTTTTCGGCAAAATCCGGGTGACGCAGCTTGCGCAGGTGCTTGACCAGGTTCAGGGTGTGGGCATCCACGGTGTAGATGTGGAACAGGTCATGCTGCATCTGGCCGACAATGCGGCCAAACTCGGGCAGGTAGCGGCCGAGAATGCCGTAGCGGTTCATGCGCCGCAGGTTCATGTGTACGCCTTCGGCGCAGCCGAACAGTTCGACAAACAGGCTGGTGTTGCGCGGGTCCTGGCGGAAATCGTCATCAATCAGGTGGCGGTGGTCGCGCAACAGGCGGATGGTTTCCGAGCGTACCCCCTTGAGCTCCGGGTGCTGGGCCATCAACACGAAGACTTCGAGGATGGCAGAGGGCGTTTTGCTGAACACGTAAGGGTGAATGTGTTCCAGGTAGCCGTCGCGGATGCGGAAGCGCTCGTTGATGATCTGTGGCGGCTGGTGACTGCTGTCGCGCACGATCTGCTCTTCAAACACCTGGCGGATCAGGTCGCTGAGCTCGGCGATGCCCATCACTGTGCGGTAGTACTGCTGCATGAAGCCTTCGATGTTGCTTTTTACATCGTCGCTGTCAAAGCCGAACAGCCCGGCCACCTTGGCCTGATATTCCAGCAGCAGGCGGTCTTCGCTGCGGCCGGCCAGCATGTGCAGGGCGTAGCGTACCCGCCAGAGAAACGCGCGGGAGCGAGCCAGCAACTGGTATTCGCCGCCGGTCAGAAAGCCGGGTGCTTCAAGGCTGGCCAGGGTCTGCATGCCAAAACGGCGACGGGCGATCCACATGATGGTTTGCAGGTCGCGCAGTCCGCCGGGCGAGCTTTTTACATCCGGTTCCAGGTTGTATTCGGTTTCGTTGAAGCGCTCGTGACGGTTTTTTTGTTCCTCGCATTTGCCGAGGAAAAAATCGCGGCTGCTCCACATGCGCAGTGGGCCGATGGCGTCGGCCAGTTGCAGGAACAGCGGCTGGTTGCCCTGAATCAGCCGGCTTTCCAGCAGGGTAGTGATGACGCTGAGGTCGTTGGCGGCTTCTTCGCTGCACTGCGCCAGTGTGCGCACGCTATGGCCGATCTCCAGTCCAAGATCCCAGAGAAAAGTCAGGAACCGGCTGATGGCGTCGGCCAGTTCCGGGCCAGGCTCGTCCTGCAACAGAATCAGCAGGTCGATATCCGAGTGTGGGTGCAGCTCGCCGCGGCCATAGCCGCCGACAGCAACCAGGGCAACCGCGGTCTCGTGGTTTTCCAGCCCGTAATGACGCCAGGCCTGCTCCAGCAGCTGGTCGATCACCTCGGTGCGGGCGGCCACCAGCTCGTTGATGTCGTGGCCGTCAAGAAAACGCTGGTCCAGCACCAGGCGGGCATGCTCCAGTGCCTGGCGGAAGAGTGTCCAGGGCTGCGCCTCGCCGTTCAGGCTCTGGCTGAAGGCAATGCTGTCAAACAGCTCCAGGTCGGCAGGCATGGTGGTTGCGCTCGGGTCAGGGGGCAATGCGGGGGAAGGTTTCTTCTTCACGCAGGGTGAAAATCTCGTAACCGTCGGCGGTCACCACCAGGGTATGTTCCCACTGGGCGGACAGCTTGCGGTCCTTGGTGATGGCAGTCCAGCCATCGCCGAGCACGCGGGTTTCCTTGCGCCCCAGGTTGATCATGGGCTCGATGGTGAAGGTCATGCCTTCCTGCAGCTCGAGGCCGGTGCCGGCCTTGCCATAGTGCAGGATCTGGGGTTCTTCGTGGAACACGGTACCGATGCCGTGGCCGCAGAACTCACGCACCACGGAGTAACCGTTGCTTTCGGCGTGCTGCTGGATCACGGCGCCGATGTCGCCCAGACGGGTACCGGGGCGCACAATTTCGATGCCCTTGTACAGACATTCCTGGGTGATTTGACACAGGCGCCGGGCCCACTCGGGCGTTTCACCAACCAGGTACATCTTGCTGGTGTCGCCGTAGTAGCCGTCCTTGATCACGGTGATGTCGATGTTGATGATGTCACCGTTTTTCAGCGGCTTGTCGTTGGGGATTCCGTGGCACACCACATGGTTGATGGAGGTGCAGATCGACTTGGGAAAGCCGTTGTAATTGAGCGGAGCGGGAATCGCTTTTTGCACGTTGACGATGTGGTTGTGACAGAGGGTGTTCAGCTCGTCGGTGGTCACCCCGGCTTTGACGTGCGGTTCGATCATTTCCAGAACCTCGGCGGCCAGCCGGCCGGCGATGCGCATTTTTTCGATGTCTGCCTGGGTTTTGATGGATACGCTCATGAATTGCCTCTGGGTGATGATTACAAATAATTGCGTATTCTAGCATGAAAGGGGGTGGATGGATTTTGGGGGGTGGCTTTTTGTGCTGAGGTGGCTGGAGGTGTTGTGGTGTTTTTTGCACTGCGATGCCCGGGCCGGAGCAGACCTACGCCGGGCTGCGCTTGTCCGTGTCAGCAAGCTGCCACGAACCGCTGAGGCCCGGCTCCGGTCTGCTCCGGCCCGCACCGGCCTGGTGCGGGTGGTGGGGTTTTGTCCCGCCTGCGGCGGGATGCTGTCGCGGTGTTGGTTGTGTGTTTTGTATGGTTCGGCGAGCGCTGTATGGTTCGGGCGTTTGTTTGTACGAAGGGGCTTGTCCCCTGAGAGAGCCTGGACGTCTGCAATCTGCGGTCAGCTGGCAGGTCACCCTTGGTGTCGACAGGGCAAACAGGGGTTATGGCATCTGTTGGTTTTGCATGATGGCGGCAGGGCCGGAGCAGACGCTACGCCGGACTGCGCTTGTCCGTGTCAGCAAGCTGCCACGAACCGCTGAGGCCCGGCTCCGGTCTCCTCCGGCCCCATCGGTCTGGCGCGTCAGGTTCTCTTTATAAGCTGGCGCAGCAGGAAGCGGTTGGGGTGACAGGCTTCGGCCACGCTTCGCGGTAGTGGCAGCGGTTCGTTGCAGATCCAGGCGGCCAGTAGTTCGCCGGCCAGTGGGGCGGTGATCAGGCCGCGTGAGCCATGTGCCAGGTTGGCGTACAAGCCGGGAAACCAGGGTGCCGGGGCAGCAGGTTGTTGACGGGCATTCTGCCCGGGCATGGCATAGGTGTGGCAAAAGGCTTCGGCATTGGCCAGCGGGCCGATCACTGGCAGGTAGTCGGGAGTGGTGCAGCGCATGGCGGCATGGCCGCGCAGCGGGGCGTGCAACAAGGCATCACCGCCCATGGCGTGATACAGGGCAGGGGACAGATCCTGCAGACGACGGATGTTCTCCTGCTGTTCGCTTGCGTTCAGCTCAAGGCTGTCACTGTCAAAAACGAAGCTGGCGCCGGTGCAGTGTGCGCCATTGCCGGCCGGCGCCACGTAGCCTTCGGCGCTGACAACGCAGCGTAGCGCCTGACTGTCCGGGGTGGCCGGCAGCAGGCTGGTCTGGCCGCGGATGTTTTTTAGTGGCAGGTGCGCCGCCTGTGCCAGGCTGGCTGCCGCGCCGGCGTTGGCCAGCACCACAACCGGCGCCTGCCATTGGCGGCCATTAGTGCTGTGCACCTGCCAGTCATCACCTGTGTGTTGCAAACGGTCAATATCCGCCTGTGTTTCCAGCTGTATGGCGGGGTGATCCAGTAGCCAGCGGCACCAGTCGGCCGGCGAGGCCCAGCCGGAATCGGGATAAAACAGTCCGCCATGTTCCAGCGGAATGCCGGCTACGGCACTGGCCGTTGCGGTATCCAGCGGTTGCAGCAGGTCATGGGCAAAGGCGGTGGCCAGTTTTTGCTGACGCTGCCGTTCCTGCTCGTTCCAGGCCAGCTGCAGCAAACCGCAAGCCTGCCAGGCAATGCGTTCAGGCCATTGCTCAAGCATGCGCCGGCTGAAACCAAAGCCTGCCAGTATCAGCTGTGACAGCTGTGTATGTGCTGCCGAAAGCTTCAGGTACAGCATGCCGCGGGCGTTGCCGGAGGCCTGGCTGGCAATCTGCGCTTCGCGCTCCAGCACTGTGACTTGCCAGCCGCGCAGAGCCAGGCTGTGTGCAGTGGCACTGCCGGCCAGGCCGGCACCGATGACAATGGCATGGCGCTTTTCCGGGGCGGGCACAGCATATGCCGGGCGCGCATACCAGGGTGGCTGCCAACCGGTTTCGGGCGGGTTTTCCAGTTGGCCGCAGAGCATTTCCCGCTTGCGGCCAAAGCCGGGGCTGCGCTGCATGGCAAAACCGGCAGCGATCAGGCCGCGCCGGACAAAGCCTGCGCTGGTAAAGGTGGCCAGTGTTGCCTGCGGTGCCGATAGGCGGGCGAGCAGGTCAAACAACTCCTGTGACCACATTTGCGGATTTTTTGCCGGAGCA
This sequence comes from uncultured Thiopseudomonas sp., assembly GCA_964394445.1. GTDB lineage: Bacteria > Pseudomonadota > Gammaproteobacteria > Pseudomonadales > Pseudomonadaceae > Thiopseudomonas. The sequence goes on from CAYMXO010000044.1 coordinate 13,514, forward strand.
AAGCCGTCAAGAAACCAGGCGTCGATCTGTGCATCCAGTGAGGCCAGCTGCTCGCAGGCATCACCGATCAGCAGGGTCAGCTGTACGCGACCGCCGTCCAGCACCAGCGTTTGCATGCCGGGCTGAATGACGCGGTAAACAGCGAGCAATTTGCTGCTGAGTTCTTCCAGCTCCGGCCACAGGGCCAGCGCCTGGCGCAGGTCATCCGGTTGCAAAGGAAATTT
>CAYMXO010000045.1:0-13553 GCA_964394445.1 uncultured Thiopseudomonas sp.
CGGCGCAGCATGTCGGCACCGCCCAGCGTGTAGCCGGCCATCACCTGGGCAATCTGCATCACCTGCTCCTGATACAGGATGATGCCGTAGGTGGGCGCCAGCACCGGCTTGAGCCCGTCATACTGGTAGTCTGGATGTGGATAAGCCAGTTCGGCGCGGCCGTGCTTGCGGTTGATAAAGTCATCCACCATGCCCGACTGCAGCGGCCCCGGACGGAACAGCGCAACCAGGGCGATCAGGTCTTCCAGGCAGTCCGGCTTGAGCTTCTTGATCAGCTCTTTCATGCCGCGCGATTCAAGCTGGAATACCGCGGTGGTTTCCGCCCTCTGCAGCATCTGGTAAGTAGGCTTGTCGTCCAGCGGAATCAGGTCAATGTCGAGCGCTTCTTCGCCAACTTTGGCCCGGGTTGCGTTGATGGTTTCCAGCGCCCACTTGATGATCGTCAGGGTGCGCAAACCAAGGAAGTCAAACTTGACCAGCCCGGCGGATTCCACATCGTCCTTGTCAAACTGGGTCACCAGCCCGCTACCGTCCTCATCGCAGAGGGTCGCGGAAAAGTCGGTCAGTTTGGTCGGCGCAATCACCACGCCACCGGCGTGTTTGCCGGTACCGCGGGTGACACCCTCCAGCTTGAGGGCCATTTCCCAGATCTCGGCCGCCTCTTCATCGTTTTTCAGGAAATCGCGTAGCTGCTCTTCAACTTCATGGGCTTTTGTCAGTGTCATGCCGACTTCAAAAGGAATCATCTTCGACAGGCGGTCAGCCAGCCCGTAAGACTTGCCCTGTACCCGCGCCACGTCGCGCACCACCGCCTTGGCAGCCATGGTGCCGAAGGTAACGATCTGGCTCACGGCCTGCCGGCCATAGGTATCGGCCACGTACTCGATCACGCTGTCACGGCCGTCCATGCAGAAGTCAACGTCAAAGTCGGGCATGGAAACCCGCTCAGGATTGAGGAAACGCTCAAACAGCAGGTCATACTGCAGCGGGTCCAGATCGGTGATTTTCAGCACATAGGCCACCAGCGAGCCGGCACCGGAGCCCCGGCCCGGCCCAACCGGAACGCCGTTGTTCTTGGCCCACTTGATGAAATCCATGACGATCAGGAAGTAACCCGGAAAACCCATCTGGATAATGATGTCCAGCTCAAACTTGAGCCGGTCCAGATACACCTGTTTTTTACTGTCGTAATCGGGCGTATCCGGTGGCAACACCACCGCCAGGCGCTCTTCCAGCCCTTCATGGGAAACATGGCGGAAATACTCGTCCATGGTCATGCCTTGCGGCACGGGAAAATCGGGCAGGAAGTGGGTGCCGAGCTCGATTTCGATGTTGCAGCGGCGGGCAATTTCCACCGAGTTGGCCAGCGCTTCGGGAATATCACTAAACAGCCCGGCCATTTCCTCTGGCGTTTTCAGGTATTGCTCTTCGGAGTAGTTGCGCGGACGGCGTGGATCATCCAGCACCCGTCCCTCGCCAATACAGACCCGGGTTTCGTGGGCTTCAAAATCATCCTTGTGCAAAAAGCGGACGTCGTTGGTGGCCACCACCGCTACTTGCCGGCGGCCGGCCAGCTCCATGGCGGCATGGACATGCTCTTCATCCTGCGGCCGGGAGGTGCGCTGCAGTTCCAGGTAAAAACGCTGTGGAAAAGCCTGCAACCAAAAATCCAGCAGCTGCTCCGCCCGCGGGTGGTCTTCAGCCAGCAACGCACGGCCAATTTCGCCTTCGCGCGCACCCGACAGGGCAATCAGTCCTTCGGCCGCCTCGACAATCCAGCTGCGCTGCAACACTGAAATACCATGCTGCTGCCCTTCACCCCAGCCGCGGGAAATCAGTTCGGTCAGGTTGCGATAGCCCGTTGCATTCATGGCCAGCAAGGTCATGCGGGAAACCGGGCCGTCCGCTTCTTCGCTGGCCAGCCAGACATCCGCGCCGCAGATCGGTTTGATGCCGCCGGAGCGGGCAGCCTTGTAGAACTTGACCAGGGCAAACAGGTTGCTCTGGTCGGTGATGGCAACGGCCGGCATGCCGCCGGCGTCCAGCGCCTTGATCAGGGGCTTGATGCGCACCAGCCCGTCCACCAGTGAGTATTCACTGTGTACCCGCAAATGGACGAATGTTGCCGTCATGAAACTGTTACTCCACCAATTTTATTGCAGCGTTCATGCACGTCGCCGCTCAGGGCGCATGCCGGACTGAAGTCCGGCATGCAATGTTCTCTGATCCGCTTAGGCACCGGTCAGGCGGTCGAGGGCTTCGCGGTATTTTTCGGCGGTGCGCTGAATCACATCCTGCGGAATTTGCGGGGCCGGCGCCTGCTTGTTCCAGCCGCTTTGTTCCAGCCAGTTGCGGATAATCTGCTTGTCAAAACTGGGCGGGTTGGTGCCTTCGACGTACTGGTCGGCCGGCCAGAAACGGCTGGAGTCCGGCGTCAGCACCTCGTCCATCAGGGTCAGGGTGCCGTCTTCGTCCAGACCAAACTCGAACTTGGTATCGGCAATGATGATGCCTTTGCCCAGGGCATATTCGGCAGCCGCCTGGTAAAGCCGGATGGACGCATCACGCACTTTGGCTGCCAGTTCCGCTCCGATGATTTCCTCGCAGCGTGCATAGGAAATGTTTTCATCATGATCACCCACCTCGGCCTTGGTCGAGGGAGTAAAAATCGGCTCGGGCAGCTGCGACGCCTCTTTCAGTCCGGCCGGCAGCTCAATGCCACACACCGTACCTTCTGCCTGATATTCCTTCCAGCCGGAGCCGACCAGATAACCACGCACAATCGCTTCTACCGGCACCGGCTTGAGGCGCTTTACCACAACGGAGCGGCCTTCCACCAGCGGCAGCTCGGCAGCCGGCACCACATCGTCCACCCGGTCGCCGGTAAAGTGGTCCGGCACCATGCCCTTGAGCTTGTCAAACCAGAAGTTGGAGACCGCCGTCAGCACCTTGCCCTTGTCCGGAATGGGCTGGTCAAGAATCACGTCAAACGCAGACAGGCGATCACTGGCCACCATCAGCATGCGTTTGTCGTCAATTTCGTACAGGTCGCGGACCTTGCCGGAGTAAATGTTCTTCAGGCTCAGGGAAGATGGTGTGCTCATGGCCTCATCCTGTTGAATTTTGAGAAAAAACAGGCGAAACCGGTTCGCCTGTATAAAGTGTCGTCAAATGTAATGGCGCCAGCGCATGTGCCACCATGCAGGCATGGGCTGACACGGCCTGCAAACTAACAGAGTGCAGCCCGGCCGGTCAGTTCAGATGCGGCTGGATTGCATTCAGGATACGGCTGGTGGTTGCAGCATCGGCAAGCTTGCCCTGCTCACGCTCAACACCAACAAACACCTGGCGGCTGATCTGGGTCAGCTTGACCCGATACTGCTGCGCAGCGGCTTTCTTCGCCTGACGCTTTTCCGAAGTCAGCATGCGCTTGAAAAAGCCCGGCTTTTTTTGCTCGGCCTTGCGCTCAAGATCGATGAAATACACACCCTGGCTGCGGTCAATGTCTTCCACATAGATACCCGCCGCACTCAGCGCACGTCCCACACCCGACCAGGCCTGTTCCAGACCTGCATCCAGACGCAGCACCTGCAGGCCACCCTCGCCCGCCTCGATCAGGGCAACGCGACGCGGTGCATCATAACTTTGGCTAGCCAGCAGCGAGTAACTTTGACCCTGGCTGCCTGCCTGATTGAAAAAGCGTTCCAGTCCGGTCAGGGCCAGTGCCGCTTCCGGCATTTTTTTATCGGCACTCCAGCCGCTTTCCCTGCTGCCCTTGCGGTTGGCCGCATCAACAAAAATCTCGCTGGTATTGCGCTGCACGCCCGGCTCTATGCGCACGCGGAAACGTGAGTCCTGGTTCTTGCCGACACCCAGCGTTTCACGGGTCGCCTCGGACATGCTGCCGGCAGCCAGCCAGGCCGTGGTGAACTCACCGACATGCGGACGCTCTTCAGCAATCGTGTAACCGAGTTCTTCGAAGTAGGCCTGGGCCATGTTCCATACCTGGGACGGGATACGCTGCGCCAGAATCCAGCTCTGTCCTTCACCACGCTGAATGGAGAAGTCACCTTCGAGCATGGCATGGTTGACGGAGTGCGGACGCTGAACCTCGGTCCCGCTGTGACGATCCACATCGGCAATATGCCCTGGCACCGGCAACAGTGGATCCAGCGGCTTGCTTTGTGTACCCGGCGGCAGCTGCATCTGCGACAGGTTGCGCGCCTCCAGATAGTCATTGCTGCGATCGCGAAAATAACCCTTGTCGCCCCACAACCAGCTACAACCGCTCAGGCTGGTCAGTCCCGCCAAAACCAGTGCAGTTCCTGCAATGCGCTTCATGCATGCACCCCTGTTCAGTTGAGAATGCCGGTCTGGCGCATGGCCTGACGTACGGTTTCATGGCAGGATTCGCTGAGCACGGTCAGCGGCAAGCGGATGCCTGCATCAATCAGGCCCATCTCGTGCAGCGCCCACTTCACCGGAATCGGGTTGGATTCGACAAACATTGCATTATGCAGCGGCATCAGGCGCTCATTCAGTGCGCGCGCTTCTTCGGCCTTGCCGGCCATGGCCAGATCGCACAGCTCTTTCATCAGGCGCGGTGCCACATTGGCGGTCACAGAAATATTGCCCTTGCCGCCGTTCAGCATCAGCTCAAAGGCGGTGGCATCATCACCGGAATAGACCAGAAAATCATCCGGACAGGCAGCAATTACCTGGCGGCCACGCTCGATATCTCCGGTCGCCTCCTTGATGCCGATAATGTTGTCGATGCGTGACAGGCGAGCAACGGTTTCCGGCTGCATGTCACAGACAGTGCGGCCCGGGACGTTGTATAAAATCTGCGGAATATCGACGGTTTCAGCAATTTTCTTGAAGTGCTGGTACAGGCCTTCCTGGGTCGGTTTGTTGTAATACGGGGTAACCAGCAGACAGGCATCGGCACCCACATTCCTGGCATTTTGTGTCAGTTCGATCGCTTCGCGTGTGCAGTTGGCCCCGGTACCGGCAATCACCGGAATGCGTCCACCAACCAGTTCGACCACGCGACGGATGACCTCAACATGCTCCTGCACGTTCAGGGTAGCGGACTCGCCGCTGGTGCCCACGGCCACGATTGCATCGGTACCTTCCTGCAGGTGGAACTTGACCAGCTTGTCCAGAGCCTGCCAATCCAGCCCGCCTTCTGCGTCCATTGGTGTGACCAGCGCCACCATACTGCCTGCAATCATGACATTACTCCTGCCAGGAAAAATAAAACAATGTGCAATGTTACTAACGCCGCACGGCTTGTACAAGCGTTGCCGCCTGCCTTTACCATTCCCCTGGCCAGCTATTTTGGTTAACCTTGTCGGCTACCGGCCTGGACAGGCCCTTACCGGACAGGAGAGTGACATGTCAGCCCCGTTACCCCGCGAACAGCACGTGCTGATCAGCGCCCATGGCAAGAGTGCATCGGCCCTGACTCTGCTGCTGTGTCGCGCCTGTCAGGATAGCCGCTGCAGCATCATCAGCAGCCGCCTGACCCAGCACGGCGACTACAGTGCACTGGTTTTGCAGGCGGGTGGCAGCTGGGATGCGCTGGCCCGGCTCGAGTCGGCGCTGGAGCAGCTGGGCAGCCGCCAGGACATTACCCTGTCCTGTTCCCGGATCAACGCAGATACTCCAGCTCCGGCAGCCATGCCCTACATTGTTTATGTCAGCGCCCTGCACCAGCCGGACACGCTGGCCGAGCTCTGCCAGTTCTTTGCCGACCACGGCATCACCCCGAGCAATATCGTGTACGACAGCTATCTGGCTCCCCAGTCCGGCACGCGCATGCTCAATGCCACCATTACCGTCGCGCTGCCAGTCAACACACAGATCAACTGGCTGCGTGACCAGTTTCTTGAATTTTCCGATCTGCTCAACCTGGACGCCCTGATCGAACCCTGGCGTCCCCAGACCCCGTGAGGTACGACATGACAGATTCCATTGATATCCGCGATTTTACCGCCCAGGCCACCAGCAACACCGAAGTCAGCCTGAGCGGGCTGCGCGGCAAGCAGGTGGTCGTCTATTTTTATCCCAAGGACAACACCCCCGGCTGCACCACCGAGGGGCAGGAATTCCGTGATGCATTTGACCAGTTCAGCGCAGCCAACACCCTGATCTTTGGTGTCTCCCGCGACAGCATGCGCACCCACGAAAACTTCAAGGCCAAACACGGCTTTCCCTTCGAACTGATTAGCGATCCCGAAGAAGAACTGTGCCGCCTGTTTGACGTGATCAAGCTGAAAAAGCTCTACGGCAAGGAGCACATGGGCATCGAGCGCAGCACCTTCCTGTTCGACACCGACGGCAAGCTACAGCGCAGCTGGCGCAAGGTAAAAGTTGCCGGACACGTGGCCGAAGTCCTGGAAGCCGCCCAGCAGCTGAATCAGGCGTAAATCCCGCCGGCCGCCGCATTTCGCCGCGGCCCTGCAATCACGATTTACAGATCAGGTAAACAAACACCCCGTCTGCAGTCTGTTCCTGGTGCTGCAACTGATGCCCGGCCAGCTGGCAAAAGCTGGCGATATCACGCTGTGAACCGGCATCTGTAGCCAGCACCTGCAACCGCTGCCCCGCCTGCATGGCATTCAGCGCCAGTTTGGCTTTCAGTAGCGGCAGCGGGCATGCCAGCCCGCGCGCATCAACCTGATCGTCATACTGCATGACAAACCCGCTCCTTGAATGTTTTACATTTTTGACAGTCCAACACGGGGCCAACAAAACCGGCCCGCGACACTTCTATACGGCCAGTCAAACAACTGCACCGCCGACATATCCTCCGGCCGGAAAGTCTTGCTGACAAACAATCGATACCCGACAGCATGATATATTGTGGCCGCACACCCCATACCGGTCATGCAAAGGCTAGCCGTCAGCTGACCCGAACCGCGCAAAGCACTTTCAGTGCCCTGCTTTGGCGAGCTGGTATACAACAGTGTGCGCCGGCATTCAACCATACGGGTTTTTGTACGATGAAAAAACTGCAACCAACCTTGCTGGCCCTGGCCTTGCTGTTTGCCACCCCGTTGCCGGCATACGAACTGCCCTCGCTGGGTGATTCCAGCTCTTCGATTGTTTCGCTGGAACAGGAACACCGGCTGGGACGGGCCTGGCTGAGCATCCTGCGCGGCCAGGTGCGCCAGTTGTCCGATCCGCTGCTCAAGGATTATGTCGAGCGCAGCGTATACAAACTGGCCGAAACCAGTCAGCTACAGGAGCGGCGGCTGGAATTCATCATCCTCGCCAGCCCGCAGCTCAACGCCTTTGCCGCGCCCGGCGGCATCATCGGCGTCAATGGCGGCCTGTTGCTGCACGCGCAAACCGAAGCCGAATACGCATCGGTCATGGCGCACGAGCTGGCACACCTGTCGCAACGCCACTTTGCCCGTGGCGTGGAAGCGCAAAAGCGCATGCAGATCCCGATGATGGCCGGCATGCTGGCCGGTGTGGTCGCCGCAGCAGCAGGAGCCGGTGACGTCGGCATTGCTGCCATTACCGCCAGCCAGGCCGCCGCCTTCCAGGAGCAACAGCGCTTTTCCCGGCAAAACGAGCAGGAAGCCGACCGCCTCGGCATCCAGAACCTGGCTCGCGCCGGCTACGACCCACTGGCCATGCCCGGCATGTTCGAGCGCCTGCTGCGCCAGTACCGTTATGACCGCATGCCGCCCGAGTTCCTGATGACGCACCCGGTTACCGAATCGCGGGTGGCCGACACCCGCAACCGTGCCGAACAGCTGGCCGCCCGTGCCAGCAAACCGGGCAAAACTGATTCACTGACCTACCAGCTGTTGCGCTCGCGTCTGCGGTTGACCTTTGAAGACACTCCCGGCATGGCCCTGAAACGCTTTCGTGCCGAAGTCGAGCAAGACCCGCAAAGCGAACCGGCACGTTACGGCCTGGCCCTGGCGCTGATTCGTGGCCGGCAGTTTGACGAGGCAGAAAAAGCTCTTGCCGCACTGGCCGGCGCTGCACCCGACAACCTGTTCTACACCCTGGCGCAGATCGATCTGGACATCAGTCGCCAGCAACTGGACAAAGCAACCCTGCGGCTGGAACAGGCCCTGCGCTCGCAGCCCTCCAGTTACCCGTTGCGTGCAGCCCGTGCCGATCTGCTGGGACGCCAGCAAAATTACCGCGAAGCCGAGCAGCAGCTGGAACAGCTGCTCAAGGAAAGGCCGAACGATCCCGATTTGTGGTACGAGCTGGCCGAAGTGCGTGGACAGATCAACAATATCATTGGCTTGCACCAGGCCCGGGCCGAGTTTTTTGCCCGGGTTGGCGATTATGAGCAAGCCATCGAACAACTCGGGCATGCCAAGCGGCGCGCCAGCAACAACTATCCGCTGGCCGCCCGGATTGATGCCCGTCAGCTGGAGCTGATCAACGAAGAAAAAGCCATCAAGGAAATGCTGCAGTAACTGCCTAGCTGCCGGCCGCAAGCGGCCGCCGGATCAATCAGCCGCAACCAGCGAGACAGGCACGGCACCGGCCAGCTGTTGCAGCACCTCAAGCGGGATCTCGATTTCCAGCCCACGCCGTCCGGCACTAACAAAAACGCTCTCGAATCCGGCAGCGGATTCATCAACAAAGGTGCGCAAGCGCTTTTTCTGGCCCAGCGGGCTGACCCCACCCAGAACATAGCCGGTAGTCCGCTCGACCAGCCGGGGCTCGGCCATGGCAATCTTTTTGACCTTGGCCGCAACAGCCAGCTTTTTCAAGCTCAGGGTGTGGCAAACCGGTAATACAGCCACCAGCAGCTCGCCACTATCAGCCTGGGCCACCAGCGTCTTGAACACCCGCTCCGGCTCCAGGCCAAGCTTTTCCGCTGCTTCCAGCCCATAGGATACAGCCGATGGCTCATGGGCATAGCTGTGCAGCCGAAACTGCTGTTTTTGTTTTTTAAGCAAAGCAACTGCCGGGGTCATGGGCTTCTCCATACAGACGGCATGAAAGCGGGCTGCCTGGCAGCCCATGTTTACAGTACAAATGATGCTGGACACACCACTAAAAAGCCATCCACTCATGCCGGCCGATACCGGATAGTCGCAACCAGAAGCGCCCGGACAATGCCAAAAAAACCTTGAGCGGCATGGCAGTTTGCAGGATTTTTACAGCCTGCGCTTAACAACATACAGCATTGTATGTATATTACATCGCTTGCTTACAGCAGTATTCCAGGCCACGACAGCCGGCCTGTCTGCTGTTAAACTGCACCCACTTTTGAGGCATCACCAGCGCCTTCCCTGGGGTCGGCAGCGCCGTTGTTTCGTCTGTTGTTACCGGCTCCCGGCCGCATTGCACCCCTGGTATCCATTCCACAGGTTTTTATATTCAAGACATTCAGGAATTTCACGCTTATGAACGGTCCCTTTACCCGGGCAGCAGCACTCTCGCTGACTCTACTGGGCGCCGCCGCGCTCACCGCCTGCGACACGGCAGAACAACCACAACAAGGCAGCCAGCCGCCACCCAAGGTAGGTATCGTAACCCTGGAAGCCAAACCCTTTACCCTGACCAGCGAACTGCCCGGCCGCACTGCAGCTTACCGGGTAGCCGAAGTGCGCCCACAAGTCAGCGGCATCATCCAGAAGCGCCTGTTTACCGAGGGCAGCGAAGTCAAGGCCGGTCAACAGCTGTATCAGATTGACCCGGCTACCTATCAGGCAACCCTGAAAAGCGCCGAAGCAAGCCATCTGTCCACCAGCACCCTGGCCAAACGCTACAAGACCCTGGTCAGCGAAAAAGCCGTCAGCCAGCAACAGTACGACGATGCCAATGCAGCCCGCCTGCAGGCCGAAGCTGCACTGGAGCAGGCGCGCATCAATGTCAGGTACACCAAGGTGCTGGCACCAATTGCCGGACGCATCGGCCGCTCCCGCGTTACTGAAGGTGCGCTGGTCAGCAACGGCCAGGCTCAGGAGCTGGCCGTTATTCAACAGCTCGATCCGATTTACGTGGACGTGACCCAGTCAGCCAACGAACTGCTGCGTTTGCGCCGCGAGCTGGCCGATGGCCGCCTCGAGCAGGCCGGCAACAATTCTGCCCAGGCCACCCTGCGTCTGGAAGACGGCAGTGACTATCCGCACCAGGGCAAACTGGAATTTTCTGAAGTTTCCGTCGATGCCAGCACCGGTACTGTTACCCTGCGCGCGGTGTTCCCCAACCCGGACGGCATCTTGCTGCCCGGCATGTTTGTCCAGGCCAGCCTGGTCAGCGGCGTCAACCAGAGCGCCATTCTCGCCCCCCAGCAAGGTATTTCGCGCAACCCCAGGGGGGAGCCAACCGCCATGGTGGTGAACGCCGACAACCAGGTCGAGCCGCGCACCCTTAAAGCCGAGCGCACGGCCGGCAGTTACTGGCTGATCAACGAAGGCCTGAACGATGGCGACCGCCTGATTACCGAAGGCCTGCAATGGATCCAGCCAGGCATCACGGTCGACCCCTACCCTGCACAAAACGTAAAGCAGGATGATGCTGCCGCCACGCCGGCCCAATAACCCGCAACGAGAAAGTTATGTCCAGATTTTTTATTGACCGCCCGATCTTTGCCTGGGTACTGGCTCTGGTAGTGATGCTGATTGGCGGCTTGGCGATTCTCAAGTTGCCGGTCAACCAGTATCCCAGCATCGCGCCGCCCACCATTGGCATCAGCGTGTCCTACCGTGGTGCCTCGGCAAAAACCGTACAGGACACAGTGGTTCAGGTCATCGAGCAACAGCTCAACGGCATTGACGGCCTGCGTTACATTTCCTCGGAAAGCAACTCCGACGGCAGCATGTCGATCAGCGTAACCTTCGAACCCACCGTTGACCCCGACACTGCCCAGGTTCAGGTGCAGAACAAATTGCAGCTGGCCACGCCAATGCTGCCGCAAGAAGTGCAACAGCAAGGCATCCGTGTCACCAAGTCGGCACGCAACTTCCTGATGGTGCTGGCCTTTGTTTCCGAAGATGGCAGCATGGACCGGAACGACATTTCCGACTATGTGTATTCCAACGTGCAGGACCCGATCTCGCGCACCCCGGGCGTGGGCGACTTCCAGATCTTCGGTGCCCAGTACTCCATGCGCATCTGGCTGGATCCTGCACGCCTGAACAACTACAGCCTGACACCTGTGGATGTAGCCGCCGCCATACGTGCGCAAAACGTACAGGTATCTTCCGGGCAGTTCGGTGGCCTGCCCGCTTCGCCCGGTCAGCAACTGTCAGCCACCATCATCGGCAAAACCCGACTGCAGACCCCCGAGCAATTTGGCAACATCCTGCTCAAGGTCCAGGAAGACGGCGCGCAAGTCCGCCTGAAAGATGTGGCAAAAATCGAACTGGGTGGTGAAAACTACGCCATCAGCGCCGAATATAACGGCATGCCTGCCACAGGTATCGGCATCAAACTGGCCTCTGGTGCCAACGCCCTGGATACCGCCAAGGCAGTACGCGCCACCATTGCCGAGCTTGAACCCTTCTTCCCGCCCGGCATGAAGGTGGTGTACCCCTATGACACCACCCCGGTCATTTCTGCCTCGATCAAAGGCGTAGTCATGACTCTGGCCGAAGCTTTTGCGCTGGTATTTCTGGTCATGTACCTGTTCTTGCAGAACCTGCGTGTCACCCTGATTCCCGCACTGGCGGTACCCGTGGTAATCCTTGGCACCTTTGCCGTGCTCTCCGCGTTCGGCTACAGCATTAACACCCTGACCATGTTCGCCATGGTGCTGGCCATCGGCCTGCTGGTGGATGATGCCATCGTGGTGGTGGAAAACGTCGAACGGGTGATGGAAGAAGAAGGCCTGCCGCCGCTGGAGGCGACCCGCAAATCCATGGGCCAGATCCAGGGTGCCCTGGTCGGCATCGGTATGGTGCTGTCTGCGGTATTCATCCCCATGGCGTTCTTTGAAGGCTCGGTGGGCCAGATCTACCGTCAGTTCTCGGTCACCATTGTGGCCGCCATGGTGCTGTCGGTACTGGTTGCACTGATCTTTACCCCGGCGCTCTGCGCCACCATGCTCAAGCCAATCCCCAAAGGTGGCAATATTCAAAAGCGTGGCTTCTTCGGCTGGTTCAACCGCAGCTTCAACTCCACCACTCTGGGTTACGAGCGCGGTGTGGGCCATGTCATCCGCAACAAGGTTCCCTACTTGCTGATGTATCTGGCAGTGATCGTGGCCATGGTGTTCATGTTCACCCGCATTCCTACCACCTTCCTGCCAGACGAAGACCAGGGCGTGCTTTTTGCCCAGATCCAGACACCGCCGGGCTCAAGCTTCGAACGCACTTATGCCGTATCCACCGGCATGCGTGACTACCTGCTCAATGACGAGTCGGATACCGTACGCTCTGTATTCATGATTAACGGCTTCAACTTCGCCGGTCGCGGTCAGAACTCAGCGATGGCCTTTATCGGCCTGCACGACTGGAGCGAGCGTACCCGCCCCGAACAAAACGTATTTGCCCTGGCCGAACGCGCCCAGATGCGCTTTTTTGGCTTCCGTGATGCCATGGCCTTCGCCTTCGCACCGCCGGCAGTGATGGAGCTGGGTAATGCCAGTGGTTTCAACTTCTTCCTGCAAGACCGCGCCAGTGTCGGCCACGAGGTACTCAGCCAGGCCCGCGACAAGTTTCTGCAGTTGGCCAACGAAGACCCCCGTCTGTTTCAGGTGCGCCAGAATGGCCTGAATGATGAAGCCCAGTATCAACTGCTGATTGATGACCAGAAGGCCAGTGCCATGGGTGTTAGCCTGAGCGACATCGACCAAACCCTATCAATTGCCTGGGGCAGCAGCTACGTCAATGACTTCATCGACCGTGGCCGGGTGAAAAAGGTCATGTTGCAGGGTCAGGCCGACTCGCGCATGAACCCTGAAGACCTGAACAAATGGTATGTACGCAACAACAAGGGTGAAATGATCCCCTTCTCCAGCTTTGCCAGCGGTGAGTGGATCTATGGGCCGCCCAAACTGGCGCGTTACAACGGTGTGCCCGCTGTGGAAATCCAGGGTTCGGCGGCCACCGGCTTGAGCTCCGGTGAAGCCATGCTGGCCATTGAGGAAATCATGCAGGAAATGCCCGATGGCATCGGCATGTCCTGGACCGGACTGTCCTACGAGGAGCGCTTGTCCGGCGACCAGGCCACCGCTCTATATGCCATTTCCATCCTTGTCGTGTTCCTCTGTCTGGCTGCCCTATACGAAAGCTGGTCAGTGCCCTTTGCCGTAATGCTGGTAGTACCGCTGGGCATTATTGGTGCCCTCTTGGCCACATACGGCCGCGGACTCTCCAACGACGTCTACTTCCAGATCGGTTTGCTGACCACCATTGGCCTGTCGGCACGTAACGCCATTTTGATCGTAGAATTTGCCAAGTCGCTGTACGAATCCGGCATGGGCCTGACAGAGGCGACACTGGAAGCGGCCCGTATCCGGTTCCGCCCGATCATCATGACCTCGCTGGCATTTGTCCTTGGTGTCACCCCGCTGGCGATTTCTACTGGAGCAGGTGCCGGCAGCAAGCATGCCATTGGTA
>CAYMXO010000046.1:0-13220 GCA_964394445.1 uncultured Thiopseudomonas sp.
AGCGCTATCTGGAAATCATCCGCTGCATGGTCACCAACCCCACCCTGCTGATGCTCGATGAGCCGGCTGCCGGCCTCAACCCCAGTGAAACCGACGGCCTCAAGCACCTGATTGCCGAACTGCGTGACCACCATGAAATGACCGTCTTGCTGATTGAACACGACATGAAGCTGGTGATGGACATCTCCGACCACATTGTCGTGATCAACCAGGGCGCTCCGCTGGCCTCCGGTACGCCGGATGAGGTGCGCAACAACCCCGATGTGATCAAAGCCTATCTGGGAGAGGATTAAGCATGCTCAAGGTCAGCAACCTGAATACCTTTTACGGCAAGATCCAGGCCCTGCACGATGTATCCATTGAGGTGAAACGCGGCGAGATCGTCACCCTGATCGGTGCCAACGGCGCCGGCAAAACCACCCTGATGATGAGCCTGTGCGGCGATCCCAAACCCGCCAGTGGCGACATTCTCTATGAGGGACAGTCCCTGCTGGGCATGTCGACAGCTCAAATCATGCGTCAGGGCATGGCCATCGTGCCCGAGGGACGCCGGGTATTCTCCCGCCTGACGGTAGAAGAAAATTTGGCCATGGGTGCCTTTTTCTGTGACGACAAGGAAGTACGCGAGGAGCGGCTGGAGCGGGTGCTGGGACTGTTCCCCCGCCTGCACGAGCGCTTTGCCCAGCGCGCCGGCACCATGTCCGGCGGTGAACAGCAAATGCTCGCCATCGGTCGCGCACTGATGAGCGAACCGCGCCTGCTGTTGCTGGACGAACCTTCGCTGGGACTGGCCCCGATCATCATCCAGCAGATTTTTGCCATTCTTGAGCAGTTGCGCGAAGCCGGTGTTACGGTTTTCCTGGTCGAGCAAAACGCCAATCAGGCGCTCAAGCTGGCCGACCGCGGTTATGTGATGGAGCATGGTCGTGTGGTGCTGGAAGATACCGGAGTCAACTTGCTGGTCAACGAGGACGTACGGCGGGCTTATCTGGGTGGCTAAGAACACACTTCTCCTGCAGTAACCGGCCCGGACGGAATACTGTCGCAACGTTGGCAGCCAGGGCCCAACCCGGACACTTGCTGAGCCGGAGCAAACAAAAAGGGACGCTTTTGCGTCCCTTTTTATGTATCAGCCAGGTATCAGGCTTGCACTCGTACCGGGGTTTCCGGGTACCAGGCATCCTGCAGCGGGCTGATTTCAACGCTTTCTGGCTCGCTGCGGCCTTTCAGCCAGGCTTCCACAGCAGCACGCTGTTCTTCGGTCACCGAGCCACGCTTGCCCAGGCACACCAACGCGTATTCCGGACCGCCGATCAGGCCCAGACCATTGCGCTCGACAGCCTCAACAATGAAGTCGGAAAAGAAAGTTTCAATGTCTTCATCAGCCAGCGACTCGGGATATACCACCTGCAGCTCGAAGCCCAGTTCCTGAAACTCGTCAACACAGAGTTTTTTGCGCAAACGGCGCGAACGGTTTTTTGCCATGACAGCCTCCAAATATCAAGGCGCACAGTCTACCAGACTTCCCGTCACATACAGCCAAATACTTGGCTGTTTTGTCAGCTGGCATATCAGTGCACAGCTGGAACGGGCCGGCAATATTTTTTATTGGCGGTACATCAGGCATACTATGCGCCCGAGTTCGGTTGCTACAAGCATCTTCCGATTCCACCAATTTTTTTATTTCAACACTGTAGTTCATATTTCCAATGCGCAAATTATTGTTTTCCGTTTGCCTTGGGTTGCTCGGCAGCCTCCCTGCTGCACTGTATGCTGCCCATCCCGACACCAGCGACATCCAGCGTGTGCTGACCCGACATCAACTGCCTGCCGATGCCCTGACCCTGGTTGCACTGCCGTTGACGGGCGATCTGCAAGGTACCGCGTACAATGCGGACGCAGCAGTCAACCCTGCATCCGTGATGAAACTTGTCACCACCTATGCTGCTCTGGATGCGCTGGGCCCGACCTATACCTGGAAGACCGACCTGCTGACCGATGGCGAAATCATTGGCGACACCTTGCACGGCAACCTGTACTTTCGCAGTGGCGGTGACCCCAAGCTAACCACCGAGCGCCTGTGGCTGCTGCTGCGCGACCTGAAGCTGCAGGGCGTGCGCCACATCCGCGGCAACCTGATACTGGATGGCAGCTATTACGACATCAAGAACCTGATTGCCTTTGATGGTGAAGCCAGTGACCTCTACCGCCCGTTCATGGTCGAGCCAGACAGCCTGCTGATCAACTTCAATGCCCAGCGCTTTATCGTGCGTACCGACCGTGGCAAGGCCGTCGTTGTCTCCGATCCGCTGGTTCCCGAAGTGGAAATCAGCAACAACGTACAGGTCGTACCGGCCAAGGCCTGCCACGTACATACCAAAGTCAGCTTTCTGCCACGCCAGAGCGCCGACCAGCTTAGCCTGACCGTGTCCGGCAGCATCCCGGAGGGTTGCAGCAGCGAGCGCTACTTCGCCTTTATCGATCACACCCGCTATTCCTCAGGCGTCATTCGCAGCACCTGGGATGACATGGGCGGTACCCTGAGCGGCAAGACCCTGCTCGGCACTACTCCAGCAAATGCCAAACTGCTGGCCCGCCTGCCCTCTGCTTCGGTCGCCGACACCATCCGCGACATCAACAAGTTCAGCAACAACACCATCGCCAAACAGCTGTTCATCACCCTTGGCGCCCACTTCCGTGCACCCGGTGATGCCGACGACGTTGTTGCCGCGCGACGGGCACTGGGCAACTGGTGGCAAGGGATGGGTGGAAAAAGCCATAACCTGGTGATTGAAAACGGCTCCGGCCTGTCACGCCAGGAGCGTCTGACTGCGCGCGAGCTGGCCCTGATGTTGCAACAGGCCGCCAAAAGCCCCTACGCTGCAGAATTTCAGGCCTCACTACCGGTCGTGGGCGTGGACGGCACCATGCGCCGCCGTTTGTCCAAACACCCGATCAGTGGCAAGGCCCGGGTAAAAACCGGTACCCTGAAGAACGTGCGTGCTATCGCCGGCTACAGCAAAGACCGTGATGGTAACGACTGGGCCGTGGTGATTATCGCCAACCACCATAAGAACCTGAACAACGCAGTGCTGGACGATCTGCTGGCGTCACTCTACAGCCAGCAGGCTGTACGTTAAACCTGCAACCGGCACACGCCCTGTAGCAGCGACCTCTGAGCCATGGAGAGCTCAGCTCTCCGCTACACTGATGCTGCACCCGCAGAAGCAGCGACTCCCATAGCGGCGACCTGCGGTCGCCATGTGGTAGCCTGCTTAGCTAAAAAACACCCTCATCCCGCCCTTCCAGCATGTTGCGCTTGAGCAGGACATAGACCGCCCCGGTGCCGCCATGACGCGGATGGCACGAACAGAACCCCAGCACCTTGTCATGCTGACGCAACCAGGTGTTGACGTGGCTTTTCAGCATCGGCTTGCGGCCATCGAGCCGGTTCGACTTGCCATGTGTCACCCGCACGCAGCGCACTTCCAGCCTGAGCGCCTCGGCCAGGAACGCCCAGAGCTCGCTGCGCGCCCGCTCCACCGTCATGCCATGCAGGTCGATGCTGCCTTCGAAGGTAATCTGTCCAGCCTTGAGCCGGCGTAACTGGCTATCCTGCACGCCGTCTCGCCCCCAGAGCAAAAACTCTTCCGGCGCCACGTCCAGTACATACTGGTCGGACAGACCATCCATTTTGATTTCTTCGTCAACCTGCACCGCGCGCTGGCGCGCCAGGCTGAGATTTTTCTTGTCTGCTGACGGCTTTTTTCCGGTATCAGCCTGGTCGACCCGGATGCGGCGCACACCCTGCATCTCACGGGCAAACAGGGAAAAATCATCTTGATCAGTCATCTTCTTGTCCAAACAAAAACGCCCCACGTGTGTGGGGCGCTTTTTATACAGCAGCCGTAGACTTACATCTTGGCGATCATGGCGTCGCCAAAGCCGGAGCAGGATACCAGCTTGGCGTCATCCATCAGACGCTCGAAGTCATAGGTTACGGTTTTCTCGCCAATGGCACCGTCGATGCCCTTGATGATCAGGTCGGCCGCTTCTGTCCAGCCCATGTGGCGCAGCATCATTTCAGCAGACAGGATCAGGGAACCGGGGTTCACTTTGTCCTGGCCGGCGTACTTGGGTGCAGTACCGTGGGTGGCTTCAAACATGGCAACCGTGTCGGACAGGTTGGCACCGGGTGCAATACCAATACCACCGACCTGGGCAGCCAGTGCGTCGGAGATGTAGTCACCGTTCAGGTTCAGGGTGGCAATTACGTCGTACTCTGCCGGGCGCAGAACGATTTGCTGCAGCATGGCATCAGCAATGGCGTCTTTGACGATGATGTTCTTGCCGGTGTTCGGGTTCTTGTACTGCATCCATGGGCCGCCATCCAGCAGCTCGGCGCCGAACTCGTCACGGGCAACTTCGTAACCCCAGTCCTTGAAGGCACCTTCGGTGAACTTCATGATGTTACCCTTGTGCACCAGGGTCACGGACTCACGATTGTTGTCAATTGCGTATTGCAGGGCACGGCGAACCAGGCGCTTGGTACCTTCTTCGGAAACCGGCTTGATGCCGATACCGCAGCTTTCGGTAAAGCGGATCTTGGTAACACCCATTTCTTCGGTCAGGAACTTGATGACCTTGTCGGCTTCCGGAGTACCGGCCTGCCACTCAACACCGGCGTAGATGTCTTCGGAGTTCTCGCGGAAGATGACCATGTCGGTATCCTGGGGGCGCTTGACCGGGCTTGGAACACCGTTAAACCAGCGCACCGGACGCAAGCAAACGTACAGGTCCAGCTGCTGGCGCAGGGCAACGTTCAGGGAGCGGATACCGCCACCAACCGGAGTGGTCAGCGGGCCTTTGATGGACACAACGTAGTCGCGAACGGCATCCAGGGTTTCTTCTGGCAGCCAGGTTTCGGAATCGTACACCTGGGTGGCTTTCTCGCCGGCATAAACTTCCATCCAGGAAATTTTGCGGTCGCCGCCGTAGGCTTTTTCAACGGCTGCATCAACCACCTTGATCATGACAGGGCTGATGTCTACACCAATACCGTCACCCTCAATGTATGGAATGATCGGGTTGGCTGGAACATTTAAGGTCATATCGGCATTTACGGTGATTTTGTCACCGGCTGGCACCTGGATCTTTTGGTATCCCATGTTGTAACTCCGTGGTTAACGTGGTTTTAAACAAAAAGCTGTCACGCGTGTGGCCTGACAGCACTGAATCTTTTTATCCTTTACCGGATTTCTACATGCGACAAGTGGTTCGGCATATGAGTCACATGTTTTGTAACGCGCGCTATTGTAACATAATTGCCGCTACTTGCCTTGAACCGGATCAAGTGATTGCAGCAATCCGGCCAGCAGCCATGATAAACCCATGGCAGCATCAGGGTATTAAGACCTTAGACTTACGAACCATGCCATGAATTTCACGCCCCACATCACTGTTGCCTGCATTATTGAGCGTGACGGACGCTTTCTTTTTGTGCGCGAACATACCAGCCGCGGCATTGCCATCAACCAGCCGGCCGGACACCTGGAAGCAGGAGAGAGCCTGGAGCAGGCCGCCATACGCGAAACCCTGGAAGAAACCGGCTGGCATGTCGAACCCACCGCCGTCACCGGGCTTTACCTGTATCAGGCACGCAACGGCGTCACTTATCAGCGTCTCTGTTTCACGGCCCGCCCCGTGCAGCAGGTACCGGATGCCCGGCTGGATAGCGAAATCATTGAACCAATGTGGCTTACCCTGGCGGAGCTGCAGGCAAGACCGGAGCAGCTGCGCAGCCCTTTGGTAACCCGATGCATTCAGGATTATCTGGCCGGCTCAAGCTACCCACTGGACATACTGAAGGGTATTTTTTAGGGCCAACCTGATAGACTTTGCCCATCCATTTATCTGCTGTTGTACACAACCATGAATCATCCCCGTCAAACCCGCGTCATCGTCGGCATGTCCGGCGGCGTTGACTCTTCCGTGGCCGCCCTGCTCCTGTTGCAACAGGGGTATCAGGTTGAAGGCCTGTTCATGAAAAACTGGGAAGAAGACGACGGCACCGAATACTGTACCGCCAAGGAAGATCTGGCTGATGCCCAGGCCGTCTGCGATACCCTGGGAATCAAGCTGCACACGGCCAACTTTGCCGCCGAATACTGGGACAACGTGTTCGAACACTTTCTGGACGAGTACAAGGCCGGCCGTACACCCAATCCGGACATCCTCTGCAACCGGGAAATCAAGTTCAAGGCTTTTCTCGAATACGCCAAAATGCTCGGTGCCGAGCTGATTGCCACCGGGCACTATGTACGCCGTCAGGATGTGGACGGCCAGAGCTTGCTGCTCAAGGGCGTGGATGGCAACAAGGATCAGAGCTACTTTTTATATGCAGTCGGCGGCCGTGAAATCGCCCAAAGCCTGTTCCCCATCGGTGAGCTGGAAAAAACCGCAGTGCGTGCCCTCGCCGAGCAACATGGTCTGGTCACCGCCGCCAAGAAAGATTCAACCGGCATCTGCTTTATCGGCGAGCGCCGTTTCACCGACTTCCTCAAACAGTATCTGCCGGCGCAGCCCGGCACAATCGAGACCACCGATGGCCAGGTGATTGGCGAACATGCCGGCCTGATGTACCACACCATCGGCCAGCGCCAGGGTCTGGGCATTGGCGGCATGAAAGACGCCAGTGAAGAGCCCTGGTATGTACTGGCCAAGGACCTGCAGCGCAACGTGCTGATTGTTGGCCAGGGCAACGCACACCCATGGCTGTTCTCGCGCAGCCTGGTTTGCCGTCAGGTCAACTGGATCAACCCGGTTGCCGTGCAAGCGCTGGACAGACTGACGGCCAAGGTACGCTATCGCCAGCCGGATCAGGCTTGCCGGATCGAAGTCCTTGATGACGGTTACCAGGTAACCTTTGCCGAACCCCAGCGTGCGGTCACCCTGGGCCAGTCCATCGTGTTTTATGATGGTGATGTCTGCCTTGGCGGCGGCATCATCGAGTCCTGTCAGCCCTGGGATGAAGGAATCAACCGCCCATGACGCCGATACAAGAACAACTGGTGGCCCTGGCCGGGCTCTTTCAGGCAGCCCATCTGGTACACAAGCTGGCCAACAGCGGCCAGATCAGTGATGCCTCGCTGGAATACATGCTCAACACACTGCTGGTACGCAATCCGCAAACCACTCTGGATGTTTATGGCGGTGACGATTACGCACTGCGCGAAGGTTACCGTACCCTGCAGGCTGCCCTGCTGCGCGATGCCCATAACCTGCCGCGGGAAAGCCTGCGCTATGCCCTGTCGATGCTGGGTCTGGAACAGCAGTTTGCCCGCCGCGACGACCTGCTGCAGCTGACCGGTGAACGGCTGGAACGCATCGGCCAGCAGGCCGGACAGTTCGGCATTACCAGTGGTGGCGTGGTGGGTGCTTTTGCCGATCTTTATCAGGACACCATCAGCACCTTCAACGTACGCATCCAGGTGCACGGCGACATGCGCTATCTGCAGCAGGAGGCCGTGGCAGCCAAGATCCGCGCCCTGCTGTTTGCCGGTATCCGTTCAGCACGCCTGTGGCGCCAGCTGGGCGGCAAGCGCTGGCACCTGCTGTTCAAGCGTGGCGCCATGCTGCACCAGCTGCAAAACCGGCTGTCGCACTAGCGGATGCGCACCGTTCAGCCCTTGCCGGGCGCCATATTGCTGGCCCTGTCGGCGCTGCTTTTTTCCCTGATGGGGGTGTTTGTACGGGAGGCTTCCAGCAGCGTCAATAATGAAACCATCGTGTTTTTCCGCAACCTGGTCGGCGTGCTGTTTTTCTTGCCACTGGTGTTTGTTCGCGGCATTCAGCCGCTGAAAACACGGCGTGCCGGCGCACACTTGCTGCGGGCCGGCTTTGGCCTGGGCGCCATGTACTGTTTTTTCTATGCGATTGCCCACCTGCCACTGGCTGACGCCATGGTGTTCACCTATGCAGCGCCGGTATTTACCCCGGTGCTCGGCTATCTGTGGCTGAAGGAGCCCCTGACCCGCCGCATGTTGCTGCTGTCCCTGCTCGGATTTGCCGGAGTATTGCTGGTGGCCAAGCCTTCAGGCGCCATCTTCAGCAGCCTGTCA
Organism: uncultured Thiopseudomonas sp.; assembly: GCA_964394445.1. Lineage (GTDB taxonomy): Bacteria > Pseudomonadota > Gammaproteobacteria > Pseudomonadales > Pseudomonadaceae > Thiopseudomonas. The sequence continues at coordinate 8,121 of CAYMXO010000046.1, forward strand.
CTGGTAGGCATCGCCGCAAGCCTGCTGGCAGCCTGTGCATTTATTTCCATTCGGGAAATGAGCGGCAGCGAGCCAAGCTTTCGCATCGTGTTTTACTACGCCCTGTTCAGCACACTGATTTCAGCCGCCCCCCTGGGCTGGGCCTGGCAACCACTGGACGCTGGCCAGCTCATGCTTTTATTGACAGCCGGCCTGATGGCATCTGTCGCACAATTGATGATGTCGAAAGCGTACACACTGGCCCCACCCGGCCTGATCGGCCCGGTTGCCTATAGCGCCATTATTTTTTCCGGCATCATCGCCTGGGTACTCTGGAACGAAACCCCCGGGGCCAGCTCCTGGACTGGCGCCGCCCTGATCTTTGCTGCCAGTTTTCTCAGCGTTGTGCAAAAGAAAGCCTGACACCTTTTCTCACAATATGCAGCCAGGGCCATCCTTGCAGGAGCGGCTTCAGCCGCGAGCAGAAGCCGCCCCGGACACCGGAAACAAACCACAACCTCGCAACCCGGCTGAAACACCCGTGGCGAATAAATTCGCTTCTACAAAAAAGCATAAAGCAGTTTCAGGCCGGCGCAGGCCGAAGCCGGACACCAGCAGTTTGTGGCAGCGTGCTGGCGCGAACAAGCGTAGTCCGGCATAGCACCTTCACCGGCCCGGGCGCCGCAGTCACCCCTTTTACAATGTATAGCTGATGTACTTCTGCCGCGCCTGCGCATAAGGCAAATCAAACAAATCCGTCTTGCTGCGCAACAGCTCCATGTTTTTTACATAGCTCTGGGCGATTTCACGGGTAATGCCATCCTTGTGCTCCAGCAGTCCCTGCATGATCTCCATGGCAGCTTTTGCGCCGGCTTCCAGAACATCCTCGGGAAATTCATGCAGCTGTACGCCATGCTTGTCAACCAGATTCCTCAGCGCCAGCGGATCATTGGCGTAGTAGTCGGCCGCCACCTGCTCATACTCGGCCTGGCAGGCAACCTCAACAATCGCCTGCAGGTCTTTCGGCAGGGCAAGAAATTTGTCCTTGTTTACCGCCAGCTCGATCGCCATGCCCGGCTCAATAAAGCTCGGCAAATAATAATTCTTGCAGATCTGGTGAAAACCCAGTGCCTGATCGTTATAGGGACCGACAAACTCCACTGCATCCAGCGCACCAGACTGCAATGCGGTATAGATATCACCGGCCGCCAGGTTGACCACGTTGGCACCCAGCTTCTGCCAGACCTGGCCACCCAGACCCGGCGTGCGGAAGTTGATGCCCTTCAGGTCATCCAGACTTGCAATCGGCTTGCGGAACCAGCCACCGGACTGGGCACTGGTGTCACCGGCCAAAAAGCCCTTCACGCCAAACTGGTCATACAGTTTGTCCCACAATTCCTGGCCGCCGTGGTAACGCATCCAGGCAGCAAACTCGCCGGACGTCATGCCGTAAGGCACGCCGGTAAAAAAGTTGGTGCCCTGGCTTTTGTTTTGCCAGTAATAGGGGGTGCCGTGGCACATTTCGGCCGAACCCTCGATCACTGCATCAAACGCCTGCAATGCAGGCACCAGCTCGCCCGCCGAATACACCTTGATGGTCAGGCGGCCACCGGACATGGCCGTGATGCGGTCAGCCAGCCGTTGCGCGCCCACCCCAAGGCCGGGAAAATTTTTAGGCCAGGCAGTAACCATGCGCCAGGTGATGTTGGGGGCGGCAATGGCGGGCATGGCCATGCCGGCTGCTACCGCACCCACGCCTGTGGCTGCGGTTTTCAGAAAGCGGCGCTTGCTTGTATCCAGACTCATTCTCGCTGGCTCCTGTAATTGTTTAGGCTTATGTTTGCACATAAAACATGCCGGCGGCATGCCGGCAAACAACGATAATGTAGCAGAACAAGCCAGAAAAAGTAGCCCGGCAACACCCACGACAAGATGCTGGCCTATAGAATTGCCACTGTCGGCCGAAACAACGGCTGACACAGACCAGCAAATCAAGACTCGAACAACATGAACCAGCAACTGACCGAATCCGCTGCAGACCGGCACCCACAACCGGATCCGGTTGATGCCCCGTTTGCATCGGCTACCCCCTTGGCAGAGCCGGCTGTAAATGCCGGGCAACAGGCCGTGGTTGCCGCCAGTGAACCTCCGGTACAGAGGAGGCAGCGCGAATGGGCCGCCCTGCCCTATGACAGCGTCCAGATCCTGCGCCTGGCTCCACTGGTTGCCGAGCGGGAAACCGGCCTGCGTCCGCTGCTGTTTGCCTGCATGAGCCGCGTCAGCCGTCACAGCCAGGAGCTGAGCATGCTCCGGCTGGCCGTAGCCCTGCCAGAGCAAAAAATCGACAAATCGGTCAACCACCTGGAAGTCTGGGTGGATCATGTAGAAAAAGAAATTCGCATACTGCCGGAGCACGGCCTGATCACCAAACCGGGCAACCGCGGCCTTGGCCGCTTGCTGCTGGCGCAGGCGATCCAGTGGTGCAGGCCGGAATGGAACGACTACAGCATGCCTCCACTCAACCTGAAATCAAAGCTGGTCAACAACGACCTGGCCCGCACCCGGCGCGATCATGCCCTGCAGGCACAGGGGTTCACCGTGACCTACAACGATGCGGTACAGATGAGCGCAAACTGCAGTGTCATTCGCCTGGAGCAGCTTGGCAGCGACTGGAACCGTGAAAAGGTGCGCATCATGGATCACCTGGAAGCCGCACACCTGCTGTTTAGCTGTGATCACAACCTCAAGGCACAAGCCGGCCATATCAACAAGCTCAAAGAACGCATCGGCCTGTTGCAGCGTGATGACAATACGCTCAAGTTCACCATTTTGACCTTGATGTTCTTTGCCGTTTTCCAGGGCGGTATGCTGATCTGGATGGCAACCCGCTGATCGCCAGCAGGCCGTCGTTTACCCCGGCATCAGCCAAAACCGGCGCCATTACACCTGAAACAGGACTCTTCGCGGCCAAATCCGTTTACAGCAAAACAGCAGACAGTTTTGCTGGCGGCGGACCCGTGCCCGACACCGGTCCGCTAGGGCTTGTCGTGCAGGCTGCCGCCCATGCAGTTGGGTGAATCCGGCGCTTGCCCGCTCTGTGTCCATTCTTCCGGCGTGTAGGTGTGCTGCGCCAGCGCGTAGGGCATGCAGTCTTTCAGGGCGCCGTACACAGCTTGCTGACGGCGTACCTTGCTCAGGCCGTCAAACACGGGCGAGACAATCACGGCCTTGTAATGGGTTTCCTGCCCCCGGCTATGCATGTGACTTTCATCGGTTACTTCAAGAAAAACCGGCTCCAGCGCTTGTAACGCTGCCTTGATTTGTTCCAGCTTCATGGGTTCACTCCCCTTCAAATTAGCTTGCAAATATCTATACCTTGCGGGCAAACGCCGGCCACTGCATCCAGTCAAGACTGTCCGCCGTGGCTCCGGACGGCCGGTATTCGGCAGCCCAGCCGCCCTGATAACCGGTCTGCTCCAGCTGCTGGCGCAAGCGCAGAAAGTCCAGCACACCGCTGCCCGGTTCGTGCCGGCCGGGGCAGTCGGCAAACTGAACATGCCCGATGTGTCCGGCCAGCTGGTCAATTGCCTGCAGCGGGTCAATTCCCTGGCGCGCCATATGGTACAGGTCCAGCTGCGCCTGCAGATTTGGCTGTGATGCCTCGCGCAACAAATCCAGCTGCTGTTGCGGGGTATTCAGATAAAACCCGGGCATGTCCAGCGGGTTGACCGCCTCGGCCAGTACCGTGACATGCAGCCGCGAAAACGCCCGGGCTGCTTCGCACAGGTTGCTTGCCAGGCTAATAAAGGCCTTTTCCGGATCCTGTCCTTCCAGCAAGCGCCCGGCCAGCACATTGACCCTTTCGGGCCTGGCAATCGCGGCATATTCCAGCGCCGTGTCCAGTGCTTCGGCAAACTTGCTGCGCAGCTGTGGCTGGCAGGCCAGACCCGGGCCACCGTCCATCAGGTCGCCCGCAGGCAGATTGATCAACGCCAGCGGCATGCCTTCAGCATCCAGCTGGCGCTTCAGCTCAAGCGGCGACAATTCATAAGGAAACTGGATTTCCACAGCATCAAAACCGGCCTGGCGTGCCGCCGCAATCCGCCCCACCAGCGGCAGCTCGGTAAACAACAGTGAAAGATTGGCAATCAGTTGCATGGCGTCTCCTTGCTGTACAGCTCGATCAGGGTGGCAGGATCACGCGCGGCGTTGCCGGCGGCGGCATGCGTGCGCATCAGCTGGGCGGCCATGCCGCTCATCGGCGTGGCACTCCCTTGCTCTTGTGACAGGCGCACGGCCATATCCAGGTCCTTCAGCAGGGTACGTACATGCCACTTCACCGGCTCAAAGGTACGGCTGGCCATTTGCGGTGCCAGAATCTGCAGCGGCTTGCTGTCGGCAAAACCGCCGGTCAGTGCCGGCGCCAGCAGCTCCGCATCCACCCCTGCCTGTTGCGCCAGCGCGACCACCTCGGCAATCACCATGGCATTGCAGGCGACCAGCATCTGGTTGCATACCTTGGTGACCTGGCCGCTGCCGCTGGGCCCCATGTGGGTCAGGCGCTGACCCAGTTGCAGCAGTACCGCCTCAACCTGTGCCAGCACCCCGGCATCGCCACCGGCCATCAATGTCAGGCTACCGGCTTCGGCACCGGCAACACCGCCGGAAACCGGCACATCCAGCCAGTGCGCGCCCTGCTTTGCCACCATCACCGCCAGTTCACGGGTGGCTTGCGGCTCAATGCTGGAGCAGTCAATGATAACCTGTCCGCTACGCAGTTCCGGCAACAGGGCTGCAGCCACCTCCTGTACGGCTGCGGTATCAGCCAGACACAGGATGAGTACGTCACAATGCAGTACCAGCTCGGCCGGGCTGGCCGCCACGGCTGCACCTTCAGCCTGCAGCGGTGCGCATTTTTCCGCACTGCGGTTCCATACCGTCAACGGGTAGTCTGCCGCCAGCAACCGGCGGCACATCGGCAGGCCCATCAGGCCGATACCGGCAAAACCCAGGGAAAGCTTCTTGTTCATGGCACACTCCTACAGGTTACTGGCGGGCCAGCCGGCTGCCATGCCAGGGACCCGCTGCGGTGCTGCGGTATGGATTGATGTCCAGCCCGCC
>CAYMXO010000047.1:0-13069 GCA_964394445.1 uncultured Thiopseudomonas sp.
CTCGACTCCGTACCGGTCGCGGTACTCGTCAACAAAAGTGTTCAGGACTTTTTGCGGCGGTCGAACTCCGCCTGGGCAAAATATGCACTGGCCAGGCGCAGAATCTCATTCGCTGTACGCAGCTCACGATTCTCGCGCTCCAGCGCCTTGATGCGCTCGCGCTCTTCCGTGGTTTGGCCGGGCCTGTGTCCCTGGTCAGTTTGATATTTACGCACCCAGCTGTGCAGCGTCTGCGGAACACAGCCAATCTTGGGCGCAATCGATTCGATCGCCGCCCATTCGGACGGGTAGTCGTTTACGTTCTCCAGAACCATGCGTACGGCACGTTCACGGACTTCAGGGGAGTAACTGTTGGATTTTTTCATGCCTCATTCTCTCAAGAGTTGAGGCCTCCATGAAAGCCGGTGTGATTCAGTCTGGATGCTTGCTCTGATGCACACAGCCAGACCGTGGCCATCAGTGAACCGTTCAATATTGGTGAGCTATTCAGGTCTGGATTTATTGGACCGATGTTGACGGCATATCCAGCGTATTCCTGATTTAACCGGTAACGGCAGCATTGGCCAGGATGGTTTTGCATTTATTCAAAACACCTTCCCGCCGCCATTTTTAGTGCATCATGCTAGACCTTCAGGCAATTGAACCGGAATTTGCTCCGAAAAACACCACAAATACAGTGAATATTCCCGGAAAAATTTTCATACAATCCAGTTAAACCCACAGTTTGACGATCCGGGAGAGTTATATGCGTGTTTTGATTCTTGGCAGCGGCGTAGTCGGCACCACCACCGCTTACTACCTGGCGCGTCAGGGTTTTGAAGTCTGCGTGATAGACCGTCAGGATGAAGTGGCGCTGGAAACCAGCTTTGGTAGCGCTGGCCAGATCTCGCCCGGCTATGCTTCGCCCTGGGCTGCGCCCGGCGTACCGCTCAAAGCCATCAAGTGGATGCTGCAAAAACATGCGCCGCTGGGTATCCGCCCCACGGCCGACATCAACCAGTACCTGTTCATGGCACGCATGTTGCGCAACTGCACCGCTGCCCGCTATGCAGTGAACAAGGAACGCATGGTGCGCCTGTCCGAATACAGCCGCGACTGCATGGACGAGCTGCGCGCCGAAACCGGCATTGCCTACGAAGGCCGCCAGTGCGGCACCATCCAGCTGTTTCGCACGCAAAAGCAGTTTGAAGAAGCCGCCAAGGACATAGCCGTACTGGAGCGCATGGGCGTGGCGCACCAGTTGCTCGACCCGGCCGGCCTGACGCAATACGAACCGGCGCTGGCCAAGGTCACCCACAAACTGACGGGGGGCCTGCGCCTGCCCAACGACCAGACCGGTGACAGCCACCTGTTTACCCGGCACATTGCACGGATGGCCGTGGAACTGGGTGTCGAATTCCGCTTCGGACAGGAAGTCGAAGGGCTGGAGTTTGACGGCGACCGCGTTCTTGGCGTGCGTATCAACGGCACGCTGGAAGTTGCCGACAACTACATTCTTGCGCTCGGCAGCTACACACCACGCATGCTCAAACCACTAGGCATCAGCGTGCCGGTGTACCCGTTAAAGGGCTACTCCATTACCGTGCCCATCACCAATGCCGACATGGCACCGGTTTCCACCATGCTCGACGAAACCTACAAAGTGGCACTGACCCGTTTTGAACAACGCATTCGCGTGGGTGGCATGGCGGAAATCCGCGGCTTTGACCTGAAAATCGATCCGCGCAAAGGGCAAACCCTGAAAATGATCGTGGAAGACCTGTTCCCCGAAGCCGCCGACACCAGTGAGCTCAACCTCTGGACCGGCCTGCGCCCCGCCACCCCCGACGGCACTCCGATCGTAGGGCCGACCCGCTACCGCAACCTGTTTCTGAATACCGGTCACGGCACCCTGGGCTGGACCATGGCCTGTGGCTCGGCACGCTTGCTCGCCGACCAGCTGGCAGGCAAGCCAACACAAATCAGTACGGAGGGACTGGACATCTCGCGTTACCGCTAAACCATACACAAGCGGAACATCCCACAACAAAAACAAGCAGGAAAAATCAGACATGAACAGAAATTCCATCCAGATTGCACTGGCCTATATGTCAGTGGTTATTGGCGGCGGCTTTGCCTCGGGCAACGAGGTGCTGCAGTTCTTCACCGGCTACGGCCTGGCCGGGATTGCCGGCTCCTTTGTGGCGGCCATCCTGTTCGCCTTCCTCGGCATGCACATTGCCCGCATCAGCTCCGTCATGCAGGCCGGCTCGCACAAACAGGTGCTGTACAGCCTGTTTGGCAAGCAAGCCGGCGTCGTGATCGACATGATTCTGTCGTTCTTCCTGTATGGCGTAGGCGTGGCCATGCTGGCCGGCGCCGGCTCGACACTGGCGCAGCAATTTGGTCTGCCGCCCCTGGCCGGCTCCAGCCTGATGGTGGTACTGGTGGTCGGTACCCTTTGTCTGAACGTACAGGGCATCATCAACCTGATCAGCGTGGTCATGCCGCTGCTGCTGGTGATGATCATTGCCATCACCCTGTATTCGATCTTCACCAGCACGGGCAGCCAGGTCGAATTGAACCAGGCCGCCAGTGACATTCAGGTGATCACCTTCCTTGGTGCTGAAGTGCCCAACTGGGCCATGAGCGGCGTGCTCTATGCCTCGTTCAACATTGCCGTCGGCTTCCCCATGCTGGCAGTGATTGGCGGCCTGACCCAGTCCAGCCGTGCTGCGGCACTTGGCGGCGTCTGGGGTGGCCTGGGACTGGGCTTTCTGATTGTGGTGCTCAACGTCGGCCTGTTTGCCAACCTCGACAAGCTGGCCGGCATCGAAATCCCCACCCTGCTGCTGGCCCAGCAAATCCATCCCGGGCTGGCCGTGCTGATGTCACTGGCACTGATCGCCATGATCTACAGCACCGCCGTGGGCATGTTCTTTGCGTTTAGCGCCCGCTTTGCCACACCGGAAACCAGCCGTTTCAAGCTGGTTAGCGCCATCTCCGTGGTGGCCGGTCTGGCCCTGAGCCAGTTCGGCTTTACCAAGCTGGTCGGCACCGTCTACCCGATGCTGGGCGTGGTTGGCCTGGTACTGATTGTCGCCATCGGCTACAGCTGGGTACGCGCCCGCCGGTTGGCCGAACAGCCTGAGCAGCAGCCTGAACAGGCCGCTTGATGACATGCACTCCTGGGCGGCCTTCGGGCCGCTTTTTTTTTGCATAGATTTCTGTAGCGGAGACCTGTGGTCTCCACGTGGCGAACACAGCTGGCCGTTACGGGGCGGGCGAGTACCGAACAAGCCAGCCGCGGGTACAAACTTTTGCAGGAAGAAGCTTGCCCCTGCGGGCATCGCCTGCATTTTTTAGGGGCAAGCCCCCTTCGCACAGGATACACGTGCAACACAAAGTCATCGTGCCGAACACAGGCTTTTGCAAGAGCAGCCTCAGCCGCAACCGGCGTATCAGACAGGCGCCTCACGGGACAAGCCCGTTCGTACAGAAGGTCGCAGGTGGCACGGGCAACCACAGTTGCTGCGGATGGCCATTGGGGATTGACTCGTTGCCGATCGCAGCTAAAGCCTCCCCTGCAGGGTGTGTGCGTAACGGATAGTGCGTTTTGTGGGAACGGTTTCAGCCGCGACCGGTGTGTCAGGCAGGCATGTGGATGCCGGCATGAAGCAATAAAAAAGCGCCGCTGCGATTGCAGGGCGCTTTTTTTGTGTGCCGGTTGGCGGGTTATTCGGCGGGTTGGGGCTTGGCCTCTACGGCGATTTCATTGCGTTCGCTGCGGTTGCGCTTTGAGCGGCGGCCGCGGCGGCGGCCCAGCACCAGTTCACGGGTACTCAGCTGTGAACCGAAGTCGTCATAGGACCAGCGCATCAGGGTAAAGCCCATGGCCATCAGTACCGGGATCATCGGCAGCGCAACCAGTACGGTGGACGCCTGTACGGCTTGCAGGCCACCGACTGTGAGCAGGCCAACACCCACAATGCCCAGCATTACGGTCCAGAGGATGCGGTTCCAGCGTGCAGGCTCCTCGTAGCCGTTCAGCTCTTTGGTGCACACGGAAGCCAGCATGTAGGCGGACGAGTCGACCGTGGTAGCCAGGAACACAAAGCACAGCAGGGTGAAGACCGGCAGGACGATCGTGCTGCCCGGCAAGTGTTGCAACACCGTCACCACCACCGCGGGGATACCCTCGGCATTGAGGATGCCCTGCAGGTCGGCCACGCCGTTCAGCTCCATGTTCATCGCATAGCCGCCCCAGATGGCGAAGAACGCCCAGCACCCAATGCTGCCCCAGATCACGCCGTTAAGGATCACTTCCTTGATGCGGCGGCCACGGGAGATGCGTGCCACGAACAGGCCCATCATCGGAGTGTAGGCAATCCACCACGCCCAGTAGAAGATGGTCCAGCCTTCCGGGAAACCGCTGCGTGCAACCGGGTCGGTCCAGAAGCTCATGCGGAAGAAGTTGTTGAGGAGCAGGCCGAAGCTGTTGGACCACAGGTTGAGGATGAACACGGTGGAGCCGGCCAGCAGCACGAACACCAGCATTGCCATGGCAAGCACGCCGTTGATGTTGGACAGGGTCTGGATGCCCTTGCTCAGGCCGTTATAGACACTCCAGCCAATCAGGCACATCCAGATGCCGAGGATGCCGAACTGCAGCAGCAGGGAGTCCTCAACACCAAACATGGTTTGCACCAGCTTCGAGACCAGCGGTACCGACAGCCCCAGCGAGGTACCCACACCGCCCACAATCGAGAAGATCACGATGGTGTCGATGGCCTTGCCCAGCGGGCCGTCCACCAGGTCACCAAGCAGGCCACGGCAAGCTTCGCTCAGACGCAGTACGTTGACCCGGCGCACATAGAGTGCATAGCCGATGGGCAGCGCCGGCATCAGGTAAAGCGCCCAGGGCACCACGCCCCAATGGAACATCGGGTACATGGCAGCCCACTCCGCAGCCTGTGCGGTGCCGGCCACATTGCCCAGTGGCGGGCTGGAGAGGAAGTAAATGGGCTCGACAAACGCCCAGTTACAGATGGAAATGCCGATCCCGGCGGTAAACAGCATGGTGATCCATGAAATGCTGTTGAATTCCGGCTTCTCGTCGGGCTGGCCCAGCTTGATGCGCCCGATCGGGCCAAAGGCCAGCCAGCACATGAAGGAGAAGCTGCCAATGCCGGTGAGCAGGTACAGCCAGCCGAAGTTGCCTGTAACCCAGCCCAGCAGAGTGTCGATGACCACCTTGCCGGCGGCAGGGTTGATTGCCAGCGGTACGATGACCAGAAGGATGACGGCGACCGCCGGCCACATGATCATGGGTTCGATGGCTTTGTTGCCAGTAGTTTCGGTTTTCATAGGATTCACCTGATTGTTGTTATTGTGGTCTGGTCTGCTAGGGTCCCGGGTTCCGGGCGCTGCCTGGCACGTGCGCTGCGATCACTTGAAAAAGTCCGCCAGCGCGGTTCGTACCCTAGGCAATCGCCTGTACCGGGTTGTGCAGCACTTCGTTTGCTTGCGCCAGGGTTATCAGGGCGTCCACGGCAACGGCACCCTTGCCTTGTGGTCGTACCATCAGGGGGTTGATATCCAGCTCCTCTATGCTATCCCAATGTTTCATGGCCAGGTCGGCCACCGACATGACCGTGTCGATCACCGCTTCAATGTCGCCGTGCTCGCGGCCGCGGTAGCCCTGCAACAGGGGTGCGCCCTGCAGCCCGTGCAGCGCCTGACTGACCGCCTCGCGGCTGGTCGGCAATAGCAATGTGGCGCTGTCATTGAGCAGGTTGACCAAAATGCCACCGGTACCCAGGATCAAAGCCAGCCCGAACTGCTCGTCGCGCTTCAGACCGATGATCAGCTCGGCAACGGTGTCGCAGACCATGGGTTCGACCAAGTACTCCAGATCGTGCAGCCCCTGCCCGGCCAAACGTTCGGCCATGCCCTGTGCGGCCTGTTGCACGGCTTCGGCCGTGTACAGATTCAGCGCCACGGCACCGGCTTCGGTCTTGTGCGCCAGCTGGTTACTGACCGCTTTCAGCACCACCGGGTACTGCATGCGACGCAGGGCTTCCGGCAGCTGCTCAAGGGTCGCCTTGCGGCCGGCCGGTATATTGACACCAAAGCTCTGTACCAGCTGCTTCGAGTTCCACTCGTCAAGCATGCCGGCTTCTCCCTGCAGTGCCTTGCCGGCGCGCAGTGGCAGCTGCTCCAGCTGTTCGGCCGTCAGGCTGTTCACCCGCATGCCATAGTCGACCCACTGACGCAACGCGGCGACCGCATCCAGTGTGCCCTGCAGCGGGGCAATGCCGGCAGCGACCAGACGCTGGCGGGCATCGGCCGGCATCAGTTCGACAAAGTTGCTGATCACCACGGCAGTTTTTGGGCAGCGGGCATGGGCGGCGATCAGTGCGTCGGTCGCTACCTGCCACTCACGGTCATCGCCAAAGCCGGCCCGGGGAAAGTCCAGAACCAGCACGGTGGCATCGTAATCGGCCTGCATCATCAGGCTGAACACTTCGGTGCTGGCGGCCAGATCACCCCAGACCGAAGTGTTGTAGTCCAGCGGGTTGGACAGCGAGGCAAAGCCTGGCAGCTTGCCACGCAATGCCGTGGCCAGTTCATTGCCCAGTTCCGGCAGCGGCAGCCTGACCTGATCCAGGGCGTCGGCCAGCATCGCGCTGTCGCCGCCGGAACAGGTCAGTACGCCAATGCGGTCGCCGGCCGGGCGCTCGCACAGCGAAGCAATTTTGAGGGTTTCCACCAGCTGGCTGAGGCTGTGCACGCGCATCACGCCCAGGCGGTCAAACATGGCCTGGTACATGTCGTCCGAGCCGGACAGCGAGCTGGTATGGCTCATCGCCAGCTGTGCACCCATTTCCGAGGAACCGGCCTTGAGCACCACCAGCGGCACGCCCTGCTGCATGGCGCGCACTGCGGCACGGCTGAATTTGCCGACATCTTTCAGGCCTTCAACATAGAAGCCGATTGCCTTGACCCGGGGATCGTCCAGCAGCGGCTCGATGTAGTCGCTGACTTCCAGCTGGGCCTGGTTGCCCACGCTGATGACGTGGGTGATCGGCAGCGAGCGGTCCTGCATGGTCAGGTTGAGGGCGACGTTGCCGCTCTGGCTGAGAATGGCGACGCCGCTCTGGCTTTTTTCACCCAGCAAACGGTCCGGCCACAAGGCCACACCATTGGTGAAGTTGAGCACGCCGTAGCAGTTGGGACCGACCAGCACCATGTCCCCGGCAGCGGCTACCAGCGCCTGCTGCAACTGTTCGCCTTCGGCGCCCACTTCGGAGAAACCGGCCGCGTAACACACGGCTGCACCACAACCTTTGGCGCTCAGTGCCGCTACCGCATCCACCGATGCCTTGGCATTGACCGCGACAAAAGCGGCATCCGGTACACCGGGCAGGTCATCCAGCGTGGGATAACAGGGAATGCCGGAGATCTGCTCATATTTACTGTTGACTATCCACAGCTGGCCGTCAAAGCCGATGTCCCGGGTGTTCTTGATCGGTTGCTCAAGGTTGGAGCCGCCAATCATCACGATGGACTTCGGTGACAGTAACCGTTGCATGTTGTTTTTGTTGGTCATGGTCACTACTCGCAAGAAAGGAGGCACCGGCTCCGGGCCGGTGCCGGGATCGTTTTACCAGCCGGTATAGATATCCAGGCCGCGGCGCTTGATCTGGCCACCAATGATGACCCGCTGAATTTCGGATGTACCTTCCCAGATGCGGTCAACCCGGGTGTCACGCCACAGGCGCTCAACCGGCTGGTCACGCATGTAGCCGCGGCCACCGAGAATCTGCACGGCCTTGTCACAGACGCGGCCGACCATTTCCGAGCAGTACAGCTTCAGCGCGGAAGCGTGGGCGTGGTTGAGCTTGCGGTCGTTGCTCTGGTCGATCTCCCAGCTGAGCCGGTACAGCATGGACTTGGCTGCCATGATTTCCACCGCCATGTCGGCCAGCATGAACTCGATGGCCTGGAAGTCGCGGATGGACTGGCCAAACTGCTTGCGCTCGGCGGCATAGTTGTTGGCTTCCTCGGTGGCGCGGATGGCGGCACCCACACAGCGTGCGGCAATGCCCAGACGCGCCTCGACGAACCAGTCCTTGGTCATTTCGTAGCCCTGACCGATCTCGCCAAGGATCTTGTCTTCCGCCACGAACACATCGGTAAAGGTGTACTCGGGGTGTTTGAAGGCAAAGTGGTGGGTGTACAGCGGGGTGCGCTTGACCTCGATGCCGGGGGTGTCTTTTTCCACGAAGAATACAGTGGACTTGTCCACGTCGCCGTCAACATGGGCATGCACCAGGAAGTAGTCGGCAATGTCGCCAATGGTCACAAACCACTTTTCACCGTTGATTTTCCAGCCGCCGGGCACCTTGTCGGCGCGGGTTACACACTGGCGCGGGTCGGAACCGGCGTTGGCTTCGGTAATGGCATAGGCATCGCGACGCTTGCCCTGGCAGGTCGGAATCAGGTATTCCTGCTTCTGCTCGGGGGTGGCAAAACGCATCGGGTAGGACGGATACCAGAGCGCATCCCAGATGGCGCCGGTGGCCTTGCCCAGCTGTTCGTTGAGCAGGGTCTGCTCGAAAATGGTGAAGCCCTGGCCGCCGTCTTCCTTGCTGTGGTTGGGTGCGTTGAAACCCCAGTCCAGGGTTGCCTGGATGATTTTCTGGTGGGTTTCACGGCTGATGCCGTCGTTGACCTCGCATTCCATTTCGTGCGGGTAAAGCACCTGTTCGACGAAATCTTTGGCTTTTTGCTGAAGGGCCTGATGCTCTTTTGACAGATTGAAGTCCATGACTGTATCTCCGCTGCTGCGCAATAAATTGTTGTTGTCGGCAGGGCTGTTGCTTGCCTTGGCTCTACAGTAATCCCCGCCGCCCTCCCCGTGCATGACGCACAAACGACAAAGATTTTCATTTTTGCGACATCCGGAACCGGCCGGTCACGACGGTCGCAAAAGGGCTTTTTTATGTCGTTTTTCTGCTTTTGTCCGGCCCGTACAAAGCCGTAACCTGCCAGAGTGAAAAACCGGCCAGTGCCCTGTGCACCGCCGGGTCCGTAACAAAAACAACAACCAAGGAAGCTAGCCATGACCCAACCCAGCATCCGTACCGAACAACGCGGCAACCTGCTGCTGGTCACCCTGGACCGGCCCAGGGCTAACGCCATCGACTGCGCCACCAGCCTTGCGCTGTACCAGGTCTTTGCCGATTTTGAAAACAATCCGGATTTGCATGTCGCCATTCTGACGGCGGCCGGCGAGCGCTTCTTTTCCGCCGGCTGGGACCTGAAGGCCGCCGCCGCCGGCGAAGCCGTGGATGCCGATCATGGCCCCGGCGGCTTTGCCGGCCTGACCGAGTACTTCAGCCGTACCAAACCGGTCATTGCTGCAGTCAACGGCCTGGCCGTTGGTGGCGGCTTCGAGCTGGCCCTAGCCTGCGACTTCATCATCGCCGCCAGGCACGCCAAATTTTTCCTTCCGGAAGGCCAGATTGGCATCGCACCGGACTCCGGCGGCGTGTTCCGACTGGTTGAGCGGCTGCCGCTGGCCATCGCCCTGGAAGTGGCCATGGCCGGCAAACAGCTGGATGCCGCCGAAGCCGAGCGCTGGGGGCTGGTTAATCAGGTGTGCAGCTGTGAAGAACTGCTGCCGGCGGCACTGGCGCTGGCTGCGCGCATCCTGCAAACCGCTCCTCTGGCCCAGCGCGGCATCAAGGAGCTGGCCGCCGCCTGGCAGCGTTCAGCGGTAGAGCGTGCCTTCCAGGTGCAGCGTTCCCGCCAGCTGCCGTCCTACACGGCAATGCTGACATCCGCCGACGCCGAAGAAGGCATTCGTGCATTTAGTGAAAACCGTGAACCGGTCTGGTCAGGTCGCTGAGTCGAGGTGTAACCATGAACAATGTATTCCAACCCCGTTTGTTTTCCGGCAAAACCGTACTGGTCACCGGTGGCGGCACCGGCATCGGCTTTGCCACGGCCCTGCTGTTTGGCCAGCTGGATGCCCAGGTCATTCTGGCCGCTCGCGACCTTGAGCGCCTGGAAGAGGCCCGCCAGAAGTTGTTGCAGCGCGGTATCGAGTGTGAAGTGTTTGCCCTCAATATCCGTGACGAAGCGGCGGTGCAGGAGTTCTATGCCACCCTTGCAGCGCAGGGCATGGTACCGGACATTCTGGTCAACAACGCCGGCGGGCAGTTTACCGCGCCGGCGCTGGAAATTTCCGCCAACGGCTTTCGCAGCGTGATGGAGCTGAATCTGCTGGGCACGTTCAACATGAGCAAGGGTCTGGCACAACTGGCCAGCGAGCATCCGGCCGAACGCAGCATCGTCAATATCGTGCTGTGTCAGGAACAGGGCATCCCCGGCATGGCGCACGCTGCCGCTGCCCGTTCCGGCGTGGTCAACCTGGGCAAGACGCTGGCCTGGGAATGGGCACCGCTGGGCTTCCGGGTCAACGCGGTGGCACCGGGTACCGTGCGTACGTCCGGCCTGGACAACTACGATACCGACAACCTGGAGCAGGCACTGGAAAAACTGCCGATCAAACGCATGGCCGAACCCGCCGAAGTCGCCCAGGCGGTGGTGTACCTGTCGTCTCCAGCCGCCGGCTTCATCACCGGCACCTGCCTGGCGCTGGACGGTGGCGAACACCTGACCGGGGCAACCCCGCAAAAATAAGGAGGCCGATATGCCCTGTTATGAATTTGAATGCCTGACGCCGGTTGTGCATCCGGAGGCCTATGTGCACCCCACCGCGGTGCTGATAGGCGATGTGATCATCGAGGCGGGGGTCTATGTCGGTCCCGGCGCCTCGTTGCGGGGTGATTTTGGCCGCCTGATCCTCAAACGTGGTGCCAACCTGCAGGACAACTGCATCATGCACGGTTACTGCGAGTTCGACACCGTGGTGGAGGAAGACGGCCACATCGGCCACGGCGCAATTCTGCACAGCTGTGTCATCGGCAAAAACGCGCTGGTCGGCATGAACTCGGTGATTCTCGATGGTGCCGTGATTGCGGAAAACTGTCTGGTGGGTGCCATGAGCATGGTCAAGGCCGGCTTTACCTGCGAGCCCGGCCAGCTGATCGTCGGCAGCCCGGCCAGGGCCATCCGCGCACTGACCGAACAGGATCTGACCTGGAAAAAACTCAACACACAGGAGTATCAGGAACTGGTCAAACGCTGTGCAAGCATGCGCCCCGTCACACCGCTGAGCGAGCCGGAAGCCAACCGGCCACGCCTGCAGGGCAGTACCGACGTACAGCCCAAGTAGGTTTGCAGCGGCTTACTGGACCGCCGTTTTTTTACGCAGCTCGCTGGGGGTGTCGCCATAGAATCCCTGGTAGCTGCGTGAAAAATGCGAGCCGGAACTGAAGCCGCAAATCATGCCAATGGCCGAGATGGACAGGTCGGAGTTTTCCAGCAGCTGGCGCGCCTTGGTCAAGCGCAGCTCCAGATAATATTCAGCCGGGCTGACCTGCAGCTTTTGCTTGAACAAACGCTCCAGCTGGCGAACCGACACATGCACCTGGCTGGCGATGTCCGCCGTGGTCAGGGGGTTTTCCAGCTCCTGCTCCATCAACATCACCGCCTTGATCAGGCGCTGGTCATGCAGCTTGAGCCGGGCCGATACGTCCAGCCGCTGCTGGTCGCCCTTGCTGCGGATGCCACTGCGGACAAACTGCTCGCAAACCTTTACGGCAATCTCGTGGCTCAGCTGGTTCTGGATGATGTGCAGCAACAGGTCAAGCACCGAGGAGCCACCGGCGCAGGTAATGATGTCCTTGCCGATCTCGAACAGCTCGTGGGTCAGGGTCAGCTGGGGGTATTTTTCGGCAAACGCCGGCAACGCTTCCCAGTGCAGGGTCACCGGCATGCCTGGCTTGAGCAGGCCGGCTTCGGCCAGCAGGTAGCTGCCGGTATCGATCGCGCCCAGCACGCTGCCGGCACGGTGCAGCTGCTGCAACCAGCGGACCAGCTCTGCACTGATTTAGTCTTCAACATTAAAGCTGGCGCACACAAACAGGTTTTTCGGCGTGCAGCCCTCAAACTTCAGCGGCTCGTCCTGCAGCAGCTGCAGCTGGTTGCTGGCCCTGGCGGCCTCGTCGCCGATAAAAACCAGACGCCAGCGAAACACCTCGCGGCCTGCCATGCGGTTGGCCACACGCAGGGGCTCAATGCCCGAAAGCAAAGCCATCATCGAGTATTCGGGGAGCAGCAAAAAGGAAACCTGAAAGGTTCCATCCTCTTCCGGCAAAAGCATAGTCAATCGTTCCATGGCACACTGATACAGCCGCACAATGCCCCGGTTACAAACACCGGCGCACAGTTTTGGCTGTCAGGCATGGTAGTAAAAAACACTGCCCGGCTCCATTCATCCAAAGCACAAGACAACCCGAACGACATAACCGGCACACCTGCGCACGCCGCAAATCTGCAGCATCTTTGGCGCATTTCTGTTGCATTACCGGCGCAGACAAGGCTTAGTCTGTCCAGGTTGGCTGCAAACCGGACACCCGCCGGGTACACTTGCATCCTGAGTTTCCACCCATCCGGAGAACAACAACATGAACCCGAAAGACGCCGTTATCGTTGCCGCCACCCGTACCGCCATTGGCAGTTTCCAGGGCTCGCTGGCAGGCATTCCTGCCGAGCAGCTGGGTGCAACCGTCATACGCAGCCTGCTGCAGCAAACCGGCGTGGCCGCCGACCAGGTGGATGAAGTCATCATGGGGCAGGTACTGACTGCAGGCAGCGGCCAAAACCCGGCCCGGCAAGCGGCCATCCATGCCGGCCTGCCGGTCGGCGTGCCGGCAATGACGCTAAACAAGGTGTGCGGCTCCGGCCTGAAAGCCGTGCAGCTGGCGGCACAAGCCATTCGTGCCGGCGATGCCGAAGTCGTGATTGCCGGCGGCCAGGAAAACATGAGTCTGGCACCCTATGTGCTACCCAAGGCGCGTACCGGCCTGCGCATGGGTCATGCACAGATGCTCGACAGCATGATCAGCGACGGCCTGTGGGACGCCTTCAACAATTACCACATGGGCATCACCGC
>CAYMXO010000048.1:0-1432 GCA_964394445.1 uncultured Thiopseudomonas sp.
TGCAGGTGATCTACGAGCTGCCGATGAACGAGGTGGTGCTGGACTTCTTTGACCGGCTGAAGTCGGTCAGCCGCGGCTATGCCTCGCTGGAATACAGCTTCGACCGCTTCCAGATGGCCAATCTGACCCGGCTGGACATGCTGATCAACGGCGACAAGGTGGATGCCCTGGCGCTGATCGTGCATCGCGACCAGGCCGCGGCCAAGGGCCGTATCCTGACCGAAAAAATGAAAGAGCTGATTCCGCGCCAGATGTATGACGTGGCCATTCAGGCCGCAATCGGTGGACAGATCGTGGCCCGGACCAACGTCAAGGCACTGCGCAAAAACGTACTGGCCAAGTGTTATGGCGGTGACGTCAGCCGCAAGAAGAAGCTGCTGGAAAAGCAGAAAGCCGGTAAAAAACGCATGAAGCAGGTGGGTAACGTGGAAATTCCACAGGAAGCCTTCCTGGCCGTGCTGCGGGTGGACGACTAAGTCATGAATCTGGATTTTCCGCTTCTTTTGGTACTTGCGGTTGCGCTCAGTGGCGCACTGGCGCTGGCCGACCGTCTCTGGCTGGCACCGCGGCGCAAGCAGGCGATTGCCAACTACCGGCAGCAGGTTGCTGTGCCGGACGAAAAAATCCTTGAACAGCTGAACAAGGAGCCGACCGCGGTTGAATACGGCAAATCACTGTTTCCGGTGCTGGCCATTGTATTTGTCCTGCGCTCGTTTCTGTTCGAGCCGTTCCAGATTCCTTCCGGGTCAATGATTCCGACCCTGCAGGTGGGTGACTTCATCCTGGTCAACAAGTTTTCCTATGGCATCCGGCTGCCGGTAATCGACAAGAAAATCATCCCGCTGGGCAACCCGCAGCGCGGTGACGTGATGGTGTTCAAATACCCGGAAGACCCGCGCATCAATTACATCAAGCGGGTGATCGGTATTCCTGGCGATATCGTGACGTACAGCTTTGATAAAGGACTGTATATCAATGGTGAGCGGGTCAGCGAGCAGTTGCTCGGTGAGGAGCCGGGCAGTCTGGGCCGGGCCACGCTGTATACCGAACGGCTAGGGGAGCACGAATACCAGGTGCGCAAGGAAAATAACCGGCGTATGGAACCGACCCGTGAATGGGTGGTGCCGGAGGGGCACTACTTCATGCTGGGTGACAACCGTGATAATTCCAAGGACAGCCGTTACTGGAATGATCCGCACATTGCACCCGAATTCATGGGGATGGTGCCGGACTCCTATATTGTTGGCAAAGCATCCATGATCTGGCTAAGCTGGCCATCACCCAAAACCGGTAATCTGCCGAACCTTTCACGCACAGGTTTTATTGACTGAAACATCTCTTTTGGAACAAAGGGTTAGCAAAGGGAGCTAACATGAATACTAGAAAGCAGCGTGGTGTCTCGTTGACGGGCTGGCTGGTGATTTTGATCCTG
>CAYMXO010000048.1:1532-12916 GCA_964394445.1 uncultured Thiopseudomonas sp.
GTTCACCTCAATTATGAGGTGCGGGAAAAAATCCTGAAAAACATCGATCTGGTGGTTTCGTTTGACAAAGAATATCGGGTGCGCACCCAGTGAATAATCCGTTAACCAGCCTGCAGCGCAAGCTTGGCTATCAGTTCCGGGACAGCAGCCTGCTGACATTGGCACTGACCCATCGCAGCTTTTCCGGCCGCAACAATGAGCGGCTGGAGTTTCTGGGCGATGCGGTACTGAACTTTGTTGCCGGGGAAGCGCTGTACCATCACTTTGACCAGGCCCGCGAAGGCCAACTGTCGCGTCTGCGTGCCCGTCTGGTCAAGGGTGAAACCCTGGCGGTGCTGGCCCGGGCCATGGATCTGGGCGATTACCTGCGGCTGGGTTCGGGCGAATTGAAAAGCGGCGGCTTTCGCCGTGAGTCGATTCTGGCCGACGCAACCGAAGCCATTATCGGTGCCATCTACCTGGACGGCGGCATGGACGCGGCACGTGAGCGCGTGCTGGCCTGGCTGCAGGACGAGTTCGCCGGCCTGACCCTGGTGGATACCAACAAGGATTCAAAAACCCGCCTGCAGGAATTTCTGCAATCGCGTGGTTGCGAGCTGCCCGGTTACGAGGTGGTGGACATTCAGGGTGAACCGCATTGCCGCACCTTCCACGTCGAGTGTGAAGTCAAACTGCTGGATTACAAGACACGCGGGCAGGGCGGCAGCCGGCGTATCGCCGAACAGGTGGCCGCGACTGCTGCGCTGGCTGCACTAGGAGTGGAAAACGGAAGCAACCATGACTGAATCTGTAAGCCGTTGTGGCCATGTTGCCGTGGTCGGCCGGCCCAATGTTGGCAAGTCGACCCTGATTAACCATATTCTGGGCCAGAAGCTGGCCATTACTTCGCGCAAGCCGCAGACTACCCGGCACAACATGCTCGGTATCAAGACCGAGGGCAATGTGCAGGCGGTCTATATTGATACCCCGGGGCTGCACAGTGGCGGCCAGACCGCGCTGAACCGTTACATGAACCGCAGCGCCCTGACCGCGCTGCGTGATATTGATGTCTGTGTTTTCGTGGTTGACCGTTTGCGCTGGACCGAGGAAGACGAGCTGGTGTTTGAACGCATCAAGGACTTGCGCTGCCCGATCCTGATTGCGGTGAACAAGGCTGACCGGCTGGAAGACAAGTCACAGTTGCTGGCGCATCTGCAGTGGCTCAACGAGAAGCTGCCGCAGGCCGAAATTGTCCCGATTTCCGCCTTGCACCAGCAGAACCTGGACACTCTGGAGCGCTTGATTGGCGAGCGCCTGCCGGCAAGCGAGCATTTTTATCCGGAAGACCAGATTACCGACCGTTCCAGCCGTTTTCTTGCGGCTGAACTGGTGCGTGAAAAAATCATGCGCCAGCTGGGAGCCGAGCTGCCGTACCAGATGACTGTCGAAATCGAGGACTTCAAGCACGAAGGCCGCATTCTGCACATTCATGCCCTGATCCTGGTCGAACGGGAAGGGCAGAAGAAGATCCTGATTGGCGAGAAGGGCGAGCGTATCAAACTGATTGGCCAGGAGGCGCGCAAGGACATGGAGGTGCTGTTTGACAGCAAGGTCATGCTCAACCTCTGGGTCAAGGTAAAGAAAGGCTGGTCGGATGACGAGCGCGCCCTGCGCTCGCTCGGCTACCAGGACTGACAGCCGGCGGGCCGGGCATGAGCGTGCAGACAGATCAGGCGTTTGTCCTGCATGTGCGCCCCTACAAGGAAAGCAGTGCGCTGCTTGACCTGTTTACCCGTGAGCACGGCCGCATGCGCGCTGTGCTGCGCGGTTACCGCAGCAAAAAAGGGAGTGCGGCACGTCCCTTCAGCCACCTGGATATCGAGCTGCGCGGCAAAAGCGAACTGAAAACCCTGTCACGCCTGGAGCCTGGTGGAAGCTTTCTCTTGCTGCAAGGCCAGCGCCTGATGTGCTCGCTGTACCTGAACGAGCTGAGCATGCGCCTGCTGCCACTGGCCGACCCGCAGCCGCTGGTGTTTGAGCATTACTGGCTGACACTGCAGGCGCTGGCTGCCGGGCAGGCTGTCGAGCCCTTGCTGCGCAGCTATGAATGGCGCCTGCTGGAACAGCTGGGCTACGGCTTTTCGCTGGAGCAGGACAGCGAAGGCAATCCGCTCGAGCCGCAGCTCTGGTACCTGTTGCAGCCGGAAAGCGGTTTCTTGCCGGCTGCCGGCATGGCGCCGGGTGCCTTTTTCGGAGCTGACCTGCAAGCCCTGGCCGCCGTACAATGGGACCAGCCACGGGTGGTCCAGACCGCCAAACGCCTGATGCGCCAGGCCCTGGCCCCGCATCTGGGCAACCGTCCACTGATAAGCCGCGAACTCTTTATGCGGCACAAGGAGTCTTCTGCATGAATATCAAGCAACGCACCCTGCTTGGCGTCAATATTGACCATATCGCTACCTTGCGCCAGGCCCGTGGCGGTCTGGAGCCCGAGCCGGTCAAGGCCGCCCTGCTGTGCGAGCAGGCCGGTGCCGACGGCATCACCATTCACCTGCGTGAAGACCGCCGTCATATCCAGGAGCGTGATGTCGAGCTGCTGCGTGAACTGAGCCGCACGCCGCTCAATTTTGAAATGGCGGTCACCGAAGAAATGCTGGCGATTGTCGAGCGCATTCGCCCGGAAAATGTTTGTCTGGTGCCGGAAACCGCCGAGGAACTGACCACCCAGGGTGGCCTTGATGTGGCCGGACAGGAATCCCGTATTGCTGCGGCAGTGGAACGTCTGCAAAAGGCCGGCTGTGAGGTGTCGATCTTCCTTGATGCCGATGAACAACAGATCCGGGCAGTCAAGCGGGCAGGAGCCACAGTCATCGAGCTGCATACCGGACATTATGCGGCCGCACGCAGTGCCGGCCAGCAGCTGGCCGAGCTGGAAAAAATCCGCAAGGCAGCCGCTTTTGCCCAGAAGCAGGGACTGGTGGTGAACGCCGGCCATGGCCTGAATTACCAGAATGTGGAAGCAATTGCGGCCATCCCCGGCATTAACGAGCTGAACATTGGCCATGCCATTATTGCCCACGCGCTGTTTGTCGGGCTGGAAAATGCCGTGGCCGAGATGAAGGCCCTGATGCTGGCGGCGGGGTAAGCTTTTGTGCTGTGAGCACAGGGCATTCAATAGACAGGCACAGAATTTGCGGGAGCGGCTTCAGCCGCGACCGCAGCCGGATCCGGGCACCTGAAACGGGCTGCAACTCCGAAACCTGACCACGACACCGGTCGCGAATAAGTTCGCTTCTACAGCAGCAGGCAGCCTGTGCCCGCCAGTGCTGCTGTAGCGGCGACCTGTGGTCGCCATGGAGAACACAGCTCTCCGCTGCAGGATATTTAACACGCTGCACATGAGCGGGTAATGCCGGGCCTGCTGCCACACGAGCCTGTGCCTTGTGCCGTTTTTATTGCTTGACCGGAATCAGGAAAGCCATTGCCATCCTACTTGATATCCACCATATCTGGGTATAAGATCCGCTTCCTGTCACCATAACTTGTGTTTTCTTGCTTGCCGACCGGCAAGCTTTTTGCAGGAGCAATGCATGAAACAGGTCCTGGAAGCCGCAGTCACCCGTACCGCGCAGAACCCAACCATTGAGCTACAACCCGCATCTGCGGATATCTGGGACGCCAAGTATCGCCTCAAGAGCAAGGATGGCCATCCGGTCGATGAAAGCATCGCGTCAACCTATGAGCGGGTGGCGCGTGCGCTGGCAGATATCGAGCTGCCGGAGCATCGCGAGCAGTGGTATGAGCGGTTTCTCTGGGCCCTGCATCGTGGCGCCATTCCTGCTGGCCGCATCATTTCCAATGCCGGTGCACTGGCCTGGAAACCGGCGACTTCGACCATCAACTGCACCGTATCTGCCACCATTGGCGACTCCATGGATGATATTCTGGCCAAACTGCACCAGGCCGGCCTGACCCTCAAGGCCGGCTGTGGAATTGGTTACGAATTTTCCACCCTGCGCCCCAGGGGGGCCTATGTGTCCGGTGCCGGGGCCTACACCTCCGGGCCGCTGTCGTTCATGGATATTTACGACAAGATGTGCTTTACCGTATCGTCTGCGGGCGGGCGCCGTGGTGCACAGATGGCGACCTTTGATGTTGGCCATCCCGATGTGCTGGATTTTATCCGTGCCAAGCGCGAGGACGGCCGCCTGCGCCAGTTCAACCTGTCGCTGCTGATTACCGATGAATTCATGCAGGCGGTGGAACAGGATGCCGACTGGACCCTGGCCTTTCCGGTCAGCCCGGCAGAACAGCAGGCCGACCAGCTGGATCTGAATGACAGGTCCCGGGTGGTCTGGCGCTACTGGCCAACGCACAAAAATTACATTGTGCGTGAAGACGGCAAGGTTGCCTGCCGTGTGTACCGCACGGTCAAGGCGCGGCGCATCTGGGACTCGATCATGGCTTCGACTTATGACTTTGCCGAGCCGGGTTTCATCCTGATTGACCACGTCAACGAGATGAACAACAACTGGTTCTGTGAAGACATCCGCGCCACCAACCCGTGCGGTGAGCAGCCATTGCCGCCGCATGGCGCCTGCCTGCTGGGTTCGGTCAACCTGACCCGTTTCGTGCGTGATCCCTTCACCGAACACGCGCGTTTTGACTGGGACGAGTACCGCAAGGTCGTCAACGTGTTCACCCGGATGCTGGACAACGTGGTGGAGATCAATGGTCTGCCGCTGCCGGAGCAGCGCGATGAAATTTATCGCAAGCGCCGCCACGGCATGGGCTTTTTGGGGCTGGGTTCGACCATGACGCTGCTTGGCATGAAATATGGTTCGGCGCAGTCGCTGGCCTTTACCGAGCAGGTATCGCGCGAAATGGCGCTGGAAGGCTGGCGTGCCGCGCTGGAGTTGACGGCTGAAAAGGGTGCCGCCCCGATCATGGATGAAGACTTTACCGTAACCGGCGAGATGCTGGCGCGCCGCCCGGAGATGGCTGCGGACGGTTTCAAGGAAGGTGACCAGGTCAAGGGCCGGGTGCTCTGGGCCCGCTACAGCCGTTACATGCAACAGGTTGCCGAGGAAGATCCGCAACTGGTTGATGCGCTGGCCGAACAGGGTGGCCGCTTTACCCACCACACTTCGATTGCGCCGACCGGCACCATTTCCCTGTCGCTGGCTAACAATGCTTCCAATGGCATCGAGCCGAGCTTTGCCCACCACTATTTCCGCAACATCATCCGCGAGGGGAAGAAAACCAAGGAAAAGGTTGACGTGTTCAGCTATGAATTGCTGGCCTACCGTAACCTCATTGATGAGGAAGCGACTCCGGACAGTCTGCCGGATTATTTCATCAGCGCCGATGAAGTGACACCGATCCAGCATGTCGATGTCCAGGCCGCAGCGCAGAAGTGGATTGATTCGTCCATTTCGAAAACCGCCAACGTGCCGACCGACTATCCCTATGCGGACTTCAAGGACATTTACCACTATGCCTGGCAGCAGGGGCTCAAGGGCTGCACAACCTTCCGCTTCAACCCCGAAGCGTTCCAGGGTGTGCTGGTCAAGGAAGAAGACCTGGCCAACACCACCTACCGCTTCAACCTGGAGGATGGCAGCGTGATCGAGGCCAAAGGTAACCAGGAAATCGAATATGACGGCGAGACCCATACGGCTGCCAACCTGTACGAAGCGCTGAAAGAAGGCTATTACGGCAAGTTCTGATCAGGCCTGTAATTGTGGGTCCGGCCGGTTTCGGGGCAGCGAACCGGCCGGACCGGGCAGGTTGATACCAATTCAAGAGTTTGGCCTGCCAGCAGCAGGTTCTAAACGGGCAGGAATAAAAATGACAATCCAGATTAGCAATAAAATTATAGGTTACGAGGTGGTCACCGCGGAGGCGGCCAGGGCAGCAGAGCGGGCGGCAGCGGAGCAGGCTCCGGCCGAACCTGACTATGTGGAAATGCATGAAAAGGTCAAACGCCCGGAGCATCTGGTCGGCAGCACCTACAAGATCAAGACGCCAACCTCCGAGCATGCCTACTACGTCACCATCAATGATATCGTGCTGAACCCGGGCACCGAGTATGAGCAGCGTCGACCGTTCGAAATCTTCATCAATTCGAAGAACATGGAGCATTACCAGTGGATTGCCGCGTTGACACTGATTGTTTCAGCAGTGTTTCGCAAGGGTGGCGACTGCACCTTCCTGGTCGAAGAGCTGCAGAGCGTATTTGACCCCAAAGGGGGCTATCTGATGCGTGGCGGGCGCTGGATGCCGTCACTGGTGGCGGAAATTGGCGATGTGCTGGAGCGTCACCTAAAGCATATCGGCATGATTGAGTCCGAGCCGGATCCGCACCAGCAGGCCTACCTGGCAGAAAAACGCGCCGAATACGAGCGCATGAGTGCTCCGGCACAAACTGCCAGTGACTGTGACGACAGCACCCGTTCTTATCCGGCCGGGGCGCAGCAATGTTCGCGCTGTCACGTCAAGGCTGCGATCCAGATGGATGGCTGCCTGACTTGCCTGGCCTGTGGCGAGAGCAAGTGCGGCTAAAACTGCCTGAATGGCAAAAGACTGATAAGTGCCGAACGGCCCCATCCGCTGGCGTGGATGGGGCCGTTTTTATTGGAGCTTGAGTGGCCGCTGCGGCCTGGCCGCAGGTTCAGGCCTAAGGCGGGTTCAGCCACATACGCCGGATGGTTATTTACCAAAGGAGGCGCAGTGCCCGCCGGAAGGGGCCTGCCCGGAACCCAGAGCAAAGATAGCCGGCTCCAGGCGCAGGTTGACCGGGGCCGAGTGCAGCCAGTCCCAGACGAAGAAGCCGCACAATACCAGCCAGAACGCCAGGATGCGTGTGGTTTTCAGTTGTGCCATGTCTCAGTACCCGTAATATTTGCGAATGCGTACACCGGCCAGCGAGCCGATGAAGGCCAGTACAACCCAGATCCAGCCATGCAGGCTGCCGGTGGAGATGCCGCTGACCATGGCACCGACGTTACAGCCAAAGGCCAGGCGCGAGCTGTAGCCGAGCAGGAAGCCGGCGATTATGCCAACCATCCACTGGGTGGCCGTCAGTTTCTTTTGCGTGTCACCTTTTTTACCGGCAAACACCAGCAGTGCGCCGGCCAGAATACCCAGACTGGTAATGCTGGTGACATCCATGAATACCGATTGCTGCAAAGCGGTGGCATTGCTGGGCTGGCTCCAGAAGGCGTTGATGGTCGGATCGAACAGATTGCCTGCCTGGGCGATTTTGGCACCCCAGAGGCCAAAACTGTAGACGATTCCCCAGGGCTGGCCGGCAATGACCAGATTGAGCACGGCCAGTACCGCCAGCAGTACGGCACCCAGCATCAGGCCCTTGCTGAAGGCGGGGCGCGGGGTGCTTGCTCCCTTGCTCCACCAGAAGCACAGGCCGGCAGTTGCTGCCAGTCCGGCAAAGGTCAGTAGCAGTGCACCGGTCAGGCCGGCAGTGTCGAGCAGGCTGACCGGCTCCATGGCGCCAAGGTCGAGCCACCAGCCCAGGTGGGCCGAGCCGAGGAAGCTGCCAAAGGCAAACAGTGGCAGGATCGCCATGTTCAGGGGAACCCCGAGGCCTGCCTTGTACAGGGTGCCGGAGCCGCAGCCGTCGGCAATCTGCATGGCGGCACCAAATACCAGTGCGCCCACCAGCAGGCTGATGCCGGGCGGCCCCAGTGCGGCACTCAGTTCGCCCGGGTAGGCGGCAAGCAGCGGCAGGGAGATGGCTGCGGCGATGGCCAGCAACAACAGCTGGGCGTAGGCACCGCTGGCGTCGCGCTGTTCGATCAGGTTGCGCCAGCCGGTGGTAAAGCCAAAGCGCAGGCCGGCCAGCACCAGGCCCAGGCCGATACCAACGACAAACAGCAGGCTCTGACGGACCGAGACAAACCAGAGCAGAAACAGGGTGAAGACAATCAGGGCCAGGATCAGGCCGCTACGTTGTTTGAGCATGGATTATTGCACCAGTTGTTGAAATTTTGCCTTGATTTGCTGCCAGCGCCCGGGCGTATTGTCCATCGGCAATGCCGCCGGGTTTTGTGTCCATTCGGCCATGGAACCGGGGTACAGGCGGACATTGTCCAGCCCGGCCAGTTCTGACAGGACAAACCAGTTGGTTGCCGCCCAGTGGCCGGTGTTACAGAACGACAGGGTTTCGCTGGCACCGTCCAGCTGCTGTTCGGTTACCAGCCGGCGGATTTCTTCTGCCGGGCGGATACGGGTGTCCCCCTCGTTGAACCACTGCTGGAAGGGCAGGTTTTGCGCGCCGGCGATGGTGCCGCCGATGGTTGCGGTAGGCGCCTTGACGATGCCTTCGAAGAAGGTTGGCGGACGTGAATCAAGCAGCTGGAAGTCGCCTTGCTGGCGGGTGATTTTATCCAGCAGCTCGTCGGTACCGACGGCCAGCCGCGGTTGCAGGTTGATGCGGGTCTGGCTGGCGGGCAGTTGCTGCGCATCATGTTCGACCGGGTTTTCCTGCTGCCAGTATTTGAAACCGCCGTTAAGTACGCTGAGGTTCTCAAAACCAAGGTATTTCAGGCTCCAGTAGACCCGGGCGGCAGCACCGAAATCAGTTTCGTCCTCACCGGTGGAATACACCAGGATGTGCTGCTCGGGAGTCAGGCCCAGTTCCTGGATCAGTTGTTCGAAGTCATGTGGGCTGAGCAGTTGGCCAGGGTTGTTGGCCGGCCCCCGCCAGCGCCCGTAAGGCGCGGAAATGGCTCCGGGAATGTGGCTCTGCTGGTACAGCTCGGGGCTGCGGATATCCAGCGCCTGTAGTTCGCTGGAGGCCAGGCGGCTGGCTGCTTGCGGGACTTCCAGTAATGGCTGGGCAAACAGGCTGCTGCAGACCAGCAGCAGGGAGAAACCCAGAATACGGGTAAATGACAACATGAAATTCTCGGTGGTGTTAATGCGGGATGCGCATTTTTACATAGATGCCACAGGGTTAAAAATAACCTTTTTATATATATTAAGAATATGACGGGCATGAAAAACCCGGGGCATGGCCCCGGGTTTTATCTGTCGCTGCCAACGCTTTGGACGTTAGCGGTTAGCGCTCACTCAGTTGTTGCTTTCTGCCAGGAAGAACCAGGTATCCAGTACCGAGTCCGGGTTCAGCGACACGGTGTCGATGCCTTCTTCCATCAGCCAGCGCGCAAGATCCGGGTGATCGGATGGGCCCTGGCCACAGATGCCGACGTATTTTCCGGCCTTGCGGCAGGCCTGGATGGCCATGGACAGCATTTTCTTCACTGCAGGATCACGCTCGTCAAACAGGTGAGCGATGATGCCGGAGTCACGGTCCAGGCCCAGGGTCAGCTGGGTCATGTCGTTGGAGCCGATGGAGAAACCATCGAAGTGCTCGAGGAAGTCTTCAGCCAGCAGGGCGTTGGATGGCAGTTCGCACATCATGATCAGGCGCAGGCCGTTTTCGCCACGCTTGAGGCCAAAGTCGGCCAGCAGGTCGACCACCTGGGCGGCTTCACCCGGGGTGCGCACGAACGGAATCATCAGCTCGACGTTGGTCAGACCCATTTCATCGCGCACTTTCTTCATGGCACGGCATTCCAGCTCGAAGCAGTCACGGAAGCTTTCGCTGATGTAACGCGAGGCGCCGCGGAAACCGATCATCGGGTTTTCTTCGTGGGGCTCGAACAGTTTGCCGCCAATCAGGTTGGCGTATTCGTTGGACTTGAAGTCGGACATGCGCACAATGACTTTCTTCGGCCAGAAAGCCGCAGCCAGTGTGCTGACGCCTTCGGCAATCTTGTCGATGTAGAAATCCACCGGGCTGGCGTAGCCGGCCATGCGCTTGCTGATGATTTCTTTCAGGTCGGGTGCCATCTTGTCAAAGCCGAGCAGGGCTTTGGGGTGTACGCCCACCATGCGGTTGATGATGAACTCCAGACGAGCCAGACCAATGCCTTCGTTCGGCAGTTGAGCGAAGTCGAAAGCACGGTCGGGGTTACCGACGTTCATCATGATCTTGAAGTCGAGTTCAGGCATCTGGTCGATGGCGTTGGTACGTACATCGAACTCCAGGGCGCCGTCAAAGACGAAACCGGTATCGCCTTCGGCACAGGACACGGTAACCAGCTTGCCGTCTTCCAGGGCTTCGGTGGCGTCACCGCAACCGACAACTGCCGGGATGCCCAGTTCGCGGGCAATGATGGCGGCGTGACAGGTACGGCCACCACGGTTGGTGACAATGGCGCTGGCACGCTTCATGACCGGCTCCCAGTCCGGGTCGGTCATGTCGGAAACCAGCACGTCTCCGGGCTGGACCTTGTCCATGTGGGCAATGTCGTTGATGACGCGCACCGGACCTGAGCCGATGCGTTGGCCAATGGCACGGCCTTCCACCAGTACCTTGCCTTTTTCATGCAGCTGGTAACGCTCCATGACGTTGGCGTTGCTGCGGCTCTTGACGGTTTCAGGGCGGGCCTGAACGATGTACAGCTTGCCGTCATCGCCGTCTTTGGCCCATTCGATGTCCATCGGGCAACCGTAGTGCTTTTCGATGATCATGGCCTGTTTGGCCAGTTCGGTAACCTCGGCATCGTTCAGCGAGAAGCGCTCGCGCTCGGCTGGATCGACACTGACCGTTTCTACCGACTTGCCGGCGGTGGCTTCGCTGCCGTAGATCATCTTGATGGCCTTGCTGCCCAGGTTGCGGCGCAGCACGGCAGGGCGGCCGGCCTCGAGGGTCGGCTTGTGTACGTAAAACTCGTCGGGGTTGACCGCACCCTGGACTACGGTCTCGCCGAGGCCGTAGGAACCGGTGATGAACACCACGTCGCGGAAACCGGATTCGGTATCCAGGGTGAACATGACGCCGGCAGCTGCGGTTTCGGAGCGCACCATGCGCTGTACACCGGCAGACAGGGCTACCTGGCGATGGTCAAAGCCCTGGTGTACACGGTAGGCAATGGCGCGGTCGTTGAACAGGGACGCAAATACTTCCTTGGCAGCGCGGATCACGTTGTCCACACCACGGATGTTGAGGAAGGTCTCCTGCTGGCCGGCAAAGGAGGCATCGGGCAGGTCTTCGGCGGTGGCGGAAGAACGCACGGCCACGGCCATGTTGTCATTGCCCTGGGCCATCTCGGCAAAAGCGGTACGGATGTCGGCATCCAGCTGGGCCGGGAATTCGGCATCCATGATCCATTGGCGGATCTGTGCGCCGGCTTTGGCCAGGGCGTTGACGTCGTCCACATCCAGGGTGTCGAGCAGCTGGTGAATGCGCTCGTTCAGGTTATTGTGATCAATGAAGTCGCGATAAGCCTGGGAGGTTGTGGCGAAACCACCCGGAACGCTCACGCCGGCGCCGGCCAGATTGCTGATCATTTCGCCAAGGGAGGCGTTTTTGCCAC
>CAYMXO010000049.1:0-8201 GCA_964394445.1 uncultured Thiopseudomonas sp.
TCATCATGTTCGTCAACCACGGCGCCACCTGGCTGCAAATGAAAACCGAAGGCGATTTGCTCCGCCGGGCAGAAGGCGTCAGCGCCATACTGGGCCTGCTGGCAGCCGTGCTGTTTGTGCTGGCTGGCGTCTGGCTCTGGTTCGGCATCGACGGTTTCCATGTCACGGGCGGACTGGATACCCAGGCCGACAGTACCATTGTGGGTAAAAGTGTTGAGCAGATCAGTCACGGCTGGTTTATCAATTATCAGCGCTGGCCGCTGGCCTGGCTGCTGCCGGTGCTGGCCCTTGCCGGCTTTGTCGGCTCTGCACTGCTGAGCAAGCTGCAACATCACGCACTGGCCTTTGTCGCCTCGGCACTGGCGATTGCCGGCACCATTGTGACTTTTGGCCTGAGCATGTTCCCTTTTATCATGCCTTCTTCCAGTATGCCCAACCACAGCCTGACCCTGTGGGACGGTACCGCCAGCGAACTGACGCTGCTCATCATGCTGGTGGTGGTGCTGATTTTTGTACCGCTGATTCTGGGCTATACCGCCTGGGGTTATTACGTGATGCGTGGTCGCATTAACGCCCAGCACATCCGTGACAACAGCCATTCACTGTATTAAGGAGAGCACTATGTGGTATTTCACCTGGATTCTGGGCGTACTGCTGGCCTGTTCGTTTGGCATCATCAATGCCATGTGGCTGGAGCTCAACGGCTATGCCGGTGAAGACAGCGAGCAGTAACACCTCGCCCGCCATCGCCGGTCAGCTGCGTCAGTTGCAAGCCCTGCAAAAAGGTCGTTTGCGTCTGGCGCTGCTGCTGGCCCTGTGCAACAGCGCACTGCTGATTGGGCAATATGGCCTGCTGGCCTGGCTGCTCAATCAGTGGCTGCAACACTCGGTTAATCCTGAATTTTCTACAACAGCGCTGCCTGCGCTGTTACCCGTTTTTATTGCCCTGGCCGCCTGCATGTTGCTGCGGCCAGTCTTGCATTATGGCCGCGAGCGCTTATGCCTGACGGCCAGTTTGCAGATCCGTCGCCAACTGCGCGATCAGGTACTCACCCGCCTGGCACAGCCAGCCGCACAGCTGGCGCACAGCGATAGTGAAGGCGCACTGGCCAGCCGGGTGCTGGACCAGGTCGATGCCCTGGACGGCTATTTGCAGCGCTACGTGGTGCAGGCCAGACTAGCGGTACTGGTACCTCTGCTGCTGGTGGCCGTGATAACCCCCTTTAGCTGGCTGGCAGCACTCTTGCTGCTGTTGACCGCTCCACTGGTGCCGCTATTTATGATTATTCTGGGCAACGCAGCCAGCGCCAGCAGCCGCAAACAACTGCAGGCACTGAGCCGGCTGGGCGGACGCTTTCTTGATCTGGTGCGCGGCATGCGCACCCTGCAGCAGCTGCAGGCCACCGCACAGGCTCAGGAGCAGGTGGCACAGGCAGCCGAAGGCTATCGCCAACGCACGATGGCTGTATTACGGCTGGCCTTCTTGTCCAGCGCGGTACTGGAGTTTTTTGCCGCCCTGTCGATTGCGCTGGTCGCGGTTTATCTGGGCCTTGGCCTGCTTGGTATTCTGCCCTGGGCCAAGGAAACCATTCCGGTGCCCTATACCGGAGCACTGTTTATCCTGCTGTTGGCGCCGGAGTTTTATGCGCCGCTGCGCCAGCTGGGCAACGATTATCATGCCAAGGCCGATGCCGAAGCAGCCCTGCAGGAACTGGAGCCGCTATTACAGCAGTCCGGCTGGCAGCATTCAGGTGAGCAGCCTCTGCAAGGCAGTCTGCCGGCGGACATTCAGGCCGACAATCTGCAGGTGATCAGTGCCGATGGCCGCCAGCGCCTGCAGCTGGACCGCTTGCATCTGCCAGCCGGACAAAGCTTGCTGCTGCAGGGTGCCAGCGGTGCCGGCAAATCCACAGTGTTGCAGGTTCTGCTGGGTGCATTGCCCTATCAGGGCTCATTAACGGTCAACGGGCAGGACTTTGCCGAGCTACAACTGGACAGCTGGCTGGATGGGCTGGATTACCTGGCGCAAACACCGCACTTTATCGAAGGCAGCCTGGCGGACAATCTGCGACTGGCGCAGCCAGAAGCTACCGGACCACAAATGCGCGCCGCACTGGAGCAGGTCGGGCTGGGCGAGCTGTTGGCCGGGCGCGGGCTGGACTGGCCGCTGCAAGAGCGCGGCAGCGGTTTGTCCGGTGGCCAGCTGAGCCGCTTGGCACTGGCCCGGCTGCTATTGCGTGATCGCCCCTTGTGGCTGCTGGACGAGCCCACGGCGCACCTGGATCCGGACAGCCGCCGGCAGATTCACCAGCTGCTGCAACAGCTGGGCCGTGGTCGCAGCCTGATTCTGGTTAGCCACAGCAGCATTGCCCTGGACTGGGTAGACCAGCGTCTTGAATTGAGCGCGGCAGGAGGTACAAATGTCTGCACATAAGCTGCATCTGCGCCAACTGCTGGCCAGCCGCAAGGGCGCCTGGAGCCTGTCACTGCTGCTGGGCTGGATCACCCTGATTGCAGTACTGGGCTTGCTGGCCATTTCTGGCTGGTTTATAACCGCCAGCGCCGGGGCCGGTTTATTGATGGCTGGTGCCTACAGTTTTGATTTTTTCCGACCGGCTGCCCTGATTCGCCTGGCGGCCATCACCCGCACGGCAGGCCGCTATGCCGAGCGCCTGAGTAGCCACAACGCAGTGCTGGGGCTGCTTCAGGATTTGCGCTGCCAGGTCTTTGGCCGGCTGGCGGCCAATCCGGCCAGTACCCTGCAGTCCTCCGCACGCCAGCAGCACCGGCTGGTGGCGGATATTGATTTGCTGGATCGTTTCCCCCTGAGCGTAGTGGCGCCCTGGTTCTGGGCCAGCAGTATCGTGCTGCTGTTGCTGGCTTTTTATGCCTGGCTGGCACCGCAACTGCTGTATGCAGCCTTGCTCGGGCTGCTGCCCGGCTGGTTACTGTTGCCGTTATTAACCGGCCAAAAGGCAGCACAGCTGGCACGGCTGGATGCCGACAAGGCCGAAGAACGCCATGTGTTTCTGCTGCAAAGCCTGCAGCTGCGCGTGCCGCTGGTTATCTGGCGTCAGTGGCAGCTGCGCCAGCAGCAATTTTCTGCGCTGGATCAGGACTATATGCAACATCAGCAAAGGCAAGCGCTGGCCAGCAGCAAACTATTGCTCTGGCAACACTGGGCGCTGGCGGCGGGTTTCTTGCTGATGCTTTGGGTCGCACAGCCTTTGCTGGTCAGCGGCGAGCTGCAACTGCCCTGGCTGGTAGCCGCCTTGCTGGCCTATCTGGGTTTTTATGAAATCGTGGCCCCGCTAACCGCAAGCTTTATCGCTTTGGGTTTAAGCCAGGCCGCCCGTGACAGGCTTAACCAACTGGGTTCGACAGACAGCAGCCAGCCAAGCCTGCAACTGGATACAGCGCCGGTATTGCACCTTGCGGGGCTACAGGTCGCCCATGCTGGTGCACGGCAGTTTAGCCTTGAGCTGAAAGCAGGCGATATCCTGCTGATAACCGGTGCCTCTGGCAGTGGCAAGAGCAGTTTGCTGGAAACCCTGGCGGGCTATCTGCCGCCACTGCAAGGACAGTGTTTGCTTAATGGACAGCAATACGACAGTAGCAGCGCCGCCGGCCTGATTGGTTATTTGCCACAGCAATTTGACCTGTTCAACCTGAGTCTGGCGCAAAATCTGCGCCTTGGTGTGCCTGCAGCTAGCGATGCCGAACTCTGGCAGGTACTGGAGCAGGTTGCACTGGCGAACTGGGCCAGAGCGCAGCCGCTGCAGCTGGATACCCCGCTGGGCGAGCATGCGCTGGCGGTTTCTGGCGGGCAGGCACGACGCATAGCCCTGGCTCGCCTGCTGCTGCGCCGCCAGCCTTTATTGCTTCTGGACGAGCCTTTTGCCGGACTGGATGCAGACAGCGCCAGCCAAGTATTGCACAGCATTTGCCAGCACCAGCAAGACGGCATTCTGGTGCTGGTTAGCCACGATGTACCGTCAGGGCTTGAACAGTTTCAGGGCAGAGTGCAGCGGCTGTACTTTTAGCCATAAAAAACGCGCCAGAATAAGGCGCGTTTTTTCTTTCGGACTTGTCGTCAGTCCTTGCGCGACGGCGACAGCAGCTCGATCTTGTAGCCGTCCGGATCTTCAACAAACGCCAGAATGCTGCTGCCGTGCATCATGGGGCCCGGCTCACGGGTAATCTTGCCGCCCTTCTCGCGGATAACTTCACAGGCCTTGTATACATCCGGCACTTCCAGTGCGATGTGACCATAGCCGTTGCCCAGGTCATAGCTGGATGTATCCCAGTTGTGGGTCAGCTCGATCACCGAGTTTTCTTCTTCATTGCCATAACCAACAAACGCCAGGGTGAACTTGCCTTCCGGATAGTCCTTGCGGCGCAGCAGCTGCATGCCCAGCACGTCGGTGTAAAAAGCAATGGATTTTTCCAGATCACCCACGCGCAGCATGGTATGTAGAATTCGCATGTTTGACTCCTTTAATCAGGTTTTCGCAGGTAGTTTACGCAGAATCATGAGGGCTTGCGAGCAAGATGCTACCCGGTCTTTGCGCTTGCGCCCCTTGGCACGACGATCTCCCAGCGCTCCACCCGGCACTGCTCTCGATACCCTTCGGTACTGTCCTCCCGGTAACGGGTAATAACCGCTGCCACTTGCAGCTCCTGAAAATGGAATGGCGGCTTGAACTGTTTTGCGGTACGCCCCACGACATCTCCTGACTCGGTCAGGATGTCATAGGCACCGCTGTTTTCCCGCAACACCAAGGTGTCTCCTTCCTCGATCGCGGCAATCCTGCGATGTATCGCAGCGTTTTCCGGCTGGCGCCCTGCATAATCAAGATAAATATCTTTCAAACTTAACCGCACAAACCGTTGCTGCAACCCGGGTAAAAACTGGCCCTGAAAGTTTTGTTGCAAAGCAACATCAACCAGCTGGCAGACAAATGGATTGCCCGCCTCAAACTCGCACAATGTCAGCGTTTGTTCGGCACGGGTCATGGCTACGTAATATAGGCGGCGCTCCTCCTCCAGGGTGGTGGGACTGGTGCTCCAGCCACCATCCAGAACCACAACATGGCGAAACTCCAGCCCCTTGGCCGAATGCACGGTGCCCAGGTGCAAACCCTGTTGTGCCTGCTCGCGCATTTCCCCGGCGTAGTCATACAGCCAGTCGATCAGTGCTGCGGGCTGCAGCCTGCACTCACCGACTTCTGCCTGCAGCTGTGCAAAAGCCATCGAAAAGTACGCTTGCCATCTGGCAGGCTGCACCGCCGCCAGATGGCAAAGCTGCTGCCAGGCGTCGACCGGGGTACAGGCTTCGGTCTTGCTCCTCAGTGCGTCCAGCACAGCAACAAAACTGCGCTGCCGATGATGTGGCAATTCACCATCCTTGTCTGCCGCCAGGTAATAAGGCACCCCCTGCTGCTCGCACAAGGCTTGCAGCGGCTGCAAATATTCGTGGGTGCGAGCCAGTACGGCACAGCCATGCCACTCCCCGTTTTCCAGCCGCAGTAGCCGTTGCAACTCAGCCATGGCCGCCTGCGCCTGCAAGTTTGCTTGCTGGGTGCGCCCGGCATGGATGCATAAACGTGCCACCAGCCCCGCACGCTGTGAGTCTTGCGCAACCCAGCAGCCACCGGCAGGCTCCTGTGCCCGCTCGGGGTTGATACAGATCGGGTGCTCCGCTTTCATCCTCTGGCCATTGGCCTCAATCAACAGGTTGGCTGCTCGGATAATGTGCAGGCTGGAACGGTAGTTGTGAATCAGAAAATCAATTTCAGCCGCATAATCCTGCTGAAACGACTCAATAAAGCGGTTACTGGTATCACGCCAGGCATAGATATTCTGGTCATCATCGCCAACTGCCAGAATACAGAGCTTGCCGTCTTCGTCAGCCGTGCGCCCGGCCAGCGCCCCCACCAGACGATATTGCCACTCGTCAATATCCTGATACTCATCCACCAGAATATAACGGTATCCCCGCATCAGCTGCTCACGCAGGTCATCCTCGCCTTCGACCTGCTCACTACCCTCCAGCATGGCCACTGCCATACGCAATACTTGCCCGAGTTCTTCTTCTCCGGCCTTTTCACCACGATTAAAACTGGCTCCGGTCAGGCGCATGGCCATGCGGTGATAGGTAAACACGCTAACACCATAAGCATCAGAACCAACCAGCTGCAACAACCGCTCACGGATTTCATTGGCGGCATGGCGGTTAAAGGTCAGGGCAATAATGCTGTGTGCCGGGACTCGCCGTACCCTCAACAGATAGGCAATACGATGCACGATGACTCGCGTCTTGCCCGACCCCGGACCTGCCAGCACCAGACGGTTCAAGTCATTATCATCAGTAACAATTAACCGCTGTACAGGATTGAGGCTATCGACAATGGCCCGCCAGGATTCTTCACTGGTGGCCAGCTTAAGCACCTCTTCACGCCCGGCAAAATAGCGGCGAATAAACGCTTGCCGTGACAGGGTAAAATAATCCAGCACCAGCTTGAGTGCCGTACCTATTTTCTCCAGCGCCAACTGTGCATATTCGCGCATGACATGCACCTGAATACGCTTTTCCCGGTAATGGTCATCCAGTCGCAAATAATCCTCACGGATAAAAGTGCCGGTTTTTTCTTCGTTGACCTGAATGCTCATGGCCCGACGCATGACGGTCATGCCATGGTTCAAGGTCAGGATTTCCTGCCGGTGCAAAAACAGCAGGGTACGCTCAACCGCATTACGTCGCTGCGCCGGATCAACCAGGTGTTTGAGGCTCAGGTCATCGCCCAGAGCCTGCACCAGCTCGCCAAAAGTGGTTTCCACCAGTAGATCCTTGCCACGCAGCGTGTCTGGCAGCTTGTCCAGCAAAAACCGTAGCAACACTGCGGCTACCTCGCGCCTGCGTGAGCCGAAGTTCTCGACTTGCCGCCAACTCTGCTGGCTGTTCAACCGTATCCGTACATAATCACGAGAATTTTCACGCAGCTCAAAACTGCGTTGCTGCATGTTGGCCGGGTTATAGTCATCACTCAGACTGCGCAGCAGACGCACAACATGCAAGGGCAACAGGTCTTCTTGTCCCGTAGCCTCTTTTAACCGGGCCGTCAGGGCTGGAATATATACATCCTGCCAATCGCCCTGCCCGGCATCAGGTGCCAACTCCGGAAACAGCTGGAATACAGCTTCTTCAAGGCGCCTGCTGTTCTCGAGCCGTTGTTGTGAGTGCCCCCGTATGGCATGTCGCAAATACACGGTTACCTTGCTGTCATTGAGCAGCAGGCCCATTTCTTCCATTTGACGCAAAATATAGGTAATTTCATCGCTGGTCAGGCCTGTCAACATCATCAACTGATCAGTATCGACCCTTTCGTCCGCATCCTTACTGTATAAAAAGCGCAATATGGAGCGATATTCCTGGGCTCGGCGCTCAGGCAAATCAGCATGCTCAAGAATGGCCATGGCCTCTTTGATCGGCAAGCCAAGATGTGCGGGAAATATTTGTGTATGATTTTCGTCCC
Source organism: uncultured Thiopseudomonas sp. (assembly GCA_964394445.1). GTDB lineage: Bacteria > Pseudomonadota > Gammaproteobacteria > Pseudomonadales > Pseudomonadaceae > Thiopseudomonas. Next base: position 7,536 of record CAYMXO010000049.1, read on the forward strand.
GCTTTAGAAACCCGGCCCGCTCCAGCCAGGCAATAGCAGTCACCACCTTGGTATCAGCATCGTTGTCATCGCTGTCAAAACTGGTTTCAACCTGATCGTCCAGCAAAATTTCGCCTGCGGTAATCACCAGCCTGGCACCCTTACGGCTTTTGTACTCTTGACGCAGCTTGCGCAAAATTTGCTGAATATCACGCTGGCTCAAACGTGAACGCTCCACCATGCCAAACTGGCGCTCAACATCCTGTTCGTCGTATAGCAAGATACAACGGGCTTGCTGACGGTCCCGCCCGGCACGCCCCGCTTCCTGCAGATAGTTTTCCAGTGAGCCGGGTATGTCAGCGTGGATGACCAACCTGACATTTTCCTTGTCAACGCCCATACCAAAAGCATTGGTCGCCACAATGACCTGCAATGTGCCGCTGATAAAATCGTTCTGGATATCGGTTTTTTCGTGTGGGTCCAGCCCTGCATGAAAGCGTTGGCATGCCCAGCCCTGAGCCGCCAGAAACGCAGACAATTCTTCCGCATTTTTGCGACTGGAGACAAATACCACCGCCCCGCCGGGCTGCCCTTTCAAGTGTTCAGCCAGAAGTTGCTGCACCAACCGGTTCTTTTCCGCTTTTTGTGCAGGAATGACTTCAAAGTCCAGGTTGCTGCGTTCATGGC
>CAYMXO010000049.1:8301-12287 GCA_964394445.1 uncultured Thiopseudomonas sp.
TTTTCCGCTTTTTGTGCAGGAATGACTTCAAAGTCCAGGTTGCTGCGTTCATGGCTGCCTGCAAAAAGCTTGAACTCTACCCCCAGCTCTTGTCGAAAATGCGCCTGAATATCGTCCAGAACATCCTGCTTGGCCGTAGCAGTAAAACAACCAATGGCAGCCAGAGGTTGATCGCTAAACTCCTCACGGATAAAGCGTGATACATATAAATAGTCCGGACGGAAATCGCTGCCCCACTTTGACAGACAGTGCGCCTCGTCAAACACCCAGCCACCAATTTGCCGCTGCCGAATGGCACCTCGAAATGCCTTGTTACGAAACTGCTCCGGAGATACCAGCAGGATACCGACATCCCCCATCTGGATCTTTTCCAGTACATCGGCCCGCTCCGGCATGGTGAGCAAACCATTCAGTGCAGCTGCCGACTGAATACCTTTGGCCAGCAAGCCATCGACCTGATCTTTCATCAGGGATTGCAAAGGCGAAATAATCACCGTCATGCTGCCGTTGCGGTGATAGCGGTTCAGCGCCGGCAACTGATAGCAAAGAGACTTGCCGCCACCCGTTGCCAAAACAGCCAGCACATGCTGACCTTGCATGCCGGCCAGAACAATATCGTGCTGCAGGCTCTGTCCAGGAGCTTCGTAGCGAAAATCGGGAAAGCCAAAGTACCGTTTGAGCTCCCCGCGTGGATCATGGGTTTCACGACAGTAGCTGCACGCTTCAGCTGCACAGGGTATATCACGCAGCTCACTGAGCAACTGTCCAGTAGCTGGAAACTGATAACGCACCCAGGGTGCCAGTACCGAATTGCCGCCTGATACCCGTAGCCAGGCCAGTGCGTAAGCAATCGGCCAACGCATGTCGTCACTCTGCAGATCTGTGTCGAGCAGCTTCTGCAAACGGGTTGCGCAGACTTTCAGCTCGCGTCTAAAGCTTGTATCGGTTTCCCGCAACAACTGCGGAATCATCTGCCGGACCTGATCCAGCCCGACAGCAAAGCCGCCTGCCAAATAGGCAAAGAAGCTGCTCAGGTCATCCGCGCGGCCGGGTGCCAGCAAAGCCTGATAACACAACAACTCCATGCGGCTCTTATCATTCAGCTGCTCAAAAGCATCCTGCTGATCAGTAAACAGTTCCAGTGTTGAGTGACAGTCCGCCAGAGGCGAATTCAGGCTGTCACGGATCAGTTTGTAATCCTTGATCAAGCGATGGTACGGGTTTTGTGGAAACGCCAGGGGGGACAAACGCAACGTGTCCACAGCAGGAAGCTTGAGCAGCTGCATGTCGGGTGCCTGCTTGCGCAGTACTGGCAGGTCGTGCTCATAAATGTTGTGGCCCAGAACGAACGCAGCTCCCTGCACCATTTCATCCAGCGCCTGCAAGGCGGGCTGTGGATCACCCGATACCTTCTGCTCCAGCTCGGCCCCCGTATCCGGGCGGAACCCCGCCAGATGTATGATCTTGTCAAACTGTTCCTGATCATCCGGCGCACATTCAAGATCAAAAACCAGGGTCCTGGGCAACAGTGCCATACCATCTCCTTGTTAACAGCATCCAATCGCAAGCCGTTCGACTTACCCCTGCAAGCCTGTTTGTTGCTAGGCCGCAGTCAATGGCTTGATGCGCTCAACTTCATCACGAATGGACACATTGGCACTCCACAGATCGACTGCTTGCTGGGCGTTTAGCCAGAACTGGGGAGAGTTGCCAAACAAGCGTGCCAGGCGTAGTGCCATCTCCGGGCTTAACCCCCGCCGCTCGCGCAACAGGTCATTAACAGTCTGCCGGGAAACTCCGATCGCCTCGGCCAGGGCTGCGACGGACAAGCCATAATCCGGCATAAAGTCCTCACGCAGCATTTCACCCGGATGGGTTGGTTTGCGCTGTAGCGCCATGGTGTTGGAAATGCTCATACAAACCTCGCTTAGTGGTAGTCACAGACTTCAACGTCATAGGCGTCACCCCTTCAAACCGGAAACAAACACGCCATTGATCATTAATGGAAATGGCATGCTGTCCCTGTCTGTCACCTGACAACGGATGCAACCTGTTGCCGGGCGGGACCAGCAAAGCCTCAAGCCGGACCGCAAGATTGACATATTCCAGTTTGCGCACAGCTCGTTTCGCCACATCATCCGGAAACCTTTTGGCTTTTCCCCTGACGTACAGCTCTTGAGTGCGCTTGTCTGCGAATGATTTAATCATGGCAACAAATGTAACGAGCCACGTGACAACTGACAAGCAGGCAGATCAACCGTTTGCTGACCTGTCTATTTGCCCTTGAACAAAAAAGCCCCGGCTCGTTGTCGAGCCGGGGCTTTCGATACAGTCAAAAGCGCAACCTGCCGTTACAGCAGCGAGCGTCCCTTGCTGGCAGCAATACGCAGACGCAGGGCATTGAGCTTGATAAAGCCCGCCGCGTCTTTCTGATCGTAGGCACCGGCATCGTCCTCGAAGGTGGCAACGCTGGCATCGAACAGGGAGTCGTCGGACTTGCGCCCCACCACCATGATGTTGCCCTTGTACAGCTTCAGGCGTACCACACCGTTGACGCTGGCCTGAGAGGCATCAATCATCTGCTGCAGCATGTGGCGCTCGGGGCTCCACCAGTAACCGTTATAGATCATGGCAGCGTACTTGGGCATCAGCTCGTCTTTCAGGTGCATCACTTCACGGTCGAGGGTGATGGACTCGATCGCGCGGTGCGCCTTGAGCATGATGGTGCCGCCGGGGGTTTCGTAGCAGCCACGGGCTTTCATGCCCACGTAGCGGTTTTCTACGATATCGACACGGCCAATACCGTTGTCGCCGCCTACCTTGTTCAGATAGGTCAGTACCTGCGCCGGGGTCATGTCCTTGCCGTCGATGGCAACGATATCGCCCTGACGGTAGGTCAGTTCGATGTAGGTCGGGGTGTTGGGGGCGTTTTCCGGGGAAACGCTCCAGCGCCACATGTCTTCTTCGTGCTCGGCCCAGGTGTCTTCCAGTACACCGCCCTCATAAGAGATGTGCAGCAGGTTGGCGTCCATGGAGTACGGGGACTTCTTGCCGTGACGCTCAATGGGGATGTTGTGCTTTTCAGCGTAGGCCAGCAGCTTCTCGCGGGACATCAGGTCCCACTCGCGCCATGGCGCAATGACTTTGACGCCGGGCTTGAGCGCGTAAGCACCCAGCTCGAAACGCACCTGGTCGTTGCCCTTGCCGGTGGCACCGTGGGAGATGGCATCGGCACCGGTTTCGTTGGCGATTTCAATCAGACGCTTGGCAATCAGCGGGCGGGCAATGGAAGTGCCCAGCAGGTACTCGCCTTCGTAAATGGTGTTGGCGCGGAACATGGGGAAGACAAAGTCACGCACAAATTCTTCACGCAGGTCGTCGATGTAGATTTCCTTGACGCCCAGCGCTTCGGCCTTGGCACGGGCCGGCTCGACCTCCTCGCCCTGCCCCAGGTCAGCGGTGAAGGTAACGATTTCGCACTGGTACTGGTCTTGCAACCACTTGAGGATTACTGAGGTATCCAGGCCACCGGAATAGGCCAGAACCACCTTTTTGACATCGGACATGCTTCAACTCCTGGAAGACGGCACAAATAAAGCGCCTATTCTACCGCTGCCAGCGGCGGATTTACAGGGGTTTGATCTGGCCGGCATGGCCAGCCAAACGCAGCCATAGCTAAAACCCGGCCACCACTTCCGAGTTGTCCCTGAGCCAGTCACGGCAACGCTGATAATCCGGCAGCACGCGCTGCACTTCGCGCCAGAATTCGGGCGAGTGATCATGGTGCAGCAGATGGCACAGCTCGTGTACCACCACATAATCAACCATGGAGTTAGGCGCGAGCATGATCAGCCAGTTGAACTCCAGCTCGCCCCGCACCGTGCAGCTGCCCCAGCGTGACTTAAAGGTTTTGACATGCACAGCTTTCGGGCTGACACCCACCAGCGGCGCATAACGGGCGACCTTTTCCTGCAATTTCAACGCTG
>CAYMXO010000050.1:0-12168 GCA_964394445.1 uncultured Thiopseudomonas sp.
CCGGGCATATCGTCATCAAGGTCAACGCCCTGACCGATGCAAAAATGATCAAGGCCCTCTACCGCGCCAGCCAGGCCGGTGTACGCGTAGACCTGATTGTGCGCGGCATGTGCTGCCTGCGCCCGGGCATCAGCGGGGTTTCCGACACGATCGAGGTTCGCTCAATCATTGGCCGCCAGCTGGAACACAGCCGGGTCTATTACTTTCTCAATGCAGGTGGCGAAGAAAAGCTGTTCCTGTCCAGCGCCGACTGGATGGAGCGCAATCTGGACAAACGCATCGAGGCCTGTTTTCCACTGGAGCAGCCCAAGCTGCTGCGGCGGATCAAGAAGGAGCTTAGCTACTACCTGCGCGACAACACCCATGCCTGGCTGCTGCAAAGCGATGGCAGCTATGTGCGCCGGCAACCCGCTCCGGATGAAAAAGCACGCCACGCGCAGCAGCGGCTGCAAGACAAGCTGGCCCTGCCTCTGGTAGACGCCTGAGCAGGCCCGGCAGACAGCTGGCAAGCCTTGCAGCAATAAAAAAGGACCCCGAAGGGTCCTTTTTTCATGACGGTGGACTTAGTCCAGCTTCATGGTGCCTTTTTCGGCCAGGTTGATGTGCCAGGAGAAGGCCTTGTCCAGCAGGTGCGGAGTGTGACCACCGCGCTTGGCTTTGGCTTCCTCGAAGTAATCACGTGCCTGCTGCTTGTAGCTTGGGTGCATACAGTTCTCGATGATCGCTTCTGCAGCCTGGCGAGGGGCCAGACCACGCAGGTCGGCGTAGCCCTGCTCGGTGATGATTACATCCACATCGTGGTTGGTGTGGTCGACGTGGGTGACGAAAGGAACGATCGAAGAGATCGCGCCGTTCTTGGCTGTAGAAGCCGTTACGAACATGGTAATACGGGCGTTACGGGCAAAGTCACCGGAACCACCGATACCGTTCATCATGTGGGTACCGCTGACGTGGGTGGAGTTGATGTTACCGTAGATGTCAATTTCCAGTGCAGTGTTGAAGGAGATCACGCCCAGACGCCGGATCAGCTCAGGGTGGTTGGAAATTTCCTGCGGACGGAACATGACCTTGCCAGCGTATTTTTCCAGGTCTTCGGACAGGGTATCAACACGCTTCTTGGACAGGGACAGGGCGGTACCTGCAGCGAACTTCACCACACCGGCGTCGATCAGGTCGAATACACCATCCTGCAGCACTTCGGAAGCAACGATCACATCCTTGAAACCGGACTTCTGCATACCGTTGAGAACAGCGTTGGCCACCGAGCCCACACCGGACTGCAGTGGGGCCAGGTTGTTGGGCAGACGGCCCTTGGCCACTTCTTCATGCAGGAAGTGCAACAGGTTGTCAGCAATTTGCTGGGTTTCCTCGTTGGGCTCAAACAGCGGGGACGGAATGTCGGGCTGACTGGAAATGACAATACCGCGAACCTTGGCCGGATCAACCTTGATGCCCTTGGTACCGATACGCTGGCTGATTTCACACAGAGGAATGTCGCAACGGGCGTTTTCACCGGCAGGGCCGGGAATGTAGATGTCGTGCATGCCTTCGTAGGCAGCAGGCGCGGATACGTTTACTTCGATGATGACGTGCTTGGCAGTCTCGACGTAGATGGGGGAGTTACCCACGGAACCGGTTGGAATGATGTCGCCATCTTCGGTAATGGCAGCGGCTTCGATGATCGCGTAGTCGATCCGGGGCAGCACGCCCTGACGAACGTACTCGGCGTTGTGGGACAGGTGCTGGTCAATGTAAAACGCTTCACCTTCGTTGATCTGCTTGCGCAGGATCGGGTTCGCGTTGTAAGGGAAGCGCAGGTTGATGATGCCGGCTTCAGCCATGGAGCCGTCAGCAGCAGGGCCCATGGAGGCACCGGTAAACAGGTTGACCTTGAATTTTTCTTTCTTGCCGCGCTCGGCCAGGGCCATGGGAAATTCTTTGGGCTCGCCGAACAGGGTGAAACCACTCATGCCCAGAGTCATGCCGTCATCAATCCAGGATGCGGCCTCTTCGGCAGATACAACCTTGTCCAGAAACTCGGGCTTACGGATAAACTTGCTCAAATCCTGCGTCATGAAAATCACCTCAAGATACATTTCGTGTGAGTATGTGCTGCACAAGCAACCCGGCGTGTGGCCGGTGCGTGCCATTCAGGGGTTTTCCCCTGCAAACTGGACGCCACTTATTGCTCCATTATGGGCGTCCATCAGATTTTAGCAGCTATACCAAGGTCGACCGGAGTCCTGCCCGGAACTGCCGCGGCTGCAATCCTGTCCAGCCGCCATTTGTACCGAAAATTATTCAGACAGGGTTAAACCATTGCCTAGCCCGGCGCACCATCCACCCGCGCTTTCCACAGCATGGGTCCGTACTTGACAAGATAAATCAGCAAGCTGACAAACCAGCACAGGGCGGCCAGCCAGAGAAAGGCGCCATAGGCCAGCTCAACCCCAAAGACACGGAACAACGCACCGCAGTTGAACACTGCAAAGCCGACCACCATGGCTTTTGGTGGCTGCAACATGCGTCCGGTGTGCCCCAGGGTCACGCGCGCCACCATTGCCAGGATCAGGCCAGACATGCCGCCAACCGTCAGCGCATGCACCGGCAGGCTAAAATTGCCGAACCACTCCAGATGCCACAGGCCCATGGCCAGGAAAGCCACTACAAACCATGCATAGGCAAGGTGTAGCGACCACAGCAGTGGGACCTTCCACAGCCCGCTGTCGTACCAGCGGCCCATGCGCACTCCGTGCCCGACACCCATGGCAATGAAAATCAGCCCCAGAAACGTGTTGCGTTCCAGTGCCCAGCCGGCAGCAAAGGACAGGATGATGACCACAGTGCCCAGCTGAAGGGCCTGCTCAAGCCAGCCGATCGGCGCCACCTGCTTGAGACGCAGCAAGCCGCGCTGGGTAAAAAACGGGATCACCCGGCCACCAATGATGCTCATCAACGCACCCACGGCCCAGACTCCACCAAGCACACCCTGACGTTGCAGGGCATCATTTCCCTTGGCTACGCCGTACAGCACCAGCAGCTCAAGCAGCGAAAGGGCAATCAGCACCACCACCAGCGGATAGTTGCGTACCTGGCGCACCGGCCAGACACTGCGCGCCATCTGCAAGGCCACCAGCGGCATGAACAACCCGTTGAACAGGATAACCCAGCCCAGCGGCAGGCCAACCAGCCAGCTCAGGCGAGCCAGCAACCAGACCACCGTCAGCCCCAGCAAAAGCCTGCCCGAAAGTCCGGGCACGCCAGTCCAGGTCTGTACTGCCGTCAGCAAAAAGCCGGCAACAATGGCACCGGCAAAACCGAACAACAGCTCGTGACGATGCCAGGGCAACCAGCCGCCTGCCGGCTGCCAGCTCTCGAAATGCCCACCCAGAGCCATGACCCACACGGGCACTGCCAGCATGGCCAGCAAGATGCCAAAAAAGAAAAAAGGCCGGAAACCCAAGCGCAAAAACGGCGTGATACTCAACGCTTTCGACCTGTCCATCAACTGCATGATGATCTCCTCAGAATAATATCCCACCAAACGGGTCAACCATACCGGAATTCGTGCGTTCTGTGCCGTGCAAACTTGTTCGCAATCAGTTTTTTACAACGAAAAACGCCACCGGCATCTGCACGGTGGCGTCTCGGGTACCGCAAAAAAAATCAGGCAGGCTTAGTGCAGGCCTTGAATGTAGCTGGCCAGCGCCTTGATATCCTTGTTGCTCAGTTTCTCGGCAACGTCACGCATGGTCATGGCATCACCATCATTGACACGATCGCCCTCGCGGAAATCGGTCAGCTGTTTGGCAATGTAGTCGGCATTCTGGCCGCTCAGCCTGGGATACAAAGCCAGATCCAGGCCGGCGCCATCAGGCGAGTGACAGCCACTACAGGCAGGCACACCGTCAGCCAGTTTGCCGCCACGGAACAGCGCTTCACCACGCTCAACCAGCTCGGGCGCAGCATAGCCGGTAGTGCCTTTCTGGCTTGCATACCATGCAGCGATATCCTGCATGTCTTGCTCAGACAGGGCATCCAGCATGCCGGTCATTTCAACTACCGGACGTTCGCCGGACTTGATGTCCTGCATCTGCTTAAACAGATAATTGGCGCCCTGCCCGCCCAGTTTGGGATAGGTTGGCATAAGCGTTGTGTTACCGTCAGCGCCGTGACAGGCCTGACAGGTCAAGATCTTGTTTTTCCCGGCTTCTGCATCACCCGCAGCGTGTGCAAGACCAGTGACGCCCAGGCTCAGCAACAGACTTACGACTAGTTTGTTCATCAGCTCATTCCAACAACGGCAAAAGTAAATTTATCCAGGGCAACCACGGCTGTTCTGTGACATCCTGACGTACCCGGCACGAAATCATGCAGCTATCAGCATAAACCCTACAAAAACCAATGTGTAGGCCAATACGATGCAATGTATGCACAAAATTGCCGACATTATATACTGCCGGCGATAAAACTGAAACGCCTGAGGATGATCAAAATCACCTGGAGATGTCATGCAAGCAAAAAACCCGCTCCCCGGCCTGTGCCAAAAAGCCCAGTTTCTGATCAGCGCTGCCAAAGTTGAACAGTGTCCGGCAGACGAAGGGCTGGAGGTCGCCTTTGTCGGACGCTCCAACTCGGGCAAGTCGAGCGCAATCAACACCCTCACCCGCGCCAATCTGGCACGCACGTCAAAAACCCCCGGGCGCACGCAACTGCTTAATTTCTTTAGCCTTGATGAGCACAGGAGGCTGGTTGACCTGCCCGGCTACGGCTATGCAAAGGTTCCCATGCCGTTGAAGCAACACTGGCAAAAACACCTTGAAGCTTATCTGAACAACCGCAAAAGCTTGACCGGAGTGGTCCTGATGATGGACATCCGCCACCCTTTCACACCCTTTGACCGCATGATGCTGGACTGGGCAAAAACCGACGGCATGCCGGTGCATGTACTGCTGACCAAGTGTGACAAACTGACGCCCGGCGCCGGGCGCACCGCGCTGCTGGGCACCCGCAAACAGCTACAAAAAGACTGGGGGGACATTGCCAGTATCCAGCTGTTTTCCGCCACCAAACGCCTCGGTACGGACGAAGCCTACGCCAAGCTCACTGCCTGGCTACAGCTGACAGAGCCCGAAGAGAACAACCTCACGGCTGATACAGAAGAAGCCTGACCAGGAGAATCATCATGCGCTGGCAAGATCGACGCCGCAGCGACAACGTGGAAGACCGTCGCGGACAAAGCACATCCCCCATCAATGCTGCCATGGGTGGCGGCATCGCCATGCGCCTGCTGCCGGTACTGCTAAAAAGCAAAGGCGGCCGCATGTTGCTGCTGCTTGGAGTGCTGGCATTTTTCGGTGCCCGCATGCTGGGCATCGACCTGTTGCCGCTGCTCACCGGGGAACAGGTCAGCACAAGCGCCGCACCGGCACAGCTGAGCACCGAGCAGCAGCGGCTGGGCGAATTTGTATCGGTTATCCTGGCCGATACCGAAGATACCTGGTCGCAGATTTTCGCCGACAAAGGCCAGCGCTACCAGCCACCCAAACTGGTACTGTTCAGCAATTACGTGCAGTCGGCCTGCGGCTCGGCCAATGCTGCAGTTGGCCCCTTCTACTGCCCGGCAGACCGCAAGGTATATATCGACCTGTCGTTCTACCACGATCTGAAAACCCGCTACAAGGCGCCTGGCGACTTTGCCCAGGCCTATGTGATCGCCCATGAAGTGGGCCACCACCTGCAAACCCTGCTGGGCATTTCGGCGCAGGTGCGCCAGCAGCAACAAGGCCTGCCCAAGACGCAACAAAACCAGCTGTCGGTACGTCAGGAGCTGCAGGCCGACTGTTTCGCCGGTGTCTGGGGCCATCACGCTGACCGTCATCGCCAGATGCTGGATCCGGGCGAGCTGCAACAGGCCCTGACCGCTGCCGCTGCCATCGGTGACGACCGCCTGCAAAAACAGGCTACCGGTACCGTAACGCCGGACAGTTTCACCCACGGCACCTCCGAACAGCGCATGCGCTGGTTCAAGCGCGGCTTTGACAGCGGCGACATGAACCAGTGCAATACCTTCACCGCCGGCATCAGGCTGTAACAATTGCGCATGGCGCACACCGGGATCCTGCACCTGCGCCACCCGTGAAACTCATGCCCGGCCAAGCCCAAGTTGCCAACAGCAGCCTGACAGCCATCAAGCTGGCCGGGCTGCTTTGCATGGTGGCAGACCACTACAACAGCTTCGTCAAAGCCGGATTCAATCCGGCACTGTACGAAGCCGGCCGGCTCGCACTGCCGTTCTTTGTGTTTGTGCTGGGTTACAACCTGTCGCGCATCCGCCCACAGCAAATGCCGAAGGTCATGCTCCGATTACTGGTTTTCGGCCTGATTTCCACGCCGGTATACAACATTCTGAGCGGAGGACTATGGTACTGGTGGCCACTGAACATCCTGTTTACCCTGCTGGTGGCAACCGCCATCGTTTATCTTCTGGCGATACCTGCCACCCGGGCACGTGCCTTGCAGCTACGTTTCGCCGCAATCCTGTTTTTTGCTGTAGCCGGCAGCCTGGTTGACTACCTGTGGATCGGGCCAGCACTGACAGTAGCTGTCTGGTACCGGTTTTCAGCTGCGTCCCGACGAGAGAAGCGGCTGGGTAATCTTGCGCTGGGCTGCCTGGCCGGACTGCTCTGCCTGCTTAACCAGAGCCCGGCAGCACTGCTGGCCTTGCCGGTAATCTTTTTGCTGACAATGCACTGCCCCAATCTTGCCCTGCCGCGAATGAAATGGTTCTTTTACTGGTTCTACCCGGCGCATCTGCTGGCACTGCTTGCGCTTAAGCTTGCTGCGCAAGGTTGAAGGGCATATTTTGCAATCCCCCGCCAGTTTCACAGATACCCGGCCGGCAGCCCGGCAAACACTTCACACAAGCTCAAACACCAGGCTGGGCAACGACGTGCCAAGTCCAGCAGGTCCGGCATGGCTTCCCCGGTACGGCAACCGCGCAGTACGGGTTGCGGACGGATGGTAGCTGGAAGACAAACAACAAAAAAGCCCCGGGTATCAAATACCCGGGGCTTAAATTTGGTGCCGGCACCACGAATCGAACGCGGGACCTACTGATTACAAGTCAGTTGCTCTACCTGCTGAGCTATACCGGCAATCCGCGCCATTATAGCGGCTGATTAAAGGTTGTAAAGGGCTTTGCATGCATTCCCGTGAAAAGCCTGGCTGCAGGTCATGTAAAACTACCACCAACCGGCTGGTGCTACAGAACAATGCGCATCATCCACGGGTGGCAAGCACCAACAAGTTGCGCGGTGTCAGCTGTTGCGAGCAGAACTCGCCCAGCTGCACGGCAAAGCCCTGCTCCTGCAAATACAGCGCCATGTCCAGCAGCAGCCAAAGCTCCAGCGGGCGACGAAACAAGCCCTGTACCAGCTCAAGGTTGCGCACCTGGGACAAGCGCTGCCAGCCTGCTTGCTCGGCAGCCTTCCAGTCGGCAACGGGCCGCGGCGTTACGCCTTTTAGCCCGGCTACCTCGGTACACCAGACAGCAAAAGACAGCTGCGTCCAGCGGCTGGCAACCGACGGCACCGGCAAATAGCTGTCTTCACCCCGCCACTGACGCTGCAGCAAATCAAACCCCAGCCGCCAGGCCATCATCCGGTTACGCTTGCGCACCTCGCCGGCACCGGCCGTTACGGTTGCCTGCAGGGGGATACCCAGTTCGGAGCGGGTCAGTGCCAGCGCAGATGCCCGCCCGGCTTCCGACAAGGGACGATACAGCGTGTGCGCTGTGCGGTTGTAACAACAGGGTGCCACAGCCAGCTGATGCACAGGGTGCTCGCCAGCCTTGCGCAGAAGATGCGTATGCAGATCGCCGCAGGCGTGCAGTGCGGCCCAGCGGTCGGTTGCAGCCAGGTGTATGCCGGCTGCCGGCGACAGGGCATCACAGCAGACGTGTTCCGCCATCACCTGCCAGCGTTTGCTGAGGCTTGATCCCTCGGCGACCAGAACCGGATCCTGTTCGATACAGCGCAGCGAATGGTCTGGCCAGGCCAGGTAGCGGCCAAGAAAGCCCTTGCCGGAGCACCAGTCCAGCCAGCGCGCAGCACCCATCCGGCATTGCGGCAGGGCACGGGCAAAGGCTTCAATCTGTTGCCACTTGCGCCCGGGCACACCACTGGCCATGCGTTCGGGCCTTGGTTGTACAGCGGCAAGCGGCAAACGCCCAATAGTGGTCAGCGGGGCCAGCTCCCGGACCCATTGCTGATAGGGCTCCGGTGCCGGCAGTTTTGCCGGTTCCAGCTGATAACGTTCGGCATGCTCCAGGCTTTGCGCCCGCAACCAGCCGGCCAGCCCGGGGTATTGTGCTTCCCACGCCAGCGATCCGGCAGTGAAAGGCTGGTTGCGCCAGAGTTCCGGGTGGCGCAGCAGTATTTCATCCAGCCGGGCAAAACGTTCGGCAATGGCGATACCCGACAACACCGTCAAACGTCAGCGTCCCTGCAGCATGTCTACCCGCAACCAGCGTTCCAGCAAACGGAAGATCTGCACCAGAATGAACGTCATGACCAGATAGAACAGGCCGGCGGCAAAGAAAATCTCCACCGGCATATATGTGCGGGCAATGATGGTCCGCGCCATGCCGGTCAGCTCCAGCAGGGTGACGGTACTGGCCAGCGAGCTGGCCTTGAGCATCAGGATGACTTCGTTGCTGTACGCCGGCAGGCCAATACGGGCTGCCCGCGGCAGCACAATATGCCAGACGGTCTGCAACCGCGACATGCCCAGTGCCCGCGCCGCCTCGATCTCGCCCGGCGGTACTGCACAGATCGCCCCGCGGATGATTTCTGCAATATAGGCCGAAGTGTGCATGGTCATGGCGATCAGGGCGCACCAGTAGGGATCACGCAGGTAAGGCCAGAGCGGCCCCTGGCGGATTGCATCAAACTGGGCCAGCCCGTAATACACCAGAAACAGCTGCAGCAGCAGCGGCGTACCACGGAAAAAGAAAATATAGCCATAGGGCAGCACCTGCACGTACCAGTGCCTTGAAGTGCGCGCCAGCCCCAGCGGAATGGCAATCAGCAACCCGACCACCACGGCAATGCCGACCAGCTCAAGGGTCAGCCAGGCACCTTCGGTCAGTTTTGGCAGGTATTTCCAGATCAGTTCCCAGTTCATGCCCTGCTCCTGCTGAAGCCACGGTTGGCACGCCGTTCAAACCATTGCAGCGCCAGCATGCTGAGCACGGTCAGGCTCAGGTAGATCACGGCTGCCACCATGAAGAAAGTAAACGGCTGCTTGGAGGCAGTGACGGCAATTTGCGCCTGGCGCATGACTTCGTTCAGCCCGATCACCGAAACCAGCGCCGTATCTTTCATCAGGATCATGAACAGGTTGCCAAGGCCGGGCAGAGCCACCCGCCACATCTGCGGCAGTACCAGCCGGGTCAGGATGCGCTTGCGTGACAGCCCCAGCGCCAGGCCGGCTTCGCGCTGGCCACGGGGGATCGACAACAGGGCACCACGGAACACTTCAGTGGCATAGGAGCCAAAGCACAGGCCCAGTGCCAGCACGCCGGCTGCAAAGGGACTCAGCTCAAGCTCCGGCCGGCCAATCAGTTCACCGAACGCCTGCACGCTGCTGACCGAGCCGTAGTAGATCAGCAGCACCCACAGCAGTTCCGGCACACCACGCACCAGGGTGGAGTAGGCATCGCCCAGCCAGCGCAACCCACGATAGGGCGAGGTCTTTGCCAGGGCGCCGAGCAGGCCCAGAACCAGGCCGACCGCCAGCGCTGCCAGCGCCAGCCGGATGGTCATCCAGGTTCCGGCCAGCAGCGCCGGGCCGAAACCATACAAGTCAAAAGTCATACAATAATTTTTTGCAGTTCAAGCTGCGCTTCGTCTTAAAAATATCGATGCTGGCGATACGGGTGCAGCCAGGCTGCGCCACCCTCCATGGCAGCCAGGGATACGTGCGCAGTGCCGGCCCGGCACGCATCCCTCCTGGGCAGAGGCACTAATCAATAAATATCAAACGGGAAATACTTGTCGTTGATCTGCTTGTAGGTGCCGTCTTCACGGATTTCCTTCAGGGCCTTGTTCAGGCGCTCGACCAGCTGCTTGTTGCCCTTGCGTACGGCAATCGCGATCTCGTCATCCTCGAACACCGGATCGCCCTTGAATTCGAAGTCCTTGCCGGCGTCGCTTTCCAGCCATTCCCAGTTGACGAACTTGTCCGCCAGCACGCCGTCCAGGCGGCCGGACGCCAGATCCAGATATGCGTTTTCGTTGGTGTCATACAGTTTGACCGACACATTGCGACCGTGATTGTCTTCCAGCCAGTTGCCGGCAATAGTGGCACGCTGGGCACCGATCACTTTGCCCTTCAAACTGGCAGCATCCACCTTGAAGTCAACGTTTTTTGGTGCGACGAACTGCAGGCCATTGCTGTAATAGCGGTCGGTAAACTCGACAGCCATCTGGCGCTCTTCGGTGATGGACATGGAGGCCACCAGGAAATCGAACTTCTTCGCGTTCAGGGCAGGAATGATACCGTCCCAGTCCGACAGCACCACCGAGCACTCAGCCCCCATCTTGTCACACAGGGCCTGTGCAATATCCAGATCAAAGCCAATGGCCTGGCCGTTCGCATCCAGCAGGTTGAACGGAGGGTAGGCGCCCTCGGTACCGATGCGCAACTTGTCGGCAGCCATGGCTCCGGTGCTCAGGGCCAGACTGGTAGCGGCAGCAAGTAACAGTTTCTTGTAGTTTTTCATGGTCAGACCTCACAGGTAATGACTGGACATAAATTGACGGCAGCGTTCGGACTGCGGCCGTTCGAACACCTCTTCGGGTGTACCCTGTTCTTCAATGCGTCCCTGATGAAAGAACATGATCTGGCTGGATACCTGGCGGGCAAAATTCAGCTCGTGGGTCACCAGCAACATGGTGCGTCCCTCGTCGGCCAGCCCGCGAATCACGCCCAGCACTTCCTGGACCATTTCCGGATCCAGCGCCGAGGTCGGCTCGTCAAACAGGATGACCTTGGGCTGCATGGCCAGCGTGCGGGCAATCGCCGCCCGCTGCTGCTGCCCGCCGGACAGCTGGTTGGGATAGCTGTGTCGCTTGTCAGCAATACCGACCTTGGCCAGTAGCGCTTCCGCGCATTCGGTGGCCTCGGCCTTGCTCTGACCCAGCACCCGGCGTGGCGCCTCAATGATATTGTCGAGCACCGTCATGTGCGGCCACAGGTTGAAATTCTGGAAGACAAAACCGACCTGGGTGCGCAGGCGGTTGATTTGCTCGTTACGCGCGGCCTGCAGGGCGCCGCTCTTGTCGGCTTTCAGCTGCAGCTCTTCGCCGGAAAAGAAAATACGGCCCTGATGGGGATTTTCCAGCAGGTTCAGGCAGCGCAAAAAGGTGGATTTACCCGAACCCGATGAACCGAGAATGGAAATCACGTCGCCATCGTGCGCGGCCAGTGAAATACCCTTGATCACTTCAAGGTCGCCGTAGCTTTTGTGCAGATCCCGCACTTCCAGTGCCGGTATTGATGCGGCCGAAGCGGATTGCGTCATAAATGACCTCTCAAAACGGCCCGGCAGATGCGTGGCATGCCGGACCCCGGCCAGCTTGTGCCAATAAGGGCAACTGGCCAGCATTCATGCGTGAAATAAAGGTGCGATAGTGCCACTTTTAGCTTTTATTTGAAAGCGCCGCATGCCCGATAGTTATTTCGAAACAGGGCTTTTACCGGGAAATATCCACTTTCAACACGCCAAGCAAAGAAATAAACACAACAAACAGCGCTCACCGTCAGGCAACATGGATAAAACCGGTCACCTTCAGACAACCTCTGGTGCTGCCTAGCCTTCACCCCGGGTCGCGGTCTTTGGTGAGAGGCGCAGAGTGCGCAGACTGCGCTTGACGCTTTTCAGGTGATCGACCAGGTCCGGTCCGCGGGCCATGGCCACTCCCATGGCCAGCACATCAATCACGACCAGATGGGCGATGCGCGAAGTCAGCGGGGTATAGATCTCGGTATCTTCCTGCACGTCAATCGCCAGATTGACCGTAGCCAGCTCGGCCAGCGGAGTCTGGCTTGGGCACAGGGTAATCAGGCTGGCACCGGTTTCACGCACCAGGTTGGCGCTGGTCA
>CAYMXO010000051.1:0-11730 GCA_964394445.1 uncultured Thiopseudomonas sp.
CTTGCTGAAGTCGGGAGGGTTTAGAAACCAGCTACACCCTTAAATGCGAAGAGCCAGATTTCGGCACGGTCCGGCAGGCGCGCCAGCAGTCCCCAGGCCAGCTCGGGTGCAACCAGCTCCAGCGCATCGGCAATATCGACCGGACGCAAACCCCTCAGGGCATCCAGTGCTTCGTCAAGCTGATTGTTTTCCAGGGAATCGCTCAGAACGAGCGCAATATCTTCGTGGGTAATGCTCATGTCGGTCTCCGGTGGCTTGGCCTGGCCACCCGAAGACACATCCCGGAACGGTTTCGGGAGAGGCTGTCAGAGGGCGGGCAGCACCTGCGGGCAAGAAGGAATCAGATTATGCAAAGTTGTCCGTGATGGACATAAACAAGAACTTTCCATATGGCCTTAAAGTCTCGAAACACCGCATATGCGGCGGCCGAATACTAGGTGAATTCAATCCAAAGGGCAACCGGCAAGGGCCGTCGCCACCCTACGGCATCCGGCCGTTTCACCACTGTTTCCCCCGTGCGCGCAAATGTGTGGGCACAGCCTCGTTTAGAGTCCGGACCGCTGCCATTACCCCTGTTCTTTTCCTGAATCAGCCGTTCCTGAAAAACCCGGCCGGCTTTTAGTTGCTGGCCAGCAGCAACGGCAAAACCTGCCCGGCCGGCCCCCGCAGGCTGTATTCGTTGGCATGCCGCACCTCGACCGCTTCCGGATTGACATGAATCACGCTGGCGCCGGCCCGGCTGGCCGTAGCGGGAATCAGTGCGGCCGGCTGTACCACCCCCGAGGTGCCTACCGAGAGCAGGCAGTCGCAATCTTCGGCGGCAGCAAAGGCTGCAGCCAGTGCATCCTCCGGCAGCGCCTCGCCAAACCAGACCACTCCCGGGCGTATCTTGCCACCACAATCGTTGCAGGCAGGTGGCTCCAGCGCCTGCTCTGCTGCCATTGCCGGCACACCGGTAAACGTGTAGGGCCGGGCGCAGTCAAAGCAGCGCGGCTCAAAAATGCTGCCATGCAGGTGCAGGACACCCGTGCTGCCGGCTCGTTCGTGCAGATCATCCACATTCTGTGTAATCAGGGTCACCCTGGGCAGACGCTGTTGCAGCTGTGCAATGGCCTCATGTGCCGGATTCGGCTGCACGCCGAGCAGCAACTGGCGGCGCCACTCATACCAGCCCCAGACCAGCGCCGGATCGCGCAAAAACGCCTGGGGAGTCGCCAGCTGCATGGGATCAAAACGGGCCCAGAGTCCGGTCAGTGCATCACGAAAGGTATGCACCCCGCTTTCTGCCGATACCCCGGCACCGGTAAAGACCACCAGATGCCGGGCATTGTGCACGGCCTGTATGACTTCGGAAGGAATGTTCGTCATCGATATTCTCCACCTGTTGATGATGCGCAGCCTGCGGCACGGCAGATGTGGCCCGGACCACGGCAGGCAGCGTCATTGCGCACGGTGCCGCGCCGTGCCGGGCCCCCTGCCAAATAGCGGCCGGCCTGTTCTTTTGCAGCAATTCTGGTCTTTCGCGCGCGCAGCCTGCAAAATAACGCCTTTATCCCGCATTTCCTGTTTGCCTTCGTTTTAACACACTTCTATGCTTTCTTTCTTCTTTCGCCAACCGCTCCGGTTATTGCTGCTATCGCTGGCTGTAACCGTTTCCGGTTGCGCCGGCGTCAAATCAGTCAGTGTCAGCACCACCGACTACATGTCCTTGCGCCGTGGTGACATCCTCACCACCGGCCAGCTCAGCCATGCCAGCCAGATTGCGTTGCAGGTACTCGACCTGCAACCGGATGCCTGCCGCCGGCAGATCACATCCTGCCAGGAAAAACTGCAGAGCAGCAGCGGCCTTGATTCCGAGCAGCGCACCGCAACCCTGGCCGAACTCTGGCTGCAACAGGCAATCCAGGGGCCAGAGAGCAATGGTTCTTCAGGTACGGAGCAGGAAAGCCTGAATGCTTACCTGGAAGCCGCGCGCCACGCCTATGCCTACCTGTTTTATACCGAGCGTGCAGCCAGCGAACGTGCGCTGGAAGACCGTCAGGCCCAGGTGCGGGATTACTACAACTTTGCCGTGCAGCAGGCAGTAACCCACCTGTTCAACGACAAATCCCGGCAGCTGGCTGAAAGCCTGGGCGCCAGCAGCGCCTTCCGGGCGCAAAGCGGCGACTGGGAAATAAGCGGCAAACTCAGCAACCTGCAGCTGTCGGGCAATCAGCGCCTGCCCCAGCAGCTGATCCCGGCTGCATCCCTGACTTTCAAGGGGCTGCGCAACCAGTACCGCCGCGACGGCATCGGTGCCGAACTGGTGGCCGTGATGGCCAAACGGGTGGTCACCAGCCAGAGCAGCCAGCAGGATTACAGCGAAACCCCGTTTCCGGCACTGACGGCCGTACTGCGTTTTCCCGGCGACAGTCTGGACGAGGTGCTCAACACCCGCAGTGCCAAGCTGATGGCTTTTGATCCCTACCGCATGGATCACGTGACCCTGGGTGGTCAATATGTGCCGGTCGCCGCCAACTTCACCTCGGGCTACGGTCTGTGGCTGGCCCGCTCGGGCTTCGCCAACCAGTCACTGCTGACCCTGGTCGGCCGTGGCGAGATCCTTGAACAGCCGCACATCTACCTGATGCAGCCCTATGACTCGCGCCGCCGCATCATCGTCCTGCTGCATGGTCTGGCCAGCAGCCCGGAAGCCTGGATCAACGTTGCCAACGAGATTCTCGGGGATGAAACCCTGCGGCAAAACTTCCAGATCTGGCAGGTGTACTACCCGACCAACGCCCCGCTGGCAGTCAACCATGCGATGATCCGCCAGGCGCTGGAAAACACCCTGCAGGCGCTGGACCCGCAGGGCGAGCACCGTGCCACACAGGACCTGGTGCTGGTTGGCCACAGCATGGGCGGCATTCTGGCCCGGCTGATGGTGTCCGATTCCGGCGAGCGCCTGTGGGAGGACATGGTTGAACGCTACCACCTGCGGGGTCAACGCAAGGCCAGGGTGCGCAAGGCATTGCAGCCCTACGCCTGGTTCCAGCCCATGCCCCAGGTGCGTCGCACCATTTTCATTGCGGCACCGCACCAGGGTACACCGGTTGCCGAGTACCGGCTGGCACGCTGGACCGCCAACCTGATCAAGCTGCCCTTTTCGATGCTGGGCCGGGTTACGGAAATAGCCCAGCTGCTGGTCGACCCGTCTTCGGCCAGCACCACACCCGTGGCCCGCGGCTTCAACAGCATCGACAACCTGAGCAACCGTGACCCCTTCATCCGCGCCAGCGCAGCCCTGCCGATTGCCACCGGACTTCCCTATCACTCGATCATCGGTCATGACAAGCTGAAGATCCCCTTGCCGGACTCCAGTGACGGTGTAGTGCCCTACCAGAGCGCCCATCTGGCTGGGGCAGTATCCGAAAAAGTAGTGCATTCCTGGCACAGTGTGCAGGAAACGCCGGAAGCCATTCTGGAAATTCGCCGCATCCTGCACGAACACCTGCGTCACACTCCGGCTGTTGCGGAGGCCCACTGATGTTGCACTGGAGCCTGCGCCTGCTGCTGGGCCTGCTGATCCTGCCGGCGTCCGCCTGGGGCTTGCTGGCGCTGCATTTTCAGCTGCCGTTCAATCCGGCACAGAATACCTTTATTCAGCTAACCTGGGTCGGCCTGGGCTTTTATTCCCTGTACCTGCTGTGGCGCGGCCACTGGAAAACCGGACTGCTGCTGTACCTGGTGCTGCACGGCGAGCTGCTACTCTGGTGGAATGACATCCGGCCCTCGCACGAACGCGAATGGGCAGATGATGTGGCCCGCATGACCACGGGCGATGTACAAGGCAATCTGGTCACCCTGCATAATGTACGCAACTTCAGCTGGCGTTCGCTGGCGGACTATGAGGTGCGCTGGGAGTCGCGCGAATATGACCTGCAGCGGCTGCGCTCGGTCGACATGATTACTTCACACTGGGGCATGGACAGCATTGCCCATGTACTGGTGTCCTTCGGTTTTGATGGCGGCAGCTTTGTCACTTTCAGCGTGGAAATCCGCAAGGAAAAAGGGGAAGAGTTTTCCGAGCTGGGCGGCTTCTTCAAGCAGTTCGAGCTCAGCATCCTGGCCACTGACGAGCGCGACGCGGTGGCCGTACGCCCTAACGTACGGGGCGAAGACACCTATCTGTACCGCATTGCCATGCCGGCACAACTGCGTCGTGCACTATTTTTGGCCTACGTCGAACAGGCCAACAGCCTGGCCGCCACACCGCGTTACTACAACACAGCCACGGTAAACTGCACCACGCTGGTCTATACCATGCTTCAGCAGATCGTGGACGGTCTGCCGCTGGATCCACGTCTGTTGCTGACGGGTTACCTGCCGTCCTATGTCAAGGAACAGGACGGCCTGATTGAGGGTTTCGCACTGGACCAGCTGCGCGAGCTGGGCCACATCAACCAGCGCTCACAAGCGGCAGCCGGGCGCAGTGATTACTCACAGCTGATCCGCGAAGGCGTGCCAGGCTGGCGCCAAGAGCCCAAACCCAGACCCGCGGGCTTGCCTTTCTAGCGTAAATGCCGGATGGCAGCCACTTCGTTGCGCTGGCCTCCCAAACCGGCCCGGGACGTTGACCACCCCGGCCTCCGGCAAGGGCGAACAGGCCGCACACCGAGGTGACACGCAGCCGGCTGCGGCCAGGCCCACGGCTGCTGTGCACAATTTGCACAACACCACGGCTTAAATCATAATTGGCGGTCTTGTGCCGGGCGCACAGTACCCGGCTTCATCTCCAGCAGGTCTTCTTTCATGCACAGTGTAGAAAAAATCGGTGGCACTTCCATGAGCAGCTTCTCAGAAGTGCTGAACAATATTTTCCTGACCGAACACCCTGAACATGGGGTGTATCAGCGTATTTTTGTCGTGTCTGCCTACAGCGGCATGACCAACCAGCTGCTGGAGCACAAGAAAACCGGTGAGCCCGGCGTTTATCAGCGCTTTGCCGAAGCCAGCAGTGACGAGGCCTGGCAACAGGCGCTGGAAGCTGTACGCAGCGCCATGCTGGCCAAGAATGAAGAGATTTTTGGCGACAATACCCATGCCCTGCAACAGGCCAACCAGTTCATTGACGGGCGCATTGATGACTGCGTCCATGTCATGCGCAGCCTGCAACAGCTGTGCCATTACGGCCACTTCCAGCTGGCCGAGCACCTGATGAAAGTGCGCGAAATGCTGGCATCACTGGGCGAAGCCCACAGCGCTTTCAATACCGTACTGGCGCTCAAGCTGCGCGGCATCAATGCCCGCTTTGCCGACCTCACCGGCTGGCAACAAAGCAGCGTGCCGTTGAGCTTTGAGGAAACCATCGCCCAGCATTTCCAGGGCATCGACTTTGCCACCGAGCTGGTGGTGGCCCCCGGTTATACCCACTGCAGCGAAGGGCTGATGAATACCTTCGACCGCGGCTATACCGAAATCACCTTTGCCCAGATCGCGGCCGCAACCGGTGCCAAGGAAGCGATCATTCACAAGGAATTCCACCTGAGCACTGCCGATCCCAACCTGGTTGGCCAGGACAAGGTGGTCACCATCGGCATGACCAACTACGACGTGGCCGACCAGCTGTCCAACCTGGGCATGGAAGCCATTCACCCGCGCGCCGGCCGTACCCTGCGCCGTGCCGGGGTCGAACTGCGCATCAAGAACGCCTTTGAGCCAGAACATACCGGCACCCTGATCTGCCAGAGCTACTCCAGTGAAACCCCGCGGGTCGAGATCATCGCCGGGCGCAAGGATGTATTTGGTATCGAGGTGTTTGACCAGGAAATGCTTGGCGACCTCAACTACGACACCGAAATCACCAACATCATCAAGCAGCTGCGCATCTATATGGTGAACAAGTCGCGTGATGCCAACAGCATTACCTATTTCTGTGCCGGCTCGCGCAAGATCATCAACCGCGCCGCCCGCCTGATCGAAGAGCGTTACGAAAAGGCCGAAGTCACCGTACACAATGTGGCGATTGTCTCGGCGATCGGTTCCAACATGAAGGTCAAGGGCATTCTGGCCAGGATTGCCACGGCGCTGGCCGATGCCGGCATCAGCATCCAGGCGCTGCAACAGACCATCCGCCAGGTGGAAGTCCAGATTGTCGTGCAGGAAAGCGACTACGACAGCGCCATCATCGCGCTGCACCGCGCGCTGATCGAGCAGGAAAACTATAACGGAGTCATCAATCAGGCAATTTGAGGCAAGCGGGCCGGGCTGCGGCAAAACAACCCGGGACTTTATTTACCAAATAGCATAGTGTTGAGCTTTCCTGATCTCCGGAGAGTTAGCATGAACACGATTACTGTTGCCCTTGGTCTTACCCTGAGCCTTGCCGCTTCTGCCGCTTTTGCTGCCGATACGCAGCAGGTTACCGTTTCCCTGACGTCTGCCAGCCCGATGAGCCAGGGCATGGCCATGGTACTGGCCAACCAGATGCAGGAACAGGGCGCCCAGGTGGATATCCTGCTATGTGATGCCGCCGGTGACATGGCCCTGAAAGGCGCGACGGGCGAGGTCCTCAAGCCCAACAACGTAACACCTGTACAGCTGCTGGATGCCGCCATCAAAAAAGGCGCAACCGCTTCTGTATGTGCACTTTATCTGCCCAACAGCGGCAACTCAGCTGACGATTTGCGTGATGGCATCACTCCTGCCAAGCCGGCCGACATGGGCGCCAGGCTGCTCGAGACGGGTCGAAAGGTGATTGGCTTCTAGCCAGCTGCGCAGCCGGGGTTCCGGCGGTTGTCAGAACCCCGCCGCTGCTAAAGGCCCTGCACAACCCGGCTCTGGCTGGTAGCCGGTTGTCCGGCCAGCGGATAATTCTTGGCCAGATAATCCTGCCACGCTGTCAGCGGCTTGGCCGGTGACCAGTAATAACCCTGCCCCTCATGGCAACCCAGCCGCTGCAGGCGTTCCAGGCAGTTACGGGTTTCCACACCTTCGGCTACTACGCGGAAGTTCAGACTGACGGCCACCTGCAGCATGGCCCGTACCAGATTGTCATCCGCAGTACTGTCTGCCAGCGGCATGATGAATGTCTTGTCGATTTTCAAGCGTTGCGCACGGAAGCGGTTCAAATAGCTGATATTCGAATAACCGGTACCAAAGTCATCGATGGCCAGTTTCACACCCAGCCGGCTGAGCCGCAGCAGCTGCTGCTCAACACCCTCGCTATCGTCAATAAGCAGGGATTCGGTCAGTTCCAGTTCAAGATTATGCGGCGCCAACCCGGTATGCAAAAGCGCCTCGGCAATGCAGTCCGGCAGGGAACAGCAGCGAAACTGTACCGACGACACGTTGATCGACACGCCGACATCGGCAAAACCGGCTATTTGCCAGGCTGCACAATCAGCAATTGCCCGCTCGGCAACCCATGCCCCCAGCCGGGAAATCAGACCGCTTTCTTCCGCCAGCGGAACAAAAACATCCGGCGCGATCAGGCTGCCATCAAGCTGGGGCCAACGCAGCAAGGCTTCTGCCGCCAGAATCCGGCCACTTTGCAGGCACATTTTTGGTTGGTACCACAGCTCGAATTCTTCACCGTCAATTGCATCCTGAATACGCTTGAGCATACGAAACTTGTCCACGCTGGCACGTCCAAGCTCATCATCATAGATACAAAACGCATTGCGGCCACGCTGCTTGGCTTCATACATGGCCAGGTCGGCCAGCCGGCAAATTTCACTAAAGCTGTCTGCATGCAGGGGTGCTATGGCAATCCCAACCGAAGCCGTAGCGACGATGGTGTTCTGCATGATTTCCATCGGTTCGCTGACCGTTGCCAGCAACTGCCGGGCACGCCCCCGCAACATGTCTTCCCAGCGCTCCGGGTCGTTCGGCAGTTTGGTCCGGATCAGCAAAAATTCGTCGCCGCCAAAACGATACAACAACTCCCGTGGCGCACGAATCTCTTCCAGCCGACGCGACAGCTCCTGCAATAGCAGGTCGCCGGCGGCATGGCCAAGCGAATCGTTGACCGGCTTGAAGTTGTCCAGATCAAGGAAAAACACGGCCAGCTGGCAGCCTTCTCTTTGCGCTTCTTCCATCATCAGCATGAAGCGTTTTTCCGCATCACGGCGATTGAACAGGCCGGTCAGCTGATCGTGCCGGGCCAGTTCGGTAATGGTTTTCTCCCGCTCGCGCACACGGATGTTTTCCTTGCGCAAATTAGCCATCAGGTTTCGCAAATCCTTGACCAGCACGTAGACGCTAAAGCCGGTCAGGACGAAGATGCTGTTAACGAAAAAAATGTGCGCGTACGTAACCGATGGCAGCACAATGGTGAAATGCCCCTGTACCGTCAGAATGGCCAGCATCGTGCAATAGCCGACAATAAACAGCAGCATGCCGGCAAAGATGTAGGTGTTGCCAAGGATCACGGCAAGCACCAGCAGGCAGGGATAACCCAGCATGGCCAGATCACGGATGCCGCCAGAGTTCCAGGCCAGCACGGAAAGCATCACCTGCAGGTCAAGCAGCAGTACGCCAGCAGCGACCAGACTGAAACCACGCCAGGCAAAACCACCGGACACCAGGATGCCAAGCAAGCTGACAAACAAGATCAGCTGCGTTGTTCCGTCAGCCATGCTGGCCGCCACGGCAAGGCAGGCAAAGGTCATGGTCAGAATCTGCAGCAAACGCCCGGGCCTTTTGGCTGCCAGGCTATCGGCAACATCCGGATTCTGCACCAAAAATGATAAAAGCACAGTGTGCAACTCCGTGAACGATAGCGGCGGCCACTTTATACGAAAACCCCGCGGACCCATATCAGACCGAAGTCGCCACACAGTGTCAAAACAATATCACAACTCCTTTAAAGCAACCACCAGCATGTCGATAAAGGCACGGGTTTTTGCCGGCAACAACCGGCGCCCGGGGAATACCGCCCAGACATCAGCTCCAGGCAATTGCCAGTCCGGCAAGACAGGCTGCAACCGGCTGCTGTGCACCAGGTGCTGGGCAAAACGGTGCGGCAAGGCAACAATGCCAGCGTCGTTGCAGGCCAGGTGCATTAGAAGTTCCGGGGTGTTGGCCTGGATGCGCCCGGCT
Organism: uncultured Thiopseudomonas sp.; assembly: GCA_964394445.1. GTDB lineage: Bacteria > Pseudomonadota > Gammaproteobacteria > Pseudomonadales > Pseudomonadaceae > Thiopseudomonas. The sequence goes on from CAYMXO010000051.1 coordinate 9,082, forward strand.
ACTTCCTGTTCCCACTGCTGCTGGCCGCGGCTTAACTGCCACGGCAACAGCTGACCCCTTGCGTTGCGCAGGTGCAAGGTCTGATGCTGCAGCAGATCGTCCGGCTGTGCCGGCACTCCATGGCTGCGCAGATAGCCCGGACTGGCGTACAGGCCGGCTCTCATATGTGCCAGCCGCCGCGCCACCAGCAAGGAGTCATCGGCCAGCCGGCCAATGCGCACAGCCAGATCAAACCCCTCCGCCAGCAAGTCGACACGCCGGGCCGACAGGTCCAGCTCCAGGCTGACTTGCGGATGCAGGCTGGCAAAGGCGGCCAGCATTTCCACCAGGAACAGGTTGGCAAAATCACTCGGAATGGACACCCGCAAACGGCCACTGGGTTCCAGCTTGCGTTGCTCGCTCAGGGCCCAGGCGGCGCTGACCTCCTGTACGACCTGCTGTGCATGCTCCAGCAGGGCCCGGCCAAAATCGGTCAGCTGCATCTGCCGCGTGGTGCGCACCAACAGGCGCTCACCCAGCTGTTCCTCCAGTGCACTGATACGGCGGGAAACGGTCGACTTGGGCCGGCCCAAACGCTCTGCGGCAGCCGTAAAGCTGCCCAGCTCGGCCACACGGGCAAAAATTAGCAGGTCGTCCGCTGACAATTGTTCCTCAGATGCAACAATATTGTTCATTTACTCCGCCTAATCAAACAATGCTACGTGAAATAGAATAATCGCACCTTAGCCAGAACAGGAACACAAACAAATGAAAATCTTGCAAATCAATGGCAGCGCCCGCACCGAAGGCGCACACTCCACCCGGATCGCCGATCGCATCAGTGAGCGTCTGTTGCAGGAATATTCGGATGCCAGCCTTGAAGTGCTGGACCTGTCGGTCAACCCGGTTCCGGTATTTGACGAAGATGCCATCCAGGCCGTGTTCACTCCAGCGGACGCACGCACCCCGGAACAACAACAGCGTGCCGCACAAAGCATGACGCTGGTCGAGCAGCTGCGCAGCGCCGATGTGCTGGTACTGGGGGTGCCCATGTACAACTTCGGCATCTCATCGCAGTTAAAGGACTGGATCGACAACGTCAGCATCAACCAGGAAACCTTTCGCTACACCGCCAACGGGTCTGTCGGTCTGCTGGAAAACAAGCGTGCGCTGGTCGGCTTTGCCCGCGGTGGTCTGTACCGTGGTACCGAAGCGGATACCCAGACTCCCTATTTCAAAGCCTGGCTGAAGTTTGTCGGCATCGAGGACGTGCAGTTCATCTATGCCGAAGGTCTGAATATGGGCGAGGAGGCCAACCGTTCTGGTTTTACCATCGCCGAGCAGGATCTGGCCGCAGCCATGGAGGCTTTCTAGCACGCTACGCCGCCTGTTACAGCTACAAGAATCTGGAGGAATCAATCATGCACAACAAGCCACTGCGCCAGGTCGCACACGTTCAGCACGGCCTTGCCACTTCCGATGGTGCCGGCGTCAGCCTGACCCGCTATCTGTATGGCCCGGCCCTGCAGCAGCAACTGGACCCCTTCCTGATGCTGGATGCTTTTGGCAGTGATGAACCGGACGAATACATTGCCGGCTTTCCCGATCACCCCCACCGCGGCTTTGAAACCATCACCTACATGCTGGAAGGCCGCATGCTCCATCGCGACAGCGCCGGCAACGAGGGGTTGCTGGAAAATGGCGACCTGCAGTGGATGTGTGCCGGCAAGGGCGTAATCCACTCGGAAATGCCGCAACAGGTGAACGGCCGCATGGAAGGTTTTCAGCTTTGGCTGAACCTGCCGGCCGCAGACAAGCTGTGCGAACCCTGGTACCGCGACCTCAAGGGCGAAAGCGTACCCCGGGTGGAAACGGCGGGAGGCAGCCGGATACGGGTGGTTGCCGGGCACAGCCACGGCATCGCCGGCAGCATCCAGCGACCACAAACCGAACCGCTTTACCTGGATGTCCGGCAGCCGGCAGGCAGTACCGAACTGTACGCAATTACGCACGGCCATAACGCTTTCATCCAGCTCTATCGCGGCAGCATCAAAATAGCCGGGCAAAGCATTGCAGCACCCTGCATGTTGATTCTGGACGATCCACAAGACAGCTTTGGCGTGGAAATCGCAGCCAGCGAAGACAGCCGTTACCTGGTGGTTGCAGGCAAACCGCTGCAGGAGCCCATCGAACAGCATGGGCCCTTTGTCATGAACAGCAAAGAGCAGATTTATCAGGCCATCCAGGATTACCGCAACGGCGTCCTGGGCTGATCAGACCAGCAATGACTGCGCAACCGGGACGGACAGCCTACGCGCCCTGCGGTGGCATGGCATGCTGCAACAGCACATTTTTTGCCCTGTCCGTCCCTGATGCGCTAAGATTTGCTCCTTTCCAGCAGTATCAGGACATGTTCCATGAATCGTGTGCTTTACCCGGGTACTTTCGATCCCATCACTCATGGTCATACCGATCTGGTCGAGCGTGCCGCCCGCCTGTTCGACGAGGTCGTAGTAGCAGTGGCCGCAAGCCCGAAAAAAGGCCCCCTGTTCAGCCTTGAACAGCGGGTCGAGCTGGCCCGCCAGGTCACCGCGCACTTGCCCAACGTCAAGGTTTACGGCTTCAGCAACCTGCTGGCCCACTTCGTCAAGGAAGTCGAAGCCAATGTGC
>CAYMXO010000052.1:0-11560 GCA_964394445.1 uncultured Thiopseudomonas sp.
AGGACCTGTTCGAGAAGACCCACAACGGTACCCGTCTGGGCTTCATGTCCTTCTTTGTAAAAGCGGCTACCGAAGCGCTGAAGCGCCAGCCAGGTGTCAACGCCTCGATCGATGGCAAGGACATTGTTTACCACGGTTATCAGGATATCGGCGTAGCTGTTTCCAGCGACCGTGGCCTGGTGGTTCCGGTGCTGCGTAACGCCGAGCACATGGGCCTGGCTGAAATCGAAGCCAAGATTCGCGAGTACGGCCTGAAAGCCCGTGACGGCAAGCTGAGCATCGAAGAAATGACCGGCGGTACCTTCACTATCTCCAATGGTGGTGTATTCGGTTCCCTGCTGTCTTCCCCGATCGTCAACCCGCCACAGACTGCGATTCTCGGCATGCACAAGATCCAGGAGCGTCCGATGGCCGTAAACGGTGAAGTGGTCATTCTGCCGATGATGTACCTGGCGCTGTCCTATGACCACCGTCTGATTGACGGCAAAGAAGCCGTTACCTTCCTGGTGACCATGAAGGACCTGCTGGAAGACCCGGCCCGTCTGCTGCTGGACATCTAATTTTCATTTTGCACAACCGCCCGGTAACGGGCGGTTTTGTACCCTGAAGGTACACCCGAGGACAATTCATGAGTGACAAATTTGATGTAATCGTAATCGGTGCCGGCCCTGGCGGCTACGTGGCCGCCATTCGTGCCGCCCAGCTGGGCCTGAAAACTGCCTGTGTTGAAAAGTACAAGGGCAAGGATGACAAGCTGGCGCTGGGCGGAACCTGCCTGAACGTTGGCTGCATTCCGTCCAAAGCACTGCTGGACAGCACCTGGAAGTATCACGAAGCCAAAGAAAGCTTTGACGTGCACGGCATCAGCACCGGTGAAGTAACGATGGACGTGCCGAAGATGATCGAGCGCAAGAACACCATCGTGCGCAACCTGACCGGCGGCATTGCCGGCCTGTTCATGGCCAACAAGGTGGCAACCATTGAGGGCCACGGCAAGGTGCTGGCCAACCGTCAGGTTGAAGTGACTGACGGCGAAGGCAACAGCAAGGTCTACGAAGCCGACAACATCATTATTGCCGCCGGTTCGCAGCCAATCGACATCCCGCCCGCCCCGGTCGACCAGAAGGTGATTGTCGACTCCACCGGAGCGCTGGAATTCCAGTCCGTGCCTGCCAGGCTCGGCGTCATCGGTGCCGGCGTGATCGGTCTGGAGCTCGGCTCCGTGTGGGCGCGTCTGGGCGCTGAAGTTACCGTCATCGAAGCCCAGGACAAATTCCTGCCCAGCATTGACGAGCAGGTTGCCAAGGAAGCGCAGAAGGCGCTGACCAAGCAGGGCCTGAACATCCGCCTGGGCGCGCGCCTGACCGGCAGCGAAGTCAAGGGTGAGGAAGTTAGCGTGACCTTCACCGATGCCGAAGGCGAGCAGCAACTGACCTTTGACAAGCTGATCGTGGCCGTTGGCCGCCGTCCGGAAACCAACAACCTGCTGGCTGCCGACAGCGGCGTCAACCTGGACGAGCGTGGTTTCATCTATGTCGATGACCACTGTGCGACCAGCGTGCCTGGCGTATACGCCATCGGTGACGTGGTGCGTGGCCCGATGCTGGCACACAAGGCGTCGGAAGAGGGCATCATGGTTGCCGAGCGCATTGCCGGCCAGCTGCCGCAGGTCAACTACGATCTGATTCCTGGCGTGATCTACACTCACCCTGAAATTGCCGGTGTCGGCAAGACCGAGCAGCAGCTCAAAGCGGAAGGCGTGGCGGTCAACGTTGGCGTATTCCCGTTCGCTGCCAGCGGTCGTGCCATGGCGGCCAACGACACCACCGGTTTCGTCAAGATCATTGCCGATGCCGGAACGGATCGTGTACTGGGCGTTCACGCCATTGGTCCAAGTGCTGCCGAACTGGTACAGCAGGGCGCCATTGCGATGGAATTCGGCACCAGTGCCGAAGACATCGGCATGATGGTGTTCTCGCACCCGACCCTGTCCGAAACCGTCAAGGAAGCTGCCCTGGCAGTCAACGGTGCAGCCATTCACGTGGCCAACCGCAAGCGCCGCTAAGAGCAGGCTGTGCCTGACGCAAGCCGTTCCGGAGCATGAGTGCCCGGACCGGCCGGCAACAAACAGAAAATCCGGTGACCGAGGGATCAGTCACCGGATTTTTTTTTGCCGCTGTTCAGGTCCCTTTCCCAGACAGGGGCCTGGCGCCTTGCCAGCGCCGCTTGTTTCCCGTGCCGCTACCGGCATAGACTGCATGCATGCCGGTGTATCTGGCACAGGTGTTTTTACAATAACAACGGGAGAATGACAGCATGAACCTGCATGAGTATCAGGCCAAGCAGTTGTTTGCCGACTATGGCCTTCCGGTCACGCTAGGGCTGACCGGGACCACAGTGGACGAGGTGGTGGATGCCTGCAAAAGCCTGGGTGGCAATTGTTGGGTGGTTAAAACGCAGGTGCATGCCGGTGGTCGCGGCAAGGCAGGCGGGGTCAGCAAACTGGACAATCTGGATGATGTCACCGAGTTTGCCCGTCGCTGGCTTGGCGAGCGCCTGGTCTCGTTCCAGACCGACAGCAGGGGGCAGCCGGTCAACCGTTTGCTGGTTGAACCCTGCATCGGCTTTTTGCGTGAGCTTTACCTGAGCGTACTGATTGACCGGAGCAGCCAGCGCCTGATGTTCCTGGCCAGTGCCGAAGGCGGCATGGATATTGAAGAAGTAGCCAGCAAGACACCGGAAAAAATCTTCCGGACCTCGATCAACCCGCTGGCCGGCGCACAACCGTTCCAGGGCCGGGCGCTGGCTTACAAACTTGGCCTGGAAGGCGAACAGGTGCGTGAATTCAGCGATATTTTTGTCAATATGTGCCGGTTGTTTGAGGAAAATGACCTCAGTCTGCTGGAGGTCAATCCGCTGGTGGTGCGCACGGACGGCAAGCTGCACTGCCTGGATGCCAAGGTTGCCGTTGACGGCAATGCCCTGTACCGCCACCCGGACCTGCGGGCCCTGCGCGATGTAACCCAGGAGGACCCGCGCGAGACCCAGGCGGCCAAGTTCGAGCTGAACTATGTGGCGCTGGATGGCAACATCGGCTGCATGGTCAATGGTGCCGGCCTTGCCATGGGCACCATGGACATGGTCAGCCTGTATGGCGGCCAGCCGGCCAACTTTCTTGACGTGGGCGGTGGTACCACCACCGGCCGGGTATCGGAAGCGTTCAAGATCATTCTGGCCGATGACAAGGTGCGTGCGGTGCTGGTCAACATCTTTGGCGGTATCGTGCGCTGTGACATGATCGCCGAGGGCATCATTGCTGCCGTGCGCGAAGTCGGTGTGCAGGTACCGGTGGTGGTGCGCCTGGAGGGTAACCGGGCTGCCGAGGGCGCAGCGCTGCTGGCCGCCAGCGGCCTGAATACGATCCCGGCGCCGAGCCTGGACGAGGCAGCAAAGCGGGTGGTAGCCGCAGCGGAGGGCAAGGCATGAGCATTCTGGTCAACAAGGATACCCGGGTCATCTGCCAGGGCTTTACCGGCACCCAGGGGACCTTTCATTCGCAACAGGCCATCGAATACGGCACGCAAATGGTTGGCGGCGTCACGCCGGGCAAGGGAGGGACCACCCACCTTGGCCTGCCGGTGTTCAACACGGTGGAAGAAGCGGTTGCCGCAACCGGTGCCAATGCTACGGTGATCTATGTTCCTGCCGCTTTTTGCAAGGACTCGATTCTGGAGGCGGCCTTTGCCGGCGTCCCGCTGATTGTCTGCATTACCGAAGGTATTCCCGTGCAGGACATGCTGCTGGTCAAGGCCATGTGTGACGAGCTTGGCGTGCGTCTGATCGGGCCCAACTGTCCCGGCATCATTACGCCGGGCGAGTGCAAGATCGGTATCCAGCCGGGCAGCATTCATCTGCCGGGCAGGGTAGGCATTGTGTCACGCTCCGGTACCCTGACCTATGAGGCGGTCAAGCAAACCACCGATGCCGGTTTTGGCCAGTCCACCTGCGTTGGCATTGGCGGTGATCCGGTACCGGGTTCCAGTTTCATCGACATGCTGGCGCTGTTTCAGGCTGACGGACAGACCGAGGCGATTGTCATGATTGGTGAAATTGGCGGCAGTGCCGAGGAAGAAGCGGCTGCTTACATCAAGGAGCATGTCACCAAACCGGTGGTGGCCTATATTGCCGGTGTGACCGCGCCTCCGGGCAAACGCATGGGGCATGCCGGCGCCATCATTGCCGGTGGCAAGGGTACCGCCAGCGAGAAATTTGCCGCGCTGGAAGCTGCCGGGGTACGTACCGTGCGTTCCCTGACCGATATTGGTCAGGCGCTGGCAGAAATGACCGGCTGGAAATAAGCCGGTTCTGTTTTCCGTCACACAAAACTGCCCGCAGCCAGACTGGACTGCGGGCAGTTTTGCGTTAGGGCGTGGCGTTACAATAATCATGATCAAGTGAAAGCCGTGTTGTGCAGATGAAGGCGGACAAGCTGCGGCAGTCGCCAGCACAAAAAGGTACAATGCCCGCTTTTCTGATTCGGGAAGTCGTTGCATGAAAGGGCTGGGCAAGAGCCAAATCATGGCGCTTGGGTTTATGACCTTTGCATTGTTTCTGGGGGCCGGCAACATCATTTTCCCGGCTGCCGCCGGGCTGCAGTCAGGCGAGCATTTATGGCGGGTTGCCTTTGGTTTCTTGCTCACCGGCGTGGGCTTGCCGCTGTTGACCGTGATCGCCCTGGCCAGGGTTGGCGGCGGCCTGCAAACCCTGACCCGGCCACTGGGCAGGCGCGCCGGCACCATTCTGGCAATTGCCGTATACCTGGCCATCGGACCGCTGTTTGCCACGCCGCGTACTGCCGTGGTGTCCTACGAAATTGCCCTTGGCGGCTTTGTCGAGCACCGCTGGTGGGTTTTACTGCTGTACAGCAGCCTGTATTTTGCCGTGGTGCTTTATCTGGCCCTGAATCCGGGCAAGATCATGGAGCGGATTGGCCAGCTGATCACGCCGGTATTGTTGCTGGCACTGATGCTGCTTGGTCTGGCGGCGGTATTCAAGCCGGCCGGTTTACCGGGGCCGGGGCAGCTGCCCTACAGTGCAGCACCGCTGGTCAGCGGGTTTCTTGATGGCTACCTGACCATGGATGCACTGGGCGCACTGGTGTTTGGCGTGGTGATTGCTGCGGCCATCCGCACCCAGGGCGTGACCGAGCTGGCCAGAGTGACCCGCCATTCGATTCAGGCCGGCATCATTGCTGCCGCGGGATTGTCTCTGGTGTATGTTTCCCTGTTCTATCTGGGTGCCACCAGCTACGGTATTGCGGCCGATGCCAGCAATGGCGGGCAGGTGCTGGCTGCTTATGTCCAGCATGCTTTCGGCGTGCCGGGTACCTTGCTGCTGGGCGTCGTGATAACCCTGGCCTGCCTGACGACCGCCACCGGCCTGCTGGTGGCCTGTGGCGAGTATTTCGAGCAGCTCTGGGGGATTCGCTACCCGCGTACGGTGGTGTTTTTTACCCTGTTCAGCTGGGCGGTTTCCAATCAGGGCCTGACCCAGCTGATCAAGGTTTCGGTGCCGGTGCTGGTGGGACTTTACCCGCTGGCCATTGTGCTGGTTTTACTGAGCCTGGCGCAGAAACTGTGGCACAGGCCCGGGCCGGTGGTGCGTGTCTGCATGCTGGTGACACTGTTGTTCGGGATCATGGATGCGGTTTCCGCAACCGGCTTTGCCGGTTTTTCCGTGTTGCTCGGATACCTGCCGCTGGCCGATCAGCAAATGGCCTGGCTGCTGCCGGTGACACTGGTACTGTTTGGCATGACCATACGGGATCGCTGGCTGTACAGGCAGCAAACCATTTGATTCGGGAGCAGGGTAACACGATATGGAAGCATTGCTGATTGTTGCTGGCGTGATACTGACAGTGCTGGGCTGGCTCTGGCTCTGGTTGCGTATAGCGCAGATCCACTGGTTGCTGGCACTGGCGAGCGCTGTTCCGCCACTGGCCCTGTTGTCTGGTTTGTATAACTGGCGGCAGACCGTGTTGCCGCTGCTGACATTGGGTGCCGGTTTTGCGGTGCTCGGTGGTGGCCTCTGGCAGCTGGGACAGGCGCAACCAGAACAGCTGGAGCGTTTGCTGCGGGGACAGTGGAGCGACGAGCTTTTGCTGTCTGGTGATGCTGACAGATTGCAGGGCCAGCTACAGGGGCAGGCTTTTGTTGCTGAGCAGGCCTTGTTCCGGCGGGGTGTCCTGACGTTGCGGCAGGGACGGGATTTCATTGCCAGCAAGGAAATTCGCCTGGATCTGTCGAGCCATGGTCCTGCGTTGCTGGGTGAGCGCTTTGCGCTGGATATCCTGCCCACTGACAGTGGCTCGTTACCGATGGTCGAGGTGCTCTGGCAGGATGTGCAGGCCGCTCAGCCACAGGCCCGCCGCATCGCGCGCGGCTATACCTTAAGGCTGCAGCTGCTGCGACTGGATGGTGATTTGCAGGGACAGCTGTACCTGTCCTTGCCCTCGCGGCTGGCGACTACGGTCAGTGGCAATTTCCACGTTGCAGCGGCAGACGAGCAGCCCGACCCGCTTTGGTTACAGGCAATTGAAGGGTCAGCCGGCAACCTTGAACCCGAACAGGCGGATGTGCAGCAGGCAGAGGGTGACAGTGATTTCTCTCTGGTGCTGTTACTGGTTGATCCACAAACTTATCTGCAGCGGACGTTTCATGTGGAAACCGCAGCAGGTCGCCAGGTACGGGGTAAATTTCAGGGGATCAACGAAGAAGGCGAGCTGTTGCTCAGACAGAGGGTAAAAGGATCGGGCTTTGTTGTTTTCCAGATTGTGCCGGACGAAATTGTGCAGATCCGCCTGGAGAACTGACCGCCGCCTTGAAATTGTTGCTCAGGGGCCCCATGTGTGCTGTCACGAACCGAATTTGTAACAGCTTTTGTGGAGCACCGAATGACTGTTGAAGCACAAAAACAAACCCTGGGTTTCCAGACCGAAGTAAAGCAGCTGCTGCACCTGATGATCCACTCCCTGTATTCCAACAAGGAGATTTTCCTGCGCGAGCTGGTATCCAACGCCTCTGACGCTGCCGACAAGCTGCGTTTTGAAGCGCTGGCCAAACCGGAACTGCTGGAGCAGGACCCGGAGCTGAAAATCCGTATCAGCTTCGACAAGGACGCCAACACCCTGACCATCGAAGACAACGCCATTGGCATGAGCCGTGACGAGGTCATCAATCATCTGGGCACCATTGCCAAGTCCGGTACGGCCGAGTTTTTGAAAAACCTGACCGGCGACCAGAAAAAAGACTCCCAGCTGATTGGCCAGTTTGGCGTTGGTTTCTATTCCGCCTTTATTGTTGCCGACAAGGTTGAAGTCTTTACCCGCCGTGCCGGCCTGGGCGCTGAAGAAGGCGTGCTCTGGTCCTCGGCGGGTGAAGGCGAGTTTGACATTGAAACCATCAACAAGCCCGGGCGCGGCAGCCGCATTGTGCTGCACCTGAAACAGGATGACAGCGAATTTGCCGACGGCTGGCGTTTGCGCAACGTCATTACCAAGTACTCCGACCATGTGGCGCTGCCCATCGAGCTGCCCAAAGAACATCACGGCGAGGAAGAAGACAAGCCTGCCGGGCAGGAGTGGGAAGTGGTCAACCGTGCCAGTGCACTCTGGACCCGTCCGCGCAGCGAAGTAAAAGAAGACGAGTACAAGGAGTTCTACAAGCACGTTGCCCACGACTTTGAAGACCCGCTGGCCTGGAGCCACAACAAGGTGGAGGGCAAGCTGGAATACACCTCGTTGCTGTATGTACCGGCCCGTGCACCCTTTGACCTGTACCAGCGTGAAGCACCACGGGGCCTGAAGCTCTATGTGCAGCGTGTGTTCATCATGGATCAGGCCGACGAGTTCCTGCCGCTGTACCTGCGCTTTATCAAGGGCGTGGTCGACTCCAATGACCTGTCACTGAACGTCTCCCGCGAGATTCTGCAAAAAGATCCGGTCATTGACAGCATGAAGGGTGCGCTGACCAAGCGTTCTTTGGACATGCTGGAAAAAATGGCAAAAAACCAGCCCGAAGATTACGCCAAAGTCTGGGAAGCCTTTGGCCAGGTGCTGAAGGAAGGCCCGGCAGAAGACTTTGCCAACAAGGAAAAAATTGCCGGCCTGCTGCGCTTTGCCTCGACCCACAACAGCGACGACAGCCAGAACGTGGCACTGGCTGATTACGTCAGCCGCATGCAGGACGGCCAGAACAAGATTTACTACCTGACCGGCGACAGCCATGACCACATCAAGAACAGCCCGCACCTGGAAGTGTTCCGCAAGAAGGGTATCGAAGTGCTGCTGATGTCTGACCGCATCGACGAGTGGCTGATGAGTTATCTGACCGAGTTTGACGGCAAGACCCTGGTTGACGTAGCCCGTGGTGACCTGGATCTGGGCTCGCTGGATTCCGAGGAAGACAAAAAAGCCCAGGAAGAAGTCGCCAAGGAAAAAGAAGCCCTGGTTGAGCGCCTCAAGGGCGTGCTGGGCGATCAGGTGACCGAAGTGCGCGTGTCCCACCGCCTGACCGACTCGCCCGCCATTCTGGCCATTGGCGAGCAGGATCTGGGCCTGCAAATGCGCCAGATTCTGGAAGCGACCGGTCAGAAAGTGCCTGAGTCCAAACCGGTGTTCGAGTTCAACCCCACGCACCCGTTGCTGGAGAAGCTCGACCAGGAAGCGGACGAAGACCGTTTTGCCGATCTGGCCCACATCCTGTTTGACCAGGCGGCACTGGCTGCCGGTGACAGCATCAAGGACCCGGCGGCTTACGTGCAGCGTCTGAACAAACTGCTGGTTGAACTGGCCGGTTAAGCCGCTTTACACCAGTAGTGCGCATAAAAATCCCCCGCTGGTACTGCCGGCGGGGGATTTTTTATGGGGAATACGGAGCTTTTTGCAGAATGGAAGGGAGAAATTTCTCCACAAGGCCAAGCAGCAGAGCCTTATTTGATTAGCTCTGTCACTACTTTCGTTTCGTTCACAATATTATCCAGAATCGGACAACGTTCTTCGATGCGTTCCAGCAGGTCCTGCTTGGCAGCATCGTCCAGGTCGGCATCAATTTCCACCTTCAGGCGCATTTCCTGGAATCCGGTACGGGCGCTGGTTTCGCGGCCGAGCAGACGGTCCGGATCATAGTCGGCTTCCACTTCAAAACGCATGCCGTGCAGGTTGATTTTTTCCTGGTGGGCGATGATGCGGCCAATGCTTCCAACACAGCCGGCGTAGGCTGCCAGGATCAGTTCGGGAGGCGCCGGACCCAAATCGGCGCCACCGGCATTTTTGGGCTGGTCCATGTAGACCTTGTGTTCGCCGCACATGATCTCGATGGTCATGCCGGCGCCCATGTGGCCGGTTGCACGCAGGGTTTTCAACGCCATGATGTTTCCTCGCAGTAGATAAATGGAAGTTTTCAACTGCGGTATATTCTATTTGTAATATATTCTTTGTGCAAATAACGGCGTATGGAAGTCGCCTGCGTGACGGTTTTTATCGGTGCAAGGGAGATTTGTGCACGGGCGGGTCAAGTCTTTACAAGGACAGGCCCTTGACTGCTTTGCCGTTGACCTGGCCGCCCTGCAGCATGATGGTGTATTCCTTGCCGTCGCGTTCTACCTGGTTGAGCTGAACCAGCAGATGGTCCCAGTCCGTAGCAAACCAGAGTGTGGTCTTGCGCTGGTTCTGGCCCGGGTCACGCACCCGCTCAACCTTGACGGTGTTCAGCGCGCCCAGTGGCGTTTCAATGACTTCCTCGCCCAGCAGGCGGAAGTCATAGGTATCCAGGTCATTGCCGTCGAGCACAATGTAGCTCAGATTGTCTTCGCCACGGGCTACGTCCAGCTGCAGGGCCAGCTGGTAGCTTGACTTGTCCAGCACGCCGGTGTGCAGGGGCAGCTGGTAATCGCGACCTTTGTCCTTGCCGTTGACCTGCATGCTGCTCCAGTCAAACAGCTGGCGGTTTTTCCGCGGCTTGCCCAGTCCGGTGCGGTCGTAGCGGTAACGCAGTGGCTGCAACCGGTTGTCCTGCTGGCGAAATACACTGGATTCGCTGACGCCGGCCACCAGCATGGATGCCTTGAACGTGAGCTCCCAGTTGCCGTCGGCCTGCTGTCGCAGCGAGCGTTCGGCAGTACCGGTAAATGGCAGCTGTTTCCAGTCGGCGGTATAGCTGGCCTGGAATGGCTGCAGGGGCTGGGCATACAGCAGGTTGCCAAAGGCCAGCAGCAACAGGGTCAGGGTAGCGCGCAACATGGAATATGCTCCTTGGCGTGAGTGATCCGGCCAGACTGGCAGATCAGGATGTGTGAAATTCCCTGCCACCGGGCGACAGGGGCATGTTGTCTAGGACAACGCCCTGCGGTCCGAGTTGCAGACGGCCATCAACAAACCACTGGGCCGCCAGAGGGTAGATCTGGTGCTCAAGCTGGTGGACCCGCTGCGCCAGACTGTCGGCATCATCACCGGGCCGGATTGCCGTACGTGCCTGGATGATGACCGGGCCGCCATCGAGCTCGGAAGTGACAAAGTGTACGCTGCAGCCGTGTTCGCGGTCGCCGGCATCCAGCGCACGCTGGTGGGTATCCAGTCCCTTGTATTTGGGCAGCAGCGAAGGGTGGATGTTGAACAGGCGACCGGCATAACGGTCGGTAAATTCGGGCGTCAGAATGCGCATGAAACCGGCCAGGATCACCAGGTCAGGCTGATAGCGGTCAATATGCCCGGCCATGGCCAGGTCAAAGCTGCTGCGGTCGGGGTAGTCACGGTGCGACAACACATGGGTCGGCACATCAGCTGCCCTGGCCCGCTCAAGACCATAGGCATCGGCACGGTTGCTGATGACCGCACTGATGCGTGCCTTGTCCGGCTGGCCGGCAAAGTGGTCCAGCAGCGCCTGCAGGTTGCTGCCGGAGCCCGAGATCAGTACGACAATGGATTTGGCGACCATGCTCAATGCTGTTTGAGGTTGTTCAGGACAATGGCCGGAGCGCTGGCATCGGCAGCATTGATCTGGCCAATCACCCAGGGCTGCTCGCCGCTGGCACGCAGGTGCTCCAGAACGCGCTGCTGCTCGTCTGCGGCCACGCAGATGATCATGCCGACGCCGCAGTTGAGCACGCGGTGCATTTCGGTCTCGTCGACGTTGCCCTGTTCCTGCAGCCAGTCAAAAATGGCCGGGCGCTGCCAGCTGGCCACATCCACCACGGCCTGGGCGTTTTCCGGCAGTACGCGGGGAATGTTTTCCAGCAGGCCGCCACCGGTAATGTGGGAGATGGCCTTGACTGCACCGGTTTCCCTGATCAGCTTCAGCACCGGCTTGACATAGATGCGGGTCGGCTCCAGCAGCAGCTCGGCCAGCGGCTTGCCGTTCACCTGTGTGCTGTTGATGTCGGCACCGGCCACCTCGATGATCTTGCGGATCAGCGAGTAGCCGTTGGAGTGCGGACCGGAGGAGGGCAGGGCCACCAGCACGTCACCGGCAGCCACCTTGCTGCCGTCGATGATGTCGGCTTTTTC
>CAYMXO010000053.1:0-11260 GCA_964394445.1 uncultured Thiopseudomonas sp.
GGATGTGGTTTTGTACGGTGGCGTCTGGATGTGGTTTTGTACGGTGGCGTCTGGACCGGGTGGGGCGCTCCGTCAGGCTGCGCTGCGCTGATGCCTGACTTCGGCCCCACCCGGCCCGAAATCTGCCTGGTACGGGTGGAAAGTCTGTGTCCCGCCGACGGCGGGATGCTGTCGCTGCGCTGGCTGCTGCTTTTCTATAGGAGCGGCTTCAGCCGCGATCGATGCCGCATCATGGCAGCAAAGCCAAGCTGCCGCGCCGGTCGGGAATGGCGCTGCCAGACTGCATTTGCGCTGCGATGCCAGGGCCCATGAGCCAAGTTTGTGCCTTGGCTCATGGGCGCAGGGCTGGTTTTGTACGGTGGTGTCCAGACCGGAGAAGACGCTACGCCAGGCTACGCTTGTCCGTGTCTGCAAGCTGCCACGAACCGCTGAGGCCCGGCTCCGGTCTGCTCCGGCCCAAAATTCACCCGGAACGGGCGGAAAATCTGTGTCCCGCCGACGGCGGGATGCTGTCGCCCATTGGCCATTAAACCGGGCTCCATTCCTGCAACAGCTCCCGCATGGGTTGCAACAGGTCGCTGGCCACCACGCCGCGGCCCCGGGCAGCCAGCTGCTCTCCGGCCCGTGCGTGCAGCCAGACCGCCAGAACAGAAGCTGCCAGTGGCGTCATCCCCTGGGCTAAAAAGGCAGCCAGCACACCACCCAGCACATCACCAAAACCCGGCCCGGCCATCACCGGGTGCCCGTGATGACACACCCGCAGCCGACCCTGCGGATCTGCAATCAGGCTGGGATAGCCTTTGAGGATGACCACAGAAGCATAATCGCGCGCCAGTTGCAGGGCAGCCTGCTCACGTCCCGACTGGATCGCGTCAACCGTGCAGCAGAGCAGACGGGCTGCCTCGCCAGGATGTGGAGTCAGGATGCGCGACCCGGTGACGGTAAAGTTTTCCGGCTGCTTTGCCAGCAGGTTGAGGGCATCGGCATCCCAGATCTGGATTTTCGGCTGTTCTGCAGCCTCCTGTAGCAGGCTACCGGCAGCCGATGCCTGTCCAAGTCCGGGTCCGAGCAACAGCACCGATGCCTGCTGCAGTATGGGTTCAATTTCGCTGGCACTGGTAATTCCCCGCACCATTACCTCCGGCTGTCGTGCCAAGCTTGCAGCGACATGGTCGGGGTGGGTCAACAAGGTTACCAGGCCAGCCCCAAGCCGCAGGCTGGCCTGACTTGCCAGCAAACCGGCACCGCCCATGCCAGGGCCGCCGGCAAGCACGACGACATGCCCCAGCTGCCCCTTGTGGCAATCTCGCGGTCGCGGCGCCAGATGCGGCAGATTCTCTGTGTTCAGTTCGATAGCGGTCATGGGCATTCCTGTAAGGGCAAGAGCACGAGTACGTCTAGCCCACGATTATGCCGCAGTTCCAGCACAGGCATGCATTCGTACTATGGGTCGCAGATGGATACGTTTTACAAAATCAGGCTGACAACAGCGTTCCGGCTATACGAGCCGGCTTGCCGGCAGCCGGGGTATAACCGCAACCCCGGCATCCTCACGTCCATATCCAGTGTGCAACAGTTGGAGCCTCAAGACAGTTGCTGCAACTGCTGCAAAAATTCCTGCTCGTCCAGCACGCGGATGTCCAGTTCCTGTGCCCGGGCCAGTTTGGAGCCGGCAGCCGTGCCGGCAACCACCACACTGGTACGGGCTGAAACCGACCCAGCAACCCTGGCCCCCAGAGCTTCCAGTTGTTGTTTGGCTTCACTGCGGGTCAGTTGCTCCAGGGTGCCGGTCAGCACCCAGGTCTGACCTTCCAGCGGAGCGGCCTTGCCCTGCACTGCTTCGCAGCTCCAGTGCATGCCGAATTCCAGCAACTGTTGTTCGGCAGCCTGTATGGCGGCGCGATGGTGTTCATCCTGCAGGTATTCACGCAAGGCGCGGGCAGCCTTGTCCGGCAGGCGCGGCACACTGCTCAGGTCAAGCCAGTCTGCGGCCAGCAAGGCATCCAGACGGCCAAAGTGGTCGGCCAGACGCCGGGCACCGGTGCGGGCAATACCGCCAACCTGCCACTGCTCTATAAATGCCGCCAGGCTGACCGAGCCGCGCAGGTTTACAGCCACCCCGCCTTCCCCCTGCAGCTGCAACCCGCACTGCAGCAGCTCGGCAACCACCGAACGGTTGTGGGCGTCCTGAAAGAAGTTGTGGATTTCGTGAGCCACTTCCGCCCCGACATCCGGCAGCCACATCAGGGTTTGTGGCAATGCCTTGCTGATGTTGCCCAGCGAACCGAGGGAGCGGGCAAGGGTTTTCGCGGTTTCCTCGCCCACATCGGGAATGCCCAGGGCAAACAGGAAGCGGGCCAGCTCCGGCTGCTTGCTGACGGCAATCGCGTCCAGCAAGTTCTGTGTCGACAGCTCGGCAAAACCGTCCAGCTCAATCACCTGCGCATGGGTCAGCCGGTACAGGTCGGCCGGCGACTGCACCAGTTTGCGCTCAACCAGCTGGTCAAGAATCTTTTCACCCAGTCCGTCAATTTCCATCGCCCGGCGCGAAACAAAATGCAGCAGCGCCTGCTTTAACTGGGCCGGGCAACTCAGACGCCCGACGCAACGCCAGATGGCACCTTCAGTGAAGATTTCCCGCCCCTTGTTGCGCCGCACCAGCCGGGTACGCTCGACATCGGCACCGCATTCAGGGCACTGCCGTGGCATTTCCACCGTGCGGGCACCCTCCGGTCGGCGTTCCAGTACCACCTGGGTAACCTTGGGAATCACGTCACCGGCGCGGCGGATAACCACGCTGTCGCCAATCATCAGGCCAAGGCGCCCAATCTCGTCCATATTGTGCAAGGTGGCATTGGATACGGTAACGCCACCCACCTGCACCGGTTGCAGGCGCGCCACCGGTGTGATGGCGCCGGTACGACCCACCTGAAACTCTACCGCCTGCAGCACGGTGATTTCTTCCCGTGCAGGAAACTTGTAGGCAATCGCCCAGCGCGGTTCGCGGGCACGGAAGCCCAGTTCTTCCTGTAATTCGACCCGGTTGACCTTGAACACCACCCCGTCGATTTCATAGGCCAGCCGGTCACGACGCTCACCAATATCACGGTAATAATCCAGACAGCCCTGCACGCCCTGCATCACACGCAACTCGGGGCTGACCGGAATACCCCAGGTTTTCAGCAACTCAAGGGTCGCGCTCTGGCTGTCGGCAAGACCGGTGTCTGCACTGCCATAGCAGCAAAATTCCAGCGGGCGCGCGGCCGTAATGCGCGGATCGAGCTGGCGCAGACTGCCGGCGGCAGCGTTGCGCGGGTTGGCAAAGGGTTTGCCGTTTTCTTCGTGCAAGCGCTCGTTCATCGCCTCGAAACTGGCCAGCGGCATGTACACTTCACCGCGCACTTCCAGTTCGTCCGGCCAGTCCTCGCCCTGCAGGCGCAGCGGCACGTTGCGGATGGTGCGTACGTTATGGGTAATGTCTTCGCCAGTCGTGCCGTCACCACGGGTCGCCGCCTGCACCAGCTCGCCGTTACGGTACAGGATGCTGACTGCCAGACCGTCCAATTTGGGCTCGCAACAAAACTCGATGTCTGCCTGTGCCCCGGCGACGGCAAACAGGTCACCGGTTGCCGGCGCGCCGCCGGCGGGAGCGATGCGCTGGACAAAGGCACGGATATCGTCCTCGACAAAGGCATTGCCCAGGCTAAGCATCGGCACTGCGTGGCGTACCTGGGTGAAGCCGCCCAGGGGCTCGCCGGAGACCCGCTGGGTCGGCGAATCCGCCGTAACCAGCTGCGGATGCTCCTGCTCCAGCTGTTTGAGCTGGCCAAACAGACGGTCATACTCGGCATCTGGCACGCTGGGCGCGTCCAGTACATAGTATTGATGGTCATAGTGCCGGATCTGGCGGCGCAGGGTTTCAAGCTGCTGGGCGGGGTCTGTGGCTGTCATGGATGGTTGTTGTCTTCGTGTTGGCATGAACAAATAATACTGGCAGATCGCCTGTCGTGAAGAGTTGTGCTTTTGAGGCGGCAAACACAGATCGCCACCGCACACCTGTACAACCGAAACCAGACGTCAGGGAAACCCTGTAGCGAAGGGTCGCCCTCTCCATGTGACGACCGCAGGTTTACGCGGCACGGATTTGTGCAGCGCACGGCACTTCAGTGTTGGCCGGAGTCTTTGCAAAGGTGCAAGAGCCGCCTGGTCTACGTCAGTATTTCAAGCGCAGCTGGCGGCGCTCGAAATCCAGCACGCGCTGGCGATAGTGCTCAATGGTCTGGCCGGTCAGGTCGCTGCGGTGGTCGTCTTTGAGCTCGCCACCCAGCTCGCTGGCCAGCTTGCGCGCTGCGGTCAGCATCAGTTCAAAGGCCTGCTTGGGCTGTTTCGGCCCCGGCAGGCTCATGAAAAAGCACAGTGAGCGGGTGCTGAATCCTTCCAGGTTATCCAGATCGAAGGTGCCGGGGTTGAGCGCGTTGGCCATGGAAAACAGCGTATCGCTGCTGCTGGAAGCGCTTTCGTGCCGGTGAAAAATATCCATGTCGCCAAAGCGCATGCCGCTTTCCAGCACGGACTGCAACAGGTCGGGTCCCTTGAAACCGTCCGCCGACAGGGACTCGACGTAAATGATGAAAATTTCTTCAGGCTCTTCCTCAACCACTTCCCCGGCCTGTTCCTGTGCTGCAGCAGCCTGCATCACCGGTACTTCAGGCTCTTCGGGTACAGCCGGTTCGGCAGCCAGTGGTTCGGGCTCAAACTGCACCGGCTGGGGTGGCTCGAACACTTCCGGCTCGGCATGGATCTGCGGTTCGTCATCGCCAAGCACTGGTTCCCTGGGCTGTGCCACCCGGACCGGACCGAGGATTTCGGAGTTTTCAACCTCTTCGGAAAACTGGCTGATCAGCTTGCGGTCCAGTTTGAACTTGAGTGTGCTGCGGCCCAGATAGCGGCGAAAACCGTCAGCAACAATTGCCAGAATGATCAAAACACCAACAATAACCAGCCATTCGCGCAATCCAATATCCATAAACCCTTAACCTGTTACCAACATCAAAACTTGAAAATAAAATACTGTAAAAACAGTCGTAAACTAACACGGCTTCTGCTTCTCATAAACAAGTCAGAGCCTGTTTTACATAGTTTGTTGCATAAAAGTTGGCATTTTAGCAAAAACTCCAGCAAGTTGGCACACCCGGAATGCACTTCACAGCCCGGAATTACGTGTTGATTGCCGGTCTGGCGGTCATTGTTCGGCCAGCGCCACCGCTTCTTCCAGGTTGACGGAGACCAGCCGTGAACAGCCAGGTTCCTGCATGGTCACGCCCAGCATCTGCTCGGCCATTTCCATTGCAATCTTGTTGTGGGTGATATAGATGAACTGCACCTGCTCCGACATTTCCTTCACCAGCCGCGCATAACGGCCGACGTTGGCATCGTCCAGTGGTGCATCCACCTCATCCAGCATGCAGAACGGCGCCGGATTCAGCTGGAAGATGGCAAACACCAGCGCCAGCGCGGTCAGGGCCTTTTCGCCACCGGACAGCAGGTGAATGGTGCTGTTCTTCTTGCCTGGCGGGCGTGCCATGATCGCCACGCCGGTATCCAGCAGGTCTTCACCGGTCAGTTCCAGCCAGGCCAGACCGCCACCAAACACTTTGGGAAACAGGGTCTGCAGGCCGTCATTGATCTTGTCGAAGGTTTCCTTGAAGCGCTGGCGGGTTTCACGGTCAATCTTGCGGATAACGCTTTCCAGGGTATCCAGGGCTTCTTCCAGATCATCGTTTTGTGCATCCAGAAACTGCTTGCGCTCGGCTTGCTGACGAAACTCTTCGATTGCAGCCAGGTTGATGGCTCCCAGGCGCTGCACCTGCTCGTTAAACTGGTCCAGTTCCGCCTGCCATGTTTCTTCAGTAGCATCAGCCGGCAGGCCCAGCAACAGGTTCTGCACCTGTTCGCCGGCCGCCCGCAGCTGTTCTTCCAGGGCGTCACGCTGGACCCGGCGCGTGTGCCAGTCCAGTCGCAACTGCTCCGTGGCACTGCGGATCTGCTCCGCCTGCTGCACGGCTTCATGGCGCTGTTTGTCCATTTGGCGCAGCTGGTTGTCCAGTTCTTCCAGTGCCAGCCGCTCGCCACGCAGTTCATCATCCACCGCCAGACGCTGCTCCAGCTGTTCTTCCAGTCGCGCTTGCAGCAGCTCGATGGGTGACTCTCCTTCGGCCAGCCCCAGCGCCAGCTGTTCCTGGCGCTGGCTGGCGCGCTCGATCTGCTGCTGCAAGCGTTCCAGCGCCTGTTCGGTGGCCTGGCGCTGCGTCACCAGCTTGCCATGCTGCAGCTGCAAAGCCTGCCAGTGCTGCTGGTGCTGCGCCGCTTGCTGGCGGGCCTGTTCATGCTGCTGACGCAAGCCGGCCTGACGCTGCTGCAGCTGCTCACTGCTGGCCTCGCTGAGCAGAACCGCAGCCTGTGCCTCTTCCTGCTGTAGCCGCAGCTCGGCCTGCTGCTCCTGCTCCAGCTGCTGCTGTTCCTGCAACTCGTGCAACTGTGCCCGCCCCTGCTGCAGCCGCTGTTGCAATTGCTCATGGCGCGCCTGCCCGGCCGCCAGACGGCTTTGCAGGCGCGCCAGTTCGGCGCTGTCACGCTGTTCCTGCTCACGCAGCTGTCGGACAGCCTGCTGCAGGCGGCTGCGCTGCTCGCTATAGGCCTGCAGCCGCTCTTCCTGCTCTGCCAGCGTTTGTTGCAAGACTGCTTGCTCCGCCTGTAGCTGTTCCAGCCGTTGTGCACGCTGTAACACGCCCTGTTGTTGGCGCTCTCCACGCTGCACGCGGAAAAAACGGTTGCTCAGCCAGCAACCATCGGCCGTAACCAGGCTTTGTCCTGCGTCCAGTAATGGCAACCGCTGCAGGGCCTCGGCCAGATCAGCAACGGCGATTACCTGTGCCAGCCAGGGTGACAGGTCAATTCTGGAATGATGGATTTTTTCCAGCAGCGAGCCGGCGACAGGCAGCACGCTGTCGCCGTTTTTTACCAGCCGCAGACGGCCTTCCTGCAGATCGCTACAGTCGTCCGGCCAGTCATCCACACAAAGCGCCTGCACATCACCGGCCATTACGGTTTCCACCGCCAGCTCCCAGCCCGGCTCTACCTGCAGGCCTGCCAGCAACCCTGGCGCCTGTGCCAGCCCGTACGCCTCAAGCCAGGGTTGCAAGCCGTCATCCGGCTGCAGTGCCTGCTCCTGCAGCGCCTGCAAGGCGCTCAGCTGGCCTTGCAGCGTGTGCAAGCGCGAGTTGCCTTCATTCAACTGTTGCTGCAGCTGCCGTTCCTGTTGTTGCAACCCGTGCAGCTGTTCCTGCTGTTCGTCCTGTTGCAGCTGCAATTCCTGCAGCTGTTCCTGCAGCATGGCCTGCTCGTCCTGCAGCGCGCCAAGGTCGGCATCACCCATGCCCGCCTGCAGACTGTCTTGCTCATCCTGCAGGCGCTGAATCCGCTGCAACAACTGCTGGCCGCTGTTTTGCAGCTGTTGCAGCTGCAGACGCACGCGCTGCAAATCCTCACGGGGCTGCTGGCTGTCCAGGCTGGCTGCCTGCCATTGTTCCTGCCACTGTTGCCAGGCATCCTCGGCCTGCATCAATTGCGCTTGCGCCAGCTCATGCTGCGCCTGCGCGTGCGCCAGCTCGTCCTGCAACCCGGCTTCTTCATCGTTCAGCGCGCTTAGCCGGGCCCGGTCCTGGGCCAGATGCTGTCCGGTTTCCGCACGCTGGCGCTCGGCATCGCGCAGGTCATCCTGCAATTGCTGCAGGCGCTGCCGGGCATGCTGGATGCCCTGCTCGGTACGGGCGATATCCGCGCCAATGACATAAAAACGCGCCTGCACCTGGTTGAAGCTTTCCGTCTGCTCATGGTGGCGGTCGCGCAACTGCTCGGTGCCGGCATCGGCCTGGTATTGCAGGTGAACCTGCTCCTGCAGACGGGTTTCGTGCTGATCCAGCCGTTGCTGCAGCTGCAGCGCCTGTTCATCGAGCGCGCGCCAGCGCATGGCGGTCAGCTGGGTTTCCAGCCGGCGGGTCTGGCCGCGCAGTTCCTGATAACGCTCGGCCGCCCGGGCCTGACGCTGCAACCGCTCCAACTGGCGGCCCAGCTCTTCACGCAGGTCACTCAGGCGCGCCAGGTTGTCCTGGGTGCGGCGCATGCGGTTTTCGGTTTCACGGCGGCGTTCCTTGTATTTGGAAATGCCGGCCGCTTCTTCGATGAAAATGCGCAGGTCGTCAGGTCGCGCTTCCACCAGCCGGGAAATCATGCCCTGCTCGATAATCGCGTAACTGCGCGGCCCCAGGCCGGTGCCCAAAAACAGGTCGGTAATGTCACGACGGCGGCATTTGCTGCCGTTGAGGTAGTAGGTGCTCTGCCCTTCGCGGGTCACCTGACGGCGTACGGAGATCTCGGCGTAGCTGGCGTATTCACCGGGAATCCGCCCCCCGCTGTTGTCAAACACCAGCTCGATGCTGGCACGGGAAACCGCTTTGCGGCTGGTGGAGCCGTTGAAGATGACATCGGTCATCGCTTCGCCGCGCAGGTTTTTCGCCGAACTTTCGCCCAGCACCCAGCGCACCGCATCAATGATGTTCGATTTGCCACAGCCGTTGGGCCCCACCACTGCTGTCATGTTGCCGGGGAAGCTGACAGTGGTCGGGTCAACAAAGGATTTGAAACCGGACAGGCGGATGCACTTGAGACGCACGGAGGTTACCGAGGACCGTTAAATGGGGCGAAGTGTAGCAACATGGCGGACGCAGGCCAATGCAGCTGCGTCCGCTTGCAACCTTTGCGTTACCTACTCGTGGCTGCCCAGCCCCTCCAGAGCTTTCATAAGATCATCCAGTGCTTCGACAGCTTCCGGCACCTGGCGCGCCGCTTCTTTCATCAGGGTGCCGAAATCCGGCAATGCAGCCGGCTCGCCCGGCAGGACAAAACGCTCTGCCGCCGGTGTTTCAGCACTGAGGGAAACCACCCGCATGTCGCTGCCAAAACGCAGCAGGCCGCGCTTTTCATTCAGCAACAGGCGATCGAGTTCGTCAAAGGCGCCGGCTGGCTGCCCGAAAGCCGCTGCCAGCGTTCGCGACAGACGCAACAGGGTTTCGGTCAGCTCAAGTGCGCGCGGGTCGGTACTCAGCACCACCTCGTCAGTGTGCTGACCCTGTTCATCGCGATAGGTCAGCAAGTACACTGCACCATCAATACCGGCCACGTTTTCCGCCCGGCCCAGCGGCTGCAGGTCAACCACCTCGCCACTTAACCCGTCCAGCGGAACCGGCGATTCGGCCTCGATCATGGCGCCAAGCATCTTGCCCATCACAGCCATATCCAACACCCGGGGCTGGCCATTTTCAGTAGTGACCGCGTACACACGTTCACCGTGCACCACCATGTAGCCGTCCATGCTGGCACCGCCCACAGCTTCCAGGCGGATCTTGTCGCCAGAAAACTCCAGGCTGGCACGCTCGCCTTTTCCGCCGCTTTCAATCACAGCCAGGCCGCCAGCCCAGGCCGGCAGGGTCAACATTGCCAGCACTATTGCCAGCCAGGTGCGCTTTTTCATCCTTCAGTCCTCACATGCTTTCGCGATTCCTGCATAGTGCCGCACTGTCCCGCTATAATCCAGCAGCTTGATCCACAACCTGATTTGACGAGCCCCACATGGAAACCCAACTCTGGACCGGCCTGCTGGCCATGACTGCGGCACTCATCCTTGGTGCCATGAGCCCCGGACCCAGCTTTTTGCTGGTGGCCCGAACCGCCCTCGCTGTCTCCCGCCCGGCCGGTCTGGCGGCCGCCCTTGGCATGGGCGTCGGCGGCGTACTCTTTGCCCTGATCGCACTGCTGGGACTGATGACACTGCTGCATGCCGTACCTGTGCTTTATGTGGCATTGAAGCTCTGTGGCGGTGCCTATTTGCTGTATCTGGGTTTCCGCATCTGGCGCGGCGCGCGTCAACCGCTGGAGTTTGCTGCCAGGCCAGCCAGCGGCCGGGGGCTGTGGCGGGCTTTCTGGCTGGGGCTGGGTACCCAGGTCAGCAACCCGAAAACTGCCATTGCCTATGCCAGCATCTTCGCCTCTTTGCTGCCGCGGGAAGTGCCGGCCGCAGTCATGACCGGTTTACCGGTGCTGATTTTTGTCATCGAGCTGGGTTGGTATTCGCTGGTTACCCTGGTGCTTTCTGCTCCTGCGCCGCGCAAGCGCTACCTGGCCGGCAAGCATCTGGTGGACCGGGCGGCCGGCGGCATTATGGCGCTGCTGGGGTTGAAGTTGATGACGCAGGCGGGGTGAGGGTTTTGTACTGCGCTGGAGATTTTTTGCCCTGTGGCGACAGGCCGGAGCAGACGCTACGCCGGGCTACGCTTGTCCGTGTCAGCAAGCTGCCACGAACCGCTGAGGCCCGGCTCCGGTCTGCTCCGGCCCAAAATCCACCGGGTGCGGGCGGGGCTGTGTCCCGCCTGCGGCGGGATGCTGTCGCGGTGTTGGTTATGCGTTTGTATGGTTCGGCAGGCGCTGTGTGATCCGAACGTTTGCTTGTACGAAGGGGCTTGCCCCCTGAGAAAACTTCAATCCTTGCAGTCAGCGTGCGGGGCGGTTTTCAAGCCGGCAAGGTTGCGACATCTGCGGGTTCTGTCACGGAGGCTTCTGGTCGACATGAAGAGCACAGCTCTCCGCTACAAAACTGCGGATCAACAACCGCCCATCTCGTGTGCGCCTGTCTATTCCACCGTGCTTGTTACTAGTAGCAATGCCTGATCCAAAAACTTTGAACATCATGCCCGCTCACACCTTCCGTATATTCCGCTACTCTGCCGTCCACGGCGCCGCCACAAGCGGCTACCCGCCGGCAGCCCGGCGCTGTTAGACTTCCCGCTTTTATTCACGACCTGTTTTGCCATGCCCATCGAACATGCCCGCCTGCACTGGGATGCACAGGGTCAGCCCCTGTCCAGTGCTTTTGATGATGTGTACTTTTCCCGCGAGTCGGGGCTGGAAGAAACCCGTTATGTGTTTCTGCAACACAACCAGCTGGCCGAGCGCTTCGCCGTCCTGCCTGCTGGCAACTGCATGGTGGTGGGCGAAACCGGTTTTGGTACCGGGCTGAACTTTTTGTGCACCTGGCAGCTGTTTCGTCAACAGGCAGAAGCAGGTGCGCGGCTGCACTTTGTCAGTGTGGAGAAATTTCCTTTGCAACCGGATGACCTGCGCCAGGCGCTGGCCCTGTGGCCGGAGC
>CAYMXO010000054.1:0-11033 GCA_964394445.1 uncultured Thiopseudomonas sp.
CAGGCATATCCAGTGGCATAACGCCGGTGGCGGCAGCAAAGGCAACCAGACCGGAGCCGGCCGGGAAGGAAATACCGATCGGGAAACGGGTGTGCGAGTCACCGCCGGTACCTACGGTGTCAGGCAGCAGCATGCGGTTCAGCCAGCTGTGGATGATACCGTCGCCGGGACGCAGGGACACTCCGCCACGGTTCATGATGAAGTCGGGCAGGGTGTGGTGGGTGTTGACGTCGATCGGCTTGGGGTATGCCGCAGTGTGACAGAACGACTGCATCACCAGATCGGCGGAGAAGCCCAGGCAGGCGAGGTCTTTCAGTTCGTCACGGGTCATCGGACCGGTGGTGTCCTGGGAGCCCACGGTGGTCATCTTCGGCTCGCAGTAGGTGCCCGGACGTACGCCCTGGCCTTCTGGCAGGCCACAGGCGCGACCCACCATTTTCTGCGCCAGGGTGAAGCCTTTGCCGGTGTCGGCAGGTGCTTCGGGCTTCTTGAACAGGTCGGTTGGACCCATGCCCAGCTCGGCGCGGGCTTTTTCGGTCAGGCCGCGGCCAATGATCAGCGGAATACGGCCACCGGCACGGACTTCGTCCAGCAGCACTTCGGTCTTCAGCTCGAAAGTGGTAACCAGTTCGTCACTGCCGTTGCGGCGTACTTCGCCCTTGTAGGGGTAAACGTCGATCACATCACCCATATTCAGGTCGGTACAGTCGAACTCAATGGGCAGGGCGCCGGCATCTTCCATGGTGTTGTAGAAGATCGGGGCAATCTTGGTGCCGAAGCAGAAACCGCCGGCACGCTTGTTGGGTACGTTGGGAATGTCGTCACCGAAGAACCACAGCACCGAGTTGGTGGCCGACTTGCGGGAAGAACCGGTACCAACCACGTCACCGACATAGGCAACCGGATGGCCTTTGGCTTTCAGTTCTTCCATCTGCTTGATCGGGCCAACGGAGCCGGGCTGATCAGGCTTGATGCCGTCACGCTCCATTTTCAGCATGGCCAGCGCGTGCAGTGGAATGTCAGGACGGGACCAGGCATCCGGAGCCGGAGACAGGTCGTCGGTGTTGGTTTCGCCGGTAACCTTGAATACGCTCAGGGTAACCTTTTCTTCCAGGGCCGGGCGGGAAGTGAACCACTCGCCTTCGGCCCAGGACTGCATGACAGCCTTGGCATTTTCATTACCTGCCTTGGCTTTTTCGGCTACGTCGTGGAACGCGTCAAACATCAGCAGGGTGTGCTTCAGTTCGGCTGCGGCGTTGGCAGCCAGTCCGGCATCGTCCAGCAGGCTGACCAGGGTCTCGATGTTGTAACCGCCCTGCATGGTGCCCAGCAGTTTGACGGCGTGTGCTTTGTCGATCAGGGGGGAAGTGACTTCACCCTTGGCAACGGCGGACAGGAAACCGGCCTTGACGTAGGCGGCTTCGTCAACA
Organism: uncultured Thiopseudomonas sp.; assembly: GCA_964394445.1. Lineage (GTDB taxonomy): Bacteria > Pseudomonadota > Gammaproteobacteria > Pseudomonadales > Pseudomonadaceae > Thiopseudomonas. The sequence goes on from CAYMXO010000054.1 coordinate 1,431, forward strand.
CCAGCAGGAACACGGTTGGTGATCAGGTCCAGTAGAAACTCTTCTTCGCCCGCGGGCGGGTTCTTCAGCAGTTCAACCAGGCCAGCAGTTTGTTCGGCAGTCAGCGGCTGTGGCACAACACCTTGAGCAGCACGCTCTTCTACGTGTTTACGATAGGCTTCAAGCACAGTTTTTACCCTCATCAATGGCCCGTTACACAGGTGGCGGGCGCTTATTTAGAAGCTGTTTTCACAAATACCCAGAATATTGTCATCTGCGAGTGAACAACAGCCCTGTCAAGATTTTGAAAACAGCTTCAAATGGGACAGAAAGGCCAAAAAGGCGGCACTATTCTAAGGGAAATTTGGCACAAAGTTAAGTGGCAGGGAGAAAATCTTGGAGCTGCGCGGGTTAGACGAAAGGCCAGACGACTGGTTTTTCAAGCTTGACCCCGCCCCGGTTTTTGCGCAAGCCGGTGGGCAGACAAGCCGGCTTTAGAGTGCTGTTGTTGCCACCGTGCCGGGCGGCCGGGGGTGGCAACAACATTCGGCGCCTAGCGTTGCAGCTGGTTCTCCAGATAGTCCATGACGTTTTTGGGTTTGACGACCAGTACGTCGGTTTCCAGGGCATCCAGTACCACTTCTGCGGTATTGCCGATCAGCGCGCCGGACAGGCCGGTACGGGCTACGGTGCCGACGACTGTTAACATGGCTCCCAGTTCTTTCGCCATCCGTGGAATCAGCACGTCTGCAGGGCCTTCCTTCAGGTGCATGCAGGCCGGATCAAGTTCAAACTCGCGGATGAACTGTTCGCTTTGCTCGCGGTAACGGGCTTCAATGGTGTCGCGCAGCTGGAAAGTCGGGTCGGCAGCGGACAGCATGGGCGCCGGGTGGGCGCTGAATATATGCAGCCGGGCTCCGGTGACTTCGGCAGCCGCCAATGCGTTGCGAATCAGGCTGGCGTGTAACGCGCGATGCTCGGAGCCGCTGTTGCCGACATCCACGGCAGCCAGGATGGTGCCGCTCTTGTCCCAGATGTGGCTGGTTTTAACAATCAGGACCGGCACCGGGCAGTAGCGCAGCAGCTTCCAGTCATCGGGCGTGAGCAGGGCGCGTTTGAGCGGATTTTCCGGAAAATGCTGTTTGACCACCAGGCGGCAGTTTTCCGCCCGCTGGGCCTGGATGATGGTTTCGTGGAAATTGTCGCGCCAGGACTGCTGGGTGCTGACACTGATGTTCTCGGCCTGCAACTTGTCGGCTGCCTGTTGCAGATATTCACCGTGCACGTTGCGACGGTCACAAACCAGAAGGTGCAGGTGCGCACCGGTGATCTTGGCAATTTGTCTGGCGCGGTCAAGGGCAAAATCTTCAGGCTGGTTGGGGGTCATCACCACCAGAATGCTGCGGATGGAATGCATGGGAATCTCCTGCGCAAATTCAAATCCTGTTCCGGACGTTCATACGTATTCCGTGCCGGTCCTGTGAGTTATCGTTATTATTGGTCACACTTTCAGTGTAACTGATTGGCTGACTGTTTTGATGACACGCGTCAGTATGCTGCAAGCAGTGGCGGACTGTATATTGTTTGTCGATTTTTAACTTGAGTCCTTTAGCGTTTTTATCATGATTCCTGAAATTGAAGAGTTTTTGTTGTGCCAGACACCGGCAGCATGGATCGAGCAGGCGTTGCAGCATCCTGAAGAGTTGCTGATTGATCACGCCAACTGCGAAAAGAAGGCGGCCGGTACCGCGCTGACCCTGATGTTCCGTTATGCGGAAAAAGAAGACCTGCAGCAAAAGATGTCACGTCTGGCACGGGAAGAGCTGCGGCATTTTGAGCAGGTGACGGCAATCATGAAAAAACGTGGCATTAAATATCGTCAACTGAGTGCTTCGGAATATGCCAAACGCCTGCACCAGCATGCGCGGGTGCAGGAGCCGGGCCGGCTGGTTGATACCCTGATTATTGGTGCCTTCATTGAGGCCCGCTCCTGTGAGCGTTTTTACCGCTTATTGCCCCACCTGGACGAAGAGCTGGGCAAGTTCTATCAGTCGCTGTTGAAGTCGGAGGCGCGGCATTTTCAGGATTATCTGAAGCTGGCACAGCAGTACAGCAAGGAACCGATTGAGAAACGGGTGGCTTTTTTTGCCGAACAGGAACGGGATGCGGTTTTTACGCCGGACGAGAGATTTCGTTTTCACAGTGGAGTGGCTGGCTAAGGGGGGCTTGCACTGTGGCGGCCGGGCCGGGCCGGGCGGGGCGCTCCGCCAGGCTGCGCTACGCTGATGCCTGACTCCGGCCCCGCCCGTCCCGGACCTGCCTTGTGCGGGGTGGATTATGGTCTCGTCGGTGGCGGGATGCTGTCGCGATGTGGGGTTTTGACTGTGGCGTTTGGGCCGGGCGGGACGCTCCGCCAGGCTGCGCTACGCTGATGCCTGACTCCGGTCCCGCCCGTCCCGGATCTGCCTTGTGCGGGGTGGATTATGGTCCCGCCGGTGGCGGGATGCTGTCGCGATGTGGGGTTTTGACTGTGGCGTTTGGGCCGGGCGGGACGCTCCGCCAGGCTGCGCTACGCTGATGCCTGACTCCGGTCCCGCCCGTCCCGGATCTGCCTTGTGCGGGGTGGATTATGGTCCCGCCGGTGGCGGGATGCTGTCGCGATGTGGGGTTTTGACTGTGGCGTTTGGGCCGGGCGGGACGCTCCGCCAGGCTGCGCTACGCTGATGCCTGACTCCGGTCCTGCCCGTCCCGGATCTGCCCCTTGTGCGGGGGAGATTGGCCCGTCCGTGCCGGGCTGCTGTCGCGGCGTTGGCGCAACCATTGCACGGCCCGCTCGTTGCACAGAACGCTGCGCTTTTCTGCAGGGGTGGCTTCAGCCGCGATCAGGGCCGGATCCTGCCGCCGGAGTGACCGGCAACCCCGGTCGCGAATAAAATCGCTCTTACAGGGGTGCTGCACACAGGCGCAGGCTGGCATAGCGATTAGCGGTTTTCTGCCTGCCGGATGCCGTCAAGCCAGCGGCCATAGCCGCGCTGCTCCATGTCTTCCAGCGGAATGAATTCCAGGCTGGCGCCGTTGATACAATAGCGTTTGCCACCGCGATCACGCGGGCCGTCAGGGAACACATGGCCCAGGTGAGAATCTGCGTGCCGGCTGCGTACTTCGATGCGGTGCATGTTATAGCTGGTGTCGATGTGTTCGGTCAGCACTCCAGCACTGATCGGACGGACAAAACTGGGCCAGCCGCAACCTGCCTCGTATTTGTCGACGGAGCTGAACAGTGGCTCGCCACTGACAATATCCACGTAGATGCCCGGTGCAAACAGCTGGTCGTATTCGTGGCTGTAAGCCCGCTCGGTGCCCTGTTCCTGGGTGACCTGGTATTGCAGCGGGGTGAGTGTGCGACGCAGGGTTGCTTCGTCCGGCTTGCCGTAGTCAGGCTGGGTCTCCTCCAGTGGTATGTCGGCCAGGGCCAGGTCAACGTGGCAGTAACCGTCCGGATTTTTCAGCAGATAATCCTGGTGGTATTCCTCGGCCGGGTAAAAATGCGTCAGCGGCAGGTTTTCCACGACCACGGTTTTGCCGATTTTTTGCTCAAGCTGCTGTAGCGCGGCTGCAATTTGCTTCTGTTCGGCCGGGGCATTGCTGTACACGCCACTGCGGTACTGGGTGCCGCGATCATTGCCTTGCCGGTTGAGGGTGGTGGGGTCAATGATGCGGAAAAAATGCTGCAGCAGTTGGTCGAGGCGGATTTGTTGCGGGTTGTAAGTAATCCTGACTGTTTCTGCATGGCCGCTTTGGCGGTAGATGACGTCATGGTAACCGGGGTTTTCGGTCTGGCCGTTGGCGTAGCCGGAAACGGCATCCAGCACGCCCTTGAGTCGCTTGAAATAGGCTTCGACACCCCAGAAACAGCCTCCGGCAAAATAAATGTCACGGGTTTCGACCGGTTCGGCCTGTTCCGTGCCGGGCTGGTAGAAGCGGCGCTGTGGCGCTTCCAGGCGGGCCTGAGTGTTGTCCAGCAGGGCAAGAATCTGGTTTTTGTCCAGACTGCCGCGTACCTGGCGCAACAGCTTGCCGTCGGCACCCAGCAAGACCCAGGTCGGGTACACCTGGATGCCAAAGTGGCGCACCCAGTCGCCCCTGGGGTCCAGCTGGAGGGGAAGGTCCGGGTAATTCAGGCCGCTGTACCAGTTCTGGAATTCGGCCAGCGGCATCTCGCCCAACACGCCGGGCGATGCCATGGTCCACAGGTTGAACTGCTTGAGTTCCGGGTCTCTGGCCAGTGCTGCAGTGTCTTCCAGTTCAGCCAGACACAGGGGGCACCAGCTGGCCCAGAACTTGATTAACGTGGGCTTGTCATTGTGCTCAAACATGGCGGAACTCCCGGAAAAGGACTGCAGGGCAAGTCCGGTGGGTGTTAGTGGTTTTGCCACAGCAAGTGACAGCGGGCCAAGCAGTGCAAGGCATGCCAGCAGTAGTATGGGTAACAAAACAGGGCGGTGCATGGTAGTCTGCGCAGGAAGCATCGTTCTATACCGCAAGATTATTACATAAACCTGTAGGGCGGATCATGCTTTGCCGGTGGTGTTGTATCGTACCGGTCTGTGCAAAGCTGGCCGGGCGGTGTGAAGGTGTTGATAGTTACCTGAACTTAGCAAAGGAAATTTCGATATGAAAAAAACATTGCTTGCCGCGTTGATGTGCTCTGCCGGTCTGCTGCTGGCGGCTTGTGGTGATGATGCCAACCAGGCCAAACCACAGGAAAAACCGGCTACTGAGCAGGTGAAGGATGCGGCCAGGGCGGTTGTTGATGAAACCGAAAAGAAAGCTGCAGAGCTGGCCGGGAAGGCTGATGAAAAAGCTGCCACCCTGAGTGAGCAGGCGAAACAGAAGGTTGACGAAGCTCGTGATGCAGCAACTGAAAAAGTCGAAGAAGCTCGCAAGTCGGTCAGTGAGAAAGCGGCTGAATTGAAAGAAACTTCGGCTAACAAGACTCAGGAGCTGAAAGAAGCGGCTGCCGCCAAGGCAAAAGAAGCGAAAAACTCTCTGGATGCCAAACTGGGCAAAGCGGGTGACACGGCGGCCGAACAGGCGGAAGACGCCGCAGAGGCTGTCGAAGAAGCTGTCAGAGAAAGTGACTGATTTGTCAGTTACGGGAAGCACAAAACCGCAGTTATTCTGCGGTTTTGTTTTTTACACGCAGGTTTATGCGGCCCGCTCAGGCATGCAGCAGCAGAAATTCCATCAGGGCTTTTTGTGCATGCAAGCGGTTTTCTGCCTGCTGCCAGACTGCGGCGCGCGGATCGTCGAGCAGGGTCTGGCTGATCTCTTCGCCACGGTGTGCCGGCAGGCAGTGCATGAAGAGCACATCGGCAGCAGCCTTGTCGAGCAGTTGCTCGGTAACCTGGTAGCCTTCGAAGGCAAGCATACGCTCCTGGGCTTCTTCTTCCTGGCCCATGGAGGCCCAGACGTCGGTACTGACCAGGTGGGCGCCTTCTACGGCGCGGGCCGGATCATAAATGATACGAACACGCTCGCCGGCCTGTTCCAGCAGCTGGGCGCTGGGCTCGTAGCCCATGGGGCAACCCACGTTCAGCTGGAAGTCAAACTGCATGGCGGCTTCGATGTAGGAGTTGCACATGTTGTTGCCGTCACCGATCCAGGCGACCGTCTTGCCGGCGATGCTGCCGCGGTTTTCAACAAAGGTTTGCACGTCGGCCAGCAGCTGGCAGGGATGCGAGTCGTCAGACAGGGCGTTGATTACGGGCACGCTGGAATAACCGGCAAACTCTTCCAGGCCTGAGTGGGCGTAGGTGCGGATCATGATCAGATCCAGCATGCTGGACATGACCCGGGCGGAGTCGGCCAGCGGCTCGCCACGGCCAAGCTGGGTGTCGCGCGGCGAAAGGAAAATGGCGTTGCCGCCCAGCTGAAAAATGCCGGTTTCAAAGGAAATGCGGGTGCGGGTCGAGGCCTTTTCGAAAATCATGCCCAGCATGCGGCCTTTCAGTGTTTCGTGGGCAATGCCTTGCTGGCGCTGCTGCTTGAGCTCTATGGCACGCTGGATGATCTGGTTCAGCTCGGCAGACGAGCAGTCGAACAGTGACAGGAAATGCCTGATTTTCATGCTGGAAGGTCTCTTGGTAATAACGATCGCAAAACGGCAGATTTTATCGGTTTGGATGCTGCCGGTGCAAATATAAATGGGGTGAGTGGAATCAAGAAGCTGTAGTTTAGCGTGGATTGACGGTGATTGTTGCCGGAATATAGTTGACTGCCTGACTGGGGTATAGGCTAAAATGCCTGCATTCGTGCCGTCCTGGCGCTAATGTTTAATCTTGTAGAGGTGAACTGTGGATATTATTGAAACCATCAAGGAACAAATTGCCAGCAACCCGGTACTGATTTATATGAAGGGTTCGCCCAATGCGCCCCAGTGCGGGTTTTCCCAGCGTGCTTCCCAGGCGCTGATGGCCTGCGGTGAAAAGTTTGCCTTTGTGGATATTCTGCAGAATCCTGATATACGTACCAACCTGCCAGGTTATGCCAACTGGCCAACCTTCCCGCAACTCTGGGTGGGTGGCGAGCTGGTTGGCGGTTGCGACATTGTCATGGAGCTGGCCGAAAGTGGCGAGCTGTGCAAGCTGGTCAAGGAAGCTGTCGAGAAAGCAGACGAATAATTTTGTGTTGTTTGTGAAAAAAAAGCCCCGAAATTTTCGGGGCTTTTTTTGTAGTTATGGATTGGTGTTTCTTCCAGGCTTGCGGCAAACACTCTGCCGGTTTTAAGGAGGGTGCTGTTACCGGAGCCCGTCAGGGAGCTGACTTGTCGCCTCGAAAGACGACACGTGTTGAGGCGCAGCGTTACGCCAGGCTGCGGTTCAGGGCGCTGAACAGGGCCTTGATGCTGGCCGTGGTGATGTTCTGGTCAATGCCGACGCCAAACACCGGGCGCTCGCCGTCGCGGCGCAGTTCGATGTAGGCCGCTGCCTGGGCGTTTCTCCCGCTGCCGATGGCGTGCTCGGCGTAATCCATGATTTCAATGGCTTCCTGCAGGCTGTTGGCCAGTGCCGCTATCGGGCCGCTACCCGTGCCTTCAAGCTGCAAGGTTTGACCATTTTTTTGCAGGCTGACTTGCAGGCGGCTTTCTCCACCGCTTTCTTGCAGACTGTGGCTTTCGTACTGGTAGGGCGAGCTGGCCTGTAAATAGTGATTGTCGAGCAATTCATAAATTTGCAGCGCTGTCACCTCGGTACCGGTGCGGTCGGTTTCGTCCTTGATCACCTGGCTGAACTCGATCTGCATGCGGCGCGGCATCTGGATGCCGTATTCCTGCTCCAGCAGATAGGTCACGCCGCCCTTGCCGGACTGGCTGTTGACGCGAATGACGGCCTCGTAGCTGCGGCCAATGTCGGCCGGGTCGATCGGCAGGTAGGGTACTTCCCAGATGCCGTCCGCATCCTGTTGGGCAAAGCCCTTGCGGATTGCGTCCTGGTGCGAGCCGGAAAAGGCCGTGTGCACCAGGTCGCCCACATAGGGGTGACGCGGGTGTACCGGCAGCTGGTTGCACTCTTCCACGACCTTGCGGATGCTGTCGATATCGGAAAAATCCAGCTTGGGGTCGATGCCGTGGGTATAGAGGTTCAGTCCCAGATTGACCAGATCCACGTTGCCGGTGCGCTCGCCGTTACCGAACAGGCAGCCCTCCACACGGTCGGCACCCGCCAGCAGGCCCAGCTCGCTGGCGGCCACGCCGGTGCCACGGTCATTATGGGTGTGCAGGCTGACCACGATATTTTCACGATGATTGATATGGCGGCAGAAGTATTCGATCTGGTCGGCGTAGACGTTGGGCATGGCCACTTCGACCGTGGCCGGCAGGTTGAAGATCAGTTTGTGCGTGCGGGTGGGCTGGATCACCTCGCTGACGGCGTTACAGACTTCAACGGCAAAATCCGGCTCGGTGGCACTGAAGGTTTCCGGTGAGTACTCAAAGCGCCAGTCGGTGTCCGGCTGCTGTGCGGCGTATTTTTTCAGCAGCTGTGCGGCGTGGACTGCCAGTGCCCTGGTGCCGTCCTTGTCCTGGCGGAAAACGATCTTGCGAAACGACGGGGAGGTGGCGTTATAGACGTGCACAATGGCTTTCTTTGCACCCTGCAGCGACTCGAAGGTACGGGCAATCAGGTCTTCCCGGGCCTGGGTGAGCACCTGGATGGTGGTGTCGTCCGGTACCAGATTATCCTCGATGAGCAGGCGCACGAAATCAAAGTCGGTTTGCGAGGCTGAGGGAAAGCCAACCTCGATTTCCTTGATGCCGATTTGCACCAGCGTCTTGAAAAACCGTAGCTTCTTTTCCGGGCTCATGGGTTCGATCAGCGACTGGTTGCCATCGCGCAAATCCGAGCTGCACCAGATGGGCGCTTCGGTCAGGATGCGGTTGGGCCAGGTACGGTCGGGGAGGTTAACAACAGGGTAGGCGCGGTATTTGCTGGCCGGGTTTTTCAACATGCTCATGGGATATGCCTTTTTGGGGTTTTATTGCACAAATTTAGCCGGATGGGGCTGAAACTGATTGTAAATTTAAGTGTTTTGATTTTTGTGTGCAACAAATTTGGTGAAAATGAAATAATAGGCTGATTGCAGCCTGTCGGGTTTGTTTTTTTTGCGTTAAATCAAAAAAAACGCAATCAGTTGGCGGTGTGACGGTTTGACACGGGGGTGCTTTACTCTGCTCATGTTAGTTTGATCAATGTTGTTCTTGTGTTCGTGGGGCTTTGCTCATGCCACATAGGCTGTTGTCACATCCTGCATTCTGGCTTGGCTGTTTTGCCGTGCTGATGATGCAACTGGGGCCACTGATTTCAGGGGTTCAGGGCGTGCGCGCGCCACAGTCTCCGGTTTTTCTGTCGGCACCCGTGTCTGCGCCGGACACTGACCGGCGGATGCATGCCGGCCATGCAGAACATGCAGAACATGCACAGCACCATGCCCTGATGGGGCACCGGCCTAATCCGCACCTGCCGGAGTGGGTCAATAACCTGAAAATGTGTGGCTACTGTGAGCTGCTGACACTCAGCCCGGCGCTGATGCTGGTCATGCTGTTTGCCCTGCTGCTACCACCCGCCCGCCATGTCTGGCTGCCAGCCTACCGGCCGGGTGTCGTCACTGCCGTTTTACAATGGCATGCGCCACCCCGTGCTCCACCCGTTGTCGCCTGATTCTTCCACTTCCCCTGTTTTTGATCTGTGCTTGAGACCTGCCGGTCTACCGTTGTTTGTGTGCCCGTCCGGACCTGAACAGGTCGCACTGTGCACCCCGGACGGGTGTGCCGGCAGTAGGTGTATCAAAACAGCAGGGTAGTGGCCCAAAACACTCATTTATTTTTGGGGCACTGTATCCGCAGTGCTTTACAGGCGTAGACATGCAAACATATTTTTTCAAACAGCAGCCACTGGCCGTGGCTGTGCTGCTGGCGTTGTCCGGCATCGTTCAGGCTGAAGAAAACACTACTTATCTGCCAACCGCGGTGGTCACGGGAGTCGCGCAGCAGTCGCCAGGGGTGGTAGTGACCGATCCCAAATTGCCACGTCAGCCGGTACCGGCCAGTGATGGCGCCGACTATCT
>CAYMXO010000055.1:0-11019 GCA_964394445.1 uncultured Thiopseudomonas sp.
GTCTGAAACTGGCAAAACCAAGGGAGACGCTGAATAAAGCCGGGGGAAACGTCAAAGTTGGGAAAACAACAGGAAAGTACAGTTGACAGACAATTCAGTGACCAGTGCTGAGGGGCATTTGAAAGAGCTTTATTGGTTGCGCAAGTAACGTCCAGTGCTTTTTACTGTTGCTCCAGCCTGGCCTGCATGTCGGCCGGTGACAGGTGGCGCACATCCTGGCCGCTGACCAGATACACCACTTGTTCGCACAGATTGCCGCTGTGATCACCGATGCGCTCCAGCGCACGAAATACCGACATCAGTTTCAGCACACGGGTAATCGAACGCGGATCTTCCATCATGAAGGTTACCAGTGAGCGCATGGCGCTGTGATATTCGGCATCGACATCATCATCGGCTACCGCCACCGCTACCGCCTTGTGGGCATCGAAACGGGCGAAGGCGTCCAGCGCGTCATGCAGCATGGTTTTTACCCGCTCGCCCAGATGCCGCACTTCGACCTGACCGATTGCCAAGCTGCCTTCCTCGTTGAGCTGGGTACCAAGCCTGGCAATTTTGGCCGCCTTGTCACCCATGCGTTCCAGGTCGGCCACGCACTTGGAGATGGCAATGATGGTGCGCAGGTCGATCGCGGCCGGTTGGCGCAGTGCCAATACCCGGGCGCATTCTTCATCGATATGCTTTTCCAGGTCATCGACTTCCTGTTCGACCTGTTGCACCTGTTGCGCCAGGGCACTGTCAGCCTGTAAAAAAGATTCCAGCGCGTCGCTGACCTGTTGCTCCACCAGTCCGCCCATGCGTAGCAGGTCGCTGCGAATGGCTTCCATCTCCTGATTGAACTGGCTTGAGCTGTGTTTGCCCAGATTGAATACCATGATTGTTCTTCCTGTTGTCTAAGGGGGCAAAGGCTTGCTTAGCCGAAGCGCCCGGTAATGTAAGCTTCGGTCAGGGCATTTTGCGGATGGGTGAATACCTTGTCGGTGGCGTTCACCTCAATCAGCTCGCCCAGGTGAAAATACGCGGTGCGGTCGGATACCCGCGCTGCCTGTTGCATCGAGTGAGTGACAATGGCGATGGTATATTGCTGTGACAGCTCGGCAATCAGCTCTTCCACCTTGGCCGTGGCAATAGGATCAAGTGCCGAGCAGGGTTCGTCCATCAGGATCACCTCGGGGCTGACGGCAATGGCGCGGGCGATGCACAGCCGCTGCTGCTGGCCGCCCGACAGGCCGGTGCCGGGGGCGTGCAGGCGGTCCTTGACCTCATCCCATAGTCCGGCGCGGCGCAGGCTGTCCTCGACCCGGTCATCCAGGTCACCACGACCCCGCGCCAGTCCGTGAATGCGCGGACCATAAGCCACATTGTCATAGATTGACTTGGGGAAGGGGTTGGGCTTCTGGAACACCATGCCGACCCGTGCCCGCAACATCACCACGTCCATGTCAGGGGCGTGGATATCCTCACCGTCGAGCAAAATACGGCCTTCCAGCCGGCAGCCCTCGATGGTGTCGTTCATGCGGTTGAAGCTGCGCAGGAAAGTGGACTTGCCACAGCCGGACGGGCCGATGAAGGCAATTACTTCATGTTCCATCAGCTCCAGGTTGATGCCCTTGATGGCCTGGTGCTCGCCATAAAATACGCGCACGTTTTGCGCCTGCATCTTGGCGCGGGGTGCTTGCAGCCCGGCCGGTTGGGTGTTTTGTGTGGTATTCACCGGATTAGCTCCATTTGTTTTCCAGGCGTTTGCGCAGATAGATGGCAACCGCATTCAGACTAATCATCAGGCTCAGCAGCACGATGATGGCCGCTGCTGTACGTGCTTCGAAGAAATTGCGCAACTCGTGCCCCTGCCACAGGAAGATCTGTACCGACAGGGCGCTGGACTGGTCCAGCGGCGAGGTCGGCACATTGGCGACAAAGGCGTTCATGCCGATCAGCAGCAGCGGTGCGGTTTCGCCCAGTGATTGTGCCACGGCGAGAATTGCGCCGGTTAGCACACCCGGCAGGGCCAGTGGCAACACATGGTGAAATACCGCCTGGGTGCGGGATGCCCCCATGGCCAGTGCCGCCTGGCGGATTGAGCCGGGCACTGCTTGCAGGGCCGCGCGGGTGGCAATGATCACTGTTGGCAGCGCCATCAGGCTCAGTACCAGACCGCCCACCAGAGGCGCGGACATGGGCAGGCGGAACCAGTTGATGAACAGTGCCGCGCCGAGCAGGCCGAACACGATGGAGGGTACGGCAGCCAAATTGTTGATGTTGACCTCAATCAGGTCAACCCAGCGGTTCTTGGGTGCAAATTCTTCTAGGTAGATTGCCGCGCCAACGCCGACCGGTACTGCTACCAGCAGTACAACCGCCAGCATGTACAGCGAGCCGACAAAGGCTCCGAGCAAGCCTGCAGATGCTGGTGAGCTGCGTGAATCGGCATGGCCAAACAGGGCGCTGGCAAATTTGAGCTTGATATGACCATCCGCTTGTAACTGGTCGGCCAGTGCCCGTACTGGTGCCGCCAGTTGTTGCTGGGCATCGGGCAGGTTGCGATCAATATTGCCGCGCAGCCAGACATCGACATTGGCATCGGCCAGCAGGCTCAGCTCAAGAGTCTGGCCAAGCAGGCCGGGATCAGCGACAAACATCTCCCGTAGTTGATGCTGCACGGCACGGGTAAACAGCGCCTGGGCATGACGTGGTTGAATGTGCTGCTCTGGGTAGAGCTGCTGTACGCCCTGCGTTAGCAAGCGCTGCCAGTTGCTGCGTGCTAGCTGCCCTTGCCATTCCAGCTGGCGGCGCTGGAACTGGGCGGATGATTCGTTGGCTAGCCATTGCGGGGCGCTATCCGCCCTGATGATGTCCGGATCAAAATAAACCGGCAGTTGAATGCTGGACTGCCAGAATGCCGGCAGGCCACGCTGCAGGATGCTGCCAAACAGCAGCAGCACGCAAGCCAGCGCCAGCCCGACCGATACTACGCCAGCGATGCGAAAGCGGCGCTCGCGGGCGTGGCGGCGGCGCAGGGTTTTGGCCAGCCGGCTGCGTACCATGTCGCGCTCGCTCAGGCCGTTGCTCAGGGATTGCTTAATCATAGTGCTCCCGGTACTTGCGTACCACATAGAGGGCGATCACGTTTAGCGCCAGGGTGATGACGAACAGGGTCAGGCCCAGCGCAAAGGCCACCAGCGACTGCGGGCCAGCAAAGTCGGTATCGCCGGTGAGCTGGTTGATGATGCTGACCGTCACGGTAGAAATGGCTTCCAGCGGGTTGACGTGCAATTGTGGACTATTGCCGGCGGCCAGTACCACGATCATGGTTTCGCCAATCGCACGGCTGAACGCCAGCAAAAAAGCACCGACAATTCCGGGCAGGGCGGCGGGCAATACTACCTGGCGAATACACTCCGAGCGGGTCGCACCCAGGCCCAGTGCGCCATCGCGCAGCGCCTGGGGGACGCGGGTGATGATGTCGTCCGACAGCGACGAGACAAAAGGAATGATCATCAGTCCCATCACCACGCCAGCGGTCAGGGCGCTGGTGGCGCGTATCTGGATGCCGAGCAGTTCGCCAGCCGCGGCAAAGAACGGCCCGACCGCCATCAGGGCGAAGATGCCGTACACGATGGTCGGAATGCCGGCGAGAATCTCGATTACCGGCTTGGCCATGTCACGAAACCAGGCAGGTGCGTATTCGGCCATGTAGATGGCGGTCATCAGCCCCAGCGGGATTGCCACCAGCATGGCAATCAGGCTGACCATTAGTGTGCCCCACAGCAGCGGCAGCAGGCCGTATTCGCCATGGGCGTTGCCGGTACTGCTGAAGGCAGGGTTCCACCGGGTACCGAAAAAGAACTCGGATGGCTGGATGAAACTGAAGAAGTTGAAGGCTTCGCTGACCATCGACAGCACTATACCGAGAGTGGTCAGTACCGCGACTGCCGAGCAGCCCAGTAACAGGGTACGCACCATGCGCTCGACCTGATGCCGCGCCTTGAAAGTTGCGCTCATGCGCCGTGCCGCCCAGATCAGCCCGCCAGCACTGGCCAGCGCGACCAGTGCGGTTTTACCCAGTGCGGCCCAGGTTTGCAACTGGCCGAGTTGTTGGGCTGCTGCCAGCTCCAGGGCGGACGCATTGTCAGCTCCGCCAGCCAGCTCCTGCAGGCGGCGCATCAGGATCACGCTGGCAGTTTCCGTTGGCCCGTCAAGCAGCTCGGGCCAGCTGGCCAGCAGCCAGCTACGGATTAACAGCGGCTCCAGTGCGGACCACAGCAGCAACACCAGCAGACCAGGTGCACCGCAGCAAATCGCCAGCCAGGCTGCGTGATACACAGGCCTAGAGTGAATCTGTTCCCGCGTCAGTGACCGGCCCTGCCGTGTACTGCGCAATAGGCCGAACTGGTAAGCCAGCGCCGTGACCGCTAGCAGGATGATTGCCAGCATTGTGCTATTCATTCGGGCTTTCTCTTTCTTTTTGCGTCAAGGAGCAAGTGCATGCGGATGGGGTGCACAGGTTTTGCAGTGCTGGCCTTCCGTTGATGCAAAGGATCATGTTGCTATATGCAAACCTGTGTACTTGACGGGTCAACGAACTGCCTTGCGATGCTTGAAGCTGTCCAGGACTTCCGTCCGCTCGTCGTCGCCCAGCGGAATCAGGCCAGCTTCTTCCAGCGGGCTGCCGTAACCGGAGACGGCATCCGCCAGGAAGTACTCGACAAAGTCGGCCAGGCCGGGTACTGCATCAAGGTGCTCGCCTTTAACGTAGAAAAACAGCGGGCGTGATACCGGGTAGGAGCCATCGCCGACACTGTCCAGGCTGGGCACCACGCCGTCAATGCTGGCTACCTGCAGGCGGTCACGGTTTTGCTCGTAGAAGTTCAGGCCGAACACACCGACTGCTTCCGGCTGAACCTGCAGGCGAGTCAGGGTTTCGGTGTAGTCACCGGCCACTTCGATGACCCGGCCATCGTTGCGCACCTTGGTGCAAAAGCCGGCCTGCTCCTCCGCGCTCAACGTTTGCGGGATACCGGCGCTCTGGCAGCCGCGCTTGAGCAGTGTTTCCTCGAATACCTCGCGAGTACCGTGGTTGGCGGCCGGAATCACCAGTACGATGTCCTGATCGGGCAGTGCCGGATCAATCTGTGACCACTGGGTGTACGGGTTGTCCACCGGCTGGCCGTCGCGAATCACCTTGGCGGCGGTAGCGGCAAAGACATGTTCGGCATTCAGGGCAAAGCCAGCCTGGTCGGCACGGGAGGCAAACACGATGCCGTCATAGCCCAGCCGCACTTCCAGGATTTGTTTGACGTTACGTTCGTTACAGGCCTGTATCTCGCTATCTTTGATCGGGCGTGAGGCACTGGCAATATCCAGGGTATTCATGCCCAGACCCTGGCAGAATTGGCGCAGGCCGCCACCGGTACCGCCGGAGCCGACCACCGGAGTGCGGTACTGGCTGAAGGCATGACCGAACTCTTCGGCGGCAATGCTGGAAAACGGCAGAATTGTCGAAGAGCCAGCAATCTGGATGGTATCGCGCGCCATGGCAGGCAGGCTGGTAGAAAGTGCTGCGGCTATAGTTAACGCGGTCAACGATGTGTTGATAGTCATCACGTCTATCCTCTTGGTTGCGAGTAACCGGACAGGTCCGGAAATTGATGCTGCTGCAGTATCTACAACTATTGTTACAAACGTATGACAAAGTGAATGATGGGTCAGTTTTTCGTGACAGAATTTTTGCAGTTGTCACCCGGCAAAAAAGCTGTTAATTTTCACACCTGAAAACGATTCTCATTTAGATGGTGTTTGTTACCTACTGGAGTATTTCCATGCGTCAATCATGCGCGTCACCTTTTCGCGGTTTGCTAAGCGGTTTTGCCCTGGCCCTGGGGTGTCTTTCAGTTGGCACGGCCATGGCTGATAGCCCCGAGGTCAACTTGTACACGACCCGTGAGCCAGGCTTGATCATTCCGCTGCTGGATGCCTTTACTGCCGAGACCGAGATCAAGGTCAATACGGTGTTCGTCAAGGATGGCCTGATCGAGCGGGTCAAGGCCGAGGGTGCACGTTCGCCAGCGGACCTGCTGATGACCGTGGACATCGGCAATCTGCTGGACCTGGTAGAAGCCGGTATCACTCAGCCGGTGGAGTCGACTGTGTTGCAGGAGGCGATTCCGGCCAATCTGCGCGGTGTGGATAACCAGTGGTTTGCTCTATCGATGCGTGACCGTGTCGCCTATGTGGCGAAAGAAATTGACGATGTCACCGCACTGAACTATGAAGACTTCGCCGATGCCAAGTGGAAAAACAAAGTCTGCATCCGTTCCGGGCAGCATCCGTACAACACCGCAATGATTGCCGCGATGATTGCCCATAGCGGTGCCGAGGCAGCCGAGCAGTGGCTGCGCGATGTCAAGGCCAACCTCGGCCGCAAGGCGACTGGTGGTGATCGTGACGTGGCCCGTGACATTCTTGGTGGCATCTGTGATGTCGGTATTGCTAACGCCTATTATGTGGGCCGCATGAAAAATGCCGAGCCGGGTAGCGACGACCATGCCTGGGGTGAAGCGATCCGTGTGGTGCGTCCAACTTTTTCCCAAGGCGACGGTACCCATGTGAATATCTCCGGTGCTGCGCTGGCCTTGCATGCGCCCAACAAGGCCAGCGCGGTCCAGCTGCTGGAATACCTGGTATCGGATGAAGCACAAAGCCTGTATGCCAAGGCCAACTACGAATATCCGGTCAAGGCCGGTGTTGAGCTGGACCCGGTGGTGGCCAGTTTTGGCGAGCTGAAGGTGGATTCGTTGCCGCTGACTGAAATTGCCAAGCATCGCAAGCAGGCCAGTGAACTGGTGGACAAGGTCGGGTTTGATCACTAAAGTCACCGCTTTGTCCGTCTGGCTCCAGAACCGCCCGGATGTATTGCCGGGCGATTCTGTTTTTCACAGGTAATGTTTTTTCATGGGTTCCACTACGCATATTGGCCGCTTCTGGTTGCTGGCCGCTGCCTGCATCACGCTGGCGGTGCTGGCACCGGTGCTGACGCTGGCTGCCCATGCGCTGCAGGGCTCGACAGGTCACTGGCAGCATCTGTTGGGCTATGTGTTGCCGCATGCCATGCGCAATACGTTGCTGTTGCTATTGGGCGTAGGTACAGTAACCGGCCTGTTGGGGGTGGGTAGTGCCTGGCTGATGACGGCTTACAGTTTTCCTACCCGGCGAGTGTTGAACTGGGCGCTGTTATTGCCGTTGGCGGTACCTACCTACATTGTTGCTTTTGCCTATCAGGATATCCTGCATCCCATCGGGCCGGTGCAGGGCGTGATAAGAGACTTGCTGGGCTATACCAGTCCACGTCAGTTCCGCTTGCCGGATGTGCGCTCGCTGGGTGGTGCCATCCTGTTGTTGGGCCTGGTGTTGTATCCCTATGTTTATCTGAGCACCAGGGCAATGTTTGCCACCCAGTCGGCCAGTTTGCTGGAGGCTGGCCGCATCCTTGGAGCAACCCGGCGCACGGTGTTTTTTCGTGTAGCTTTACCAATGGCCAGACCAGCGATTGCCGTAGGCCTGAGTTTGGCGCTATTGGAGACCCTGAATGACATTGGTGCCTCCGAGTTTCTTGGAGTACAGACTCTGACTGTATCCATTTACACTACATGGGTGACCCGGTCTGATCTGGCCGGGGCAGCACAAATAGCATTATCTATGCTGGTTCTGGTGGTGGCGCTGATCATGCTGGAGCGCTATGGCCGTCGTCGTCAGGGGTATAGTCAAAACCAGCGTTCGCGTACGGTGCAGCCACAAAAGCTGACCGGCCCCACAGCGCTGGTTGCCATCTGTCTTGGCTGGTTGCCGGTGGTGCTGGGTTTTGTTGCGCCAGCGTTATACCTGCTGGCGGAAAGCTATAAATACCTGCATCTGACCGGAACGGTGTCGCAACAGCTACTGGCCAGTGCCTGGAGCACGTTGTATATCGCACTGGTGACTACGGCGGCAACGCTAGCGCTGGCGCTGGTGGTGGCCTGGGCCAGCCGCAGCGCCCGCAGCAGTGAGCGTCAGCGCTGGCAAAAACTATTCAAGCTGGCTTCGCTGGGCTATGCCATTCCCGGCACGGTGCTGGCGCTGGGGTTGCTGTTGCCCTTTGTCTGGCTCGACACTCTACTGGAGCAAATTGTGGCGCTGTTTGTCGAGCGTGCGCCGCAGCTGCTGTTGATGGGCTCCACCACGGCATTGGTGATTGCCTACTGCATCCGCTTTCTGGCGATTGGTGTCGGCAGCCTGGAGGCCGGGCTGGCACGCATTCCGCCATCGGTTGAGCAGGCGGCGAGGCTGCTTGGCGAAACCCCAGGCGGCACCTTGCGGCGTGTGCATTTACCCCTGTTGCGCCCGGCATTGGGCGCGGCGGCGTTGCTGGTTTTTGTTGATACCATGAAAGAGCTGCCGGCTACATTGCTGCTGCGGCCAATGAATTTTGAAACCCTGGCCACCTGGCTGTATGCCGAGGCGGCGCGGGGTACTTATGAAGAGGGTGCCATTGCCGCACTTGCCATTGTTGTTGCCGGGCTACTACCGGTGATTTTGCTGGCCAAAGCGCAATTTTCCCCTCAAACACGAAGGTTATCTGGATGAGCAGGCTATTCCAGCCATTTCTTGAGTTGCAAGGCATTTCGGTGGTATACCCCTGTCCCGGCGAGTCGCTGTGTGTCGTCAATCAGCTGGACTTGCAGCTCGAACAGGGTGAAATCGGCTGTTTGCTTGGCGCGTCAGGCTGTGGCAAAACTACTATATTGCGTGCCATTGCCGGCTTTGAGCCGCTGCAGAATGGCACAATCCGGCTGGATGGTCGGGAGCTGTCTGCAGGCTCGCAACAGATCGCGCCGGAACAGCGCGGGGTCGGCATGATGTTCCAGGACTATGCGTTGTTTCCACACCTGACCGTGGAGAAAAATATCAGCTTTGGTTTGCGCCGCTGGAATAAACAAGAACGCATTGCGCGTGTGGATGAAATGCTGGAACTGGTGGGGTTGCAGGCCGAGCGCAAGCGCTATCCGCACGAGCTGTCCGGCGGTCAGCAGCAGCGGGTTGCGTTGGCACGGGCCTTGGCACCCAGCCCTTCATTGCTGCTGCTGGATGAGCCCTTTTCTAATTTGGATGTGGATACCCGTGAGCGGCTGGCGTTCGAAGTAAGGGACATTCTGAAACAGGCCGGATTGACCGCCATTTTGGTCACTCACAATCAGGCCGAAGCTTTTGCTATTGCCGACTGTATCGGGGTCATGCAACAAGGGCAAATTGTTCAGTGGGGCACGCCGCTGCAGTTACATGAGCAGCCGGCCAATGACTTTGTAGCCGAATTTATTCGTCGTGAGGCGTTGCTGACCCAACGCAGTCAGGCATTGATGAGGGATGTATCCTAGCAACCGATTGCTGGACTGAGGGCGGACCCACAGACTTGCAAGAAGAACACTAGAAGCTGGGTTGGGTTGGCAGTCGTGGTTGAGCGTCTGAGCGAGCTGTTGTTTTGTATCCAATATGACCTTTTGGCATAAAACAGTTTTTCTTCTTGCGTCTGCACGACAAAAAACTTACATTGCGGCCCTGAACGCCCATGCTGAAACGATCCATGCGGCTCAAGTACTGACGACGAGAGGTTGGCGGATTTTACCGCTGCTGATCCTCGGCGACATGCCTTGGGAAGTAGGCGAACCAAAGTGGGGAAACGGATAAGCGTTCTGGAACCCTGCCTGCAACTGCGATGTGCAGCTTGTGGAGCAGATTCCTTAATCCTTTTTTCGATTTGCCCGGGCGCTCAGGACCTTGCCAGACAGGGTGCCTGCGTATGCCCATACGGAGGAAAACCTATGTCCATTCGCGTGGAAGACTACTTCGCACCTGCCACTTTTCAAAAGATCAAGCAATTTGCCGACCGCCAGGAAACCCCGTTTGTGGTGGTGGATCTGGATACCATCAGCCATGCCTACGATGATCTGGCGGACAACTTTCCCTACGCCAAAATCTACTTTGCAGTAAAAGCCAACCCGGCCGCCGAGATTACCCAGCTGCTCAACAGCAAGGGCTCCAACTTCGACATTGCCTCCATTTATGAGCTGGACAAGGTGCTGGCCTGTGGCGTCAAGCCGGAACAGATCAGCTACGGCAACACCATCAAAAAAGCCCGCGACGTACGGTATTTTTACGAAAAGGGCGTGCGCATGTTTGCCACCGACTCGGCACAGGACCTGCGCAACATTGCCAAGGCCGCACCCGGCTCGAAAGTCTATGTACGCATTCTGACCGAAGGCTCCAGCTCGGCTGACTGGCCGCTGTCGCGCAAGTTCGGCTGCCAGACCGACATGGCGATGGACCTGCTGGTGCTGGCCCGGGATCTGGGTCTGGTGCCCTACGGCGTATCGTTTCATGTGGGCTCACAGCAGCGCGAAATCGGCGTCTGGGATGCCGCCATTGGCAAGGTCAAGCACATGTTCGCCCGCCTGCTGGCCGAACATGACCTGAAGCTGCAAATGATCAACCTGGGGGGCGGCTTTCCGGCCAACTACCTGACCAAGACCAACCCGCTCAAGGCCTATGCCGAGGAAATCACCCGCTTTCTGCAGGAAGACTTTGGTGACGAGCTGCCGGAAATCATCCTCGAGCCCGGCCGTTCGCTGGTGGCCAATGCCGGTGTGCTGGTCAGTGAGGTGGTACTGGTGTCACGCAAGTCGCGCATGGCGATTGAACGCTGGGTGTTTACCGATGTCGGCAAATTTTCCGGGCTGGTGGAAACCATGGACGAGTCGATCAAGTTCCCGGTGTGGACGGAAAAGCAGGGCGAGCTGGAAGATGTGGTCATTGCCGGGCCGACCTGCGACAGCGCCGACATCATGTACGAGGACTACAAATACGGCCTGCCGCTGAACCTGGCCAGCGAGGACCGTCTGTACTGGCTGTCTACCGGTGCCTACACCACCAGTTACAGCTCGGTAGAGTTCAACGGGTTTCCACCGTTGAAGCAGTTCTGCATCTAGATGA
>CAYMXO010000056.1:0-10929 GCA_964394445.1 uncultured Thiopseudomonas sp.
ATGGTCGATATGGGCAATGATGGAAAAGTTACGAATATGACTCAGGTCGCTCACAGAACTTCACTCTAATTAAGGACTCGACGGCCAAAGCCGGCAAAAATAGTGCGCCAGTTTACCTGATCAGCCGTGCTTTAGTCATCTTTGCTGCATAAAGTGCGGTCTGGTTCCGTGCGGGCCAAACGGGGCGGCAACCCTCAGAAACAGAAAACCGGAGCAAGCCCCGGTTTTCCCCCGCAAACTGCCGGCCAGTCTAGCCTGCCAGCTTGAACGTGATGAAACTGGCCCTGCCCTGACGCAGCACCCGCATGGACAGCGAGCGGTCACGTGGCAGCTTCTGCACGATGGCATTGAAAGACTTCACCGACTCCACTTGCTGGTTGTTCAGGTGGGTAATGACATCCCCGGGGCGCAAGCCAATCATGGCTGCCGGACCATCATGAACCTCCTGGATCAACACACCGGTTTCCAGATCAATCATCTTTTTCTGTTCACCGGTCAGCTCGGTGACAGAAACACCCAACGGGTTATCCATGCGCTTGCCACCCTGACTGGACGTATCGGCTGCCAGCTCTTCACCCTCACCCGGCGCCGCGCCAACCTTGACCTTGAGTGTCTGGCGCTTGCCTTCACGCATGACTTCCATGCGCGCGGTCTCGCCGGGCTTCAGTGCGCCAACCAGGTGCGGCAGGTCCGCCGACATCACGACCGGTTTGCCATTCATGCTGAGGATCACGTCACCCAGCTGGATGCCGCCCTTGCCCGCCGGACTGTCGTCCAGGATCTGCACCACCAGCGCACCGGCCGGCTTGTCCAGGCCAAAGGACTCGGCCAGGTCCTTGTTGACCTCCTGAATCACCACCCCCAGCCAGCCACGCTCAACCTTGCCACTGGCCTTCAACTGTTCAGCCACATCCATGGCCACTTCCATCGGAATGGCGAACGACAGCCCCATAAAGCCACCCGAGCGGGTAAAAATCTGTGAGTTGATACCCACAACCTCGCCACCCAGGTTGAACAGCGGGCCGCCCGAGTTGCCGGGGTTGATGGCAACGTCAGTCTGGATAAAGGGTACATAGTTGTCACTGGGCAGGTTGCGGCCCTTGGCCGAAACGATGCCAGCGGTCACTGAGTGATCAAAACCAAACGGTGAACCAATGGCCAGCACCCACTCGCCAACCTTGAGATTTTTCGACTGGCCGGTCTTGACCACCGGCAACTGCTTGCCTTCAACCTTGAGCAGGGCCACATCGGTACGCGGATCGGTACCCACCAGCTCGGCGACCAGTTCGCTGCGGTCGGACAGGCGCACAATGATTTCATCGGCATCTTCCACCACATGATTATTGGTCAGGATATAGCCGTCGGCAGAAATGATGAATCCTGAACCCAGCGACTGGGCTTCCTGGCGACGCGGGCTATTGGGCGAACGTGGCACCGGAAACGCATGTTCAAAAAAGTCGCGGAAAATCGGCGGCAAGCCCTCCAGCTCGGGAATCATCAGCTGACCACGTCCTGCCGGGGCAGCCTGCGGTTTTTGCCGGGTGCTGATATTGACAACTGCTGGCGAAGACTCTTCAACAAGGGCGGTAAAGTCAGGCAGCTGTGCGCTGGCAGCAGGCGCCAGGACAATCAGCAGGCTGGTGCACAACCCGACAAACAGTGCTTTCGCTGTACGCATCCTTCATTACTCCAATACATGGTTATTTGAAACAGGCATCCGGCAATGGTGTGAAAATGCCACTAACCGGGAATACGTTTTTTCTGACCTGAAACCCTGTGACAAGTTCAGAAATCAGGGCAACCAGCGCACGCTGGCCGACTGGCCGGCTGGAGGCTCAACCCGCAGCACCAGTGGCAGAAGGCCGGCGCGACCGCTCAAAGAGCGGTTATAGAGGTACAGACAGAAAATTGCCGCAGCAAAGCCGGCCAGCCCGGAAACAATGCTCCAGCCTTCATTCAGCCCCAGCCAGTCGGCAGTCAGCGCTGCAAGCAGCAGGGCCAGCAGCGGAAACAGGTACACCAGTACAGCACCACGCAGGGCCAGTGACTCTTCAACACCGAGAACCACCACGTCACCCACCCGGACCGGAAATTCGCACACTGCCAGCACATCATGTTGACGCCCGGGCCGCAGGCTTTGTACCAGCCCCTGCCCGCAGGCTGCCCGTGCCTTGCAACTGCCGCAAGCGCTCTGCCGGTCGACAGCAACCCGGATCTGCTGGCCATCTACAGCCATGACCCGGCCACGCTCTTCAATCATCAGCGGCTCCGACATCATCCAGTGCAACTGACAGAGCAATGCGCTGTGCGGTGGCAACCGGAATCTCGCCCAGCACCGTCACCATATAACGCTGCTCACCCTGTTCAAGCGGTCGCGAAATCACCACGGTCGGCCCCAGCTGACGGTGCTCCAGATCGATCAACCCGGTATCGACCGCGGTGACAAAAATACTGAAATGCGCCAGCCCGTCAAAAAACAGCTGGCTGCTGATGCCATGCTGCTGCGCCGGGCGCTCCGCTGCCGGCGTGAATCCATCCGGAATCCAGCCCGCCAGCCAATCGGGCCCCAGCTCTGCACCCGCCCTGGCAGACAGGGCAACAGGCTCGCAGTTTTCCACCTGCAACAACTCGTCAGGCTGCTCGCCTACACTGAAACTGACAAACTGGAAGCGCTCAAGCAATTCGGCCTGTTCGTTAAGCAGCAAGGACTTGAGGACTACTCCCGTTTCCAGATCAAAATGCACTTCCAGCGGATAACGGTGCACGTCGCGTGGAGTAAACAACAAGATTGCCGCATCGCGGTCAGCAACGCGGCCACGGCCAACCTGCTCGGTATGATAGCCGGCAGCCATACGCTGCAAATTGAACCGGTTAACCAAAAGAACCGGCTCCGGGATCTCGGCAAGTGGCATGCCGGGGCGCTGGCGTGCCATGCATTCAAGATGGCCGTCTGTACGCAGCGCCTCAAGGCGACTGCCGTTCATACGGAGAAAACGCTCGCGGTAATGACCGTCAGCAGCGGCCTGACGCCACACCTTATGGGTCGAGAAAACCCCTTTGCGCTCATAAACAAAGCTGCCATGGTAGCTGGTGCGCTCCTGCATCTGCTGCCACTGCAACAGCTGCTGTCCCAAGGGCTGGGCGGATGCCCAGCGCCCGCCTGTCAGCAGTGCGGCCAGAACCACCAGCCAGGCCAGGCGACACCACACGGGATCAGCGCCCTTCCATGCTGGCGGCACGGGCATAAGGCAAGGCACCCTCGGCGCCCCCGTTTCCGCTCTGCTGGGCATGTTGCTTCAGGTACAACGGCAGCTGCTCACGATGCCACTGCGTGGAAAGCTCCGCGTCCCGCTGCTCTTCCTGCCGTGTCTGGCCACTGTAACTGGCCAGTACAACCGGACCCTCACGCAGATAAGCCGGCGACCGGGGTTGCTGAGGCTGCTGCACGGCCGGCACCGCAGTACGCGCCAGCGTCTGTTCGGCAGACGGCAGCTGCACCTGGTTGTAAAAACGCACGCCACCCAGCACTGCCAGGGTCACCGAAGCGGCCACAGCCATGCGCTGCCAGCTCTTCCAGCCGCTGCTGCTGCGGCTGCTGTCGACAGCCTTCGTTCCGGGTGCGGCATCCATTTCCGTATCAGCCAGTGCGGCCATGACTCCGGCGGATACATCCACGTCCACAAAGGGCTCCTGATGCATTGCCGAGCGCAACTGGTGCAGACTCTGCCATGCCTTGCGCACTTCCGGCTCATTCAGCTGCCTGAGAATGCGCTGCAACTCCAGCTCACTGGCCTCGCCATCCATCAGTGCGGAGAGGGTCTGTTCAAGGCTCTGTTCACTCATGTAACAATTTCCTCAAGAAAAAAACAGCTGTCATTCATTCAGCAACGGACGCAAAGCCTTGTCGACTGCTTCGCGGGCGCGGAAAATGCGCGATCGTACCGTTCCCACCGGACACTGCATGACATGGGCAATGTCTTCATAACTCATGCCTTCGTACTCGCGCAGGGTCAGGGCGACCCGCAAGTCTTCCGGCAGCCGCCGGATACTTTCCTGCACGGTTTGCTCGATTTCATCACGCAACAACAGGCGCTCCGGTGTTTCGAGACTCTTCAACGCGTGGTCGCCGTCGTAAAACTCGGCATCGCCGGCATCCACGTCGGCGCTTGGTGGCCGGCGATTGCGTGAAACCAGATGATTTTTCGCCGTATTGATGGCAATCCGGTACAGCCAGGTATAAAAAGCACTGTCGCCACGAAAATTACCCAGTGCCCGGTACGCCTTAATAAAGGCTTCCTGGGTAACATCCTGGGCCTCGTGCGAGTCATGCACGAAACGCACCACCAGAGCCATAATCCGGCTCTGATACTTCAACACCAGCAGATCAAAGGCCCGCTTGTCGCCTTTTTGTACCCGCTTTACCAGCTGCCTGTCTTCATCGACGGTCATGTACCGTACCCGGACCAGCCGCTATTGCCCCGCTCGTGTGTTTTGATGATCATTAAAGTTATCCCCTGAGTCCTGCGCATCTTCTGGCAAAGACTACCTGTAATCCGGCTGCCTTTCTGTTGAAGACTGGCCACAGGTTGCCTGTATTGAACAACTGCTGCGGAAAAAGTTCCGCGAAGTACGTTTTGTCTCGCGTGCAGCGGTATACTAGCACCGCTTTTTTAGACGGACTTCACACTATGAGCCAATCTTACCTGCACGACGTGCTCATCATCGGCAGCGGTGCTGCCGGCCTGGGTGTCGCCCTCAAGCTGCCCGGCAACCTGAACGTTGCCGTGCTCAGCAAGGGCAAACTCAACAATGGTTCCACCTACTATGCCCAGGGTGGCGTAGCTGCCGTGCTGGACGAAACCGACAGTATCGAGGCCCATGTCAAGGACACGCTGAATGCAGGTGGCGGCCTGTGTCGTGAAGATGCCGTACAGTTTACCGTAGCCAACAGCAAGGACGCCATCAACTGGCTGCTGGAGCTCGGGGTGCCATTTACCCGCAACACGCCGGAACAGGAGCTGGAGCAGCACTACGCCTACCACCTGACTCGCGAAGGCGGCCATAGCCACCGGCGCATCATTCATGCTGCCGACGCAACCGGCGCCGCGATTTTCGATACATTGCTCAAGCATGTCCGCGAACGTGACAACGTGCAGCTGCTGGAGCACCAGGTCGCGGTAGACCTGATCATCCAGCCGGCTTCGGCCCAACAGCCCAGACGCTGCATCGGTGCCTATGTGCTGAATACCGAAACCGGCGAGGTGGACACCCATGCCGCCCGCTTTGTCATTCTGGCCACCGGCGGCGCCGCCAAGGTCTATTTGTATACCAGCAACCCCGACAGTGCCTGTGGCGACGGCATCGCCATGGCCTGGCGCGCCGGCTGCCGGGTGGCGAACCTGGAGTTCAACCAGTTTCATCCCACCTGCCTGTATCATCCACAGGCAAAAAGCTTCCTGATCACCGAAGCCCTGCGCGGCGAGGGTGCCGTACTCAAACTGCCCAATGGCGAACGCTTCATGGAGCGTTACGACGAACGCCTGGAGCTGGCTCCGCGCGATATCGTAGCCCGCGCCATTGACCACGAAATGAAGCGCCTTGGGCTGGATCATGTCTACCTGGACATCAGCCACAAGCCTGCCACGTTCATCCGCGAGCACTTCCCCACGGTTTATCGCCGTTGCCTGAAGTTTGGCCTGGACATCGCGCGCGAACCCATTCCGGTGGTACCGGCCGCACACTACACCTGTGGCGGCATCATGGTTGACCAGAACGGCCGCACCGACCTGGACGGCCTGTACGCAATTGGCGAAACCAGCTACACCGGCCTGCACGGTGCCAACCGCATGGCCAGCAACTCGCTGCTGGAATGTTTTGTCTATGCGCAGTCGGCCGCCGAACACATTGGCAGTCTGCAGGACTCGACCGGCTTGCCAGCGCAACCGGCAGCCTGGGATGCCAGTCAGGTGACCGATTCGGATGAAGATGTAGTGATCTCGCACAACTGGGACGAGTTGCGCCGCTTCATGTGGAACTACGTTGGCATTGTCCGCACCGACAAACGGCTGCAGCGGGCACTGCACCGGGTGCTGTTGCTACACAAGGAAATTGACGAGTTTTACAGCAACTACAAAGTCAGCCCCGACCTGCTGGAGCTGCGCAACCTGGCTTTGGTTGCCGAGCTGATGATCCGCTGCGCGATGCAGCGCAAGGAAAGCCGCGGCCTGCACTTTACCCTCGATTACCCGGATCTCCTGCCGGTTGCGCTGGAAACTATCCTGCAACCTTCCCGCTCAGCGGATTGAGGCGCAACCACAACCGCAGGCGCCTGTGACTGTCGGCATCCAGCACATCCGCCGGTATCACCAGAGACAGCCTGCGGCCCCTGGCCGTTACACAATACACAACCACCACATACCGGGTAACCAGACTGCCGGCGCCTATCCTGACAGGCTGCCAGCCGCTCGACGGCTGCCACAACTCCCAGCCCGAGCCGCGCACATGACGCAAACCCAGACGGTATCGGGCTCGTAGCCGGTCGCGGTTACGCGCGCGCAGCAGGCGCCGGCACGCCCAGCCCAGACAGAACAGAACCAGTGCGATCCTGAACGGTTGCGGCACGGCACTGCCGGCAACAGCCAGCGCTGCCAACAGCGCAAGCAACCCCTGCGCACTGGCCAGCCATGCCGAAGGCTGCCAGAAACAGGCCGGCATCAGCTGCGCGGGCGGTTCCGGCTGTGTTCCAGCACCAGCTCGACGATTCTTTGCAGATCGGCATCGTCAGGCTCGTTGCGGCGCATGAACCA
Organism: uncultured Thiopseudomonas sp.; assembly: GCA_964394445.1. Taxonomy (GTDB): domain Bacteria; phylum Pseudomonadota; class Gammaproteobacteria; order Pseudomonadales; family Pseudomonadaceae; genus Thiopseudomonas. The sequence goes on from CAYMXO010000056.1 coordinate 6,807, forward strand.
GGCAAACATGTCCTGGTCTTCGCTGGTCAGCAGCTTTTCATAACGCGCCTTGTCCGCAGCATCCAGCCCCGTATAGGCTTCGCGCACGAAAGGTACCAGCAGCTCGTCCAGCTCCAGCATGCCGCGGCGGCTGTGCCAGAACAGGCGATTGAGTTCAGTTTCTGTAGTCATTGGGGTTCTCCGGTTAACCGCGCGCAAGTATAAGCCAGCCACACGCATTTGGCACCCACTGACAAGCCGGCACGAAAGCTCTATCATGTTGGCCCACCCTATTCCACGAGACACCACCATGAGCCAGACGCCAGCCTTTGTAGTACTCGACCAACAAGGCATGCTTGCAGTACGCGGCACCGATGCCGCCAAGTTCCTGCAGGGTCAGCTGACCTGTAACCTTAACTATGTCAGCCATGACCAGAGCACTCTCGGCGCCCGTTGCAACCCCAAGGGACGCATGCAGTCGAGCTTCCGCCTGGCCATGCAGGGTGACGGTTTCCTGCTCTCGATGGCCCGCGATCTGGTGGAAAAACAACTGGCAGAAATGAAAAAATTTGCCGTCTTTTCCAAATCCGTCCTGCAGGACGAAAGCAGCGAATGGGTGCAACTCGGGCTGATCAACCCGGCCGATACCTTGCAGGAACTGGGAATCGAGCTGGCAGAAACTGCCGGGGCCGTGACCCAGCACAACCGGATACTGGCGATCCGCATCAGTCCGGCACTGGCCGAGTTGTGGCTGCCTGCCGCCGATGCCCCCTGCACCTTGCGCCAGCTCGCTGCCCGCGGCGCAGAACAACCTGTTAACGAATGGCAACTGGAGCTGATTCGTTGTGGCGTGGGTCACGTTACCGACACTTTATACGAAAGCTATATTCCGCAAATGTTAAACTTGCCTGCTCTGGATGCTGTCAGCTTCAAAAAAGGCTGCTACAGCGGGCAGGAAATTGTTGCACGCATGCAGTATCTCGGAAAACAGAAACGGCACATGCTGCGTTTTGGCAGCAGCAGCAGCGAACTGCCACCCGCTGGAGCAATTCTGGTTGATGCAGAGGGCAACAAAGCCGGCGAGGTCATCAGTGCCGCCCGCAGTGCCGACGGAATCGAGCTGCTGGCCGTGGTGCAGACCGAAACCGCACAGGAGCAACCGCTGTTCCTGGACATGGACGGTCGCCCGCAGGTCAGCCTGCTCAGCCTGCCCTACGAGATTGATACCGAGCGTGAAATCCAGCGTTAACGTACGGCCTTCCACTGCCGATATCATTCCTGCCCGCCCGGGCCGGTTTGAAAACAGCCGGAAACCGCCCTGCAGTCGTACAGCCATCCAGTATCTGTACCATGCCTGTATTATGGAGTTGCCATGAGCTCACTGATTGAAACGGTTCAGTTTGAATTGCTGGATGCAATTAACAATGACGAAATCATTCTGCCCACCCTGCCCGAAGTCGCATTGCGGGTGCGCGAGACCGCAGAAGACCCGGATGTGGGCATCAGCGAACTCAGCAAGGTCATCAGCAACGATGCCGCCCTTAGCGCCCGCATCATCAAGGTAGTCAACAGCCCCCTGTTGCGCAGCTCCAGCGAAATCAGCGACCTCAACATGGCTATCAACCGGCTGGGCATGAACTACACGGCCAACCTGGCCATGGGCCTGGCCATGGAACAAATGTTCCAGGCCACCTCCGATGTGATTGACCGGCGCCTGCGCGAAGTCTGGCAACGCAGCACCGAAGTGGCCGGCATCAGCCATGTGCTCTGCCGCCAGTTCACCCGTCTGCGCCCCGATCAGGCTGCCCTGGCCGGGCTGGTTCACCAGATCGGCATCCTGCCGATTCTGACCTATGCCGAAGAAAAAAGCGGCTTGCTCAACGACTCTTTCACCCTGGAAAAGCTGATCGAACAGCTGCACCCGGTGCTGGGCCAGCGCATTCTCCAGGCCTGGGATTTTCCGTCCACCCTGATTGAAGTACCGGCAGACTATCTGGACTTTGGCCGGCATACGACGGAAACCGACCTTGTTGACATCGTGCAGGTCGCCATCCTGCAGATTCATGCCGGCACCGAACACCCGCTGGGACAAATTGACTGGACCGGAGTCGATGCCTTCCGCAAGCTGGGCCTTGAAGTGTTCGAGCAAAACCTTGATGCCGGCGAAGACCTGACTGCCTCCATGGAAGCGGCAACCAGAATGCTGCAAGCCTGATGCAACTGCCTGGATGCAGGCCCGCTGCATCCCGTTGACCCGCTTTGACTTCGGTCAAGGCTCTTCTGCCGCAAAGCCCCTAGATTAACGTGCTGTATGTAGCCAGAACACCGTGCGATTTCATATTGTCCGGGCAATGCAGTTGTCTGCCGCCTTGCAGTCAGCCGCCTGCCACACCTGGCCCGTAGTTTGAGGCCGGCATCCTGTACACGATCAAGTTCCGCCCTGGCCTCTCCCATCCTTTGCTTTCCGGGAGTCTTCATGCAACTGGTTTGCCCTGCTGGCAGCCTGCCAGCACTGAAAGCCGCCGTGCGCCAAGGCGCCGACGCCATCTATGTGGGATTCAAGGACGACACCAACGCCCGACATTTTGCCGGTCTCAACCTGACCGACAAACAACTGGGTGAAGGTATCGACCTGATCCGCCAAAGTAACCGCAAGCTCTACATCGCCGTCAACACCTATGCCCAGTCCGACGGCTGGGAGCGCTGGCAGCGTGCTGTTGACCAGGCCGCCGCGCTGGGTGTCGACGCCTTGATCGCCGCTGATCCGGCCGTACTTTCCTATGCGACAAAAGCCCATCCGGACCTGAACCTGCACCTGTCGGTACAAGGCTCGGCCACCAACGGCCCGGCACTTGAGTTCTATCGCCAGCGCTACAACATCAAGCGCGCCGTACTGCCCCGCGTCCTGTCACTGACCCAGGTGCGCCAGGTCGCCGAAAGCACCACGGTACCCATCGAGGTGTTTGCCTTCGGCAGCCTGTGCATCATGGCCGAGGGCCGTTGCCATCTGTCGTCCTACATGACCGGCGAATCACCCAACCTCTGTGGTGTCTGCTCCCCCGCCAAGGCGGTGCGCTGGAGCAACGAGGACGGCAAACTCAGCTCGCGTCTTAACGAAGTCCTGATTGACCGCTACGACGAAGGCGAATCGGCCGGCTACCCGACCCTGTGCAAGGGCCGCTTCATCGTCAATGGCCAACGCTTCCACGCCCTGGAAGAGCCCACCAGCCTGGACACCATGGACCTGATCCCCGAGCTGGACAAGATCGGTGTCAGCGCGGTCAAGATCGAGGGACGCCAGCGCAGCCCGGCCTATACCGAACAAGTGACCCGCGCCTGGCGCGAGGCGCTGGACAGCTACAAACGCAACCCGCAGCAATTCCGTGTCGAAGACAGCTGGCGGCAAACCCTGGCCGGCCTCTCCGAAGGCAGCCAGACCACCCTGGGTGCCTACCACCGCGCCTGGCAATAGGAGTCGAACGATCATGAAACTATCCCTGGGCCCTATCCTGTTTTTTTGGCCCCGTGACCAGGTCACCCGCTTCTATGCCGACATGGCCGAGCAACCGCTGGACATCGTCTACATGGGCGAAACCGTGTGCTCCAAACGCCGCGAGTTCAACCTGGACGGCTGGATTGGCCTGGCCCGTGAAATGCAGGAAGCAACCAAGGCACAAATCGTCCTTTCCGGCCTGACCCTGCTGGAAGCCAACTCCGAGGTTTCCAGCCTCAAGCGCCTGTGTGACAACGGCGAGTTTATGGTGGAAGCCAACGACATGGCCGCGGTGCAGTTCCTCTCCGAACGCAAGCTGCCGTTTGCCGGCGGCCCGGCGCTGAACATCTACAGCGGCCGCGCCCTCGCCGAATTCATCGACAGCGGCCTGATCCGCTGGGCACCACCGGTCGAATGTGCCGGCAGCATGATCAAAAACACCCTGCAGCAGCTGGATGAAATGAACATCCAGCGTCCTGAAGTGGAGGTTTTTGCCTACGGACACCTGCCACTGGCCTACTCGGCCCGCTGTTTTACCGCCCGTGCGGAAAACCGGCCAAAAGACGAGTGCCAGTTCTGCTGCATCAACTACGAAGAAGGCATCCCCCTGGCCAGCCAGGAAGGACAGCCGCTGTTTACCATCAACGGCAT
>CAYMXO010000057.1:0-10818 GCA_964394445.1 uncultured Thiopseudomonas sp.
TAGCCGTCCCGTATGCTATGGTTTTGGGTGCATAACTCAGAAGATGAGGTGTTTTATGGAACGTATTGAACGTCATGCCTGTTTTGGTGGCTGGCAGGAGGTCTGGCAGCATGAGTCTGTCAGCCTTGGCTGTACAGTCAATTTTGCTGTTTATCTGCCACCGGTAGCGGCTGACAAAAAATGCCCTGTGCTGTACTGGCTGTCCGGGCTGACCTGTAACGAGCAGAACTTCATCACCAAGGCCAATGCCCAGCGCTATGCTGCCGAGCATGGTCTGATCATTGTTGCACCGGATACCAGTCCCCGCGGCGAAGATGTCGCCAATGATGACGCTTATGACCTGGGACAGGGCGCAGGTTTTTATGTCAATGCCACGCAAGAGCCCTGGGCGAAACATTACCGCATGTATGACTATGTGCTGAACGAATTGCCGCAGCTGGTCGGGCAGAATTTCCCTGCCAACGATGCACGCGGTGTCAGCGGGCATTCCATGGGGGGCCATGGTGCGCTGATGCTGGCGCTGAGAAACCCTGGCCGTTACCGCAGCGTATCGGCTTTTGCTCCCATTGTGGCGCCAAGCCAGGTGCCCTGGGGCGAAAAGGCGTTCAGTGCCTATTTGGGCGAAGATCGCAACGCATGGCTGGAATACGACACTGTAGCGCTGGTGGCCAGAGCGCAGGAGAAACTGCATCTGTTGGTGGATCAGGGGCTGGACGACAGTTTCCTGGAAGGACAGCTGCGTACCCGTTTGCTGGAAGACGCCTGTGCTGCGACCGGCCACCCGGCAACCATCCGTTACCAGGAAGGGTATGACCACAGCTACTACTTCATTGCGTCCTTTATCGAGAATCACATTGCCCATCATGCGGCGGCCTTGCATGGGTAGCGCGTTAAAATTCCGGGCGGGCGCGGGTCAGCGGCAGTTGCGCGCTTTGCGATAGTCGGCAGCCTGCGCCTGTTTTCGTCCTTGAAGGAAACCGCGTTGCGCGGGCTGACATCCGCATAATTGGGGCAGTGCGGCAGATGCTAAATCTTGCTGTTACGGTTGTCTTTGACCCTGATGTGCTCAGCCCTGGAAGAGCCGCCGGCTAAGGCTTCGGTTTTTATGAACAGACCATCCTTGCTGTTTTTATGGCCCGGCTACCATTTTCGAGCTCCGGTGACAAAGGGATTATCCTGGCCGCCCAGATGACGGATTTTGCGATTTCGTTCCAGTTCCCAGCTACTGGCCGGGTGGGCTTTGTGCCACTGCATGAATAACTGCTGTTGCTGGCGTGACATGCTCAGGTTATAGCGGTCGTGCATGTAACACTTGATTCGGGCGATCATGCCGCGCACTTCAGGTCTTGGCTGAAAAACCCTGTTGCGGAAATCGGTACGGCTGTTGCATTGTCCTTACATGTGTTGGCTGCCACATGGCCAAAGTGGTAATTGGAGCGGTCAGCATTGACCACTCCAATTACCGGACTGAGGTTGTACATGTCCGCTTCCATCAGATTAAACAGCGGGTCCGCATCGGGAAAGCCCGCCGCTGGTACCGGTCCAGTCCCAGTCACAGCCGCAATGCAGGGGGCCCTGCGGGCCGTCCTGGTTCTGATCGTGATACACCTGCTCGCGCAGCAGTTGTTTGGCGTCTTCAAAATTGGTCGGTATGGCGCACCAGCCTGGAGTGCTCAGCAACAGCAGGCCAATAGCTAGCAGTCGGGTCAGCAGTCGTCCAGACAAGGTTGCCGCTCCAGTGTGTCAAAAGATTGCCAGCCGACCACAGGCGAGTTTGGCGTGACGGATTGGCGGAGAAATTGTGCCATGCCCTTGCATTGGGGCATGGCTCCCGGTTTACTTTGCGGCTGTATTGTTTACCCCAGGAGAGTGTGTATGCGCGATTTATTTCATCCGCTGGCTCTGATCGGACTCTGTGTGGCTTTGTTCGCCGGAACGGTGCAGGCAGCAGCGGCCATCAACCCGCAAAAAACGCTGCTGATCGAAGAAGAGCGCTGCGTCAATCCGGACGGCGAGGGCCCGTGCGTCAGCATCCGCCTGTCGGTTGACCTGACCGGTGAGCCCTGGCTGGACAATCTGCTACTGCACCAGCTGGACAATGAACGGGACAGCAGCGGCTCAACCCGTAGCCTGAGTACCGGGCAGTATCGCGAGCGGCTTCTGCAGCAGGCCGGTCGCTGGCTGCAAACCGGCTATGCAGAAATCCATGCAGCCACCCAAGAAGAGGAACCTGTTTATTATTCGATGCAGCATCTGGATGAGGTGACTTATCTGTACCAGCATAAGCACCTGGCCAGCTTTCGCCAGCGCAGCTATCTGTATACCGGTGGGGCACACGGCATGCCTTCGGTAGGCTACGTGCTGGTGGATCTGGATCAGCGCAAACAGCTGATGCTGAAGGATATTTTGTTGCCGGGCAAGCTCGATGCACTGGCCATGGCGTTACGTTCCAATTATCAGGAGATGTATCCGGAATTCGCCAGAGACTGGCTGTTGCAGGATGACGAGCAGGCGCAGCTGGAAAAATTCCCGCTGGACAGCTTTGTTTTTACCGACGAAGGGCTGACGTTTGTCTACCCGCGTTATTTGCTGGGACCTTACGCCGCCGGTGAACTGCGTGTTGCCCTGCATGAGTATCAGGCCAGCGAGCTGCTGCGCCCCGAGTATCTGATGATGTACTAGGTGGCCGGGCTGGCCCCCTCCGGCAGGAGAGGGCTGCGCGGGTCAGACTTTAAAGCGTGATACCAGGTCCTGCAGCGACTGACCCAGACGGGCCAGGTCGGCAGAGGAGGCGGCCATTTCCTCTACAGCTGCCGCCGACTGGTCGGCAATGTTGTTGACGCTGATAACACTGCGGTTGATTTCCTCGGCAACCGAGCTCTGCTCTTCGGCAGCAGTAGCGATCTGCATGTTCATTGCCTGAATTTCGGAAACCGTGCGGGTAATGGCATCCAGCTCGTTGCCGGCCTGCTGGGCCAGTTCCAGCGTATTGCCGGCCAGATTGCTGCTGTTATCCATCATTTCGACCGCGTCCTGTGCTCCTTTCTGCAGGGTCGCAATCAGTTCCTCGATCTGTGCCGTGGATTCCTGTGTACGATGAGCCAGTCCGCGAACCTCGTCAGCCACCACGGCAAAGCCGCGACCGGCCTCGCCGGCACGGGCGGCCTCGATGGCAGCGTTCAGGGCCAGCAGGTTGGTTTGCTCGGCAATACCGTTGATGACGGTTAGAACAGTGCTGATGTTGGCGCTGTTTTCATTGAGGCGGTGCATGGCCTGGGCGCTATGCTCCACCTGGCTGGACAGGCGGCTGATGGCATCCAGAGCGGTCTGCAATACCTGATTGCCGTTTTGCGCCTGATGATCGGCCTTTTGTGCGGCCTGGGCTGCTTCTTCCGAGTTCTGTGCCACTTCGTGCACGGTAGCCGCCATTTCGTTCATGGCGGTGGCCACCTGTTCGGTTTCTACCCGTTGTGCGTTAACCCCCTGGCTGGTCTGGCCAGTGACGACCGACAGCTCTTCGGCAGCCGCCGCCAGCTGGGTCGTCACGCCGTTGACATCGCCGAGCGCTTCACGCAGGTTGCTGCGAGTTGTATCCAGAGCCTGCAACAGTGCACCAAACTCGTCACGGCGCTGCTCGACACCTGAACCGGTCATGTTGCGTTCGCCCAGCTCCCTGGCGATAGTGACTGCCGCCATCAGCGGCTGTACGATCTGGCGGGTGATATACCAGGCAATCAGGACGGCCAGCAAGATGGCTGCTGCCGACAGGACAATGGACAGGGTTTTGGACTGGCCGATCTGTTCCGACAGCAGCAGGTTCTGGCTTTCTGACAACTCCAGAGTACGACCGTACAGAATTTTCTGCTTTTCTTCGATGTCGTTGCGGGCATGCCGCTGACCTTCAACCAGCGAGGGAATCTGACGCAGGGCGTTCATGTAGTTTTCGCTACTGGCCAATACATCCCTCAGGCTGATGCGGGCAATGGATGAAAGCGCCTGACTGGATTGCAGCTGACGGGCGACTTGCAGCAGGTCATCGTAGGCTTTTTCCAAAATGTCCTGTGCTTCGCTGCTTTCGGCCATCAGGTAACCACGGGCCTGGTAAGCCAGAATGCGACGGGCAGTCATCAGTTGGGCGACCAGGCGCCCAACCACCGCATTGGCTACGGTGTCATGCAGGACCGGATTGCTGGCACTGCCGTTGATTTGCTCGTTGAGTCGTGCAACCAGTTCGTCCGACTCAAAACCGCTGGCAACGGCAGAAGCCACGTTGCCCGCCTTGGCTTCGCGAATGGCGGAATAGGTGGCAAATGCCTGGATGAAATCGCCGGTCATGCCCGGAACTTCAGCCACCTTGGCACGGTTCTCGGCAAATTGCAGCTTGTCATGTACCTGTCGCGAGTCGTCGGTAATCTTTGTAGCCAGCGCGCGGGCCTGTTCAAGATAACGGTTGTCGGGACTGATCAGATAGTCATCGGCGATTTGTCCCAGCTCTACTACAGCATCCTCGAGTTCATAGATGAGCTCGAGGTTGTCACCACGCAGGGTGATTTCATTCAGGCCAAGCAAATTGCTTACAGCCATTACGATCATCAGCGCCAGAACAGCGCCAAAACCAATGGCCAGCTTGACCATCATGTTCAAGTTTTTCATACGGAACCTTACAGCTGATACGTTCAGGGATTTTGCTGCAGCAGCGTTTTCAGGCGTTGCTGCGGCAAAGAACAACTCCGGCACGGGATTGAAGTGTCCAGTCATTAATCTGACTGCGATAATCAGACAAAGCAAAAGACATGCCATTGAGGCCTGCATTTCGCGCGTGAGTTGCGGATATGCCCTGTATCGGCAGGCTGGATAAAAATATGACCTGGCGGTCAGATTTTTTAATGCGTGTCCTGGGTGACCGGCGACTGAAGATCACGCGACCGGAAATTGCACGAGAGGCTAGCGGCAGTTACCCGCTTTACGATAGCCGGCCTGTTGTGCCTGCTGTTCGTTGCCAAAAGACACACTGTTGCGCGGGCTGACATCGCCATAGTTGCGACAGTGGGGCAGGTGATAAATTTTGCTGCGCCGGTTGCCCCTGACTGCTGGCGCATCCGGCTGGCTGGCCGGGATTAGCAGCAAGCCGGCACCACTGTTTTTATGGCCTGTGCGCCAGGTTTTTTCACCGCTGACAAAAGAATTGCCCTGACCGGTAATGGCCTTGATACGCTGGTCGCGTTTTTTCTCCCAGGCTGTTGGTGGATACGCCTGGTGCCACTGCATCAACAGCTTTTGTTGCTGTTGCGACATGCTCAGGTCATAGCGGTCGTGCATGTAGAAACTGATGCGGGCCACCATGCCGCGAGCTTCCCTGCGTGGTTCGAAAACCCGGTTCTTGAAATCGGTGCGGCTGGTACAGCGTCCGTACATGCTTTCTGTCTGCCGGGTCTGCCCAAAGCGGTAATTGGAACGGTCGGCGTTAACCTCACCGATTACCGGGCTCAGGTTGTGCATGTCCGCTTCCATCAGATTGAACAGGGCGTCGGTTTCGCGGCAATGATTACGCCCGCCTTGTTGCCAACACTGGCGCTGCTGGCCCAGCCAGCTGGCGGGCACTACATGTTCCCATTCGATCCGCGCGGCCCGTTGCGGCAGTGCACGTACCTTGTAGCCACAACTGGCCAGGTCGACCCGCCCGCCACTGGTACCGGTCCAGCGCCAGTCGCATCCACAATACAGCGTGCCCAGCGCGCCATTGCTGTTCTGGTCGAAATACACCTGCTCGCGCAGCAGCTGTTTGGCGTCTTCGAAGTTGGCGGGAAGGTAGTGTGCGCTGACGCCGGCACTGACAAACAAAAGCAGGGCCAGCAGCCAGCGGCACGAAACAACAGGGGACACTTTATGGGCTCCGGAAACAGGCGGCTGCACAGTATAGCCGGAAGGGCAGATACAGGATGGACAGTATGTAAAATCGCCAGCCTGATATTCGCGTCATGTAAGCAGCACTGCAACGGCGACCAATGGTGGTGGCGGAGAGCGGCAGCTCTTCGCTACAGGGTATCGGGTCCATGCATTTGCACAGAGTAAGGCGCGCATCGTTGTAGCGTTGATCCAGGGTCAGCCTTAGTGCTGTTTCCAGGCTCAAAGCCCCGGCCCTCAGCTGTGTTGCCATGCAGGTCTGCAATTCATATCGGGTTAATGTATCCTGTCGCTCTGTTTTTTTCAGGATTTTTGAGGTGTTGCATGTTGATGTCGAAAACCCCTCTGGCTGTTGCCGCCATGCTGTTTGCTGCCGGAGGAATCGGCCTGTCCACTGCTGCACAGGCGGCCCATGGAACGGCCGAGCTGCCGGCAACCGTGGTCTCGGCTACCGGCTATCAACAGGAAATGCTGCGTGCACCAGCGTCCATCACTGTAGTCAATCACGACCAGATCGAGCGTAAGCCCGTGGCTGATCTGGCCGAGGTGCTGCGTGATATTCCCGGAGTGGATATTGTCGACTCCGGTGTGGCCGGCATGAAGCGCATTTCCCTGCGTGGCGAAAGCTCGCGCCGGGTGCTGGTCAAGGTCAACGGCCAGCCGATTCCCGACCACTCCAGCTACGGTTAGCCGCTGCTGCTGGACGTCAACATGATCGAGCGCATCGAAGTGGTACGCGGCTCCGCCTCTGTGGTGCACGGCAGCAACGCAATTGGCGGCGTGGTCAACATCACCACGCGGCAGACCACTCCCGGCGAGCAGGAAGCCTTTGTTGGTGCCGGCTATTACTCGGCCACTCGCGGCCACCGCCTGAACGGCGGCCTGCTGGGCGCAAGCGACACTTTTGACTGGCGGCTGCAGGTGAGCAAGGCCGATTTTGGTGACCGCAGGATTCCGCGGGGGCGAGTACTGGATGAGAAGGATACCAACAAGTACAACAAGCTAAAGCCCAGTGACTCCGAGCAAAAGTCTGTTTCTGCCGAACTGGGCTGGAAACTGGATGAACGCCAGAGGGTTGCCTGGCAGGGCGATTATTTCAAACAGCAGGCCGAAGCCTGGCTGCCTGCGCAAGCCAATATGGACATGGCGCTGGGTTTTCCCAAACGTGATTCACTGCGTAATGCGTTGACGTACAGCTTTGCAGATGACAACGCACGGGCGCACAGCATTGACGGGCGCATTTATCATCAGAAAGGCAAACGGGTGATGGATAACACCATCAACGTTGACATGCCGGCCATGCCGCCTGCGCTGCCGGTACCGGTGAAAAGTGATTCCTTTACCCGCTCCAATGACGAGCTGAAAACCCATGGCCTGCAACTGACTATGGCCAGCCGTTTATGGGGTGAGAACACCACCGTGTTTGGTTTTGAATACCAGAAAGACAAGCTGGATGTTGACAAGACAACCGTTAAAACCACATACCCGCCTGTCCCCATGGCGCCCCCGGTCACCCAGCTGACCCCTTCAGCCCAGCTGGCCGAGCAGGAATACTGGTCTGTATTTGTGCAGCAGCAAATTCGTTTGACCGACAGCCTGGAAGCCAACCTGGGAGCGCGTTATTACGACATTGACTCCAAACTGAAGAAAAGCAGCGAGCGCAACAAAACCAGCAAATCGGATGATCAGCTGGTGGGTTCGGCCTCTTTGGTCTGGCAATACAATGAACAGTCTTCGGCGCGGGCCAACATCGCCCAGGGCTATACCTATCCGAGTCTGACCCAGCAGTTTTCGGCCACACCGGGCAACGGTGCCATGAACTATGGCAATCCGGATCTCAAGGCAGAAAAAGCCACTACCTACGAGCTTGGTTGGCGTTTTGAGGGCGACCAGCTAACCGCCGATGCCACGCTGTACCACAGCAAGGCGCGAAACTTTATCGACAAAGTACGCATTAGCGGTGCCGCAGACGGGTTTGTTACCCCCTGCGCCGGGCGTGACATTTGCTTTCAGTGGTTTAACGCCAGCAAAGCCGCTACCACAGGTGCCGAGCTGATGCTGGCCTATCAGATGGCCAGCTGGCGCCCTTATGTGAACATGGGAGTGCAGAAGCGTCGTCTTGAATATGGTACTGGCCTGAAAACCTGGGACAGCGGTTTGCCAAAATTCCAGGGTCGTACCGGTGTTGAATGGTACGTCAATGAGCAGCTGGAGCTGGATTTTTATCTGCGTGGCGGTGGCAAGTCGCGTCGAGATGACTACAGCTCCAAAGGCGAGCCTGAGCGTCAGCGTACCAGCTCATATGCCGAGCTGAACGTAGGCGCTTACTACCAGCCCACCCGGTTGCCAAACCTCAGCGTTGCCGTATTGGCGCAGAACCTTGCCAACCGCCGTTATCGCAACCCGGAAGAATTACAGGCTCCAGGTCGGGCACTGGATATGGAAGTGCGCTGGAGCTTCTAGCGGTTCTGATGACTCATGGCTGGAGATAGCGTGTTGCTGCTTTTGTAGCGGCGACCTCAGATCGCCATGGAGAGCGCAGCTCTCCGCTACGGCGCAGTCTGCAACACAGCCATCGTGCAAAATGTTGGCGCTTATGGAGGCGGGGTGGCCTGTAACGGCTGGTGTTGCTGGTTTCTCAGGGGGCAAGCTCCTTCGCACAGGCTGCCTCCTGTAGCAGCGAATTTATTCTCGAACGGCGTTGCGGACAAGCACGGGATTGAAGGTAACCACCGAGGTTTTGCTCGCCGTCGTTCGCGGCTGAAGCCGCTCCTACAAAACTTGCACCCGGCGCGAATCGGGTGTTGCATGATCCGTGCTGCGCGTGCGTTTGTTGTGACGCTGCCGGCTTATCCCTTGCGTGGTGGCAACTCGTCGTGTTTGGGCAGCTCGCTGATTTCCACGCACCAGGAGGCACGGGAGCCCCAATAGATATTCTGCTGCGGGCGAATGCCGGGATCTTCATCCAGGGTGCCGGCTGGCACCACTACGTTACCGCCACCCTTGACCGTCCAGGGCAGGGCAGAGCCGCAATTCTTGCAGAACGACGGATTCAGGTATTTGGCATCAGGCACCGGATAGGTACCAACCAGGGACTCGCCCTGCAGCCAGCGAAATTGTGCCGGAGGCACAAACAGTGCGGCCGAGTGCAGGCTGCCGGTGAGTTTCTGGCAGCGGGAACAGTGGCAATACTGGAATACCTTGAGCGGCGGATCCACTTCATAGGCAACCCGGCCACACAGACAACTACCTTTCATGGTTTGATCCTTTTCTTGTTATTGGACGTTAATGCATGCAGACACGTATCGTGCTTTGGCTTGGGCAGGCCAGTCCATACAACAACAGTCGCAGACCGTAAGCTCGCAATGAGCGTCAGCCGGCCGGTTTCTGCCAACATGGGGAAGCAGGGCTTTACATGAAAACGCAATGCTCTGCTTTGCCGGTAAATGGTTACTGTGCTGCTGGCTGGTAGGTTCCAGCTTCGGTGTGGAAGCTCAGTGCCAGGCGGTTCCAGCCGTTGATGGCAATGATGGTGGTGACCAGATTGACCAGCTCTTCTTCAGTGAAATGCGCACGGGCGTGCTCATAAATTTCGTCAGAAACACCGCCCTGGGCGATTAGCGTTACGGCTTCGGTCAGCTCAAGCGCGGCACGCTCACGTTCCGTATAGAAGGAGGTTTCACGCCATGCGCTAAGGCAATAGAGCCGCTGCTCGGTTTCGCCGGCAGCACGGGCATCCTTGGTGTGCATGTCGAGACAGTAAGCACAGCCGTTGATTTGTGACGCCCGGGTTTTCACCAGTTCGATCAGGGAATGCTCCAGACCGGACTGGCGCACATAGTTTTCCATGCCCAGTATGGCCCGGAATGCACCGCCGGCGACTTTCTGGTAATCGAGACGTTGTTTCATGTTTGGCTCCGTTTACGGATGGGTAGCGGCGGGAATACTATGCCTGCTCGCGTTATCTGCATATGAAAAATATCAGCTCATGGAGGAAACGATTGCCTGCAGGATACGGATAATGTGCCGGGCATCCGCTTGTGAGAGCTGCTTCAGCCGCGAAGGGAGTCGGTCGCTATCTTCAAACCCCGTGCTCCCCGCAACACCGGTCGCGAATAAATTCGCTCCGACAGTTTTATCGTGTAACAGGCAGGGCGGCTCAGGGACGCTCTACTGCCAGTGCTACGCCCATGCCACCGCCGATGCACAGGGTTGCCAGGCCGCGGTGTACGTCGCGGCGGCGCATTTCATGCAGCAGCGAGACCAGAATCCGGCAGCCGGAGGCGCCAATCGGGTGGCCCAGGGCGATGGCGCCGCCGTTGACGTTGACCTTGTCCGTATCCCAGCCCAGCTCCAGGTTGACCGCCAGCGCCTGTGCGGCAAAGGCTTCGTTGGCTTCGACCAGGTCCAGCGCTTCCAGCGTCCAGCCGGCACGGGCCAGGCAGGCGCGGGTAGCAGGTACCGGCCCGGTGCCCATGACTTGAGGATCAACACCGGCGCTGGCGCCGGCGGCAATCCGGGCCAGTACCGGCAGGCCCAGCGCTGCAGCTTTTTCCGCACTCATCACCAGTACGGCGGCTGCGCCGTCGTTCAGGGTGGAAGCGTTACCTGCAGTGATGCTGCCGTCGGCCTTGAACGCTGGACGCAGCTTGCCCAGGCTTTCCAGTGAGGTTTGCGCCCTGGGCTGCTCGTCTGTGTCGACAATCAGTGGATTGCCCTTGCGCTGGGGAATTTCTACCTGAGTGATTTCGTCGGCAAAGCGCTTGTCGGCCAGTGCCTGCGCCGCTTTCCGCTGTGAAGCCAGGGCGAAGGCGTCCTGTTGCTGGCGGCTGATGTCATACCGCTCGGCAATATTTTCTGCGGTGATGCCCATGTGGTAATTGTTGAAGGCGTCCCACAGGCCGTCGCTGATCA
>CAYMXO010000058.1:0-10777 GCA_964394445.1 uncultured Thiopseudomonas sp.
GGTGGCGACAGCGGCGAAATTTTGCTGCCGCGCCGTGAAATTCCAAAAGATGCCGATACCGCTGTTGGCAGCCTGCTGGACGTATTTGTCTACCACGACAGTGAAGACCGTCTGGTCGCCACCGGCCGCCGGCCCCGGGCACAGCTGGGCGAGTTTGCTGCCTTGCGCGTGGTGGACATCAACCGCACCGGGATTTTCCTTGACTGGGGGCTGGCCAAAGACCTGTTCATGCCCCATTCGGAAGAGAAACGCCCGTTGCAGACTGGCGATACCGTGCTGGTGTACGTCTATCAGGATGTGCATACCGGCCGTCTGCTGGCGTCGGCCCAGCTGGACCGCTTTGTCAGCAGCGATGCGGCAGATAGTGGCTACAGCAGCAACCAGCCGGTCAGCCTGTGGGTGGCCGAGCGCAACGAGCACGGGTATGTCTGCCTGGTGGACGAGCACTACCTGGGGCTGCTGCACCATCATGAAGTGCTGCGGCCGGTAAAAATTGGCCAGGGCATGCCGGGTTATGTGCGTGAGCTGCGCGCCGACGGACGGCTCAGCCTGAGCCTGCAGATGCAGGGCCAGGCCGTACGTGACGAGCTGGGCGAGCGCATCATGGCCGAGCTGGAACAGCGTGGCGGCGTACTCGAGTTGAGCGACAAGAGCCCGGCCAGCGCCATTGCCGAGGTTTTTGGTGTCAGCAAGGGCAACTATAAAAAAGCCATCGGCGGACTGTTCAAGCAGGGCCTGATCGAAATCGAACCACAGCGGATCCGGCGCAAATAACCGGCAACTCCGGTCGCGGATAAATTCGCTCCTGCAGGAGCAAGCTGTTGCACCGATGCGCAGGCTGGCGCAGTTTTGCAGGAGCGTCTTCAGCCGCTATCAGGGCCGGGTCATTCCTCCAAATTCGTCCAGCTTCGCCAGAATGTCCTGCCAGATGACCCGGTGGCTGCGGCGGAAATAATTGAAATGACCCACGCGCTTGCCCGGCATGTCGGCGGCCCGGTAACAGCTGTAGGTGATGGGCTGGCTGCTTTTTACATGCTTCCACAATCCGTCCGAATTGGCCTTGCTGGCAATCTCATCATCATCGGCGGTAATCACGTGAACCGGGAACTCATAGGAATGGAAATAGGGCGCATGCCCGCTGGCTGCAATAATCGCGGGATCAAACAGCGCATCCTTTGCACTGCACCAGCGGCCCCATTCGCGGGCCAGCCGGGGCGGCAGGTCTTCCATCAGGCCCAATGAGCTGGCCCTGACATAGCCGAACAGGGCCGTGGACACGGGTGCAATAACCTTGAAAAACAGTTTTGCCCTGAGCCGGTAAGCCAGCGGCATGCCGCCAAAGTGCCCGGTTGACGAAGCGACGGCTATCAGCCCCTGCAGCTCATTGCAGTTGGCGGCAAATCCTGGCTGCTGACCACCCACACTGTGGCCAACGCAGTAAAGCGGCAGTTCCGGAAACAGCTCACGGCCCTTGGCGATGGCCGCCGGCATGTCGCGCCGGCCAATGTCGGAAAACAGGATCTTGCTGCCGGCCAGGCTGCCGTTGCGGGACTGGCAAAAACCACGGTAATTCCATAGCAGCACGTTATAGCCATGCCCGGCAAGAAATTCGGCAAACGGCACATAAAAGCCGGTTTTGATCGCCGTACCGGGGTTGAGCAAGACGGTTGCCCGGGGCTGTTCTGCGTTAAACAGCCGGCCTTGCAACAGGGTGTTGTCTTCTGCGGTAAATTCAATTTTCATTGTTTTTGTGCTCGAAATATAACCGGTTGCAGGATGTTAACAACAAAAACACCGGTTTTCCGCAGCAGAACCCGTGCGTCATAAAAAGACCTGCAGTCATGGGCGCGGAGCATAATCGCAAGCCTGCTGAAAACCCAAGCTGCATGATCATTTTTGCTGCCTGGCATTTTTGCAGGGCGCAGGTCTGGGTTGCGACAAATAGACCGGAAAACCCTTTGTGGCTCAGCTTTTTGCTAGACTTCACTCCTTTGACAGTAGCGGGTTACGGCGGTTGATGATGCGGCGTTGGTTGATAATTCCCGGTGTGCTTCTGGTGCTGGCAGTGCCGGGCTGGAAACAGTGGCGCGGCATCGAGGTACCGGTATTGCAGTTGCAAGAGCAGCCGCTGCAGCAGTGGGTGGTCGCCAGTGGCCAGGTGCGCAACCAGTCGCTGGCGCGCATCGGGGCCGAGATTACCGGTACCGTAGCGCAGCGCCATGTCCGCGAAGGTGACGAAGTACAGGCCGGCGATCTGCTGGTCAGCCTGCGCCCTGACGAGCTGCAGGCGCAATACGAGCAGGCGCAGACCGCCCTGGCGCAGCTGCGCAACCAGCTTTACCCGCAGGCCCGCCAAAGCCTGGAGGAAGCCCGGCTGGCCTGGCAGCAGGCCGTGCGCGAAGCAGAGCGCCGCACCCGGCTGGCCGGGCAGGGGATGCTGTCCGCCGAGCTGGCCGAACAGGCCCGCCACCTGGTACAGACCCGTAAAACGGCCCTGGCCCGTGCCGAGCTGGCCGAGCAGGCACTCAAGCCCGGCGGTGATGAAGAGCAGTTGCTGCAACAGCGTCTGCGCACCGCCCGTGCCAGTCTGGACAAGACCCGGATAACCGCGCCCTTTGCCGGCAAGGTACAGACCCGCAGCGTGGAACCGGGTGACCAGGTGCAGCCGGGCCGGGTGCTGCTGGAAATTGCCCGCAGCGACGGCCTGGAAATTGTTGCCGCTGTCGATGAAAAGCATATTGCGCCGCTGCAGACCGGGCAGACCGCAGTGGTCATTGCCGATGCCTGGCCGCAGCGGGAGTTGCCGGCGCAGGTGAGTTTTATCGCCCCGGCGGTGGATGAAAGCAGCGGCACGCTGGATGTGCACCTGCGGGTACAGGATGAACAGCAGCTGCTGCGTCTGGGCATGACGGTCTCGGTCACCATTCTGAGCGCAGAAAAGCAGCAGGCGCTGGCCGTGCCGCGTGATTACCTGTTGCATGATGCGGATGGCTGGCATGTGCTGGTGCTGGAAGATGGCCAGGCGCACAGGCGGCCGGTGCAGACTGGCCTGCAAGCCGGTACCCGGGTCGAGCTGCTCGATGGCGTCCGTGCCGGCGACCTGCTGTTGTTGCCGGAATCCCTGGCGGGGCGGCAGCAGCGCCTGCGCGCCGGCGTCAGTGTCACGGACGGGACCAGCGACTGATGCTTGCCCGCTTCTGGATCGAGCGCCGCATTGCCTGGCGTTTCATGGTGGAGAACCCGCTGCAAACCCTGCTGATCTGTATCGCCATTGCGGTCGGTACTGCGGTCATCATTTTCATCACCACCCTGATGAATGGCTTGCAACAAAACACCATCAACAAAACCCTGGGCAGCCAGCCGCATGTCAAACTGGAAGCAACCCGTCTGTACAACCGCACTCCGGCCGGTGACGGCCAACAGCTGCTGGTGCTGGAAACCATGCGGGCGCAGCCGCTGCAACGCATCGACAGCTGGCAGGCCGTGGTTGCCGGGCTGGATGCCATTGCCGGGCTGACTGCCGTTTCGCCGGTGGTCACCGGGCCTGCGCTGGTGCAAAAGGGCAGGGCCACCGCCTCGGTCATCATCAACGGCATTGACCCGCAGCGCCATGCACGGATTGTCGATCTGCCCGGGCATGTGGTGCAGGGCAGCTTCCAGGTTGGCAGCGAGGATGTGCTGGTCGGCAGCGAGCTGGCGCGGGACCTGGGCCTGCAAACCGGCGACAAATTGCGTCTGCAGTCTGGGGACGGCCGCACTGCATTGTTGCGGGTGAGCGGAATTTTCACCATGGGCGTGCAGGAGCTGGATACCCGCCAGCTGTATGTTGATCTGAAACAGGCACAGACCCTGCTCAATCTCAGCGGCGGCATCACCGCGCTGGACCTGAAAATTGACGATATTTTTACCGCCCGGGAGTGGGGCAGCCGGCTTGGCCGGCTGACCGGGCTGCACGTAAAAAACTGGATGGACAACAACAGCCAGCTGCTCAACGCCCTGCGTTCGCAAAAAATGACCACCCAGATGATCCGTGGCTTTGTCGGCCTGGCGGTTGGTCTGGGCATTGCCAGTGTGCTGGCTGTCAGCGTGGTGCAGCGCACCCGGGAGGTCGGCATCCTGCGTGCCATGGGCAGTACCCGTGAACAGATCCTGCGGGTATTTCTGACCCAGGGCGCGATGCTCGGTGCCATGGGGGCGGTATTCGGCATGGCCGGCGGTTATGGTCTGGTACACCTGTTCAACAACTTCGGCTCGCGGCTGTTTCTGATCGGCGTGCAAACCGAAGTCACCATTACCGCGCTGTTCATTGCCATTGGTAGCGGCATTCTGGCGGCGGCCTTGCCGGCCCGCCGTGCCTCGCGTTATGACCCGGCGGAGGCAATCCGCTATGTCTGATGCGGTATTGCGCCTGCAGGATGTCAACAAGGTGTTTGAGCCGGATACGCCGCGCGCGGTGCATGTATTGCACGACATCAACCTGGAATTACAGGCCGGCGAACTGACGGCACTGATTGGCCCGTCCGGCTCGGGCAAGAGTACCTTGCTCAACCTGATGGGGCTGCTGGATACGCCCAGCAGTGGCGAACTGTGGGTTCGCGGACAGGCCACGCTGCGCCTGGATGACGCCGGCCGCACCCGCCTGCGCGCCCACCACATTGGCTTCGTCTTCCAGTTTCACCACCTGATCGGTGCCTTTAGCGTGCTCGACAATGTGCTGATGCCGTTGATGCTGCAGCAGGGCCGGCCGGACGCGGCACAGCTGGATTATGCCCGTTACCTGCTGAATGCGGTTGGCCTGCACAACATGGAGCAGCGTTCGGCCAAGGCGTTGTCTGGCGGGCAACAGCAGCGCGTGGCGATTGCCCGGGCGCTGGTTGGCAAACCGGCACTGCTGCTGGCCGATGAGCCGACCGGCAACCTGGATACGCAGACCGCCGAAGACGTGTTTGCCCTGTTCGAACAATTCAACCGGGAAACCGGCTGTGCCACCCTGATCGTCACCCACGACCCGCGCCTCAGCGCCCGCTGTCCGCGGGTGATCGAATTGCTGGATGGGCGGGTTGTCAACTAAAGCCGTTAACCTGAACGCCGGCATGCCCCTGTATATGCAACGGCAAGCGTAGATGGCAGTGTCCTGGAGCAGGGTTTGGATTTTTACCTGGAAAGCAAAATATTGACGTCAAAAAAACTGTATTTTGCAAATAAGCGTGAGCTGCCTCGCATAAATCGCGCAAAGTTTTGGAAAGCTTTTTGGGTTCTGGCTAGTATCGATTGCACATGGATGTCTGAGGGAGGGTTCCAGGAAGGACCGGGCAAGGGAATGCTGTAAATGGATCAGGCCGCATGATGTGGCCGGCAAGGAAGCAAACGGATGATTTTGGCAGCAAGATCATCCGTTTTTTGTGTCTGCAAATCGTCAAGGCAACCGCCATTTTTTGCTAAACTGCGAAAAAATTTCTGGAACAGGCATGGACACACAACGATTTGGCGGCATCGCCCGGCTTTATGGCGAACAAGGGCTGCAACGGCTGCAGCAGGCCCATGTGGCGGTTATCGGTATCGGCGGTGTTGGCTCCTGGGCGGCCGAGGCGCTGGTGCGCTCCGGTGTTGGCGAACTGACCCTGATTGATCTGGATGACATCTGCGTTACCAACACCAACCGCCAGGTACATACGCTCAGCGATACCATCGGTCAGCTCAAGGTGGATGCCATGGCGGCGCGCCTGCTGGCCATCAACCCGCAGTGCAAGGTGCACGCAGAGCCTGATTTCATCGCCGAGGATAACCTGGCAGAACTGCTGCACGACGGGCTGGATCATGTAGTGGACTGTATCGACAGTCTTGTTCCCAAGGCGGCGCTGATCGCCTGGTGCAAAAGACGCAAGATTCCGCTGATTACCACCGGCGGTGCCGGCGGCCAGATTGACCCCACGCAGATACAGGTTGCCGACCTGAACAAGACGTTTCACGACCCGCTGGCCGCACGTTTGCGCTCGCGCCTGAAAAAACACCATGGATTTACCCGCACCCCGAAGAAAAATTTCGGTGTGCCCTGTGTGTTTTCCAGTGAACAGTTGCGCTATCCAAAAGCGGATGGCCAGGTCTGTTTTGACAAAGGCTTTGTCGGTGAGGGCGTCAAGCTCGACTGCGCCGGTGGTTTTGGTGCCGCAATGACGGTGACCGCAACCTTTGGTCTGGTCGCCGCCAGCCGTGCGCTGGACGCCATTGTCGCCGGTAAGGGGCGACCGGCACGTTGATACAAAGGCGCTGCTGGGCCGGATGCCACATGAACGTGCCTGCCAGGCGGCAGGCAGCGCATGCTTCCTGGCCAGGGGGTTGCCCCGCGTCACTACAGCCTGTAATGCCTCTGGTCGTGTGGCATGCTCCTTGTACGAAGGGGCTTGCCCCTGAGCAAACTGGCGTGAATGCTTTGCCTGCCTGCTACGCCTGCAAGAAACCTTCTTTGTCATGAGTGGGCACACTTATTGCTTTGTAGTTAACCAGAGAAGACTGGAGTCAAAAAAGCGTTGACGCGCCAGTCTGGTTAACACGAGGTCAAGGCCATGCAATTGCCCACCAATCCCGCTGCCCAGGGCACCTACACCGACCTGAACCGGCTGCATAAGCTGAAGGTTGGCGAGGGGCGTGATTCTGAAGAAAACCTGCGTCAGGTGGCGCAGGAGTTCGAGTCCCTGTTCATCAGCGAAATGATGAAAGCCATGCGCTCGGCCAACGATGTGCTGGCCGATGACCTGTTCAACAGTAACGAAAGCAAAACATACCGCGACATGTACGACCAGCAGATGGCCGTAACCCTGTCGCAGGGGCAGGGCATGGGCATGGCCGACGTACTGGTACGCCAGATGAGCACCCTGCAGCAGGGCAAGGTGCGGCCGAATCCCTTTGCCGAAGCCAGTACCGCAATACAGGCAGCTGGCGAGCCTGCACGGGCAGATGCCGCGTCAATAAAAGAAACGGCAGCACCGGCGCAGAATGCAGCTCCGTCTGAAAAGCCCAAATACGTACACGTGGCCGATACCACAGACATCAAGTTCCGCCGCTTTACCGGTATCGTGCCGGGGCATGCGGCAAAACTGTGGCAAACGCAACCTCCGGCAGCCGTCGACCAGCCAGTGCCGGGCACGAATGACAAGGCCGTGCGCAGCTATGCCGAAGTCAGCAAAAGCCTGCCCGTGCCGCCCGGCAAGCTGCCGGCAGCCACCCGTTTTGATTCGCCGGAAGAGTTTGTCATCGCCATGTTGCCGATGGCCGAACAGGCCGCGCAGCGCCTGGGGGTGGACCCCGAATATCTGGTGGCACAGGCCGCACTGGAAACCGGCTGGGGCAAACACATGCAACGCACCACCGACGGACAGGGTTCAAACAACCTGTTTGGCATCAAGTCCCACGGCTGGCAAGGGCGCTCGGCGGCTGCCACTACCAGCGAATACATCAATGGCCGTTTTGTCCGTCAGACCGGTTCGTTCCGACAATACGACTCTTTTGCCCACAGTTTTAATGATTATGTTGACTTCTTGCAGCAAAACCCGCGCTATCAGAGAGCCCTGCAGGTGGCCGGCAATGCCGAGCAGTATGTGCGCGAACTGCAACGCGCCGGTTACGCCACCGATCCCGACTATGCGGCGAAAATCAGCCGCATTGCCCGCCAGATCCAGCAACAACAGCCCGCGCTACTGGCGCGTGGCCCAAGCATTACCGAACGTACCTGAGGTGAACCATGGCTGACTTACTCAACATTGGCTTGTCCGGCCTGAGTGCCGCGAAAACCAACCTGTCGGTGGTGGGGCACAACATTACCAACGTCAACACGCCAGGTTTTAGCCGCCAGGATACGGTACAAAATACCCGCACGCCGCAGTTTTCCGGTGCCGGTTTCGTTGGCTCGGGCACCAGCCTGAACGATATTCGCCGTTCCTACAGCGAGTTTCTCACTACCCAGCTGCGCTCCAGCACGGCGCTGAATGCCGATGTAAAAGCCTATAAAAGCCAGATCGACCAGCTGGATTCACTGTTGGCCGGCACCACGACCGGTATCACGCCGTCGGTGAAATCGTTTTTTTCTGCCATGCAGACAGCAGCGGAAGACCCGGCCAATATCCCGGCGCGCCAGCTGGTGCTGGCCGAAAGTGAAGGGCTGGCCCGCCGTTTCAACACTATTTACGACAACATCAGTTCGCAGAACGAGTTCATCAACAAGCAAATGGTGGTTACCGGTGACCAGATCAACCGCCTGGCCAAGTCCATTGCCGAATACAACGATGCGATTGCCAGGGTAGGCTCCAGTGGCCATCCGCCCAATGATCTGCTTGACCAGCGTGACGAAGCAATCCGGCAGCTGTCGGCCTTTATCGGCGTCACAGTGGTGGCGCAAGACGACAACAGCATGAACATCTTTATCGGTTCGGGGCAGCCGTTGGTGGTTGGCAGTAAAGCCAGCCAGCTTGAGGTAACACAGGGGCGCAGCGACCCGACCCGTTTTGACGTAAATTTTGTCAGCGGCGGCGCCAAGCAAAACATCACCACCATGATTACCGGCGGTGAAATGGGTGGTCTGGTCCGCTATCGCGAGGAAGTGCTGGACCCGACCCTGAATGCCATGGGCCGGCTGGCGCTGGCGGTTAGCGACGAGATCAACCGGCAGCTGGGCCAGGGGCTCGACCTGAAAGGCAATGTGGGCGCGGCACTGTTCAATGATATTAACGCTGAGCAGCTGGCTGCGTTGCGTGTCTTGCCCATGACCGACAATATCAGCAATGTGAGTGGCGTGCTGAACATCCATAACACCCAGCTGCTGACTGCCAGTGATTACCGGCTGGAATATGACACCAGCCTGAACCCGCCGTATAGCATGCGACGACTGAGCGATGGCGCAGAAATGACTGTGATTCAAGATACAGTCACAGGTGAACTCAGCTTTACTGATCTGGACGGCCGTGACCAGGGCTTTACGGTTCAGCTTGGCGGTACCCCGTCACACGGCGACCAGTTCGTTCTGCAGCCCACCCGGCGT
The DNA here is from genome assembly GCA_964394445.1 of uncultured Thiopseudomonas sp. Taxonomy (GTDB): domain Bacteria; phylum Pseudomonadota; class Gammaproteobacteria; order Pseudomonadales; family Pseudomonadaceae; genus Thiopseudomonas. Next base: position 9,032 of record CAYMXO010000058.1, read on the forward strand.
GGCGCTACGGATATTTCCAGTGTGCTGGATCAGGCCGACCAGCTGGCCTTTGCTGCACCGCTGCGCAGCGGGGCAGACCTGCAAAACAAGGGTACCGGCACCATTGGCCAGCCATCGGTCGAGATGGTGCTGGACCCAACCAGCCTGCCCATGGCCAACTTTGTGGCTGATGCCCTGAGCAAGGAACATCTGGAAATCATCAGCGGTATTACCCTGACATACAACAACGGCGCTCTGGAGTTTGGCAGTCTGCCGTCAGGCGTAATCATTACGCCGATTCCTGTAGAGGGGCAGGCGGCGCCGGGCCCAATTCCTGGTACTGACTTGCCGTTTACTCCGGGCCAGACCAACCAGCTGTCTTATGCCATTGAAGTGACAGTTGGAGGGGTTAAGCAAAGCTACACCATCAGCCAGACCATCAGCGGCCGGCCGGAAAATGGCGATACATTCACCATCGGCTTCAACCAGCACGGCGTATCAGACAACCGCAATGCGCTGAAACTGGCCGACTTGCAAAACAAGCAGGTGGTGGGTGTGGATGCCAACATCAAGAACATCGCCACCGGCATGAGCTTCACCGATGACTACGGCAATACCATCGAACGGGTTGGCACCCTGACTGCCCAGGCACGTCAGGATGAAGTGGCTACCGATGCCGTACTCAAACAGGCCACCGACAACCGCGACTCGCTATCGGGCGTCAACCTGGACGAAGAGGCAGCCAAACTGATCCAGTTCGAACAGTATTACAACGCCTCGGCCCAGGTCATCCAGGTCGCGCGCAGCCTGTTCGACACCCTGATCAACACCTTCAGGTAAAGGGCTCCTGCAGGGGCGGGTGAACGACGCGGCCACAAATTCTGCAGGAGCGGCTTCAGCCGCGACCGGAACTTGACCGCAACAACCAAATCCTGATCATGGCCTGGCATTCGCACTTTGCCGGACAATAACCGGCATCCAGAGCGGCTGGACTACCCCGGCCCGTTTCCATAAACACAGGAGAACCCCATGACCGACCTGAACGCCCGTTACGGCATGAACCCGCCCCACAGTGAAGTTGTCAGCGCCTGTCAGCTGATCGAGCCCTGCAGCGCACTCGATATGGGTTGCTCCAGCGGCCGCAATGCCCTGTATCTGGGTCAGCTGGGCTTTGATGTTACCGCCGTGGACAACAATCCGAACGCCATCCATATGCTGCAGTCCATCGTGTCCCAGGAAGGTCTCGACAATATCGAACCCCGTGTCTATGACATCAACAGCGCCAGTCTGGATGCCGACTACGGTTTTATCGCCTGCACCGTAACCCTGATGTTCCTCGATCCGGCCCGGGTAGAGGCCGTGCTGGCCGACATGCAGCAACACACCCTGCCGGGTGGTTACAACCTGGTTGTCTGCGCCATGGATACTGCAGCGTATCCGTGTCCGATGAATTTTCCGTTTACCCTGGCCGAAGGCCAGCTCAGCGCCACCTACGAAGGCTGGGAACTGCTCAAATACAACGAAGACCTGGGAACCATGCACAATGGCGCCCAGCTGCAGTTTGCCACCATGCTGGCACGCAAGCCGGCTTGAATTGATGGGCCGCAACGGTAAACCCGGGGCAGAACCTGCTGGACATACCTCATGGCTATGGCACAGCGGGTGAAACCAGTGCGGGCTTTAGCCGCGACCGGTGTGTGGATGTTTTCGGAGGTATGGCTCAACTCTGATCGCGACTGAAGTCGCTCCTACAAAATTTGCGTCATA
>CAYMXO010000059.1:0-10490 GCA_964394445.1 uncultured Thiopseudomonas sp.
AGGACAAGATCGAGAAAATTTTCGAACGCGTCAATGGTTGATGCTGACAATTTAGAGGTTGGCCGTGACCCCCGACGAGAATATTCAGACCCGCCTGTTGCAGGCTGTACAGGAGCGTGCTGCCGGCTTGCAGGCATCCCTTGCCGAAGGTGACTGGGCTGCCGCAAGCGAGCTGATCCGGCAGGTTGCCACCATTCGTTATCAGGCCCTGTATGACGAAGTGGCCCGGCTGACACAGACCTTGCACGCTGCATTGCTGGATTTGCAGATCGGCGGCGACAGCTGGCCGGAACAGGAAGTTTCACACATTGACGACGCTGGCGAGCGTTTGCGTTATGTCATGAGAATGACTGAAAAAGCCGCCAACGACACCATGGATCTGGTTGAGTCCAGTGCGCCCCTGGTCAACTACATCAGCTATGAGGCGCAAAGCCTGACCGCCGACTGGCAACGCTTTACGCGGCGGGAAATGCCGCTGGAAGAGTTCAAGGATCTGGCGCGCCGGGTGGAAGCCTTTCTGTTGCGCAGCCTGCATGACAGCGACCAGATGTCCGGAAATCTGAATGACATTTTGCTGGCCCAGGGTTTTCAGGACCTGACCGGCCAGGTCATCAAGCGGGTAACCGAACTGATCGGCCAGATCGAAAAAAGCCTGCTGCATCTGGGCGATCTGGCCACCAAGGTTGACCATGTAGCCGGGATTGAACACGACTCCGCAGCATTGCAGGACAATAGCCGGATGAATTTTGATCGTTCCAGGGGTGAAGGTCCGCAGGTTCGTGCCGATAAAGCGGAAGACGTCCTGTCAGATCAGGTTGATGTGGACGATTTGTTATCCAGCTTGGGACTGTAGGGAGCGCTTGTGATGAGCTTTGAAGCCGACGAAGAAATTCTCCAGGACTTTCTGGTGGAAGCGGGAGAAATTCTCGAGCTGTTGTCCGAGCAGCTGGTCGAGCTGGAAAGCCGGCCGGACGACATGGGCCTGCTTAACGCAATTTTTCGCGGCTTTCATACGGTCAAGGGCGGTGCCGGTTTTTTGCAGCTTGGCGAACTGGTTGAGTGCTGCCATATCGCTGAAAACGTATTTGACATCCTGCGCAAGGGTGAGCGCCGGGTCACGGCTGACCTGATGGATGTGGTGCTGGAGGCGCTCGACAACGTAAACAGCATGTTTCATCAGGTACGCGAAGGCAGTGGAATCACGCCGGCGCCAGAAGAGCTGCTGGCCCGGCTGACCGTGCTGGCCCGGCCGGAGTCTGCAGTGCCGGCGACGACAAATGATGTGGATATGCCCGCCACAGTGCTAGCAGGTCCTGACGTTGAGGCCGCCGACCTTGAGTTTGAACAGATGCTGGCCATGAGCTCGGCCGACCCTGAAGTGACGGGTGAGGCCGATGACATCATTACCGAGGAAGAATTTGAAGCCCTGCTGGATCAGCTGCAGGGTGAGGGGCAGGGACCGGCGAAAACGGCAACGGCTGGCGAGTCTGCAGATGACGAAATTACTGATGATGAGTTTGAGGCGTTGCTGGATCAGCTACATGGCGAAGGCAGGTTTGGTGCCGGTGTGAAAACGCAAGAGCCCGGCGACGCAGCCCCGGCTGACGGGCAGCCGGCTGGCGCCAACGACGAAATATCCGATGATGAATTCGAGGCGCTGCTTGACCAGTTGCACGGCAAGGGACGCTTCCAGGTGCGCGCGGCTGTTCCTTCGGCAGAGATCCCGGCAGCGCAGCACGAGGCTCCGGCAATAGCGGTAAAGAGACAAAAGAAAGAAGCCGCCGCGCAACCGGCTGCCCGGCCTGTCGCGCCAGTGGAAGAAACCACGGTACGTGTGGATACTGCCCGGCTTGACGACATCATGAACATGGTGGGGGAGCTGGTTCTGGTGCGCAACCGCCTGGTCCGCCTTGGGCTCGACAGTGATGACGAGCAGATGGCCAAGGCTGTCTCCAACCTGGATGTGGTGACTGCCGATTTGCAGTCCGCAGTGATGAAGACCCGAATGCAGCCGATCAGAAAAGTCTTCGGCCGTTTTCCGCGCCTGGTGCGAGACATGGCTCGCAGCCTGAAAAAGGAAATCCGCCTGGAGCTGGTTGGCGAAGATACCGGCCTGGACAAAAACCTGGTGGAAGCCCTGGCCGACCCGCTGGTGCACCTGGTGCGTAATGCGGTTGACCACGGCATTGAAATGCCGGATGAGCGTGAGGCGACGGGCAAAGAGCGTAGCGGTACTGTTGTGCTGTCCGCGGCGCAAGAGGGTGATCACATCCTGTTGATGATCACCGACGACGGCAAAGGTATGAATGCCGATGTGTTGCGTGCCAAGGCTGTAGAAAAAGGAATGCTGGAGCGCGAGGCAGCTGAGCGTCTGACTGATCATGAATGTTACAACCTGATTTTTGCGCCGGGCTTTTCTACCAAAACGGAAATTTCCGATGTGTCCGGGCGTGGCGTGGGTATGGACGTGGTACATACCAAGATCACCCGGCTCAATGGTAGCGTAAATGTTTTTTCCAGACCGGGTGAAGGCTCCCGGGTAGTGATCAAGGTGCCGCTGACACTGGCCATCATGCCGACCCTGATGGTGATGCTGGGTGATCAGGCGTTTGCCTTCCCGCTGGTCAACGTCAACGAAATTTTTCATCTGGACCTGTCGCACACCAACATTGTTGACGGTCAGGAAGTGGTGGTGGTGCGCAGCAAGGCGTTACCGCTCTTTTACCTTGGCCGTTGGCTGCAGCCGGAGCGTCGGCATGTGCGGCAAAGCGAAGGACATGTGGTGTTGATCAGTGTTGGCGACAAGCGTGTTGGATTTGTTGTAGACCAGCTGATTGGCCAGGAAGAGGTGGTCATCAAGCCGTTGGGGCGTGGCCTGCAGGGCACGCCGGGCATGTCGGGAGCCACCATTACCGGTGATGGCCGCATTGCACTGATTCTGGATGTTCCCGGGCTGCTCAGGCATTACGCCTGATGCTGTACGGTTGCTGTTTAAGGAATGCATGAATGGCTGTAAAAGTCTTGATCGTGGATGATTCCGGCTTCTTTCGGCGCCGCTTGAGCGAAGCTCTGGGCGCTGACAGTCGTATCGAAGTGGTTGGCACCGCCAGCAACGGACAGGAAGCTGTGGCCAGGGCTTGTGAGCTGCGCCCGGATGTGATCACCATGGACTATGAAATGCCGGTGCTGGATGGCATCAGTGCAGTACGCCAGATCATGCAGAACTGCCCAACCCCCGTATTGATGTTTTCCTCGCTGACCCACGAAGGAGCCCGGGTGACGCTGGATGCGCTGGAGGCGGGAGCAGTTGATTATCTGCCGAAGAACTTTGAGGATATTTCCCGCAATCCGCAGAAAGTGCGGCAGCTGCTGTGCGACAAGGTACTGGAGATTTCCCGTAGCAACCGTGGCAGGGTACCTCGTCCTCCACGTCCGCTTCGTAGCGCCTCGACTGCGGTCAACACAGCCGTGCAGGCCGGGCGGCCAGCGGCTTTGCGCTCGGCAGAAACGCCGCGGCCGCAGGGTGTCGCCCGGCCGACAACCGTTGCGGCAGCTCCGGCAGCACGGGTGCAACGGCGTGCCTACAAGCTGGTTGCCATCGGTACCTCGACCGGTGGCCCGGTTGCGTTGCAGCAGGTGCTAACCACCTTGCCGGCCAGTTTTCCGGCTCCGATCGTACTGGTCCAGCACATGCCCGGTACCTTTACCCGGGCGTTTGCCGAGCGCCTGGACAAGCTGTGCAAGATCGAGGTCAGGGAAGCGCAGGATGGTGACCTGCTGCGTCCCGGGCTGGCTCTGCTGGCGCCCGGCGGCAAGCAGATGCTGGTTGATGCCCGTGGTCAGGTGCGCATTCTGCCGGGCGATGAGCGGCTCAATTACAAGCCCAGCGTGGATGTGACATTTGGTTCTGCGGCCAGAACCTACCAGGACAAGACGCTGGCCGTGGTGCTGACCGGCATGGGAGCCGACGGGCGTGAAGGTGCCCGGTTGCTGAAAGATGCCGGTAGCCAGGTCTGGGCCCAGGATGAGGCCAGCTGTGTCATTTATGGTATGCCGATGGCAGTGGCCAGGGCCGGTCTGGCAGACCGGATCTTGTCGCTGAGCGAGGTCGGCCCGGCGCTGGTGGAGGCCTGCATCTGATGGATGTTCTCAGCTTGATTGGACTGGCCATGGCCTTTATCGCCATCATTGGCGGTAATTTTCTTGAGGGTGGCCATATCGGCGCACTGCTCAATGGTCCGGCTGCGCTGATTGTGTTTGGTGGAACTCTCGGGGCGGCATTGCTGCAAACTCCGATCAGTCATTTCAAGCGCGGCTTGCAGGTGCTGCGCTGGGCTTTCTTTCCGCCGGTGACCGACATGCAGAAGGGCATCAATAGCATCGTTGCCTGGAGCATGGTGGCGCGCAAGGACGGGCTGCTTGGACTGGAGTCGGTTGCCGACGCCGAAGTTGATCCCTATGCACGCAAGGGGCTGCAGTTACTGGTGGATGGTGCAGAGCCGGAAAACATCCGCAGTGTACTGGAAGTGGATTTCTATACCCAGGAAGACCGCGACCTGCAGGCGGCAAAGATTTTTGAAAGCATGGGCGGTTATGCGCCGACTGTCGGCATCATCGGTGCTGTCATGGGGCTGATTCATGTCATGGGCAATCTGGCCGATCCGGCCCAGCTGGGCAACGGCATTGCCGTAGCCTTTGTCGCGACCATCTACGGTGTGGGCGTGGCCAACTTGATTCTGTTGCCGCTGGCCGGAAAGATCAAAACCGTGGTGCTGCGCCAGTCCCGTTATCGGGAAATGATCCTGGAAGGCTTGTTGTCGATTGCCGACGGCGAGAATCCGCGTTCAATCGAAATGAAGTTGCAGGGTTTCCTGGAGTAAAGCCATGGCGCGCAGGCGACGGCAGGAAGAACCGCCCAATCACGAGCGCTGGCTGGTGTCCTATGCGGACTTCATCACCTTGCTGTTTGCTTTTTTTGTCGTCATGTATTCGATTTCGTCGGTGAATGAGGGTAAATACAAGGTTCTTTCCGAAGCCATGGAGGGGATTTTCTCGCAGCAGGACAAATCAATCAAACCGATTCCTGTCGGAGAGGAAAACCTGCGCGGCACCGAAGCAGGGGCAGGCGCGGAGGAAGGCGCAACAGAAAAAGAGCCGCTGGCACGAATCGCCGACGAAGTGCGTGAGGAGTTTTCCAGTCTGTTGGGCGATGGCCAGCTGCAGATACGTGCCAATGAAATGTGGCTTGAGCTGGAGCTTAGCTCCAGCCTGTTGTTTCCGGTGGCCGATGCCATACCGCGCCAGGAAGGCTTCGATATTGTCGAGAAAATTGCGCAAATTCTTTCGCCCTATGACAACCCGATCCAGGTTGAGGGCTTTACCGACAACCTGCTAATCCAGACTGCCAGTTACCCAACCAACTGGGAGCTTTCCGCGGCCCGGGCGGCCAGTATCGTACGTATGCTGGCGATGGACGGCGTGGCCCCGGAGCGTCTTGCCGCGGTTGGTTACGGTGAGTTCCAGCCGATTGCCAGCAATGAAACTGCAGAGGGCAGGGCCAGAAACCGGCGTGTGGTCCTGATCATTTCACGTAACGCGGAAAAGCGCCATTCGCCGCTACTGTCTCCCTGAGCTGCCAGTCTGTCGATATGTCCGGAAAACGGTTAACTGTCTGTATTGTGTCGCAAACTTTGGCATGTCTATTGCTTAAATGATTCCAGCACATGATGGCACGGCGTTGCTGTCGGTAATCTGACACAATGTTCTGCCGGGTTGGAGAGAAAAATATGAAAGTTTGGGCGGTGGCCAACCAGAAGGGCGGTGTCGGCAAGACCACCAGCACGGTGGCGCTGGCCGGGTTGCTGGCGGATGCCGGGCGCCGTGTACTGGTGGTGGATCTTGACCCGCACGGTTCGCTGACCAGTTACTTCGGCTACGATCCGGATACGCTGGAAAATAGCTGTTACGACCTGTTTACCGCCGGCGGCAGGGTTGATCCTGACCTGCCACGCAGCCTTTTGCTGGAGACCAGCCATGCCAACGTCAGTTTGATGCCTTCCAGCACCGCGGTAGCGGTTCTGGAGCGCCAGTCGCCGGGACAGGGCGGACTGGGCCTGGTTATCAGCAAAGCGCTGGAGCATCTGTCTGGCGAGTTTGATTTTGCCCTGCTGGACAACCCGCCATTGCTGGGCGTGCTGATGGTCAATGCGCTGGCTGCCAGCGAGCTGCTGGTGATTCCGGTACAGACCGAGTTTCTGGCGCTGAAGGGCCTCGAACGCATGATCAATACACTCAACATGGTCAACCGCTCACGCCGTCAGCCGCTGCCCTATGCCATTGTGCCGACCATGTTTGACCGGCGTACACAGGCTTCGCTGTCTACCTTGCGCTACTTGCGCAACCAGTATGACGAACACCTCTGGCAAGCCTACATTCCCATTGATACCCGGCTGCGTGATGCCAGCCGGGCAGGGCTGGTACCCTCGGCACAGGACAAGAACAGCCGTGGGGTGCTGGCTTATCGTGTGCTGCTCAAGCACTTGTTGCAGCAGTCAAAACAGATAGGCCAGGCTGCCGCTGAGCAGCAATGACGCAGCAATTACAGGACCGGATGCACAGGATGAAACCGCATAAATCACAAATGGCACTGCAGGATTACCTCGACGGATTGCTACAGGAAGCCGAAGTCGAACCTCAGCTCCCGCTGCAGGAGCGCCCGGTGCCTGTGGCGGAGCCACCACGCATTCTGTCTACCCTGACCACAGCGGTACTGACAACGGCTACGCCTGAAACAACCCGGGAGCTGACAGCAGACAGGAAAAACGATACGCCACTGGCAGCCGTGACAGACAGCCCGGGTTGGGCAGGGCAGCCGTTTGAGTGCCTGTTGTTTGATGTGGCAGGCTTGAAGCTGGCGGTGCCCCTGGTGTGTCTTGGCAGTATTTATCCGCTGGAGGGTGATGAAATCACGCCGATCTTTGCCCAGCCCGACTGGTTTATTGGTGTCATGCCGACGCCGGCCGGCAATTTGCGAGTGCTGGATACGGCACGCTGGGTGATGCCGGAGCGCTATAGCCACAAGTTGCGCGACAGCTTCCGTTTTGTCATTTCCATTGATGGCCACTCGTGGGGGTTGGCAGTCAATGCCGTGCACCAGTCGATCCGTTTGCAACCGGAGGCGGTCAAGTGGCGTACCCGGCGGGCCGAGCGGCAGTGGCTGGCCGGTACGGTGATTGAACACATGTGCGCTTTGCTGGACGTGCAGGCGCTGGCGCAACTGGTGAACGAAAGAGAAAGGGTCCGGCAAATCCCGTGATTGCTTTCAAGCGGCTGTACAAACTGCCGATAACCAACAATACTAAGGCCGGTTATTCAAAGCGGCCGCTTTGAAACAAGGTAGAAGTGAATGAGCAATACATCTGCAAGCAGCTCCGATGATTCCATTCTGCAATGGGTAACTTTCCGTCTGGAAGACGAAACCTATGGCATTAATGTCATGCAGGTTCAGGAAGTCTTGCGTTACTCCGAGATCGCCCCGGTACCCGGTGCGCCAGCCTATGTTCTGGGTATCATCAACCTGCGCGGCAACGTGGTCACTGTCATCGACACCCGTCAGCGGTTTGGTCTGCCATCGGCAGATGTGACCGACAACACCCGTATCGTCATCATTGAGGCGGACAAACAGGTGGTGGGCATTCTGGTCGACAGTGTGGCCGAGGTGGTTTACTTGCGCCAGTCCGAGATCGAGACGACCCCGAATGTCGGCAATGAAGAAGCCGCCAGGTTTATCCAGGGCGTTTGCAACAAAAATGACGAGCTGCTAATTCTTGTCGATCTGGAAAAAATGATGACCGACCAGGAATGGGCGGAGCTGGATAGCCTCTGATGGAATACGTACTGCTTGTGCCCGTCCTGCTGGTTGCTGCGCTGGCCGGCCATGTTGCCTATCATCAGGGCAAACAGCTGCTGGCGTTGCGCAAACAGCTGGAGCAGCTGGAACACAAGCATGAACAACAGCTGAAAAGCCTTGCGCACCGACTCGACAACTATCTGTCCGGCAGCATGCAAATGGGGCAGGAATTGCACGAGTTGCGTGAGCAGTTCGCTCCCATGCCGGACAAGCTGCTGCAGCTGGAGCAGCGTGATCCGGGTAGCCTGTCATTCATGGAAGCTGCCCGCCTTGTAGGGCTGGGTGCGACCACTGAAGATTTGCAGCATGCTTGCGGCCTGTCACAGTCAGAGGCTGAGCTGTTGCAGCGTATCCATGGCAAAAAAAGTGATTAAGTGTTTTGTGCACGCATAAAAAAGCCGACCCAAGGGTCGGCTTTTTTGCCAGTCGCAATTACTTGCGGCTTGCTTTTTCCAGCATGCGCAGGGCACGCTCGTTGGCTTCGTCAGCGGTCTGCTGAGCGCGCTGGGCAGCGGACAGGGCTTCGTTGGCCTTGTTGTACGCTTCGTCAGCACGGGCCTGGGCGCGGGCAGCGGCATCTTCGGATGCAGTGATGCGGGCATCAGCTTCTTTGGTCAGGGAGCAACCGGTAGCCAGTACGCCGGCCAGAGCCAGGGCAGAGAGTTTCAGAGCTGTTTTCATTTTTTTCCCCTATATAGAGTTGGGTTTCCACGGAAAGCAGTCAGCAAGGGTTGCTGACTGACTAAGCACATATATTACCCTTTTGCATACGTAAGTAAACTGTCCTTGCAGGCAAAAAGAATACAGTGATGCGACTGCAGAAAAGGGCGTACAAGGCTCAGACTGCATAGCTTTGACAAGGTTCATCCAGCTTCCGTAAAAGAGTGGATAAACAGCAGGTTGGGCGTTGTGGGCAAAGCAGCTTGAAGTTGGCGGTCAAACCCTATATATTTTTGCGCCTGCCCGGCACGCTGGGCAGCCATGTCATTCAGCCCGAATGGCGGAATAGGTAGACGCAAGGGACTTAAAATCCCTCGAAGGGTAACCTTCGTGCCGGTTCGATTCCGGCTTCGGGCACCATTTCATCGTTTCGTACAGTCTCAGACTGCCCTGGAACGCGCTGCTTAAGATTTGAAAGCCCTGTATTTACAGGGCTTTATTGTTTCTGCTGGTGTCAGTGTGATTTTTGATGTTTCTCGGCGTGGCTGGGTAATAAGGATACGTTTGTTTCAACAAACAGGCCGTGACAATCGCCATGGCCTGCTTTCCTCGGTACCGCTTCGGCTTACAGCGGATAACGGGCGATCACCGCCAGGTCTCCCGCGCCAGGAATGTCCGCTTTGTGCACCGCCATTACCTTTGCGCCTGTACGCAAGGCACGGCTGGCAATCTCGTCCACGATACCGTAGTTTTTTGCATCGCCCCCGGTGCCGAGAGTAACTTCACCGGTTTCGTCATCCACGAAACCGTCCACTACTCCGTCCATGTCCACCAGCATGCGGTCAATGCCGCCAAAGGTGGCCAGGCGGGCGGCAGTGGAGATATCGGTGGTGGTGCGCTGCTGGCCGGTTCGCTGCTCAAACAGCCGGTGGAAATCCTGTATCTGGCCGGCGTAATGGCTGTCCAGCACCGGACGTGCAGCACTGGCCAGTTCGGCTTCAGTCATCCGCTCTGGGTTGCCGCTAATGGCTTCTTCTACGGCCTCGATTGAGCTGAGCGAGCGGAACAGGTTTTCCAGTGGCCTGGGCATGGCCAGAATCAGTGGCATGTCCGAGCCTTGCAGCAGTGGGCGCAATGCTGCATCGACCTTGCGTACATAACGGGTCAGGTGGAAGTTTTGTCCCTGTGACCCCTGACGATGGCCGGTGCCGCCAAAGTTTCTATTGCTGGTTACACCTGCAGCTTCTGCCGCGTTGGCCGGCATGCCTGGTACTTGCACTTCCTGGGCTGGCAAGTCGGCGGAAACCTCTACCAGACGTGACGCGCTCTCCGACAACGCCAGCACGTAGGCAGAATGCGGGAAGGTCACAGCCCGCAGCAGGGGCTTGAGGTGGAAGCGGTCCGATACTTCAACGATCTCGCTGAGTTTGTTGGCCAGCCGGTACGTGCGGATGGACTCGGGTGTGGCCAGAATGGCCAGGCTGTTGGCCTGAAATGCCCAAAAGTCATCGTCTTCCAGCAGGTCATCGAACTGCTCGCGCAACGAGATAATGCGACGCTTGTCAAAGTCAGCTTGTTCCAGCTGTGTAACAGCTTGCTTGAGCAGGTTGCCCAGTGCAATGCGGCTGATCTCGGCCTGCTGGGTCTTGGGTGTTGTCGGCAGATAAATGGATACACAGGCATCCGAACGGGTCAGGTTCAGCGCGCCAATTTCTTCAGGACTGGGCAAATCGATGTAGTACATATAAAGCCTCCAGTTATTAACGACATGATTAATTATAACTGAAATAGCCGTTTTATTTTTATGGTTTTAACGCTTCGTTGATCTGGATTAACCGGCTTGCAGACTGCAGACCAACTGCTGTCAAGGTAACCAATACTGAAGTATTGGCTTCGGGCCCTTGCCAGAAAAAAGTCTGCC
>CAYMXO010000060.1:0-10488 GCA_964394445.1 uncultured Thiopseudomonas sp.
CGGGTCTGGTCGCGGTACTGGGCAACGCGCTCCTGAACGAGTTGCTGGTCATACGAGTCGTACAGATACATAAAACTATCCCTGGGTCTGTCAGTGAAACGAACGGCACAGTAACAAGCTTTTCTTATGCTATAAAGTAATTGTTTTTTATATGTTGATTCCAAATTTGGATATGTTCGCCAATAACACACGTCCTTGGTAAATGTTTGGACGCCTGAAGCAAACCGAGAGAAGCATGATGGAAAATACGAGAGCGGAGACCGACATGCCTGAAATCAGGATTGAAGCCCGGGGACTGAACAAGGCTGGAATACGGGTGGCAGGTCTTTGGTTCGCGTTGGTATTTCTGATGCTGGCCGGGTTGGTCATGCACTGGTATTACCAGCAACAGTTGCAAAGCCTGCAGGAGCAGCTGGTTGCAACCCAGGAAAGTTTTGCCGGCCTTGGCGAGGAATCGTTGCAACAGTTGCTGCAACTGGATGAGCGGACTGCTGGCCTGGCTGCGCTGCAGGGACGGGTGCAGGGGTTGGCCGTTCAGTTGGCGGGGCTGCGCGATGAGCTGGGCGGACTGGATACTGCATCAAGCAATATCAAGGCCTTGCAGGGCGGACAGGCGGAGCTGCAGCGGCAGCTGCCGCGTCTGGGCCGGCAACTGGATGAACAGTCACAGGCGGTGGAGCAGGCCGCACTGGCGCTGGATGCGGCTCAACAGAAGTTGCAGGAGCGACAGCTAAAGCAGGAAAAAGAGCTTGCCGAGCAGGACGAAGCGCTTTCAGCACTGGCCCTCGAGCTGACCAGCTCGTTGCTGGAATGGCAGACCCGGTGGCAGGCTGAACAAGAACAGCTGGACACGCTCACCTCAGGGTTGGCATTGATGCGCAGCAGCCTGGAGCCACTTGAACAGTTGGATGAGCGCCATGGCCAGCTGCAGGAGTCTGTATTGAAGCTGGCGCAGCAGGTAGAAGCAGACCGCAAACGCCAGCGTCAGCTGGGAGAAGAAATAACCGCATTTCGCCTGCAGGTCACCCGCGCCACAGACCGCCTGCAGCAAAGGCTGGATGCCCAATAACCCTGAGCAGGCATGGATTGACGGGTAAGTTTTTCTTTCTGCTTTCAGCCTTCTGCTTTCTGTAGGGGCGTCTTCGGCCGCGAACCGGGGCGAGCGGGTTCGAGATATTGTTCGCCACTGAAGTGGCTCCTGCACGCTCCTGCAGGGCTACAGCAGCGATCATGGGCATTGCTTGTGGTTAGATGGAATTGAGTACATGCGCTGTGGCCAATGCGCCGGCGATGCACAGCAGGGCTCCCCCCAGGCTTTTCCAGCGCAACCGGCGTGCGAGCTCATCTTCGCCATGACTGGACAGGATAAAGGGCTGATTTTCGTCGGGTTTGCGCATGTAGTGGCCGAGCGGGGCGCGAATCAGCTGTTGTTGCTGTTCTTTGGCTTGCCGTAGTGCGGCCCTGCGGACATTGTTCCACTCCCTGTCATCAAACTGGCCGTCACCGTTGCGGTCAAAGCGTTTTAACAGGGCGGGAAAATCCTGCTTCCATTCCCGAATAATGGTCGACTGCATGTGATCGAGGTCTACCACCTGATGCCCGCCACCGCGTGAATAGAAATGGCCAATGGCGTAGAGGGGTTCACCGGCATGCAGGCGTTCCTCGGTGTAGCGGTAGCGACGACGGCCCAGCAGTGCGGCACTGAGCCAGTGTTGCGGTTGACCGTTTAGCGGGTGACGAAGGTTGCCATACCAGACCTGCCGGCTCACCGGCATTACGTTGGCACCGGCCGGGTCGATCAGACAATGACCGGTGCTGTCTTCGAGCCGCAGCAGGGCATCGCTGCGCCTGCTTTCCAGCGTGCGCCAGTTGTGGTGTTTGTTGTTGCCGCTGCGCTGATACTCTTCAATCCGGTAGTTCCACCAGAGGCATGGCTCGCCGGTTAACGGCGCATTGAGTGAAGAGCCGTGCCCACTTAGCAGGCCATACAGCTCGACATAGCCCTGGGCCGCAGAGCGGATTTTCGAGGTGGGGGTGTCGAGCATGAAGCGGGCCTGGCGCTGACAGTTGACAAACCACCAGCCGCCACCAGCGGTCATGCCGCCGGTAATGGCCAGTGTGACTGTCAGTCCAAGCCAGTCCATGCTTAACCAAACAGCTCGCGAATGTTGACGTCGGCCGTTTCTGCTTCGGAAAAGCGCAGAAGTTCTGCCGCCTTGAAGCCAAACCAGCGGGCTATCAGCACATCGGGAAACTGCTCGATGCGTACGTTGTTCAGGTTGACGGCTTCGTTGTACAGCTCACGGCGATCGGCAATGGCGCTTTCCAGGCTGGCGATGCGTTGTTGAAGAAACTGGAAGTTTTCGTTGGCTTTCAGTTCCGGGTAGTTTTCTGCCAACGCAAACAGTTTGCCGAGACCGGCGCGCAGTCCGGTTTCCGCCTGGCCCAGAGCGCCCATGTCGTGGGCTTCCTTGGCGGTGTGCACGGCGTTGCGGGCGCTGATGACGGATTCCAGCACCGATTGCTCGTATTGCATGTATTGTTTGCAGGTTTCCACCAGCTTGGGCAGTTCTTCGTGGCGCTGCTTGAGCAGTACATCGATATTGGCCCAGGCTTTGCTGACACCGTGTTTGAGACGAACCAGAGCGTTATACAGCCCGACACCCCAGACAATGAACAGGGCCGCAATGACAAGAATGGCAACGAATATCAGGCTCATGGGGAGCTCCTTGGCAATTTTTGAGCGCCAATGGTAGTGCGGTTGGCAGTTTAAATAAACTGGTGAAGCACCGGTCTGCTACAGGAGTCCGGTTTTGCCAGAAAGAAGCACCGTACAGAGGTGATGAAAACACCCTGTAGGCGCGGCTTCAGCCGCGACAGATGTAACGGGTATCTGTTGCATTCATATCCGAACTCCGGTCGCGGCGTATTGGCCTGTAGCGGCGACCTGTGGTCGCCATGGAGGGCACAGCTCTCCGCTACGGGGACCGTGGAATGTGCGGCCCATGTGTTCCGTTGGATGTAACGGGCATCCGCTACGCACGTATCGTGCTCCGGTCGCGGCTGAAGCCGCGCGTACAAACTGGCGGGCAGGCCGGACAGGCTGCTTTTCAGGCGCCAGCCCCTTCAACCATGTCCGCCAGACGTGCCGTGCTCTTGTTGCAGTGCCCGCATCAGGATCTGCACCTTGTCGACAGACTCTCGATACTCGTCCTGCCAGTCGGAGGCACGGGTAATGCCGCCGCCACCCCAGCAGTGGATGTTGCCATCCTGTGCCAGCAGGGTGCGGATGCACACCGAACTGTCAAAGTTGCCGCGACTGTCCAGGTAAAACAGGCTGCCACAATAGATTTCCCGGGCCGAGGCCTCCAGCCGGTCAATCAGCCCGAGCACGGGTTCTTTCGGTGTGCCACTGATGGAGGCACCGGGAAAACAGTGCTGCAACAGATCCAGTGGATCTTTACCAGGTTTGAGCCGGCCCTGCACACAGCTGACCAGATGATGCACGTTGGGGTAGCTCTCCAGCGCCAGCAGCTGCGGTGTGCGAATGTCGTCACACAGGGGCTTCAGTTCGTCTTTTTGCAGCTCGACAATCATCAGGTTTTCGGCCCTGTCCTTGCTGCTGGCCAGCAGCTCGTCGGCCAGTGCCCGGTCTTCGGCCGCGGTGCTGCCGCGGCGGCGGGTTCCCTTGATGGGGCGGGCCTCGACCAGACCATTGCGGGCACCGATAAAGCGTTCCGGTGACGCGCTAAGGATGGCGTCGTCAGGACCAAGGCGGACAAAGCCGGCGTAGGGGGTAGGGCAGTAACGGCGCAGCGTCCGGTAGGCGGTCCAGGGGTCGCCCCGGTAGCTGCTGCTGAAGCGCTGCGTATAGTTGACCTGTCGGCACTCGCCACGCTCAATGGCTGCATGGATTTGCGCGATGCCGTGGCGGTATTGTTCGCGGTCAATCAGCGGCCGGAATGCCTGCAGCAGGCTAAAGTCGTCGCGTGCGGGGGGATTGCCGTCGTGTAGCAGTTGCAATAGAAACGCCCGGCGTTCGGCGTCCATTTGCGGGTGGCAGAACAGCCAGCTCTGCTGCTGTTGGTGGTCGTTGATCAGCGCCCAGTCATACAGGCCAATCTGCGCGCCTGACAGGTTGGACGGGTGGCGACCAGAAGTCCGGCCAAAATGGTAGCCAAGATAGCCGAGCAGGCCGCCGCTGAATGGCAGCTCGTTGTTGCTGCAATCGGGAGCGGGCAGCGACTGTAGCAGCTGGCGGGCGCGGGTCAGGAAGCTGCCCGCGGTCTCTGGCTCTTGCGGGCTGATTTGCGCCAGTGGCCAGGCGCTGGCGATATCGAAACGTGCCGGGCTGTCCGGGGCCGGTTGTCCACTGTCCAGTAGAATGGCGCCCGGCGCAGCGTGAAAGGAAGAAAAACGCAGGCTGATGTCGGCCTGCCAGGGGAGTGCGTAAAGCCCGGATTGTGGTTCGTCCATCAGTGCTCAGTTTGCGGCAAAGAGTTTTTGTACCAGAGCGACACGCTCTGCGGGTGTTTCACTGCGTTGCTCTTTTTTCAGCCGGGCCACATGCTCTTCGATGGCGTGGGCGCGGGGTGTCAGGCCGGCGTTGTTGGCAATCTGGATGTTCAGGCCAGGACGGGCGTTGAGCTCAAGAATCAGCGGCCCTTTTTCCTGGTCAAGTACCATGTCCACACCGATATAGCCCAGCCCGCACAGCTCGTAACAGCCCGCTCCCAGCTCCATGAACTGTTGCCAGAATGGCAGCTGGACGCCGGCTACCGGCTGGGTGGTATCCGGATGCTTGTTGATGATGTTGTTCAGCCAGGTACCCTGCAGGGTGATGCCGGTGGCCAGGTCGACACCGACACCGATGGCGCCCTGGTGCAGGTTGGCCTTGCCGCCGGACTGCCGGGTCGGCAGGCGCAACATGCCCATGATCGGGTAGCCCATCAGGACGATCAGGCGGATGTCCGGCACGCCCTCATAGCTGATGCTTTTGAAAACCGGATCGGGGGTGACGCGGTATTCGATCAGGGCGCGGTCGCGTCCGCCGCCAAGTGAATAGAGCCCGGTCAGGATGTTGGAGACCTGATACTCGATTTCATCGTGGCTGATGATTTTGCCGGAAACCGTTTTGTAACGCCCCTCGAAACGGTCGGCAACCACCAGGATGCCGTCACCGCCGGCACCCTGTGCCGGCTTGATAACGAAGTCATCATGGCCGGCAAGGATCTGTTCCAGCTTGCTGATGTCTTTTTCGGTTTCAATGATGCCGTACATCTCCGGTACATTGATGCCGTTGGCCAGCGCGCGCTCCTTGGTCAGGATTTTGTCATCGACCACAGGGTACAGGCTGCGCTTGTTGTATTTGAGCACATAGTCGGCATTGCGGCGGTTGATGCCCATGATGCCTTTGGCTTCCAGCTCGCGCCAGGTTTTGATCAAGCCGAACATGGGATCAGTCCTTCAGAAATGCCTTGAAGCGGAACAGCTCGGTCAGGCGGTAGCCGCGGTAGCGGCCCATCGCCAGCATGAAGCCAACCATCACCAGCAGTACGCCGGGGAAGGTAAAGACAAAATAGTTCAGCTCCTGAATGCTCATCAGGTAGTGGGCCAGGGTTGCGGCAAACAGGGTACCAACGGCCACCTTGAAGGCCGTACCGCCACCACGCTCTTCCCAGGTAATCGACAAGCGCTCGATGGTCATGGTCAGGATTACCATCGGAAACAGGCTGATCGACAGGCCGCGCTCCAGCCCCAGCTTGTGGCTGAACAGGCTGATGACGGCAATCAGTACGACAACAAAGGTCAGCACTACGGACAGTCGCGGCAACATCTGCAGCTTCAGATGCTCCAGATAGGAACGCAACGACAGACCCAGTGCGGTGATCAGGCTGAACAGCAGGATGCCGAAGCCCAGCTGGGTTTCGCGAAAGGCGAGGGCGATCAGCACCGGGGTAAAGGTGCCCAGGGTTTGCAGGCCGCCCAGGTTGCGCAGGATCAGAATCACCAGAACACCGATCGGGATCATGATCATCAGCTGGTAGGTCTGTTGTGTGCTCAGCGGCAGGCCGTAGAGGGAATAATCGAGGAAGCTGGTAGCACTGCTGGCGCTGCCGGTCAGCTGGGCCAGCCGAATCGCGTTGATTTCACTGCTGTTGATGGTGAAGGTCACCTGCGGGCGGCTACCGCCTTCCAGGTTGAACAGCGGCTCGTTGCCGTACCACCAGATCAGGCGGTCGGACGGCAGACCCTGCTGTCCGGTTTGCGGGTTGAAGTAGAGCCATTTTTTGCCGTTGAAGCTGCGAATCCACAGCTCCGGTTCCTGTCCGGTTCCGTCATCGAGGCGCAGGGTGTACAGGCGCTGCATGGGTACCTTGGCAATCGACAGGACCAGATCAATCACGTCGGCCATGCGTTCCGGGGTCGGGTTGCCACCCAGAAGCAGCTTGCTGTTGTCGTCGCTCCTGTCGTTGACGCGCTTGATGGTTTCGCTGATGAAGGTTTCCACATCGGCCGAATGCTGGCGGATGGGGGCGAGCAGGGCTTCAGCGGCAATTTTTTCCATGCCCTCAACGGGAAGGCTTTCACGGAAGGTGGGCCCTTTCGGCTTGGGCTGGTCGGCACCATAGCGGGTGGTCAGAACCATGCGGTAATACAGGGTCTGCTTGCCGGTATTGCGGCGTGCCGACCAGGTGATCAGGCGGTTGTCATCCTGGCGGTTGACGCTGACGCCGTAGTTTTTCGAAATAAAACTTTCATTCAGGCTGGTGTAGTTGTCACCGAGCGGCGGGACATACATCTGCAGCTTGACCGGCGCGTTACCGGTGGCATGAAACTCGACCTTGGCATCAATGTTCCACAGGTTGTCGGTCTCGTGTTCGGTGACCGGAATCTTGAGCACCAGAATCTGGTAGGCGGTAATCAGCACACCAAGGCCGACCAGCGCGGCGATCAGTACTTTTAGGTGCAGGTTCAGTGAACGCATGAATAATTACTCGGACAGACTGTTGTCGGGTTGGGTCAGGAGCGGTTTACCGGCTGTCATGCTGAGGGCCGGGTCAACAATGGCGCCAAGGGCCTTGAGGCCGCGCGCACCCAGCAAGAAAGGGTATTGGAACGCACTGCGGTCGGTAAGGTTCACTTCAATTTGCTGCTGACGCTCGCCCATCTGCAAGGTCAGCTCGATGACCGGGCGGGCGCTGTAGGTTTTTTCTTCTTCTGCATCAAAGTCATCGGCGCGTCTTTTAATGCGTGACACCCGCGCCAAAGGCAGCTCATACACCTGCTCCGGTGCTTTTTCCCAGGCCAGCTGGAAACGCACCCAGGATTCGCCGTTACGCTTGAAACGCTTGATGTTGCGGGCGCTCAGGGATGACGTGGTGGCCCCTGTATCCAGCTTGGCTTCAAGGCCTACGCCCAGATCGGTCAGGTATACCTGTTCGTGCAGGCCGAAAACCTGTTTGTCGGCATAGGGGGTTGCAGTGGCGATACCTGTCATGAAAAGTCCGCCCAGCAGGGGAAACAGAATGCGCGAAAAACTCTGGAACACTCTATGGAACTCCTGGTGATAAATCGGGGGTAAAGCAGAACCGGCGCCGGACCTCCAGAAGAGGCAGTCCGGAGCGACAGCTTGCGCAGTGTACATGGAAAAATCTGTCTTTTTAAGTGTGATATGGATGCTTTTGCGCGAACGTCACCTGCCAAACCGCGCTGACTCCGCTTTGTTTGCCTGCAATTGTTTACGCTGAAAAATAAGAGTGCAGATGCATCCGAAAGGTTCTGCGTATTCCGGGTGTGTACGACCTTGGTGGCAATATTGTCAACAATCCATGTGGGTGTGTTGACACTGTTGCGGGGTTTCCGTAAATTTACTGCCAATTGTGTGCTCAGGTGTTAACAATATGTTGCAAATAGCTGCTGAATCTGTCGACAATCAGGCTGGAGAGGGACATACCTTGTCCGAGCAGGTGTTTCGCACCATCCAGGCCGCGATTGTTACAGGCAGCATTGCACCGGGCAGCAAAATTTCCGAACCCGAACTGGCCCGCACCTACGGCATCAGCCGTGGTCCGCTACGCGAAGCCATTCACCGCCTTGAAGGCCAGCGTTTGCTGGTGCGGGTACCCCATGTGGGTGCCCGGGTCGTATCCCTGTCGCATAAAGAGCTGATCGAGCTTTACGAAATTCGTGAGTCGCTCGAAAGCCTGGCTTGTCGTCTGGCGGCCGAACGCATGACGCGGCAGGAAGTGGAAGAGCTGCGCGAAATTCTCGCGACTCACGAGCGCGATGCTGCCTTTCAGGCCGGCATTGATTACTTCCAGCAGGAAGGCGATTACGACTTTCATTACAAAATCATCCGCGGCAGCCGCAATGAAATGCTCGCCAAGCTGCTCACCGAAGAGCTGTATCAGCTGGTGCGCATGTACCGCTTGCAATATTCCGCCACGCCAAACCGGCCGCAACAGGCCTTCAAGGAACATCACCGCATTCTGGACGCCATTGCCGAGGGCGACGGCGAGCTGGCCGAGCTGCTGATGCGCCGGCATATCGCAACATCCAGACGCAACGTCGAACGACATTATCAGGCCAGCAATGGCACTCCATTATCTGTACGAGGTTAATTATGAGCCGTAAAACTCCAGGTCAACTATTCCGTGATGCCGTAGCCGAGGAACGTCCGCTGCAGGTTGTCGGCGCGATCAATGCCAACCATGCGCTGCTGGCACAGCGTGCCGGTTTCAAGGCAATTTACCTGTCCGGCGGCGGTGTCGCTGCCGGTTCCCTGGGTCTGCCGGATCTGGGTATTTCCACGCTGGACGATGTGCTGACCGATGTGCGCCGCATTACCGACGTATGCGATCTGCCGCTGCTGGTGGATGTGGATACCGGCTTTGGTTCATCCGCATTCAACGTAGCGCGTACCGTCAAGTCAATGAGCAAGTTTGGCGCTGCCGCCATTCATATTGAAGACCAGGTGGGTGCCAAGCGCTGTGGTCACCGCCCGAACAAGGAAATCGTTTCCCAGCAGGAAATGGTTGACCGCATCAAGGCGGCGGTAGACGCACGTACCGATGACAGCTTTGTCATCATGGCGCGTACCGATGCGCTGGCGGTTGAAGGCCTCAACGCTGCACTGGACCGCGCCGCTGCCTGCATCGAGGCGGGTGCCGACATGGTGTTCCCGGAAGCCATCACCGAACTGGACATGTACAAGACCTTTGCCGACCGGGTGAAAGCGCCAATCCTGGCCAACATCACCGAGTTTGGTTCCACCCCGTTGTACACCACGGAGCAACTGGCATCGGTTGACGTATCGCTGGTGCTGTACCCGCTGTCGGCTTTCCGTGCCATGAACAAGGCGGCGGAAAACGTTTACACCGCAATCCGTCGCGACGGCACCCAGCAAAATGTGGTGGATACCATGCAAACCCGCATGGAGCTGTACGACCGCATCAACTACCACGCATTCGAGCAAAGCCTGGATGCGCTGTTTGCCCAGCAAAAAGGCAAGTAAAAGCATGATGCATTGCAGGCCGTCCTGAGGAACGTTGTCTGGACTCAAGGCCGGCCTGCATGTGAAAGAAGTTGTTCTGCGGAACACATAAAGAAGTAGTAAGCGTCAATATAAAAACCTAAGAGGACTACACTCATGGCTGAAGATAAAAAGAAAGTTTTGAGCGGCGCGGGTCTGCGCGGTCAAATTGCCGGACAAACCGCTCTGTGTACCGTGGGTAAAGAGGGTGCCGGCCTGACTTACCGTGGTTACGATGTTCGTGATCTGGCCAAGAACTGCAAGAGCTTTGAAGAAGTTGCCTATCTGTTGTGGTACGGCAAGCTGCCCAACCAGGCCGAGCTGGATGCATACAGCGCCCGCCTGAAAGGCATGCGTGACCTGCCGCAGCCCCTGAAGGAAGTACTGGAGCGCATTCCTGCCAGTGCTCACCCGATGGACGTGATGCGTACCGGTGTATCCGTACTGGGTACCCTGGAGCCCGAGCTGAGCTTTGACCAGCAACTGGATGTGGCGGACCGCCTGCTGGCGTCCATGCCTGCCATGCTGTTGTACTGGTACCACTTCAGCCACAACAACAAGCGCATCGAGTGCGTGACCGACGAGCCGGATCTGGGCAGCCACTTCCTGGCGCTGCTGCACGGCAAGTCACCCAGCGCGCTGCACCGTGAAGTGATGAACGTATCGCTGACCCTGTACGCAGAGCACGAGTTCAACGCCTCCACCTTTACCGCGCGTGTCTGTGCGTCGACCCTGTCCGACCTGTACTCCTGTGTCACCGGTGCCATCGGTTCTCTGCGTGGTCCGCTGCACGGCGGTGCCAACGAGGCAGCCATGGACCTGATCGACCGCTTCCAGACTCCGGACGAAGCCGTTGCCGAGCTGAAAGCCATGATGGCCCGCAAGGAGCTGATCATGGGCTTTGGTCACGCCATCTATCGCGAGTCCGACCCGCGTAACGAGGTGATCAAGGG